>NZ_JBHSOJ010000001.1:0-78379 GCF_042656225.1 Streptococcus caledonicus
AGAAGCATGAGTATAAAAATACGACTACTATTAGAGAGACAAGTCCTCATCATTAGTTAGGAGGAAACGACTATGGATATCATCTATACATCTTGTGCAGGCATAGATATTCACCAAGCTATGATAGCTGTCTGTATCTTACACGGTTCTCTCACTAGTACTCGTCCCAAACGTGAAGAGCTCGCTTTGATACAACGACAGAAGGTTTACAACAATGTCATGATTTTCTCACATCTTTTCAAGTACAAGCTGTTGGCATGGAAAGTACAGGAGTCTGTTGGAAACCCGTTTGGTATGCGCTCTGTCAAGACTTTGAGCTTATTTTAGCGAATCCAGCACATATGAAAGCCATCCCTGGTCAAAAAACAGATAAAAAAGATGTTTTTTGGGATTGCTAAGTCTGCTCTTGACAGTAAAACTGAGGAAGTTAAGGCTGTACAGGGTCAACCTTGATGAATCTAAAAAGGGGAAAGAAGTGACAGAAACAACATCTGAGGATGTCTACTCTGTTACAAGTTCTCCTTATGCGCCTTATATGACTGATGAGTTTGTTAAAGTTATTAAAGATTACTCTAAAGGTTTGGCAACAGATAAAGATGTTTATTCTACTTTAACTTCTCAGACTACTTATAATGGTGTGACTGCTAAGAATCTTATCGAGTACAATAAAGCTCAAGCAGTGGGTGGTATTGGCACAAAAACTGGTCTTGGGTTGAGTGTTACAAACAAACGTAGAAAAACTAGATAAAAAGAAAACTCTTCTTACTAAATTGTAGGAAGAGTTTTTACACTGTGATATAATAATAAACGTAGAAAAGTGAAGACGGTTGCTCCTGAAACCGAAAGAGAGGTGATGCCTATGGGCAACTCATCAAAATCTGACGAAAAGGAGGGAGCATTGATTGACCGCTTTTGAAGTCGTGCAGACTATCTTAGGTTTTGGTAGCTTTACCATTACTTTGATTAGCTTGTGCTATAAAATCTTCAAAGATAAGGACAAAAAATAATCCGTCCCCACTTTTGAGCGAGTAGGACGGATTAAATCTGTTATACGAGCCACCGTCTTTTTAACGGTTCTACATTGGAGTTGGTTTGCAGACCAACTCCCTTTTTCTTTATTATAGCACTTATCAAGAAAAAGTTCCAAGAGAAAGTAAAAACTCCTAGAAAAATTCTAAGAGTTTTTGTTCTTCGATTGATGACTTTCTTTTTTTAATTTCAAAAAAGGTTGCCATAAAGGTTGCCATAAAACTGATTTTAAATGATTTGTAGTGAAATTCAACATCTCAAGAATCGCATAAAATCAAGCTTTTTCAGCTTGCACTGAAATGTAATGAAACCTTATTTTACTTCAGTAAAGAAAATGTTGTTTTAGTGAAGTATAATGATACTTAAAAAGCTTAATCTAATAGGCTTTATATCGGATAGGAAGTGAGTGATATATAGGGAATTGTATCTTTTGTACCGATTAATATCGCTATGGTTGCAGGATGATTTTCAAACTTTTGAGTTATAATTTTTATTAATTTGTTGTTATCTATTTTATATAAGTCTGTACTTAACATGTAAAAAGAAGTGATTTTTATTTCTTCAATTTTCTTAGAAATCTCAGGAATTTTTTCATTCCAATTAATTTTGGTAGGTTTCGCCATCTCGTACTTCCTTTCATGACATGTATTAATTATATCAAAAATATAATCTACGGTATTAGAAAATATTAATCAGTTAAAATTCAGTTATCTTGCTAAAATCAAAAGAAAAAAGCCTTTGAAACGTTGATTTCATAGGCTCTCTGTATGTTGTCTTATTTTACTTCAGTAAAGATCACGTGTTTACGCAATTTTGGCGAGTATTTTTTCAATTGAAGACGGTCTGGAGTGTTACGTTTGTTTTTTGAAGTAAGGTACAAGCGTTCACCAGATTCTTTGTGTTCAAGTGTAATGTTTACGCGCATGGTATCTCCCTTCTATTATTTAGCTTCGTTAGCTTTAGCGATTTTACGTCCTTTGTAGTATCCTTTAAGTGATACACGGTGTGAACGTGAGTAATCTCCAGTTGTTTCATCAAATTGTACTGATGGAGCAGTCAATTTATAGTGTGTACGACGTTTGTTTTTCTTCGCTTTTGAAGTGTGACGTGCAGGTACTGCCATTTTCTTTATTTTCCTTTCAAGTATGTGTTTCAGCTTTCGCCAACTGTAACAGTATATCAAAAGATTTTTGTAAAGTAAAGTTACTTGACAGTTTTTCATGATAAATTTGTGATTTTTTGCCAATTTTTTGTAAAAAATTAGTTTTTTAGTCATTTACAAAGATATTTCTTTTGGGGGTTGAAGTTTTTCAACCTCATTATTGGCCTTCTACTGTTGCATCTGTAGCATTCTCTTGATATTTTGTAATTTCTTGCGTAGTGCTTTCTGTTTGATCAACTTGATCAGGCTTCTTCGTATCTTTCTCAACTGTATTTGTGGGTGATTCTTCGGATACTGATTGGGTTTTACTCGGAACTTCAGGTTTATTCTCTTCAATTTTTCCACCTGTGACTGCTGGGAAATGTTCACGAATGGCTTTGGGAATATCATCTTGTAATTGTAATTCCTCTGCTGGAATATGGTTATTGCTAACGTCGATATAAGTTAAGGTATTATTTTTTTCTGCTAATGCGAGTGTTTTGATTTTATTTTGTGAAGCATAGATACTGTCAAGTACGGTCAAGTTATTGATTCCTTCTAAGTCGTTGAGTTTGTTTTTATTAATCGTGAGTTCTTTAAGAGTTCCTTGTGGGTGAGACAATGATAGGGTAGTAATGTTGTTATTTGATACTGAGAGGTTTTTAAGTGCTCTAGCTTCTTCTAGACCTTCTAGAGATGTTAAGGCGTTGTTGTCTAGATTGAGTGTTTCTAAACTTGGAAGGTTGTCCAAGAAATCAAGTTGGTGGGTGTCATTATCTGTAGCGGTTAATTCTTTCAAAGCAGATGCTTTGAGTGTTTTTAAATTGAGTCCTTTATTATGAGAGATGAACAATCGTTCTAATAAAGGTTTATTTGATAATGCTGATAGGTTAGTAATCTGATTACTATCTAAGCTGACAGCTTTGAGATGCTGGAGGTGGCTTAAGGCAGATAGATCAGCAATATTATTCAAATCAAGATTGAGGGACTCTAAGTTGTTTAAGTTGGCCAAGATACTAATATCTGTGATATCATTACCAGCTGCTGATACGACTTTTAGGTTTGGATAATCTTTTAAAAAGGTTAAATCAGAAATGCCGTTTTGTGAGAAATCAATACCTTCTAGTTGAGGTATATTTTTTAAGAAAGCATAGTTTTTAATCCCGGTTTTTGTCAACCACAGTTGTTTTAGTTGCTTAAATTGAAAGACTGGACTAATATCATCAATTGTTGTAAAGCCAAGTCCTAAAACTTCAACATTTGGCATTAAGTTTAGGCCGAACCGTTTAAGTGGATTTGGGCGCTCACCGATGTTGAGGTAGCGAACGGTTTTCAACCATTCTTTCATTTTTTCTGGGTTGGTTTCGTTTGATGGAAATGGCTCATCAGCGTTAGCATGAAGAATATCATGGATGATATCTTCGTCAAAGCCCATCTCTTTGAGAGTCTGCATACCAACTTTATCGGAATCATGAGCGTGAGCATGAGGATCTTCGATTGGCTTATTAAGATCGATATCGGTTAGATAAATAATGTGATCGTGGTCACCGTGAGGGTAACGAAAAGCAGGACCATTATCAGAATAGAATAGAGTGATTGTTTCTTCTGGAAGCCCTAATGAATGAGCAAGATGGGAACGTTTGGCAGCAACGTCATCAACAGATGGACCTTCTTGTTTGTCAGAAGGAGTTGTTTGTGATTGAGGTTTTGGTGTTTTGTTTGGAATGAGGTGTGCCCATTTTGTTTTTGATAAATCGTCGTAACGTAGAATATGGGTATGATCGCCATGCTGAACTAAAAGACCAAGTTCACTATGTCCGACAACTCCAGAACCATCAAAAAGGAATCCGTCACTTGTTGGATGTGTTATACCAGGAATATGATTGTTTGATGAAGGATTTGATGGGAGGGGCATTGGGACATATTGTCTTGGTTGACTAGGCTGTGTTGGCAGGCTACTTTTAAGAATGTAATGGTAATGATCACCATGACGAACGGTATAGCCATTAGCATCTTCTGCAACAACGTCGTTAATGTTAAAGACATAATTGTCGTGAAGGGAGTGATTTGTTGGTGCGGCGTTGGAAGTGACTGGTGCTGTTAGATTAGCATTGTTTGGGATAAGGTATTCCCACTTGCTCCCCTTCAAGTCATTATAGAAGATGAAATGCTCATGGTCACCATGGGAGACAATGAGTCCTAGCTCTGTTTTAGTCTTGATTTGACTCTCAGAGGTAAAGAGGAATCCGTCACTGGTTGGGCGGTCAATGCCTGCAACCTCTTTTTTATTAGTTCTCTTGTGGTCGTGCTCATGATTGTGTCCATGGTGATGGCCTTCTTTGTTATTTTTCGTTAATTGACGAGCTTCGTCCAGTGTTACAATGCCTTGATTTTTTGTTTTGGGGTAAAAATAATATTTGCCATTAACTTTGACAATAGCGCCATTGGCAACCTTATATTGTAAATCTTTTTCTTTAAACGCATAATCTTTAGGAACAAGGGTCTCAGCTAAAAATTTAGCATGATAAGGTATAAAACCTTTTTCGAGATGATTGTGATCTCCGTGGATAGAAATGTAGCCATCTTCTGTAATTTCAGCAACAACGTAGATGTTCTCGTCTTTTTGAGTTTGCTGAATGTTAGGCTTATAATGGCTAGTTGTTTGTTCTTGTTGGCAAGCTACTAATGTCAAATGACTGATAAGTGTCAGTCCTACAAGAGTCATCCATTTTTTATGTTTCATGTTATTTTCTCCTGACTAAAAAGGAATATTCCGGCAAAAAAATAAACCGGTTAATAAAGTGATTAACTGGTTTATTATATAATGAACTTCCAATAAAATCAACAGATATTGAAAGATTTGATAAAGATCTATAAAATTTTGCTTTGACATTTCCCAAAAATCCTTAAAAACATGGTAAAATAGAAGGAAATATACACTAATAGAGGAAGGAATAGAGTGAGTTTGTGTTCTAAACTGAACACGAGCTAAAAACGTCGAGAAAAAGATAGACCTCCTTGTGTCTGGTGACACGGCGTTGGTCTCCTATTTTCTTCTCGTTTTTTGACGCTTTTTGTATCTTAGAAATGAAACTTCAAAAACCTAAAGGAACGCAGGATATCTTGCCTGTAGAAGCTGCTAAATGGCAGTATGTGGAAAATGTTGCACGTGAAACATTTAAAAAATACAATTATGGTGAAATCCGTACACCGATGTTTGAGCACTATGAAGTGATTTCTCGTTCTGTCGGTGATACGACTGATATCGTAACCAAGGAAATGTATGACTTCTACGACAAGGGAGAGCGTCACATTACTCTTCGTCCAGAGGGAACTGCTCCGGTGGTGCGTTCTTATGTGGAAAATAAACTCTTTGCGCCAGAAGTACAAAAACCGGTTAAGATGTATTATATCGGCTCAATGTTCCGCTATGAGCGTCCACAGGCAGGTCGTTTACGTGAGTTTCATCAAATTGGGGTAGAAGCTTTTGGTTCAAAAAATCCTGCGACTGATGTGGAAACTATTGCGATGGCTTACCAACTGTTTAACGAGCTTGGAATCAAGGATATTGTGTTGCACCTCAATACTTTGGGAAATCCAAAAAGTCGTAAAAACTATCGTCAGGCCTTGATTGACTATCTGACCCCACTTCGTGAGACACTTTCAAAAGACAGTCAGCGTCGGCTGGATGAAAATCCTTTACGGGTGTTGGATAGTAAGGAAAAAGAGGATAAGATAGCCGTAGCAAACGCTCCATCAATTCTTGATTACCTTGATGAAGAAAGTCAGACTTATTTTGATGCTGTTCGTGAAATGTTAGAAGACTTAAACATTCCATATGTGATTGATACCAATATGGTGCGCGGTCTGGATTATTATAACCACACGATTTTTGAATTTATCACAAAAGTAGACAAGTCTGAGTTGACCATCTGTGCGGGCGGTCGTTATGATGGATTGGTTGAGTATTTTGGTGGGCCTGAGACACCAGGTTTTGGCTTTGGACTTGGACTTGAACGTTTACTTTTAATTTTGGAAAAGCAGGGCATCGCCTTGCCAGTAGAAACTAACTTAGATGTTTACATTGCCGTATTAGGAGAGGGAGCTAATCGCAAAGCTCTGCAATTGGTTCAAGCTATCCGTAATCAAGGATTTTCGGCTGAACGTGATTACCTCAATCGCAAGCTCAAAGCACAGTTTAAATCAGCAGATATTTTAAAAGCAAGAACAATTGTGACTTTAGGAGAAAGTGAAGTAGAAAGCGGTCAAGTAACGCTTAAAAATAACACAACGCGTGAAGAGCTCACAACGACATTAGATGAGCTGATGACTGACTTTAATTCGATATTTGCCAAAATTTAAAAAGGGCTTAGGCTCTTTTTTCTATAGCTATCAAAAAATTTGATATAATAGACTTAGTATAGCCAAGGAGTAGCCAATGAAGAAAATTTGTTTTGTTTGTTTAGGAAATATTTGTCGAAGTCCTATGGCAGAATTTGTCATGAAAGATGTGGCGAAAATGACAGGCCTTGTCATTGACAGCAGAGCCACTTCAAATTGGGAACATGGTAATCCGATTCATATAGGGACACAGAATATTTTGAAAAAACATGCTCTGCCTTTTGACAAAACGAAGACATCGCAGCAATTTAAAATGGCAGATTTTAAGCAGTATGATTTGGTAATTGGGATGGATGAGCAAAATGTCCGAGACTTGAAGTCTTTGTCCGCTGGTCAGTATGACGATAAGATAGTTCTTTTTTGTGAGGGAGGTGTCCCAGATCCTTGGTATACGGGTGATTTTGATGAAACCTATGCCTTAGTAAAAAAAGGATGCAAACAATGGCTGAGCCGAATAAATGGGTAGTAAAATGGAAAAACTAATACAAGGTTTAAAAAAGATAGAATTTACGCGGAGTTTAATTGAAAAGCTTGCGCTAGTGGCGATAGTGCTCTTAGGATTAACAGTACTTACTGTGCCTAGTAAGAGTAAAGGTGTTTTAACTTATAAGGAAGGTAAAATAACTTACACAGGAACTATTGTTAATTATCGAATGAATGGACAAGGTAAATTAGTCTATGAAAATGGGGACACCTATGTCGGTAGTTTTGATAATGGTGTTTTTGAGGGACAAGGAAAATTTACGTCACATCAAGGTTGGATTTATGAAGGTACTTTTAAAAATGGTTTAGCTGATGGTAAAGGTGTTTTAAAAACTAAAAGTAAAAAAACGTATAAAGGAACATTTAAACAGGGGATTTATCAAAAATGAGAATAAAATGGTTTTCAGCTGTCAGGGTAACAGGACTTCTCTTGGTTCTTCTTTACCATTATTTTAAAACGATTTTCCCAGGTGGATTTGTCGGCGTGGATATCTTTTTTACGTTTTCGGGATATTTGATCACTGCTCTACTGCTGGATGAATTTACCACGACGAACAAGATTGATTATGTATCTTTTTTACGTCGTCGCTTTTATCGCATTGTCCCACCTTTGGTATTGATGGTATTAGTTGTCATGCCCTTTACTTTGTTAGTGAGAAGGGATTTTGTTGCTGATATTGGTCGACAAATTGCGACGACACTTGGATTTACGACAAATCTCTATGAACTTTTTATTGGTGCCAATTATGAAAATCAGTTCATTCCCCACCTGTTTCTTCACACGTGGAGTTTGGCGATTGAGGTTCATTTCTATTTACTGTGGGGTATTATTATCTGGTTGGCCTCTAAACATGTTAGTCGAACAACTCAATTGCGTGGCGTTATTTTTCTGACCTCAGGAACCTTTTTTGCCCTTAGTTTTCTGACGATGTTTATTGGTGCTTTCCTTGTGGATAATTTTTCCACTCTTTATTTCTCAAGCATTGCTCACGCCTTTCCTTTTTTTGTAGGAAGTTTCTTAGCAACTGTAACTGGTATTAAAGATACGACTAAGAAGTTTCGTAAACAAGTTACGAAATGGCAAACAAGGCAAGTTTTCTTGGCAGGAGTTGGAGCTTTTGTGGGCTTAGTTCTGCTGGGTCTTTTTCTAGATTTCAATCATATATTCACTTATTTATTTGGTTTTTTGTTATCAAGTATCTTAGGTGGCGTTATGATATGTTGCACTCGTATTCTTCATGAAAAATCTTCAGAAGTTGATGAACCGAAAGTGCTAACGTTTCTATCTGATACGAGCTACGGTATTTATCTTTTCCATTGGCCTTTCTTGGTTATTTTTAATCAATTTATGCCACTGCCTTTTTCAATTTTCTTCACGACGCTCTTTTCGGTCATCTTAGCTAGTCTTTCGTATTATGTTATTGAGCCGGTTTTATTAGGAAAAACGCCTAGCATTCTAGGTTTGGATTTGGAATGGCAACCCTATAAAAAGTATGGTTTCGGTGTCTTAGCTGTGTTGACGCTTATAACATTGGTGATCTCTATTTTTGCACCTAAAGTTGGACAATTTGAAACGGACTTACGATCTAGTGCACTTGAGCAAGCCAATAGTAACATGAGTCGTACTCATACTCTTGTAGCTGGTGATGCAACGGCGATGAGTAGTTTGATGATTATTGGTGATAGTGTAACTTTAAGGGCTTCAGAGGCTATTAAAACAGTATTACCAGAAGCACAACTTGATGCCGCAGTAAGTAGAGGATTTGATTCTGCATATGAAACTTTTCAAAATTACATTTCAAATGATTCTTTACCGTTAACTGTGATTTTAGCTGTTGGTGTTAATTCACTTTACAATTATCAAGAAGATTTGGAACAATTTATGGTAGCTCTGCCAAAAGGGCATCGTCTTATTATTGTTACTCCTTATAATTCGACGGATGGTCGAGTATCAGAGGTACGTAATTATGAATTAGATTTAACACATAAGTACGATTATGTCACAATTGCTGACTGGTATCAAACAGGTATTGCTAATCAGGATATCTGGGGAGGAACAGATGGTGTTCATTTCTCAGATACAACAACTAAAGGGGCGGAGCTATACGCTAAAACAATCGAAAAAGCTGTTGAAGAGGCTTCTAAAAAACCTGCTAAGAAATAGAGTGGAGTTTGTTTCGAAAATGACTGCTTTGCTTTTCTTAAAAATAAAAAAACTCTACCTATGGGGTGGGGTTTTTGTGTGCTTTTTGCTATAATAGATGGGAATGAATATTATGAATTAAGAAAGAGAAAGGAAAGGGCATAGGGAGTATCTTATTCAGCTTCTGTTTACTGAAAGTTGGGCTAAAACCGTTAGAAAAGATATTGATTCTGCGTAACAAACTTTTAGCCAAGGGGATGACATTAGCATTCCTGGATTTCCCCATCTCAATTAGTCAATTAGGCGAATTGAATGCTCTTGGTATCTTATGATGCAACGTTCTATGTATGCAGGTCGTGTTCGTGCTGAGCACATTGGTTCTGAAATGACCTTGAAGGGTTGGGTATCTCGTCGTCGTGACCTTGGTGGACTTATCTTTATTGATTTGCGTGATCGTGAAGGTATTATGCAGTTAGTCATTAACCCTGAGCAAGCTAGTGCAGAAGTTGTAGCGACTGCAGAAAAGTTACGGAGCGAATACGTTATTGAAGTTGCTGGTACAGTTGAGGCTCGTGAGCAGGTTAATGATAATTTGCCAACAGGTGCAGTTGAGCTGAAAGTAAGTGAATTGACTATTCTAAATGAAGCTAAAACAACACCGTTTGAAGTAAAAGATGGTGTAGAGGTCTCAGATGACAACCGTCTTCGTTATCGCTATCTGGATCTTCGTCGTCCTGAGATGCTTGAAAATTTTAAACTTCGTGCTAAAGTAACACATTCTATTCGAAACTACTTAGATGGTTTGGAATTTATTGATGTTGAAACGCCGATGTTAACAAAATCAACTCCAGAAGGAGCGCGTGATTACCTTGTTCCATCTCGAGTTAATCAAGGACATTTTTATGCTCTACCTCAAAGTCCACAAATTACAAAACAACTTTTGATGAATGCCGGCTTTGACCGTTATTATCAAATTGTAAAATGCTTCCGTGATGAAGATTTACGTGGAGATCGTCAACCTGAATTTACACAAGTTGACTTGGAGACTTCATTCTTATCTGAACAAGAAATTCAGGACATTGTTGAGGGCATGATTGCTAAAGTCATGAAGGATACGAAAGGAATTGAAGTGACATTGCCGTTTCCACGTATGAGCTATGATGTTGCTATGAATAGCTATGGTTCTGACAAACCGGATACTCGCTTTGAGATGCTTTTACAAGACTTGACAGAAATTGTTAATGATGTTGACTTTAAAGTATTCTCCGAAGCAGACAGTGTTAAAGCTATTGTTATTAAAGGGAACGCTGATAAATATTCGCGTAAAGATATTGATAAGTTGACAGAGTTTGCAAAACAGTTTGGAGCTAAAGGACTTGCTTGGGTTAAGGTGACTGACGGTAGTCTTGCCGGTCCGGTTGCTAAATTTTTGACAGCTATTGAAGAAAAATTGACAGATGCTTTACAACTTGCAGAAAACGATTTGGTACTATTTGTAGCTGATACTCTTGAAGTTACCAATAATACGCTTGGTGCTCTTCGTAATCGTATTGCAAAAGAGCTTGATATGATTGATACTTCTAAATTCAACTTCCTTTGGGTTGTAGATTGGCCGATGTTTGAATGGTCTGAGGAGGAAGGGCGTTACATGTCTGCTCACCATCCGTTCACTTTACCAACGGCAGAATCCGTGCATGAGCTTGAGGGAGACCTGAAAAATGTTCGTGCAATAGCCTATGACATTGTGCTTAACGGCTATGAACTTGGTGGCGGAAGCCTTCGTATTAACCAGAAAGCAATGCAGGAACGTATGTTTAAAGCTCTAGGCTTTTCATCGGAAGAAGCAAATAACCAATTTGGTTTCTTGCTTGAAGCAATGGATTATGGTTTCCCACCTCATGGCGGATTAGCTATTGGTCTTGATCGTTTTGTGATGATTTTGGCAGGCAAAGATAACATTCGTGAAGTGATTGCTTTCCCTAAAAATAATAAGGCTGTCGATCCAATGACTCAGGCCCCGAGTGTGGTTGCTGATAAACAACTGGAAGAATTGGCTCTTCTTGTAAAGGAACATGATTAAGAAAACGACTTTTTGGAAAAAAATGAAGTTCTTTATCCGTCTCTGGGCAAAGAAATTCGGTATTTGGCGGGCTTTGAAAAGCATCTCAAAAGAAAAGTACGATGAGAAAATTTCAGCCTCTTTGCTATATGGTTTATTATCAGCTATTGCGGTCAATTGGTTTTTCCAACCAGGCCATGTCTACTCTAGCGGAGCAACGGGTTTAGCTCAGGTGGTTTCAGCTATTAGTTTACGTAGTGTCGGAGTTAAGATTCCAGTTGCCTTTGCTTTCTATGCTATTAATATCCCCTTATTACTTCTGGCTTGGCACAAAATTGGACATAAGTTTACTATTTTTACCTTTATTACGGTTACCATGAGTTCTGTCTTTATTCAGCTGGTACCAGAGTTAACGTTAACGACTGATCCTCTTATTAATGCTATTTTTGGTGGTTTAGTGATGGGGATAGGGATTGGTTATAGCTTGAAATCTAAGATTTCTAGCGGGGGGACGGATATTGTTAGTCTGACTATTAGGAAGAAAATAGGACGAGATGTAGGAAATATTTCGCTTGCTGTTAATGGGGCTATCATGATCTGTGCAGGTTTCCTTTTTGGATGGCAATATGCCCTTTATTCTATGGTAACAATCTTTGTCTCCAGTCGTGTTACTAATGCTATCTACACTAAACAAAAGAAGATGCAAGCTATGATTATTACCAGTCATCCAGATCGCGTCATAAAAATGGTTCACAAGCGTCTGAACCGCGGAGTAACTTGTATTAATGATGCTGAAGGAACCTATAACCATGAAAAAAAAGCGGTGCTTCTCGCTGTAATCACTCAAGCAGAATTCTACGAATTTAAATTCTATATGCAAAAAGCTGATCCGAAAGCATTTGTTTCTATCTCTGAAAATGTTCAGATTATAGGAAGATTTAATGATTCAGACTAAGCTATGGTCAATTGAATAACGATTAGGACATTGTTAAGTCTATCTCTATTTTACAGTGACTTACCTTGTCCTATTCCTTTCTCAGTTTACGATAAAAGAAGCTTGGAAATGAGAAAATGAGAGTAAACTCATTTCTTTGGAGTGTTACTTTTGTCTCTTTTCTGCTTGTTCTACTTTTTTAATAAAAAATGTAACACTTATCATAATAGTTTACAGGATTAGATAAAATGGCAAATCGAGGATAACATTAATGACAAATCTACCCCAGTTTCATCCCAAAAATCTATTTTTTATTGCCCTAGGTGCAGCTGTCTATGCCTTTGGTTTTGTTTATTTTAATTTACCAAATCATATAGCAGCAGGTGGATTAGCTGGTTTAACAATGGTTTTTCATGCTCTTCTAGGGGTTAATCCGACCTTTACTGGCTACCTGATAAATTTACCATTAATCTTATTAGGAGCATATCTTTTTGGTCGCAGGAGCATGATTTATACACTTTGGGGTATTTTTTCGATGTACGGCTTCGTTTGGTTGTTTCAAAGATTACCGATGATTATTAATCTTCATCAGGATGCTTTGGTAATCTCTCTTTTTGCTGGGATAATTGCTGGGCTAGGTGGTGGTCTAGTTTTTCGAAACGGTGGAACAATTGGTGGATCCGATATTATTGCTCGTATTGTTGAAGATAAAACAGGCATCCACCTCAATCAGGTTCTTTTAGCTATTGATATTTTTGTGATGACTATCTCGTTGACTTATATCAACCTCAACCAAATGATGTATGCTCTCATTGCCAGCTTTATGTATAGCCAAGTGGTTAAGTTGGTTGAAAATGGAGGATACGCTCTTAGAGGACTGTTTATCATTAGTGATAGACATGAGACAATCTCAAATTATATTATGAAAGAATTAGGAAGAGGTGTAACCTATTTCAAGGCTGGAGGAGCCTATACTAAAGCAGACAAAGAAGTCATTTATGTTACGCTGAATCCGACAGAAACGCGTGAACTTAAGGCATACCTTGCAACGATAGATCCGCAGGCTTTTGTGGCTATTTCTAGTGTAGACGAAATTGTTAGTCCAGAATTTGTTGCAAGTAAGAGTAAATACCGCAATCATGGAAAATAAGGGGAGGATGTATGACTAATCATCACGATATCAAAATAACTTTACGGGGACTCATTTTAATTGCTCTTGGAGTAGCGACTTACACTTTTGGTTTTGTAAATTTTAACATGGCTAATCATTTGGCAGAAGGTGGTGTAGCTGGGATTACGCTTATTATTCATGCTTTAACTGGTATTAGCCCTGCCTATACAACTCTCTTGATTAATATTCCTCTTTTTATTTTAGGAGCTAAGGTTTTTGGTAAGAAAGCTCTGTTTTTAACAATATATGGGACAGTCTTGATGTCAATTTTTATTGACCTATGGATGAAAATCCCTGTTCGTTTAGACTTAGGAGGGGATTTTTTAATTGCAGCTCTCTTAGCAGGTATTTTTGCAGGTCTAGGTAGTGGTTTAGTGTTTCGATATGGTGCCACAACGGGCGGTACAGATATTGTTGGCCGTGTGATAGAAGCAAAAACAGGACGACAATTGGGCCAAAGTCTTTTGATTATTGATGCTCTAGTATTGCTAGCCTCTCTGGTTTATATTGATATTCGCCATATGATGTATACCTTGATTGCAAGTTTTGTTTATAGTCAAGTTTTAACCATGGTGCAAAATGGTGGATATACAGTGCGTGGTATGATTATCGTAACTAAGGAATCAGAACGAGTTTCTCAGACGATTCTCAGAGAGATTAACCGTGGAGTGACTTATCTCAAGGGAGAGGGAGCCTATTCGAGACGTAGACACAATATTCTTTATGTTGTTTTAAATCCAAGCGAGGTAATGGATGTGAAACGTATTATTGCAGATATTGATAAAGATGCTTTTGTCTCCATTATCAACGTTGATGAAGTTGTTAGTTCTGATTTTAAAATCATACGTAAAAATTATGATAAAGTGTAGTCTATAACAAAGTTAAGACAGTCTCTTGATGGGAATGGCATGTTTTTTCGTTTAGGATTATTGAGTATTTGATTTTATACTCATTGGAAATCACAATTAGAATTTTAGATTCTCTAATATGATTGATGGACTAACAAACGTAGTGAAGTTAAAACATTTCTTGCATCAGAGTTGCCTTCTTGCTTAGTGAGAGTTGAAAAAGAAATTATGGTTTTGAAGTCTTGACGTCCCTTCGCTATCTCGTTTCTAAACTATTTATTGGGTGGCAGTTTTCCTCCTCAAAGCCCTCTAGTTCTTTGGAACATCGGTACTTTTTAGAAAGAAACTAAAAGTAATTTTTGATTTTGAATTAGTATTAGGAATGTATTAATCAAATGTGAAAGGGGTTACAGCAACATCTTTAAAAAATAGTAAAATTTAATAAACTGACAATTGGGATGGATTTATTTGGTTTTCTGCAAAATAGCCTTAAAGCTATCTTTGGAAGCGCTTCATAAAATGAATTGACATTTTTTAGATATAAGTATATATTTTATATATAACTTATTATTTCACTTATTTCATAATAGAAGGAGGTTCTTATGAATTATCTAAAACGTGCCTGGCTAAGTGTGACCCGTCGTAAAGGGAAATCACTATTGCTTTTCATTATTATTTTCATTTTGGGAAATGTTATTGCTGGCGCTGTTTCCATTCAGCAGGCTACTCAGAATGTAGAGCGGAAGATCAAATCTCAAATGGGTGCGACAGCAACGATTCAGACAGATTATGAGAACATGAAAGATTCAGATTGGGAAAAGGTTGAACCGCTAACAAAGGATATTGTTATTAAAGTGTCTGAACTTCCTTATGTTAAATATTTTGATTATTCTGTGGGGGGGTCTTTGGGTGCAACAGATAGCTTGCAACAGTATATTCCTGAGTTCCTTGCTAATCAAGAAATGGGTAGTGGAGGTTTCCCAGATCCTAAAACTTATGCCTTTACCCTACGTGGAACTCAAACCCCTCAATTGATTCCTTTAGAAGAAAGGATAATTAGCCTGACATCAGGACGTCAATTTACAAAGGAAGAAGTCAGCTCTGGTAAACCAGTTGCCTTAATTTCAGAACAATTAGCAGAATTGAATAACTTAAAAATTGGGGATACTGCAACCTTTAAGCATTATGTTATCAACTATGAGACCAATGAAACGGCTAAAGAAACAGATTATCCTTTAGAGATTGTTGGTATTTTCCGAATCAATCAGTTGCAGGCAAATAAAGGTAAGAGCGATAGTAGTGGTTTTGTTCAAGATGACCATCAAAAAGCTTATGAGGAACAGACTGCTGCCAATACTATTTATCTCCCAAATCAAATTGCAGAAGCAGTTGTTTCTGAAAGCATGGCAATGTTTGCAGAGCAATCAGGTGAGGAGGCTCCAGTTAGTGCAGAGAATATTGGTCAGCCTGTCTATGTGCTTAAAAATCCTGACGATCTTGAAAAATTTAAGCAGGAAGCTAAAGCTTATTTACCACAATTTTATATTGTTCGTGCAAACTCAGATAATTATGATAGTATTGCAGGTCCTGTTAAGTCAATGTCTAAATTGGCAGGTTACGTCCTTGTAGTAGCTATTGGTGCAACGGTTTTAATTACTACCTTAGTGGTTCTTCTTTTCTTACGTGATCGTAAACATGAATTGGGGATCTATCTTTCATTAGGTGAAAGTCGTGGTAAGGTTGTCTTGCAGACACTTGTGGAAGTGTTTATGATTGCCTTCGTTGCCATAACTTTGGCTGTCTTTACAGGAAATGTCATTGCACAAGGTTTATCAGATAGTCTCTTGCAACATCAAATTAATCAAATGGATCAATTTGGAGGTGTGATGTATGGTAGTTTGAGTGAACTGAACACCCATACAACTCTTGATGATGTGGTTAGTCAGTATAAAGTAACTCTATCTGCGGGTTATGTGTTCTTAATGTATGGATTAGGGCTAGGTACGGTTCTATTAGCAACCATTGTACCGATGGCTTATGTGACACGACTTAATCCTAAACGCATCATGATGTAGTGCTATTGAATATGGTCTAGAGGCAATATAAGATAATGATTCACTAATCTAACTAAAACAATATTAATTTTAAGGTACTGAAGTGTTTTTTTATACTGAAAGTATTTTTGAGTTTTAGTTGACAGGTTCTGTTGTTATTTGGAAATGTATCGTCTGTTTTGCCTCTTGTATTTTACATAAGGAGTATGCTATGGCAATTTTAGAAGCAAAAAATCTGTCCTACTTTTACCAAGATGGTGAGAATCGTCGTTATATTTTAAGAGAGACAGATATCGCATTTGAAAAAGGGAAATTTTACACGATTTTAGGACAGTCAGGTTCAGGAAAGACAACACTTTTATCACTTCTTAGTGCTTTAGAGAGTCCCAAAGAGGGTAACGTTTTTTATAATGGTAAAGACATTAAGGAAATTGGTTACGAGACTTTCCGTCGTAATAATATAGGAATCGTCTTTCAGCACTATAATCTTATCCCGTATATGACAGCTGTTGAAAATGTCATGGTTCCAATGGCGATAACGGAAAATGAATTACCGGCCAATAAAACTGATGTAGCCTATAATTTACTAGATTATATTGGTATTGTTAAAAGTAAGGCAGATCGCCCAGTTAATCGTCTTTCGGGTGGGGAACAGCAACGCGTGGCGATTGCTCGTTCCTTAGCGACAAATGTTGATGTTATTTTAGCAGATGAGCCAACGGGAAATTTAGATGAGGAAATGGAGCAAGAGATTGTTGAAATTTTCAAAAAGTTGGCACATGAACACGGGAAATGCGTCGTTGTGGTAACCCATTCTCAAGAAATTGCGACCCTGTCAGATGAAATTTACTATTTAAGGAAAGGAAAGCTAAAAGCTTATGAGTGATTTTTTGTCAAAGTTTTCTGGTAATCATTATGAAGATCTTTTGGAGGAAGATAAAAAACGAAAAGTTCTCCAGAAAGAGAACCCCGAATCTGTAACACACGAAACTGGAAACGTTTTTGAAAAATTACCCTTGTCTGAACAAAAACAGATTGATGGCGATGTTTTTCAAAGTGTCGCTCGTTCTAGTGAGAAATCAAGAGGTGGCACAGAAGTTTTTTCAAAGGTTTCTGAAGTAAAACAAAAACAGATAGACCATTTCTTTGCTCATCAAGAGGAAGGAGAAAGAGAACGGCCGAGCCTTAGAAGACAAGGACGAGAAGAAGTCATAACGAGACGACGCGATGAGTCTCATGAAGAAACAGAAGTTGATCCAGATTATCAGAAAACAAAAAGACGGAAATTCATTCTAATTGGAGTAAGTATTATTTCTTGTCTAGCTTTAGGCTTATTTCTCTTTTATCAATTCACTCATGTTGCTGTCCCAAATTTTATTGGTAAAACGGTTACAGAGGCGCGTGAGTGGGGGAATGAATATGGTGTTGAAATTGAATTAACGCAAGAGCATAGTATTAAATACGATGAAAATATTATTGTGTCGCAAAAAGTCAAAGAAGGACAAAAGGTGGCCAAAGGTAGTAAGTTATCTGTTGTAGGTTCTTTAGGCGCGAATCCTAAAGAAATATTATCTTTACCTGATTTTTCTAAAATGACTTATGTGGACGCTCAAAAGTGGATTGAGGAAAATAAGGCTAAAAATCTTAATTTGATACAAATTTATAGTGATACAACTGCAAAAGGTCGGTTCATCAAATTAGAAATTGCTAACTCAATCCCATCTAGTGACTATACTCGAGGCGATAAGGCAACTTTGACTTATTCTCGTGGTAAAGAGGTTCTTGAAGCTAATATCGAAGTCCCAGATTTTGTTGGTAAAACTAAGACGGATGTTGATTCTTGGGCAAAAACAAATAGCATTGAAGTCACTTATGAAGAAAAAGCGAGCTCCAACCTAGCTGCGGGAACGATTATGGGACAATCTGTTGCTGCTACACAAAAGGTGGCAAAAAAATCAAAAATAATCATGCAAGTTTCAGCAGGTAAAGGTATCATGGTTCCAGATTTTTCAACATTAACTATGACACAAGCAGCTTCAGTAGCAGGTTTGACTGTTATTGTACGTCAAGTTTATGGAAATTCACCGTATGGTGCTTTGATTTCTCAGTCCAAAGAAGCGGGAACAGAACTAACTGAAAAAGATGATAAAAATGTAGAGGTTGTTTATTCAGCAGGGGCTCCTTATATTCGTGATTTATCTGGAAAAAATGAAGGAGAACTCCAACAATATTTCTATGATGAGTTTCGTTCGAAAGGAGCAGAAATTTATTTTACGAGTTACTATGTCAATTCAGATCAACCTAAGGGAACTGTTGTTGCACAGAATGCTAAAGAAACATGGTTACCTCTAGCTTATACTGTTGAAGTTGGCATCAGTAATGGTGCATATTTCTCAGGGACCATTGTTCCGCCGGCGAACACTACTCCAGAGGGCTCTACAGCTTCACCTGAGGGAACAGGAGCCAAGGAATAGGTGAAAAGGATTGTGAAGTTGGGACAAAAATATCCCGGCCTCTTAAATTTTAGTGTAGAGATAATTTAACGCAGTGGTTGATTGGAAGTCTGCAACTGGACACTTTTTCATTTTCAAGTTTGAACCTAAAACATACTAGACTATTTTAGTACGACGCAATCGTTAGCGCCATCCTATACGGATATGAGAGTGAAACTGTTCATTGTACAATTTTGCTCCTCATCTCACACTAAAATTTAATCGTTTTAGTATTTTTACTACTCCAGAAAGTGCTAGTTGTGGCATCTTCGTTACTGTAAAGACTGCATAAAATACCAGAAATAATACATATATGTCAATGGGAAGTGAGATGACACTGAGACAACTTCTCTTAGGAATGCTTATTGTTTTTTTATTAAATAAGCCTGCCTCTAAGAAAATATTGTAGCAGAAGACCACTTTTCAAATCGGTATCTAGCTTACCATCAAAGAGCAGGAAAGAATTCTAGAACACAGTAAAGGCATAGAATCGTTCGTTTTGAATACGAATGATTCTATGCCTTTAAATTATTAGCTGGGTGGATTTGATTTCTTGACCAGCTTACTTGGCTTAAGAAATTTGGAATATAATATCTGTTAATTCTTCTGGACTTTCTTTCCCCCCAGACAGAATCCATTCAGTCATAATAGATTCAATAGAAGCTATATAGGAAACTTTAGCATAATTGAGTGGTATAGCTATTTTTTCGTTAAGATAGCTATCAAAATCAGGGATATTATCTAAAATATAAGAGATGAATTCTCGAATAATTTGAGGGAGCTTAATATATGGTGTATTGGCAAGTACATTTAAAAAATCAATATCTTGATAAAGGTAGTGAAGAGTTTCGCAAACGATATCTTTACTAAAAGCCTGATTTTCTTGAGTAACAATCGCATAAACTTTAGCTAGTGTATCTTCTTTTAGCTTTTCCATCATATCGTACTTATCTTTATAATGTAGATAGAAAGTACCACGATTAATGTTAGCCGTTTGACAGATGATAGTAACTGAGATTTTTTCGAAACTTTTTTGAGATAAAAGCTGTGCAAAAGCTTTTTTGATGTTATTTTTAGTTTCTGTGTGACGGATTTGTTTAGTCATTACTAATCACTTTTCCTTTTCAAGAGATATTATTGATTTTATTGAGAACTTATCATTTCGAACTAAGAAACAGTAATTAAAATCAACGCTTTGTCTATTTTTGTGATAAAATTAGTATATAAGATGATGGAAATTATGTCAAGAATAGTAACTTAGAAAGATGGTAAAAATGTCTTATATTGAAGTTAAAGCAGTTTCTAAACGTTATCAAATGGGAGATACAATAATATCTGCAAATGAAGATGTGACCTTTGAGATTGAGAAAGGAGAGTTAGTCATTATTTTAGGCTCATCCGGTGCTGGGAAATCAACTCTTCTTAATATTTTGGGAGGCATGGATACCAATGATGATGGCCATGTCATTATTGATGGTGTTGATATTTCTGAATTTAATTCGCACCAAAGAACAAATTATCGGAGAGATGATGTCGGTTTTGTCTTTCAATTTTATAATTTAGTAGCTAATTTAACAGCAAAAGAGAATGTTGAACTGGCTTCTGAGATTGTTCGGGATGCCATGGATCCAGTGGAAATATTAACTGAAGTTGGTTTGTCGCATCGTCTAGATAACTTTCCAGCGCAGCTTTCTGGTGGAGAGCAACAGCGGGTATCCATTGCGCGTGCAGTGGCTAAAAATCCAAAATTATTACTCTGTGATGAGCCGACGGGGGCCTTAGATTATGAGACGGGTAAACAAGTCTTAAAAATTTTACAAGACAGATCTAGAAAGCAAGGGGCAACTGTCATTATTGTGACGCATAACTCAGCACTGGCTCCAATTGCAGATAGGGTGATTCATATGCGTGATGCAACAGTCAAATCTGTAACTTTAAATCCTAACCCACAGGATATTGCGACCTTAGAGTATTAGGGGGTATTAACATTGAAAAAGACGATTTATTGGAAGGATATTCGTCAGTCCTTTACAAAATCCAAAGGAAGGTTTTTTTCGATTTTTGCTTTGATGGGAATTGGATCTCTAGCCTTGATAGCTCTTAAGGTAACAACTCCTAATATGAGAAGAACTGCTCAAGAATTTATTGATACAGCTCATCTTATGGATTTAGCGGTTATGGCAGATTATGGGTTAGATGAAGAAGATGTAAAAGAATTATCAGCCCTACCTGGAGCGACTATCGAATTTGGTTACTTAACAGATGTCACCATTGCGAATAGTCATGATGCTATTAGAGTATTTTCAAAGACAGATAAGATTTCTCAATACCAGTTAGTCTCAGGCCACCTACCTCATAAAAAGGGGGAAATTGCTCTTGCTGAGAAGATGGCTGAGGATTATCGTCTTGGTGAGACAATTTATTTTAAACAATCCGAACAAGGCCATTTAACAAAGACAACATTTACAGTTGTTGGTTTTGTTCAGTCACCTGAAATTTGGGACAACGAGGTGATGGGACAAACGAACTCTGGGACAGGTGAGTTAAAAGGATACGCAGTTGTTTCCGAGGATCATTTTGATTCTGACGTATACATGATAGCGCGTATTTCTTATAACCAGTTGGACAAAGTAGCTTACTATCACAATAGTTATGAAGAACATTTAACCAAGCATCGCGAAGATTTGGAAGAGCTATTGGCGGATAATGGTAAAAAGCGTCTAACGACGCTTAGAGCGTCCGCACAAGCCGAAATCGTTGAAGGTTACGATTCGGTTTATGATTCTGAGCAAAAATTAGCTGACGCTGCGCAAGTTATTTCTGACGGGAAAAGAGAACTAGCAGATGGGCAAAATAAAATTGATACGGCAAGTGAAGAAGTCCACCTAGGTCAAGAAAAACTTAATCAAGCTACTGATACACTTTCGGAGGCTAAGAAGGCATTAGATGCTAATGCTGCTAAATTAGAGCAGTCAAAAAAAGAACTTTCGGATACTAAGCAAAAGTTAGAAGATACTAAGTTACAATTAGACAGGGCGAAAGAAGAACTAGATCAAGCCAAAGTTTTTTTAGATGAAATGGAATCTCGATTGGATGCAAGCCAACAGGAGATTGCTAGTGGTAAGGAGGAGCTTCAAAGAAGACAGGAAGAAATTTATGCTAAAACAGATGAGCTGGTTGCTGCTGGTATTGATCCCATGACGGTAGGTGAACTTGGCTTAGCTCAAGAGGAATTAGCTCGAAAAGAAGTCGAGTTGACTAAAAGCGAATCAACCTTCAAAGAAAGTTTGGCGCAGTATGAAGAGGGGAAATCTACTTATGAGAACAATCTTGCTACTTATCAAGAAGGAATGATTCAGTATGAATCGGGCTTAGATGCCTATAATCAAGGAATGGCAGAGTATGAGTCAGGATTAAAAGATTATCAATCTGGTTTATCAGAATATGAATCAGGCTATGCTGACTATCAAATCAAGGTGGAGCAGATCGAAGAAGCTAGAAGTGACCTCTCAACTAATCAGGAAGATTTAGATAAAGGAAGTTCAGCATTGACCCAGTCTGAGAAAGTTTATAATCAGCAAAAGTCAGAAGCAGAGCTAAAAATAGCAAGGGCTAGAGAAGATTTGGAAGAGGCTAAATCAGATCTTGCTGATTTGAAAGAACCTAAATATTCTGTCTATACCCGTAAGACTCTTCCAGGAGGAGAGGGATATGCGACCTATTCTATGGGAGCTGACTCTATCTTAGCGGTTGGGGATGTTTTCCCTGTGGTGCTTTACGGGGTAGCTGCTATGGTAACGTTGACAACAATGACCCGTTTTGTTGATGAGGAACGTCAGAAAGCGGGTATTTTCAAGGCACTTGGGTATACCAATAGACAAATTATTGCTAAGTTTGTCATCTATGGATTAGTTGCTAGTTTACTTGGTACGATAGCCGGTGTTTTAGGTGGGCATTTTCTTTTGTCGCCAGTGATTGGAAATATTTTAACAGAAGGAACAATTATTGGAAGTAGTCGGACTTATTTTTATCCAAGTTGGACTCTAGTTGCTATTGGACTGGCGTTGCTTTCAGCAGTCTTACCGACTTACTGGGTGGCTAAGCGTGAATTAAGCGAAAAAACAGCCTACTTGTTACAAGCTAAACCTCCTGTTGCAGGTTCAAAAATTTTATTAGAGAAGGTTACTTTTATTTGGAAGCGTCTCAGTTTTACGCATAAAGTAACGGCTAGAAACATTTTCCGTTATAAGCAACGGATGCTCATGACCGTTTTTGGTGTTGCTGGGTCAGTAGCTTTGCTCTTTGCAGGGCTTGGTATTCAATCTTCTATTTCAGGTGTTGCAGACACCCAGTTTGGTGAGATTGTCCGCTATGATATGATTGTGGCTTCAAAAAGGTCAAAAGATAGGCTTGCTATTGAGAAAGCTTTGCATCATTCACAGATAAAACAATCTCAATCTGTTTATTTTGAGGCCTTAACGGAGAAGATAAAAGGGAATGATGATGAAGTGTCTGTTAACCTATTAGTGACAGATAGCTCCGATTTTTCAGACTATATTAACTTACGTGAGCGAGACTCGGGAATTTCTCTTTCTTTGGGACAAAGCGGAGCTATTATTACTGAAAAGTTAGCCAAATTATACGGTGTTTCTCAAGGAGATAAGATTAAGCTGACATTAGCTGACCAAGAGGTGACTGTGACTGTATCTGGTATCACGGAAATGTATGTGGGACAATACGTCTATATGACTGCTGATTACTATGAAAAGATTACAGATCAGGAGTTTAAGTCGAACAGTTACTTGGTAACCTTAAAAAATCGTGTACCGAAGATTGTTCAAAATAAGGCAGCTGATTTCCTTGCCATGGAAGAAGTTGCAGCAGTAGCACAAAACACAGCATTGGAAAAGACACTGCATACGGTTGCGAATTCTTTACAGTCAGTCATGATTATCTTAATCATATTATCTGTGATGCTAGGTGTGGTGATTCTTTACAATTTGACCAATATCAATGTGGCAGAGCGCATCAGAGAATTATCAACAATTAAGGTACTTGGTTTCCATAATCGAGAGGTCACGTTGTATATCTATCGTGAGACGATTGTTCTCTCTGGGATTGGAATTGTCACAGGCCTCCTTGGTGGGAAGTGGCTTCATCAGATTATTCTTAATATGATTGGCTCGAATCAAATTATGTTTCAACCTAAGGTCGCCTATTATATTTATTTGGTACCGATTATTGCTATCATTGGGATTTTGAGCATGCTAGGCTGGTTTGTCAATCACAAATTGAGAAAAGTAGATATGTTAGAAGCCCTAAAGAGTGTAGATTAGTGAAATCCTCTTGTCAAAAATTTTTGACAAGGGTTTTTCTTACTTAGTCAAGAAAATTTGATAGAATAAGAAAGAGAAATGATAGATAATACAGATGACCAAGGAGGTTAGTTTGTGTAAGAAAAAGATAGAAAGGAGAATTTATGGAAGTTTGTCAACAGATTAAAAAACAGCGACAGCAATTGCAACTATCTCAGGAAGAATTGGCAGAAAAAATTTATGTTAGTAGACAAACCATTTCCAATTGGGAAACTGAAAAATCTTATCCAGATTTACAATCTCTGATATTGCTGAGTCAGTGTTTTAACCTTACCTTGGATCAATTGATAAAAGGAGACCTTGAAGAAATGAAACAGGTTATCAAACAAGAGGATATTAAGGAGATGAATAAGGCAACACGCTATATGATAGGGTGTATGATTGCTATTTTATTATTAGTATTTCCCGCTTTTTACTACCTAGGCTGGTGGGGATTGTTGATTTATTTGCCTCTTTTGGGGCTAGGAGTTCATTTTGCTAATCGCATTGAAAAAATCAAGAAGAATAATCAGGTTCAAACCTATCGACAAATTGTTGCTTTTAGCCAAGGAGAAACTCTGAGTGAGACAGAAACCATTGCCGAAAATGCCAAATACCCTTATCAGAAGCCTCTGATTGTTTTAGTTTTTACAGTCATTTTCACTATTTTGGCAATACTTGTATCACTGATTTATGTCTGGCTTTTACCATAACTAAAAAACGCGCCTTCAAGCGAGGGCGTGTTTTTTATAATATTACATTTCATCTGGGGCTTCAACACCGAGGAGACGAAGTGCTTCTTTGAGGACAGTTGCAGTTGCGTAGCTGAGGGCTAGGCGGTTGTCACGTTCTGGGCTTTCGTCAAGAATGCGTGTGTGTGCATAATATTTGTTAAAGGCTTGCGCTAAATTGATGGCAAATTTTGCAACAATTGACGGTTCAAAATTATCTGAGGCACGGTTGATAACTTGTGGGAAAGATTGAATAAGTTTAATAATCTCCCAACTTTCAGTATCATTTAAGCTATAGGTTGCGTCAGCTTTTGCCACAAAATCAGCTTTGCGTAAGATTGACTGGATACGAGCGTGCGCGTATTGTACATAAGGTCCTGTCTCCCCTTCGAAGGAAACCATAGCCTCAAGGTCAAAATCGTAACCATTCATGCGGTCTGTTTTAAGGTCATAGAACTTAATCGCTCCGACACCGACAGCATGTGCAACAGCTTCTTTATTAGCCAAGTTTGGATTTTTAGCTTCGATTTGAGCTTTAGCACGGCTGACTGCTTCGGCAACAGTTGGCTCAAGTAGGATGACATTTCCTTTACGTGTTGATAGTTTTTTACCTTCTTTAGTAACTAAACCAAATGGCACGTGAGTCATGTCGTCAGACCAGTCGTATCCCATTTCTTTAAGAACAGCTTTTAATTGTTTGAAGTGAGCCGCCTGTTCGTTACCAACAACGTAGATAGATTTAGCGAAATCGTAAGTACGTTTACGGTAAAGGGCTGCTGCCAAATCACGGGTGATGTATAGTGTTGCACCATCAGATTTTTTGATTAAAGCTGGGTGTTCAATGCCATATTTTTCAAGATTTACGACTTGAGCACCTTGAGATTCTTCAAGAAGTCCCTTTTCAGTTAGAAGGTCAACAATCTCATCCATCTTGTCATTGTAGAAAGCTTCACCGTTATAACTATCAAATGAAACATTCAACTCAGTATAAAGACGGTTAAACTCTACCAAGCTCTCATCACGGAACCACTGCCATAGAGAAGTGGCTTCTTCATCACCAGCTTCTAATTTAAGGAACCATTCACGTGCTTCTTCATCTAGGCTTGGATTTTCTTCAGCTTCTGCGTTGATACGGACATAGAGCTTGAGAAGTTCGTTAATAGGATTCGCTTCGACAGCTGCTTTGTCCCCCCATTTTTTGTAGGCAACAATAAGCATTCCAAACTGTTTACCCCAATCCCCCAAGTGGTTGATACGAACAGGCTTGTAGCCTTGCTTTGCCATAATATTAGCTAAAGCATCAGCAATAACTGTAGAACGTAAGTGACCAATTGAGAAGGGTTTGGCGATATTTGGACTAGACATGTCGAAAGCTACATTGCGTCCCTCACCAATATTTTGGTCAGCATAGTGAGAACCTGCCGAAATGACTTGTGCTAGTACTTGAGCAGAGATTTGTTCTTTATCTAAGAAGAAATTGATGTAAGGGCCAACAGCTTCAACTTTTTCAAAGTTCGTCCCATCAATTTTTTCAATAATTTCACTAGCAATGACGTTAGGAGCCTTGCGCCAGCTCTTTGCCAAAGAAAAGGCAGGGAAAGCGAGGTCTCCCATCGTTGCATTTTTAGGTTTTTCAAGGAGATTTAAGATAGTCTCCAACTCAAGTTCGGGAACAGCCTTTGCAATTTCAGTTGCAATCATTAATTTTGTGTCCATAGTCTCTCCAATGTGAAAATAATTATCCTCTATATTTTACCATAAAAGGAGCGAGGTTAGAAAAAATACACTAGAATTGAGCAGAAATCTATAGGAAAATGAATATATAAGCTATTATCATAGTTTTATAAGTTGTTTTACTGTTTTCAGCTTATAATTTTAATGATTTGAACGACGATAATAAAAAAATATTGATAAAAGATGAAATAAAATGGATTAATTCTCCCTTTAAATTTGTATATTTTCAGTGTATCTGTTATAATCTTAAACGAAAAATGAAATTATAGGGATAAATATTATAGAAAGGACTGTTCAGTTAGAGCAAAAACTGAATGAACTACAGGGTTAGAAAATCAAATGACGCATAGAATGGTGAACCTATTTTCTGATTGCTGCTTAGTTGGTATTGTATGATCAATAAAAAAAATAGACATGAACTGATTAAAATGATTATTTCAGAAAATCATGTTGGAACTCAAGAAGAAATTAAAGTGCTCCTTGAAGATTACGGAGTCTCTGTCACGCAGGCAACACTTTCTCGTGATTTAAGAGAACTTAGTCTTTTGAAACTTCGTGACGATGAGGGAAAACTTTACTATAGTTTATCGGAGGCCGCTAGTTCACACTTTAGTCAAGCAGCTAGGTCATATATTCGTCGAGTGGCGCGTGCAGGATTTATGCTTGTTTTTCATACAGAGTTAGGTGAAGCAGATGTTTTAGCAAATATCATAGATAAAGATGCTAATGAAAATATTTTAGGAACAATTGCTGGCGCAGATACACTTCTTGTTGTTTGTAAAGACGAGACTATTGCAAGCGATTATGAAAAAGATTTGCTTGCTAGTATTTAAAAACAGTAATAAATTTGGGAAAGGAGTGTTTAGTTAGTTTTTAATTGACTAAACTTGGGCTTAGTGAAAATCAGATAGGGGCAGATATTGTTAAATTGATTTTTGCTCAGATTGATGCCTCTATTTAAAATGATTTTTAACCAGTGAATGTCACAGGTTTAAGCTCCATTAATCAATAAGTTATGGCAAATGAAAAAATTTCGCCAGGCATGCAACAGTATTTGGATATTAAAGCACAGTATCCAGATGCTTTTTTGCTTTTTCGCATGGGCGATTTCTACGAACTTTTTTATGAGGATGCGGTCAAAGCTGCGCAGATTTTAGAGATTGGCTTGACAAGTCGTAATAAAAATGCTGAAAATCCTATTCCAATGGCGGGAGTACCTCATCATTCTGCGCAACAATATATAGATGTACTCGTTGAGTTGGGGCATAAGGTGGCTATTGCTGAACAGATGGAAGATCCTAAGACTGCAGTTGGTGTGGTTAAGCGAGAAGTTGTTCAGGTAATTACCCCAGGAACAGCTGTTGATTCTACAAAACCAGATAATGGCAATAACTTCCTAGTTGCTGTTGACCGTAAAGGACAGGATTTTGCTCTGTCTTATATGGATGTTTCAACGGGTGAATTTTTTGTGACTAACTTATCTGATTTTTCTAGTGTTTGCAGTGAAGTGCAGAACCTTAAGGCACGTGAAGTGGTTATCGGTTATCAGTTGTCAGAAGAAGATGAGCATATTTTAACCAAGCAGATGAATATTTTATTGTCTCAGGAGTTAGACGTTTACAGTGATGTTCATTTGATTGACAGTGCGTTGACAGATTTGGAAAAAGCTGCCGCTGGAAAATTATTGCAATACATTCATCGCACTCAAATGAGAGAGCTGTCTCACTTGCAAAAGGTAGTTCACTATGAAGTTAAAGATTACCTTCAAATGAGTTATGCAACGAAGTCAAGTTTAGACTTGCTTGAAAATGCAAGGACGACCAAAAAGCATGGCAGCCTTTACTGGTTGTTAGATGAAACCAAAACAGCAATGGGCATGCGTTTATTGCGCAACTGGATTGACAGACCCTTAGTCTCCTTAGAGCGAATTTTAGAGCGTCAAGAAATCATAGCAGTCTTTTTAGAGCAATTTATTGAACGTAGTGATCTATCAGATGGTCTTAAAGGTGTTTATGATATTGAACGTTTAGCAAGCCGTGTGTCATTTGGTAAGGCCAATCCTAAAGATTTATTACAATTAGGCCAAACCTTAGCTCAAGTGCCCTATATCAAAGCAATTTTAGAATCATTCGGACATCAGGCAGTTGACACACTTGTCAATCAAATTGACACCTTGCCTGAACTAGAAAATCTCATTCGTTCAGCCATTGACCCAGATGCTCCAGCGACGGTTTCTGAGGGGAATATCATCCGAACAGGCTTTGACGAGACCTTAGACAAGTACCGTAAAGTGATGAAAGAAGGAACAACTTGGATTGCTGATATTGAGGTACGAGAACGTGCTGCGACAGGGATCAATAACCTCAAAATTGATTACAATAGAAAAGACGGTTACTATTTCCATGTGACCAATTCTAACCTCTCCTTAGTACCAGATTATTTTTTTCGTAAGGCTACCCTCAAAAATTCAGAGCGTTTTGGAACAGCAGAATTAGCAAAAATTGAGGGTGAAATGCTTGAAGCGCGTGAGCAATCTGCAACGCTTGAATACGATATTTTCATGCGTATTCGTGCACAGGTTGAACGCTACATTGATCGTTTACAGAGGTTAGCTAAAGCAATCGCAACAGTTGATGTTCTACAGAGCTTGGCAGTGGTAGCAGAGATTAATCATTATGTGCGCCCAGCATTTAATGATAATCAAACGATTGCTATTGAAAAAGGTCGCCATGCGGTTGTCGAAAAAGTTATGGGAGTTCAAGCTTACATTCCCAATAGTATCCATTTTGATAGTCAGACAACCATGCAGCTGATTACAGGGCCAAATATGTCTGGTAAATCAACCTACATGAGACAGTTAGCTTTGACAGTCATTATGGCACAGATGGGATCTTATGTAGCGGCGGATTCGGTTTCTTTACCGGTATTTGACGCCATCTTTACACGTATTGGGGCGGCAGATGATTTGATTTCAGGTCAATCAACTTTCATGGTGGAAATGATGGAAGCTAACCATGCAATTCAACGAGCTACTCAAAAATCTTTAATTCTTTTTGATGAACTTGGACGAGGAACGGCTACCTATGACGGAATGGCTTTGGCCCAGTCAATCATTGAATACATTCATGATAAAGTTGGAGCTAAGACTATGTTTGCAACTCATTATCATGAGTTGACAGAGCTGTCAATGTCGTTGACAAGTCTTGTAAATGTTCATGTATCGACCTTAGAAAAAGATGGAGAAGTCACTTTCCTCCACAAAATT
Organism: Streptococcus caledonicus; assembly: GCF_042656225.1. Classification (NCBI taxonomy): domain Bacteria; kingdom Bacillati; phylum Bacillota; class Bacilli; order Lactobacillales; family Streptococcaceae; genus Streptococcus; species Streptococcus caledonicus. The sequence goes on from NZ_JBHSOJ010000001.1 coordinate 29,840, forward strand.
GCGGATGGTCCTGCGGATAAATCATATGGTATTCATGTGGCGAAAATTGCTGGGCTTCCAAGGCCCTTACTGAGCCGTGCGGACAGTATTTTGACGAAATTGGAAACTGGAGCAGTTCAACTCAATACAGTAGAAGAGCAGTTGAGAGACGTAGAGCAATCTCATATTGGAGAACAGCTCAGCCTTTTCCCAGAAAATGAAAACTCAGTACTAATTGAAAAATTACAAGCGATTGATGTGATGAATCTAACTCCAATGGAGGCGATGAATGCCCTCTACGAGTTGAAGAAGTTAGTGTAGTGAGAGATGAGATTTATCGGATTTACACGATAAACAGATAAAACAACTAAGAGTTTTATGGTTTATTACTATTTCAATAGTGCAATGAGGGCAGCAATCATTTATTGGGAATAATATAAATGAAAAATCATTATAAAAAACGACTTTGTTCAAGTGTTGAAGAAGTCGTTTTTTGATGTGTCTGTTGTAACTAGGTCTATTTTTTTATCTTATGATATAATAGAACTCAAATAAAGCGAGGAAAATTATGACAAAAATTATTGAATTACCTGAGGTTTTAGCTAACCAAATTGCTGCTGGAGAGGTTGTTGAACGTCCTGCAAGTGTGGTCAAAGAATTGCTTGAAAATGCTATTGATGCAGGCAGTAAGCAAGTAACCATTGAGATTGAAGAAGCAGGGCTCAAAAAGATTCAAATAACCGATAATGGTGAAGGAATGAGTTCTAGTGATGTCGAACTTGCTCTACGCCGCCATGCCACTAGTAAGATAAAGACACAGGCAGATCTTTTTCGTATCAGAACGCTTGGATTTCGTGGTGAGGCCATGCCATCTATTGCTTCAATCAGTCATATGACTATTGTTACCGCTACGGAGGGTGAAGAGCACGGGACAATCTTAGTTTCAAATGGCGGTAAAATTGAAAGTATTGAGCCGATTGCCACCCCTATTGGTACTAAAATTACGGTGGAAAATCTCTTTTTCAATACCCCAGCTCGTCTCAAATACATGAAAACCCTGCAGTCGGAATTGGCCCATATCGTTGATGTGGTCAATCGCTTGAGCCTGGCTCATCCAGAAGTTGCTTTTACCCTTATTGCAGATGGACGTGAGCTGACTAAAACCTCCGGGACAGGAGATTTACGACAGGCTATTGCTGGTATCTATGGGTTAAATACTGCTAAAAAGATGGTTGAGATTTCAGCTTCAGACCTTGATTTTGAAGTATCAGGTTATGTCTCTTTACCAGAGTTGACAAGGGCTAATCGTAATTATATTACTCTTTTAATTAATGGCCGTTACATTAAAAACTTTTTGCTTAATCGAGCGATTTTAGATGGCTATGGTTCTAAGCTCATGGTAGGACGTTTTCCATTGGCCGTGATTGATATCCAAATTGATCCCTACCTTGCTGATGTCAATGTCCATCCAACTAAGCAGGAGGTACGAATTTCTAAAGAGAAAGAACTGATGCAGCTGATTAGCTCTGCGATTGCTGATAGCTTGCGAGCTCAAGAGTTGATTCCAGATGCTTTAGAAAATCTAGCCAAATCAAGTGTCCGAAAAATCGAGAAGCCAGTACAAACTAGTCTCCCGCTAAAATCAACAAATCTTTATTACGATACAGAGAAACAAGATTTCTTTGTAAAACCTGAAACAACAATTGTTGAAGATGTTTTAATCTCTGAGAAAATAGCAGAGCCGTCAGAAGTTGACAATGTTGTAAACAAACCGTCAAGTGTCAAAGTGGCAGAGCGTAGCTGTTTTCCAGAAGATGATGAGCATGATAATCTTGATTTTAAAAATAAGGCAAAGCTGAATCGCCTCCTAGAAAATTTAGAAAACGAAGAACAGTCAACTTTCCCTGAGTTAGATTACTTTGGGCAGATGCACGGCACTTATTTGTTTGCTCAAGGAAAAGGCGGGCTCTATATTATTGACCAGCATGCGGCTCAGGAGCGTGTGAAATATGAATACTATCGTGACAAAATTGGTGACGTTGACAATTCTTTACAACAGCTACTAGTCCCTTATTTGTTTGAATTTTCAACTTCTGACTTTTTAAGTTTACAAGAAAAAATGCCCATGTTAAATGAAGTAGGGATTAACTTAGAATCCTATGGTGAAAATACCTTTATCTTGCGTGAGCATCCGATTTGGATGAAAGAAGAAGAGATTGAAAGTGGCATCTATGAGATGTGTGATATGCTGCTTCTAACAAATGAGGTGTCAATTAAGAAATACCGCGCAGAGCTTGCTATCATGATGAGCTGTAAACGTAGTATCAAGGCTAATCATACCTTAGATGATTATTCGGCTCGTAATTTGCTAGTACAGTTATCACAAACGAAAAATCCCTATAACTGTCCACACGGCAGACCAGTTCTTGTCAACTTTACAAAAGCTGATATGGAAAAAATGTTCCGCCGTATTCAGGAGAATCACACCAGTTTGAGAGAATTAGGGAAGTATTAGGATTTCTACACTAATGTAAAAGGATTTTGACTAGGATAAATAGTAGGCTTGCTATAAACTGAAGGAGGTTAGGATGTTTCTTGGGGACAAAATTAGATTAGCTAGATTGGCAGAGAATGACAGTCAAGAAAAATTAGCAGAAAAAATAGGTGTTTCTAGACAGACAGTCATTAATTAGGAAAAAGGGAGAACCATTCCAGATGGTCTAGCTAAGTGTTATCAACTTTCTTTAGATGACTGGTTGGAGTTATCGTTACCAAAAATCAAAAAATTGAGACAGTTCGATAATCTTAAAACTTATGGGATGATCTTTATTTACCTAGTAGGTCTCATTTTTGTTGATTTAAAAACAGCTCTTTTCTTAACGCTTGTTTATCGACTTATTGTGTTTGTTCTAATGATAAAGGAAACTCAAGAAAACATTGTAACCTAAAATCAATTTTTGGAGGTTACGTATGAAGGCTCGATTGGCAGTAGTACTCTACTTTTTAGCCTATGCTTTTCTATTTTTCTTTAATGGTGCTCAAATCATATTTGAAGAGATAATTGGACTATCATTGCAATGGAAATTAGTCTTGTATATTTTATTTTGGCTGTGGGGTATCGTTCTTTTCAAAAACGACTTATTAAACCAGTTAAAATCCTTTTTAAGTCACAAATGGAAATTAGTTTATCTTATTTTAGGTATTTTTATTTTGCAATTAGCTAGTGCTATTATTTTTAATTGGCTAAGTGATAGTATCATGACTGTTTTACATTTACAAGAAGAATTCTTAGCAAATGATCTTAGAGTTAGTGCAGTTATGATTCAGATGCCACTGTGGGCAACCATACCTGTGATGACTTTCTTTGGACCAATGGTTGAAGAACTTATTTTCCGTGGTATTATTCAGGAAAATTTGAATGAGAAAATATCTATTTGGATTGCTATTATTGTCCAAGCAGTACTACTTGGACTTCTTCATTTACATACAGTAACCTTGTCACAAATCTTACTGATATTTCCTCATATAGGCATAGGATTTGTATTTGGAATTGTTAAATATAAGTACAAAAATATTTGGTTTACCATTTTTCCTCATACTTTGAATAACCTCATTGGCTTATTATCAATTTAACCACCTTCGGGTGGTTTTATGCTATACTAGAAAGGATTTAGTGGAGGATTGAACATGTTAAAAAGAATAGCATTTGTCTTTGTGTTACTGCTGATTTCGACAGGAGTTTATATTGTGATTCGTAATCTTGTTATGGGAGGTACCTATGACTGGTACGATGGGATTGGAATATCTGCTTTAGCTACCTTTTTCTATTGGGTTTTAGTGAGTGTGTTGGAGAGAAAGAAACGCTCTTAGTAGAGATTAAGGAGATTATGAAGTGAAGGAATTTTTTAGCTTGCCCAAGCAGTTGCAGTGGCGTTTGGAGTTGAGCTTTCTATCTGTGGTTTTAGGATCTGCCATTTTCCCTTTTATGTCTATGTACTATGTGGAGTATTTTGGTGCTTTTATCACTGGAATGTTGGTCATCATTACACAGGTTTTCAGCTTTGTTGCAATCCTCTATGGGGGGCATTTGTCTGATTCGATAGGGCGTAAAAAAGTGGCAGATACTGGCAATATGGGTGTTGTGATTGGCTATATTTTAACCATGCTTGCCAATATTCCTGGACGAGTGATGCCACTTTTGACCTTTGTTGGGATTTTCATTGTTGAGATTATGTCGAATTTCAACCATCCTGCCTATGATGCTATGATTATTGACCTAACAGATGAGAAAAACCGTCGTTACGTTTACACCATCAATTATTGGTTAATTAATGTTGCGGTGATGTTGGGATCAGGAATTGCTGGTGCTTTTTATGACCATCATTTCTTCGAATTACTCATTGCTATGACAGGAATTGCCTTATTTACCTTTATGGCGATGTACTTTAAATTTGCCGAAACTAGACCGGTTAATCTGGATTTTAACCACGGTAAGGGGATTCTATCAACCTTTGCTAATTACGGAGACGTTGTCAAGGACAAGACTTTCATGATTTACTCAGCGGGAACAATTCTCTTTGCTAGTGTTTGGGCTCAGATTGACAATTACATTGCCGTTCATTACAAGACTATCTATCAGCCAAGCACCTTATTTGGTTTTGAGGTGACTGGGGCAAAATTGCTGAGCATCACTGTCTTAATCAATACCATCATGATTGTCCTCTTTATGACGACTGCCAACCGGCTGACGCGACAAATGACATTGATACCGCAACTCGTTTTAGGCTCTGCCATTTTTGCCAGTGGGCTCTTTGCAGCCTTTACCTTTAAGACTTTGGTACCAATCCTTCTATCAGCTGTTGTTTATACCATCGGTGAAATGATTAACGTCCCTGCCAGCCAGGTCTTACGTGCTCAGATGATGGACGACAATAAAATTGGGTCCTATTCAGGTTTTATTTCCATCGCCCAACCGCTGGGGATTGTCCTTGCAGGAGGTATGGTATCTTTGAGTGGTCTGACAGGTGTTTTAGGTGTCCAAATCGTATTCATTATTGTTGCAACTACAGGGGTGTTTCTCATTGTAAAAGCAGCGCAGATGCATGAGAAGGAGGTATCAAAATGAACCATTTATATGCCGTTGAAACGAAAGAGCAATTAGAAATTTATCAACAGTTTGTGAAACAACATGATAGTCTTTTAAAAGACTATGTCGCTTATTTAAGTAATAATTTTCAAGTTAAAGAATTACCCGAAGTGATTCTATGGTCTGATAAAAAGGTAGCGACTAGATATATTCGTGATATTGCTGTTCCTGCCTATACGAATGAGGTCCGTATGGTTATGACACCAGAGCTATCTGTCTGGCAAGAACTTTACGAAAAGCAACTGGATGATTATGAAGCTACTGAGCAAATAACCACGTTACGTCAGCATTATCAAAATATTTCTGAGAACTATCTGCTGCAAATCGTAGGTCATGAATTAGCACACTGGAGTGAACTCTTCTTAGATGATTTTGATGATGATCTAGAGCAGGATATCTGGTTTGAAGAGGGCATGGTTGAGTACATCAGCCGTCGTTATTTTTTGACGGAAACAGAGTTTGAGGCTGAAAAATCGGTAAATCAAGAATTGGTAGCCTTATTTCAAGAAAAATATGGGTGGCACTCTCTGTCAGAGTTTGGACAGAAAACCTATGAGGGAAGCTATGCTGCTATTTTTTATGAATATTGGCGCAGCTTTTTAGCCATAGACCAGTTAGTTGAAAGATTAGGATCTGTTCAAGCTGTTTTGGCTAGTTATCATGACTGGTCAGAAAGCAAAGCGAAGCAATCGCTTTTGGAATGGTTTGGCATAGAGAGCTAAAACTAGGATTTGACTGGCAATCAAATCAGAATAGAAAAAGGAGTTAGAGATGTACGATTACATCAAAGGAATATTAACGAAAATTACAGCTAAATATATTGTGGTGGAAACTGCAGGTCTTGGTTACATCATCAACGTTGCCAATCCTTACAGTTTTTCAGATAAGGTTGGTACCGAGGTTCAGATTTACCTCCACCAAGTTATCCGTGAGGACACCCATCTGCTTTTTGGCTTTCACAGTGAAGATGAAAAAGAGGTTTTCCTCAAGCTGATTTCGGTGTCAGGCATTGGTCCGACGACTGCGCTAGCTATTGTTGCCGTCGATGATAATGCAGGACTGGTTGCTGCGATTGACAATAGCGACATCAAATACCTGATGAAATTTCCTAAGATTGGGAAAAAAACAGCCCAACAAATGGTGCTGGACTTGGCAGGTGAATTTGTCGAAGCGCCTGTTGACAATAGCAAAGCTACTAAGGCTGTTCAGGCAGGAAACCCAGCCTTGGATGAGGCTATGGAAGCCCTCTTAGCCCTCGGCTACAAAGTAGCAGAGCTTAAGAAAATCAAATCCTTCTTTGAAGGAACTAATGAAACCGCAGAAAATTACATTAAATCAGCACTCAAAATGCTGATGAAATAAGATACAGAGCCGTTAAGCGATACACAGCAAAACAGGAAAGCTAACGCAGATGCTTTAGCATCGAGGAAGTCTTTATCTTTTTGCCAAGTATCGTAGGCGAGTTCAGTTAAGCAAGCTACAGAGCTATTAAAAATAGGAAATACCAAGGAGAACACATGAGCAAACGTTGTGGCTGGGTCAAACTGACCAATCCATTGTACATTGATTACCATGATAAGGAGTGGGGAAAGCCTCTCCATGATGAGCAAGCACTTTTTGAATTACTTTGCTTGGAATCTTATCAGGCTGGATTATCTTGGGAGACAGTCCTAAACAAACGCGCAGCTTTTCGCAAAGCATTCCATGATTATGAGATAGAAAAAGTTGCACAGATGACTGATAGTGACCTGGACAGTCTGCTTGACAATACTGACATCATTCGCCATAAGGCAAAGCTCTACGCTACAAGGGCTAATGCGCAAGCTTTTCTTAACGTTCAAAAAGCATTTGGAACCTTTGATAAGTACCTCTGGTCTTGGGTGGGGTTTACACCCATTGACAATAACGTTGACAATCATCAAGCAGTTCCTGTAAAGACAGAACTTTCTGAAAACCTCTCTAAAGATTTTAAAAAACGAGGTTTTAAGTTTGTTGGACCAGTATGCGTCTATTCCTATCTTCAAGCAGCAGGACTGATTAATGATCATGAGAAAACCTGCGAGTTTAGATAACCGAAAAAGCCTATCGACATCGGCAGGCTTATTTTTGTTTATAGAACTGCTCAACTTCTTTTTCCAGCATAGCTACTAAGTCATCTTCTTCAGTGAGTTTCAACAGTGTCAATCCTTTGTCAATCAGAGATTCATCCCTTTGACAGATACCAAGACGGACTTGGGCAAAGCCAAGGCTGTTATAAACTTTTAGCTCTTTTGAGAGTGTCAGGATTTTTTGAGTAAGTTGCTCACAATCTTTAATAAGTCCTTTTTGTAAATATATAGTTGACAGATTAGAGAGTAATGACAACTGGAAAGGTTTAATATCTCGGTAGTTTTTAAATCTATCTAAACTAACTAAAATTTTCTCAGTGATCAGCGGGAATGCTTCATCATTAAAATAAAAAATAATGTTAGCTAGTAAAGCTAATTCTGAACCGTACCATTGGTCTTTAACTTCTAATTCTTTCCATATATTTTCAGCAAGTATTTGAAGTGCTTGATTATTTTTAATACCGTTTTTTCTAATTTCTAATATGACAAGTCCTCTATGATAGATATTGCGTATAGGGATATCATTATGATTTTTGAGGTAATTTTGACAATCAATAAGTAATTTTTCTAATTCTTCTGTATTTGAATAAGAGATATTGTTTTGCATCTTGGTGATAATCTGTCTGCGTTCACTAGGGTAATATTCATTACAAATGTACTTAAATTCAGATAAAGTCATGTCTATTTGTTTTAACAGAAAAACCATGTTATCAAAACGAGGAATGATTTCTCCTTTTTCAATACGAGTAAGTGTTGAACGATTGAGAAAAGAGCCACAAACCTCCTCTTGAGTTAGACCTTTAGCCTGTCGTATTTCTTTATAAACTTTACCGTAATCCCATCTCATAAATATCCTCCTGATAAACTTATAATGTGAATTTTTGCAACATTTTTAACTTTGTTAAAATTTATATATTATACTTATTATATCAAAAACAAGAGAGGTATTGTAATGGTAAGAAAAATTAGCAAATTATTTTTGATTATTGTTCCGCTAGTTGCCGGTCTAATACTTAATGATCCGTGGTTGGATTTATGGCCATGGGGATAGCTGTGAGAGGAATTACAGAAAGAAGGTGAGTCCGATGGATTAGGTGAAATTTATATTTGTTGTTTTATTTTATATAATAAAAAGGAGTATATCATGTTTAATAAAATAAAAAATAATGTTTCATTAACACTAATTTTAATGGCTTTCTTAGGTCTTGGTTTAAAAAATGATGTTTCAGCTATTCAGGTGGCAGAGGTTCCAAGTACTAGATATGAAATCCATTTTGTAGGAGGGAATCATACAGAAAATAGATATACCTGGATGACTTTACGTTATCAGAATGGGTTTAGACGGTCTTACACGGTTGAACGACGGGACTGGGGAATTAATCCAGCGTATCTATATACCTACAGTTATACGACATACTAGTGTTTGTTTATGAATAAGGAATAAGTGAAGGGAGCAAAAAATGAGATTTTGGGTATTTGAATCTAAAAAATATCTTGCTAATCCGAAGAATATTATTTGTTTATCATTACTCGTGTTTATCATTTTTGGTCTTTTTGGGTTCAATCAGATAGTCTTAAAACCGAAATTAGCTATTCATGAAACAGAGATGGTAAATCTGAATTTACAAGAATCTCAGCGGTCAGTAGAAGAATTAGAGAGAATGGCTCAGATTTCTCCAAATGATGAGGAAGTTAATACTCAGCTAGGTTACGCAAAAGAGATTTACAATATTAGGTTAGAACAAAAATCTGCCTTAGACAAAGGAGATTTTTCGTTGTACTCTGACTTAGAAAATAATCTAAATAAGTTTCAGCTTTCCCAAATTGAGGATAAAGATTCCAAAGAGTATAAGGAAGTTATGAAGCGTATAGATTACCATCAGTCAATAAAGTCAGTAAACGGAGTTCCTAGCATTATCATCAATGATACAACAGATACATCTTTTGTTATAGGGCGTACAATCGTATCTTGGCTGTCCTCAACAACGTTTTTGGTTCTCTTCACAATTTTGTTAGCAGATAATCTTAGCAGTGAAATTGAAAGCTCTCAAATTCGACTTTACCATTTTTTAGGTCGAGGGAAAGTTAGTCATTTGATAACCAAGCTCATTGTACCAGTGTTTTGGACATTTTTAGCTACCATAATGAGTTTTGGTGTTCTTTATTTAGTAAAAGGGGTTATGGATGGCTTTGGAACGTGGCAATACCCTTATTTGACAGAAGACAAAACGATTGTTCCAATCTGGAGTATAACTTTAAAATCAGTTTTATTGTTTCTAAGCTCTTTATTCTTTATAACAAGCTTAGGACAACTTCTGTCACTAGTTTTCAAGAAGAGTTTAGTAACCATTGGAATGATTGTTGTAAGTTTGACTGGCTTTGCGACAATTGCACAAGAAGAATGGTTTCAGTCTATGAAAAAATTTTTCCCATTTGAGTATATGGGATATGATCAGATTCTTAATGATTCAGCCGTTTTACCTGATAATGTATTTTTAATCGGTATGACTTACTTGTTAACTTTGAGTATCATTTTCTTTATTATTTCAAACTATTTATATAAAAATTATTTTATTAGAAAAGTGGGGAAAGCATGAGTTTACAAGTTAAAAACTTAAATACAGATATCTTTCATGATCTTAACTTTACCATTTCTAATCAGGGAATTTTTGGTATAATTGGACGAAATGGTGTAGGTAAGAGTACTTTATTTAGTATTATCAATAAGGAGGTACTAATAAAGAGTGGCGGTTTACAATGTGGCAGAATCTCTTATATTCCGAATTTAGATATTTTTGATAAACATTTGGCAGCACAAGATTACGTCAATCTATTATCATCAGATGAAAAGAAAAGATTTAATTTCTATCTCAAACAAATGGGTGGAGCTGATTATTTAAAGAAAAAAATCGGGAAATATTCACTAGGAATGAAAGAATTATTTACTTTTGTTTATAGTTTGTCTATCAATAGTGACGTCTTAATATTAGATGAATTATTAGATGGGTTAGATGAAACTAGGCGTTTTAGAGCTTACCAGATACTTAAGGAACACAGTAGGGAGAAGATTATTTTGTTCACCTCTCATAATCTATCAGAAGTTTTTTCGGTCTGCGACACGGTTTTTTTACTAGAAATGAACGGATTAAAAGAAATTAAACAACCAGACGTCGCACGTGAATTTTTACTAGAAAAATAATAAAAACATAATACAATTAAAGGGCTTCTTTATTTTAAAAAGAAGTCTATTTTTATGGTAAAATATCCTCATAAATAACGAATAATCATATAGGAGGTCATATGAAGGCTGAACTTATTGCGGTTGGGACCGAAATTTTAACAGGGCAGATTGTCAACACGAATGCTCAATTTTTGTCGGAGAAAATGGCAGAGCTGGGAATTGATGTTTTCTTCCAGACAGCGGTAGGAGATAATGAAGAGCGTCTCTTGTCGGTTCTTGAGATTGCTAAAAGGCGGAGCAATCTGGTGATCCTCTGCGGTGGTCTAGGTCCTACAGAGGACGACTTAACCAAACAGACCCTGGCAAAATTTTTGGGAAGAGAATTGGTATTTGACCCAGAAGCAAGTCTCAAGTTAGACGACTTTTTTGCGACCAGGCCACAATATGCCAGGACGTCAAATAATGAGCGTCAGGCTCAGCTAGTAGCTGGCTCAATTCCCATCCAAAATGTGACAGGACTTGCTGTTGGCTCCTTGCTTGAGGTTGATGGAGTGACTTATGTTGTTCTCCCTGGGCCACCGAGTGAATTAAAACCGATGGTCAACGAAAATCTAGTTCCGCTATTAAGTCAGGATCATCAGAGACTCTACTCGCGCGTGTTACGCTTCTTTGGTATAGGAGAAAGTCAGTTGGTAACAGTGTTATCTGATATCATTGACAAACAAACAGACCCGACGATTGCACCATACGCTAAAACGGGCGAGGTGACTCTGCGTCTTTCTACCAAGGCGACTTCAGAGGCGGAAGCAATTGCTCGTTTAGAGGGGTTCGAAAGTCAAATCTTGGCAGTTAAAACCTTAGAAGGACAAGCTCTCAAGGAGCTCTGCTATGGTTACGGCGATGACAATAGTCTAGCCCAAACTGTGGTCAACCTACTGAAAGAAAAGGGGAAGACCTTGACAGCAGCTGAGAGTTTAACAGCTGGGCTTTTCCAATCAAGTCTTGCTGATATCTCAGGGGCATCTCAAGTTTTTGCAGGTGGTTTTGTGACTTATAGTTTGTCAGAAAAGTCTAAAATGCTTGGTATTGCTAAGGAAGACTTGGAAGGTCATGGTGTGGTTTCGGCTTTTACGGCTGAAAAAATGGCAGAACAGGCACGATTATTAGTTGGTAGTGATTTTGGAATCTCTCTTACAGGTGTCGCTGGGCCAGATGAACTAGAGGGACAACCGGTAGGAACAGTTTTCATAGGACTTGCTAGTGAAAAGAGTGTGACAAGTATTAAGGTGGTAATTGGTGGGCGTAGTCGTGCTGATGTCCGCTATATCGCCACTCTTCATGCTTTCAATCTTGTGCGTCAGGCTTTATTATCTGATGAAATTTTAGTATAATAGAGAGAATATCTAAGAAGAGGTAAAAATATTGGCTAAGAAAACCAAAAAGACAGAAGAAATTACCAAAAAATTTGGTGACGAGCGTCAGAAAGCTTTGGAAGAAGCCTTAAAAGGCATTGAAAAAGACTTTGGTAAAGGCGCTGTGATGAAATTGGGTGAACGTGCAGAGCAGAAAGTTCAAGTGATGAGCTCTGGTTCATTGGCGCTAGACATCGCTCTTGGTGCTGGTGGCTACCCTAAAGGACGTATTATTGAAATCTATGGTCCTGAAAGTTCAGGTAAAACAACAGTTGCCCTTCATGCGGTTGCTCAAGCACAAAAAGAGGGTGGTATTGCTGCCTTTATCGACGCGGAACATGCCCTTGATCCAGCCTATGCAGCAGCTCTTGGGGTTAATATTGATGAGTTGCTTCTCTCTCAGCCTGACTCGGGTGAGCAAGGGCTAGAAATTGCTGGTAAATTGATTGATTCAGGTGCAGTTGATTTGGTCGTTATTGACTCGGTTGCGGCTCTTGTGCCACGTGCTGAGATTGATGGAGACATCGGTGACAGCCATGTTGGTCTTCAAGCTCGTATGATGAGTCAAGCCATGCGTAAACTTGGTGCCTCAATCAATAAAACAAAGACGATTGCTATCTTTATCAACCAATTGCGTGAAAAAGTGGGCGTGATGTTTGGTAATCCAGAGACCACTCCTGGTGGCCGTGCGTTGAAATTCTACGCTTCTGTGCGTTTGGACGTACGTGGTAGCACTCAAATTAAGGGGACTGGTGACCAAAAAGATCAAAGTATTGGTAAAGAAACTAAGATTAAGGTCGTTAAAAACAAAGTTGCTCCGCCATTCCAAGTGGCAGAAGTTGAAATCATGTATGGTGAAGGAATTTCACAAACTGGTGAGCTCCTTAAGATTGCAACAGAGTTGGATATTATCAAAAAAGCTGGCGCTTGGTTCTCATACAACGATGAGAAAATTGGTCAAGGTTCAGAAAAAGCTAAAGAGTATCTAAAAGAACACCCAGAAGTGTTTGAAGAAATTGATCGTAAGGTTCGTTTGCACTATGGATTGCTTGAAGAAAGCGACGAAGAAAAAGCTGCTAAAGCAACTCTAGTTGTCGAAGAAGTTACTTCAGCACCGGAAATTGATACTGAAGATATTGCTATTGAGCTTGAGTTGGATGATTAGAAGCAATGCTAGTAGGTAGTCAATGTGTTCATTAGATTGTCCTAACCTACCCATCACGTTATGGAGTGAGAATCTTGTATATTTACCTTAATTTTGGGGTTAAAGGATAGAAAATTGTATTTTTAATAGTAAATAGGTCCAAAGACCTATGTTATTCATAGGATATTTGTGGTATAATCGTACTATCATGTGAAAGGAGACGGAACATGATTACTATTTATACAGTTTCAAGTTGTACTAGCTGTAAAAAAGCCAAAAGTTGGCTGAATGCTCACAAACTCCCTTATAAAGAACAAAATATTGGTAAAGAACCCTTAACACGAGAAGAAATTCTTGATATTCTGACAAAGACTGAAGAAGGTGTGGAGAGCATTATTTCTTCAAAAAATCGCTATGCGAAAGCTCTTAATTTTGATTTGGATGAATTAAGTGTTAGCGAAGTGATTAATTTGATTCAAGAAAATCCTCGTATTTTAAAAAGCCCTATTTTAGTTGATGATAAACGCTTACAGGTTGGCTATAAAGAAGATGATATTCGTACCTTCTTACCACGTTCCATTCGTAATGTGGAAAATGCCCAAGCTCGTATGCGTGCAGTACTTTAGATAAAAAGGGACGCCAGAAATTTATTCTGGCGTTTTTGTGTTACCTGGCTTATAATGTAAAAGAAGGAGGATGTCACATGGCTAAAATCGTTGTCGCTTCGGATTCTTTTAAAGGAAGTGCAAGTTCTTTAGTAATTGGTTCCTATGTGACTCAAGGGATTCACTCGCTTTTTCCAGATGATGACGTTGATGTTTTTGCAGTAGCAGATGGAGGTGAAGGAACCATTGAGGCTATTATGTCTAAGGTTTTAGGGACTTGGAAAACGGTGGAAGTCCGTAATCCTCTAGGAAAACCTCAGCAAGCACGTTATGGTCTTCTTGATAGGGGCAAGTCAGTTGTAATAGAAATAGCAGAAGCGTCTGGTTTAACAACGGTTCCTGAAAACGAGAGAAATATTATGGCGTCCTCAACTTACGGTACTGGTGAGCTGATATTGCAGGCTTTGTCTCACCGGCCGGAGAGACTTTATATAGGACTTGGCGGTTCTGCTACTAATGACGCAGGCATAGGGCTTCTAGCAGCGTTCGGTATTCGTTTTCTAGATACACATGGGAAGGAGCTCCCTCCGCTTCCGTCATCTTTTTTGAAAATAGCAGAGCTGGATTTAAGTCATTTTTTAACGTTACCAGCTGATTTAGAGGTTATTATTTTATCAGACGTGACAAACCCACTCTGTGGTCCGTGTGGAGCGTCAGCCATTTTCGGTCCTCAAAAAGGAGCAACTCTAGACGAAATCAAAAAATTAGATAAAGGCTTAGAGTATTTTGCCCACCAGTGTGAGCAAGCAACGGGAAAATTTCGAAAGGATTGGAAGGGGGCTGGAGCTGCAGGAGGTCTAGGATTTGCTCTAATGACCTTTTTTGATGCAAGAATGACATCTGGGATAGATACTATTTTGGATCTAGTTGGTTTTGACAAGGCACTTCAAGAAGCTGATTTAGTAATTACTGGCGAGGGGCGCATGGATAACCAAAGCTTGCAAGGTAAGACACCAGTAGGTATTGCTAATAGAGCTAGAGTATACGGTGTACCAGCTGTTGCAATTGTAGGATCAACAGCTGGTGATATGGCTTCTGTCTATAAAGAAGGAATTTCTGGAGTTTTCCCGATTTTAGATAGTCCTATGTCTTTGAATCAAGCGATGGAGCGAACTCCAGAACTAATTTATAAAACAGCACAAGGAATTGCAACTTTTTTCCATAGTGTCAGTGAAAAGACGCTAGAAAGCTTGTGAAATCTACTAGAATAAGCTATAATAGACCTATAACCATAGTAGAAAGAGGGTGTTTTTATGGGATTTACAGAAGAAACTGTCCGCTTTAATTTGAACGATCTTAATCGTAAAGAAATCGGCGAAACATTGACAAGCGTTTATCGTTCTTTGGATGAAAAGGGATATAATCCAATTAACCAAATTGTTGGTTATGTATTGAGTGGTGACCCTGCTTATGTGCCACGCTATAATGACGCTCGTAATCAGATTCGTAAGTATGAACGTGATGAAATTGTTGAGGAGCTTGTTCGTTATTACTTGAAGGGAAATGGGATTGACCTAAAATGAGAATCATAGGATTAGATGTGGGCTCAAAAACAGTTGGTGTAGCCATTAGTGATCCTCTTGGATTTACGGCTCAAGGCGTTGAAATCATTAAAATTGATGAAGAAGCTGGAGAACTTGGCTTTGAACGCCTCGGAGAATTGGTCAAGGAATACCGCGTGGATAAATTTGTTGTTGGACTCCCTAAGAATATGAATAATACAGAGGGGCCTCGTGTTGAGGCAAGCCGTTCTTACGGTGAAAAAATAGCAGAGCTCTTTCATTTGCCAGTAGATTATCAGGATGAGCGTTTAACAACCGTTCAAGCAGAGCGTATGTTAGTTGAGCAAGCAGATGTAAGCCGTGGTAAGCGTAAAAAGGTTATTGATAAGTTGGCAGCTCAGCTTATTTTACAAAATTACTTAGATAGGCATTTTTAATATTATAAGAACTTAGGATGAGTGTGAAAAGGGTTATTTTCACTTATCCCGTCACTTTTAGAAGAGGAAACAATATGTCACACGAACACAATCACGATGAAGTAGAGTTAATCACACTTGTTGATGAAGCAGGAAATGAAACGCTTTTTGAAATTTTAATGACCATTGATGGTCGTGAAGAATTTGGGAAGAATTATGTTCTTCTTGTGCCACATGGGGATGAAGCAGATACTGATGGAGAAGTGGAAATTCAAGCCTACTCATTTACTGAAAACGAAGATGGTACAGAAGGTGATTTGCAACCAATCCCAGAAGACTCAGATGCTGAGTGGGATATGATTGAGGAAGTCTTTAATAGCTTCCTTGATGAGAATGAATAACAAAAGCTCTTTATAGGTCTGTACTTAAGAGTTTGAGACAAAACTCTGGACAATAAAACAAAAAACGAACAAAAATTATCTCTTATATATTTAAAGAGTATCTTTGTTCGTTTTTATATACAGTTTATTAGAAAATTAGATTTATTTGATATAAATTTTCTAAACTAAAAATCTTTTTGTCCCAGACTCTTTTGAGATTTTAAACCAATTTATAGGATGGTCAATTTTCCGTGCTCTAGTTACTTGAGGCCAAAATTAATGGTTTGAGAAAGAGATAAGACAGTTGCACTCCGCCCAGAACTCTCCGAGGTGTTTTGAGTGCCCTACATCGCATTGGTACGAGTGCTAATAAAAAATACTAAATAACCCGTTGTGCTAGTTAATCAATCGTAAGCAAGGGAATATTTTAAACTGATCCCAAAATCAGTATGACTGCTTTTGAGCAAAAGAGAATAGATACGTAATATTGCCTCTGTCTTAAATTTGAGCGCCTGAATGTTTCGGCAACGTAAAGATTCAATTCCAAACTGCTCTAAACTAGAAAATACGGTCTCTGATGGTTTCCTCAATCGACTGATTTTTAATTTTCTAGCCATGAATAATCCATCATGTTTTTTCTGAGTTGCGAAATTAACTGGGTACCACAGTATGCTAACTCTGCCTTTGTTTGTCTATCCACATGTCCTTTATCTCCATAAACGATTGGAAATGGCTCTTTTCAATTAGCTCCAAAGCAACATCGCTATCATAAAATAGATGCGGGTGTGACAACATAATCAATAGGAAACCGACAATCGCTGATAAGAACTGAAAATTTCAAGCCATCATAATAATGGATTTTCTTAGTCGCATGATAGCCAATATCTGTCACCTCTGATAACAATGTAGCTCTCATGTTGCGAAGGACACAAGGAAAGCTGTCAATCAAGCCGAGTGAGCAGGTTTGACAAAGGTCTAAAAGCATAAAATAGCGCATACGCTGAATACTTTGAGCAAGATTTTGACAGATACGGCAAAATCGAGAGCATTCTGGGAAGGTGTAGGGGAAGAGATTATGATGAATCGGACGGTAAATAGCACTTGCCGTCCGGCAACCCTCTTGAATTGCTCAGAGATAACTAGAGATAGTAACGACATCAGATTGTTTTTGTAGGTGGATGTTTCGCCGATTTCGAACCTCATAGGGAACAAATAGCTCATATAAAGCGAGAACTTGGGTAAGATTTTTGAAAGAATAACTTGTGTTTGATTGGGATTGGCGAGATAATAATGTTGGCTTTGCATATCATTCCCTCATTTCGTGGTTGTTTTGAGTTTATGATACGCAAAGATTTTTAATTTGGTTAGAATTAACTAGCACAACGGGTACTAAATAAAATCTAAATGTCTATAAAAGAGTTAGCTTGGTTCCTTTCTCAAGAATGGACAGAGTGATGAGGCGCAGATTATATTGTTAGAATAACGATACTTTTATAACTTTTTCTCGAATAATCTTACGAAGGGAGGTAACCTTATGAGATTAACAAAGGAAGAGGAAGAGTTTATGGAACGATATGAAGCGAAGTACTTACATACTTTTAAGGAAATGCTACGCTATGCAAAGCTCTTGGAAAAATTGACGATAAGCTAGTTTTTGGATATACTAGAAAGGTAACTAGCAAGGAGACTTACCGTGAACGATACTAAAGAATTGCAAATAGCTCAGCCAAGCACTTATAGCCGACGAAGTCGCGAGAGCAGAGAGACAATGTCTCTTGAGGAAGACCTTAATTTTCAGGAACAAAAACAAGAAGAATCTAGACGTTTGAGACAGTTTCATCTGGGTGCATCTCATCATTTTAAAATACTACTTTTAAGTATTTTGGTGACAGCATTGGCAGTTGTCTTGCCTTATATGGCTTCTTTTATGACGGAGTACCATCAATTTAATCTTTATACAGGAATGATGATGGCTAGGAATCAATTACCGTATAGCGATGTTTTTACAACAGGTGGTTTTCTTTTTTATGGTATCATTGGCTTGAGTCAAGTACTAGGTAGTCAACTTTATCTTTTAGGGGTGCAATTTTTAGCTCTCTATGTGTCAGGGATTTATCTTTCTAAAATTATTCTTTTTTATACGGATAATGCGAGTGCTAGCATGGCCGGGGGACTAGCTTTTTATTTGGCTAATCTTACTCTAGGTTTTGGTGGCTTTTATCCGATGCAATGGGCATCGCCTTTTGTCTTGATGGGGCTGTGGTATCTGATTCGTTATTTTGCAGAAATGACCAAAGATGAGGGTTTTATTCTCTATGGTGTCAATGCTGCGCTAGCTCTCTTTTTTGAACCAAGAACCTTGATTTTTTGGGTGATTGCTTTTGTGCTGTTATCTGGTTATAATATTGTGCACAAACGATTAGCGCGTGGATTTTATCAGAATCTTGCGATCACCTTTGGTTTGATGGTAGTATTTTACACTGTTGGTTATTTTGTGTTTACATTTGAACTTATAGTTCCCTATTTGCGACAGGTTCTCTTTTATAACTTTACACATTTATCATGGGGGATAAATTCTCTTTGGCAAACTGCACTTTTGCAAATTGGCTTAGCTTTCTTTTCTGGTTTATTATTAGGAGCAATAGTATTCTTTGAGTATATGAGAAAAGTCAAGACAAATCGCTTGTCTAGCGTTCTAATTTTTCTTAGCCTTTTGGTTTATATTATTTTAGCGGCTTTGTCAAAAAGCTGGGCGTTTTATCAGCTTTTGCCAGCCTTACCGTTTGGAATTATCTTGACTATAATTAGTTTGGCTGGCTTTGCTAAGCAAAGAGCGAGTCGTCGCCATTCTCATCGTCGTCAAGAAGCTGAGCGTAGCTTGTGGGGGACTTTTATCTTTAGTCACCTCTGTGGCCCTCTTGCTTTGATTGTTATCGCTGCTGCTCTGCCATTTTACCGAAATATGCAGGAAACAAAACAGGAGAGTGAGCGTATAGCCATTGCTAACTATCTTAAGGATAATATCGCTGATGAGGAGTCTGTGGTGGTAGTTGATCATCAAATAGATATTTATCTATTAAGTGAGCGCCGGACAGCGACGCATTATCCTGTTTCGAGCCTTTATCAAGCATCAGATGATCGTATTAAAGATTTTGAAGATGATTTTCTAAGTAGTCAATCACAATTGGTCATTGTGAATAATGGGTCAGTATTGAGTGAATCGGTACAGGACAACTTGACAAAATACTATACTCAATTATCTTTAGATGGAGTAGAACATTTTACAGTTTATCAGTTGAAATAAATGAAAAATCAATATATTGTGTTTTGAATGTTTTTATAACACAAGATATTGATTTTTTTTGTGGTAATGTTATAATAGGTCTTGTTAATATTTAAATGAAAAGTGAGTGTGTCAGTAATGGTGATTAAATCGATTACAGTAATTAAGCGTGATGGTAGACAGGTGCCTTTTGATACGGATAAAATTTATCAGGCGCTAGTGCGAGCTAGTAATGAAATTACTCCATTGACGCCTCTAATTGAAAACAAACTTGAGGGGATAGCTGCTAGTATTGTGGCTGAAATCTACGATCGTTTTCATGAAAATATTAAGATTTATGAAATTCAAAATATTGTAGAGCATGAACTGTTACAAGCTGGGGAGTATGCGCTAGCTCAACAGTATATCAACTATCGTACGCAACGTGATTTTGATCGTGCAAAGGCAACGGATATTAATTTTTCCATTGATAAGTTGCTCAATAAAGATCAAACGGTGGTCAATGAAAACGCCAATAAAGACAGTGATGTTTTTAACACGCAACGTGATTTGACTGCTGGTATTGTAGGGAAATCCATTGGTCTAAAAATGTTGCCACCGCATGTGGCTAATGCCCATCAAAAAGGTGATATTCACTACCACGACTTGGATTATAGTCCCTATACGCCTATGACCAATTGCTGTCTCATTGACTTTGAAGGCATGCTAAAAAATGGTTTTAAGATTGGGAATGCTGAGGTTGAAAGTCCTAAGTCCATTCAAACAGCGACTGCTCAGATTTCTCAAATCATTGCTAATGTCGCTTCTAGTCAATATGGTGGTTGTACGGCAGATCGCATTGATGAATTTTTAGCCCCTTATGCTGAATTGAATTATCAAAAGCATTTGAAAGATGCTGCGGAATGGGTCGTCGAAGAGAAACGTGAAGATTATGCTCGTCAAAAAACTCAAAAAGATATCTATGATGCCATGCAGTCTTTGGAGTATGAGATTAATACGTTATTTACTTCCAATGGACAAACGCCATTCACATCCTTAGGTTTTGGTTTGGGAACGTCTTGGTTTGAGCGTGAGATTCAAAAAGCCATTCTTAATATCCGTATTAAAGGTTTGGGACGTGAAGGTCGCACTGCGATTTTTCCAAAATTAATCTTTACGGTAAAACGTGGGCTTAATTTGGAGCCAGATTCGCCGAACTATGATATTAAGCAATTGGCTTTGGAGTGTGCCACTAAGCGAATGTACCCTGATATGTTATCGTATGATAAGATTATTGAGTTAACAGGTTCTTTCAAGGCACCTATGGGATGTCGTTCTTTCTTGCAAGGATGGAAGGATGAAAATGGTCAGGATGTGACTTCTGGACGTATGAATTTAGGGGTTGTTACGGTTAATCTGCCACGCATTGCTTTGGAAGCTGATGGTGATATGGATAAGTTCTGGGACCTTTTCTTAGAGCGTATGACGATTGCCAAGGATGCTTTGGTTTACCGTGTGGAGCGCGTGAAGGAAGCAACGCCTGCTAACGCACCGATTCTTTATCAATATGGTGCTTTTGGAAAGCATTTAGAAAAAACAGATAAGGTTGACGAACTCTTTAAAAATCGTCGTGCAACTATCTCTCTTGGTTACATTGGACTTTATGAGGTGGCAACGGTATTCTACGGCGGTGATTGGGAGAAAAACGAAGCAGCCAAGGACTTTACGGTAGATATTGTCCGTCAGATGAAAGAGTTTTGTGAAAGTTGGTCAAACGAGTACGGCTATCATTTCTCAGTTTATTCGACACCATCAGAAAGTTTGACAGATCGTTTCTGTCGTTTGGATACGGAGAAATTCGGTATTGTGGAAAACATTACGGATAAAGAGTATTACACCAATTCATTCCACTACGATGTTCGTAAGAACCCAACACCATTTGAAAAATTGGACTTTGAAAAAATCTATCCAGAGGTTGGTGCTAGTGGAGGATTTATCCATTATTGTGAATACCCAGTTCTTCAGCAAAATCCGAAAGCACTTGAGGCTGTGTGGGATTACGCCTATGATCGAGTGGGTTATTTGGGAACCAACACGCCGATTGATAAGTGCTATGCCTGTGAGTTTGAGGGAGACTTTGAGCCAACAGAGCGTGGTTTCAAGTGCCCAAATTGTGGCAATACCGATCCGAAGACAGTGGATGTGGTCAAACGCACCTGTGGTTATCTTGGAAATCCGCAAGCACGTCCAATGGTGAATGGCCGTCACAAGGAGATTTCTGCCCGTGTGAAACATATGAATGGCTCAACGATCAAGACATCAGGGAAATAGTATGGTATACTAGAATCTCGATAGGAGATGGTATTCTACCGTCAGTTAACAGGTATGAAGGAGTAACCATGGGAAAATATCAATTAGACTATAAAGGAATGCAACTGGTGGAGAAATTTCACGAAAAGTATTCCAATGTGAAAGATGATAAAAAGGCGCGCGTGCAGGCGCTCTTGAAAAAAGCTGGTAAGAAGAAATAAACTAGCACGAAAGAGACGGGTGGCGTGTAAAGCGTCACCTGTTTTGTCTAGAAAGGATACATATGAAGAAAATCGGAATTGTAGGAATCGGTGGGATTTCTCAGAAGGCTTATCTGCCTTATCTGCGGCAATTATCTGGGATTGAATGGCACGTTTTCACACGAAAACAAGAGGTGCGTGATGTGGTAATCTCCTTGTTTGGTCAATCGGTGTCTTACAATAGTTTAGATGCCTTGCTAGAAGCTGGTTTGGATGGGATCTTTATCCATGCAGCGACAGTGGCTCATGTGAGCCTTGCGCAGCTTTTTCTAGAAAAAGGGATTCCTGTCTATATGGATAAGCCCTTGACAGAGTCTTACGAGACGACACGGCAGCTTTATGAGCTTGCTGAGGAGCGTGGCACCTTTCTAATGGCAGGATTTAATCGTCGATTTGCACCGAAGGTCCAAGACTTATTGACTGCATCTGACAAACGTCGGATTTTTGTGGAAAAAAATGCTCTGAAAGGGACTGGACCACTTCAATACAAACTCTTTGATTTCTTTATTCATCCGTTGGATACAGCTCTTTATCTAGCAGAAGGCCAGCTGGTTCGTGGAGATTTCCATTACCATTTGGAAGAAGGTTTGCTCAGTCAGGTCTCTGTTAATCTTTATACAGAAAAAGAGACGATTGCTGTTAGCATGAATTTGCAGGCAGGTAGTCGCCGTGAAATCATGGAAGTTCAAACACCGCGAGCAACCTATCATTTGAAAAATTTGGATGAGTTAACGGTCGTTGAAGGAGACGTAGAAACCAAGCAAGGCTTTGGTTCTTGGGACACCACTCTTTATAAGCGTGGCTTTGAGAGTATCATTCAAGCCTTTCTGGAAGCCATTGAAACAGGAAAAAATCCAGTGTCACCAGAGTCGAGTCTTTTAAGTCACTGGATTTGTGACCAGATCAATCGTTCAGAGACCCCTTATGGGACACTAGATTTGGAGGCATTTTATGGAATTGCACCGGCCGACCATAGCTGATAAAGAAGCCGTTTTAGACATGATGCGTGAGTTTGAGGAGACTAGTTCAGCTCACGATGGTGGTTTTTGGAATGCTGAAAACTTTGATTATGAAGAATGGATTGCTGGCAATGCGGACGCAGAGATGGGATTGAATATTTCAGAAGGTTGGGTCCCCAGTATTCAGTTTGTTGGTTTTGAAGGCGATAAGGCAGTTGGATTTCTTAGTTTAAGGCTTTGCTTAAATGACTACCTTCTTGAAAAAGGTGGGCATATTGGTTACTCTGTCCGGCCTAGTGAGCGTGGTAGAGGTTACGCTAAAGAGATGCTCAAGCAGGGGCTTAGCTCTGCCATGTCCAAAAACATCCAAAAAGTGCTTGTCACGTGTAGTGAGGTAAATCCTGCTAGTCGTGCTGTTATTGTGGCTAATGGTGGCGTGCTAGAAGATGTTCGTGAGGGGACCGAGCGCTACTGGATAGATGTTACCTAAAAATTTCATAGAAAGGAAGAGTGTTTCGGGCTGTTAAGATGATTTTACAGAATTGAACCCGAGCTAAAAGCTTCGGAAAAAAGATAGTATGCAGGCATACGTCATCGGTTTCCTATTTTTCTCTCGCTTTTTTAACGCTCTTGGTATCTTAATAATGAACAATCCTAAACCGCAAGAATGGAAGAGTGAAGAACTTAGTCAAGGACGGATTATAGACTATAAGGCTTTTAATTTTGTGGATGGCGAAGGGGTTAGGTGTAGCCTATACGTAGCGGGGTGTATGTTTCATTGTGAAGGATGTTATAATGTGGCAACCTGGAATTTTCGAGCAGGTATTCCTTATACCAAGGAATTGGAAGACCAAATTATGGCCGACCTAGCTCAGCCATATGTGCAGGGATTGACGCTTCTTGGTGGCGAGCCTTTCTTGAATACAGGTATTTTACTCCCTCTTGTTAAACGGATTCGTCGAGAACTGCCAGAGAAGGACATTTGGTCTTGGACGGGATACACTTGGGAAGAGATGATGCTGGAAACGGATGATAAGTTGGAACTCCTTCATCTT
This sequence comes from Streptococcus caledonicus, assembly GCF_042656225.1. Classification (NCBI taxonomy): domain Bacteria; kingdom Bacillati; phylum Bacillota; class Bacilli; order Lactobacillales; family Streptococcaceae; genus Streptococcus; species Streptococcus caledonicus. Next base: position 53,619 of record NZ_JBHSOJ010000001.1, read on the forward strand.
ATTGATATCTTAGTTGATGGGCGGTTTGACCGTACGAAAAAGAACCTCATGTTGCAATTCAGGGGGTCATCAAATCAGCGGATTATTGATGTGCAAAAGTCCTTGGCGACTGGTGAAGTCGTCATTTGGGAGAAACTCAATGATGGTCAGCAAAATTATGAGCAAGTCAGTCGAGATGAGTTGATATAAAACATATAGCAGTTAAATCATTTTAATAAATGCTGGTCCTAGTCGTGACTATCTGCTCCGCCCGATTTTATTGTCAATCACGGATATCTATAAACCCAATAATAAAATTCCCTACCATTAAAAACGTTGATGGTAGGGAATTTTTATGTGTTAAACTTGGATTGAGTATAAGCCATTTAGGGAGGTAAATATGCAAGCTCCCTATCATTTCTAAAGGGAGGGAGCTAATCAACTTGAGGATTAAAGAATCCATATGTCACATTTTAGTATGAGAAACTCAATGATATACAGTTTTCAGTAATCTCTTGATTAGAAGTTTGGATGTATCTGATAGTTGCGGGTTATTGGAAACAGTTCTAAGCATAACTTGTATACTGATTAAGAAGCTCACAGAAAGAATGTTTAATTTTACGAGTTATTTACGTTGCCGATTAGTTGTCATGAATTTATCTGCTGATGTATTGTAGTGAGTATCATAACATCATCGAATTTATTTGAGGATAGAAATTTTTGTAAGGCATTGTTCTATTCCTTATCACTATCTACATTATCTATTTGTTGTTTTCACCATACCATGTCTTGATAACCTTACCATTAAGAAAAGACAAAAGTTTCATAAAAATGACTCGCTAACTGGCTATTATGTCTAAAAATAGACTGCGATATCTTCTTCTGTTATACCAATCATAGGATTAATCGTTAGAAGATTTTCTTCGGTTAGGCGATAGCTTTCAAGATTTTGTGGAGATAAAGCAGGGCTGTCTGAGGTAGACGTTTCTGTATTTGATTTTTCTATCGTTGTATGGGTTTCCTCAAGGGAAGGACCTGTCTGACTAAGAATCTCCTTATGTCCGAAGCGTTCTACTAAATAAGTTTTACGGCTAGCACCTTCGTTTTTGACCGCGTAGTCAAAGGCGGAAAGTTCGCCTAGCATGACTAATTTGCTTTTTGAACGAGTAATGGCTGTATAAATGAGGTTACGCTGTAGCATACGACTGCTTTGGCGCGTGATAGGTAGAATAACTACTTGAAATTCACTGCCCTGAGATTTATGGATAGACATGGCGTAGGCAAGGGTAATCTTGTGCCATTCATTACGAGGATAGGTGACTTCGTTCCCATCAAATTGAATGGTGATTTCATCTTGTTTGCTGTCTGTGTATTTGGCGGGCATCAATTCGGTAATGTAGCCAATATCTCCATTAAAGACGTTGAGCTCAGCATCATTCACCAGGTGCAAAACCTTATCAGAGGTCCTAAAGATTTGATCGTTGAATAGAAATTCGAGTTTTTCTTGCTTAGGATTAAGGAGATTTTGCATGAGAGTATTGAGATTTGTGATACCTGCCTGTCCTCGGTACATAGGTGCTAAAATTTGAATATCTTGGGCTTTGATACCAGATTTCAAGGCAGAGCGAACAATTTTTTCTACCATGTCTGGGATGTATTGCGCTTGTGCTTCAAAATAGGAGCGATCAGCTTTTTTCTGGGTAAAATCAGCTGGAAGTTGTCCCAAACGCATTTGACTGGCAAGGGTGACAATTGTCGAATCTTCAGACTGTCGAAAGATTTTTGATAAGGCAACCTGTGGGAGCTCTGCTATTTTTAATAAATCAGCTAAAACTTGACCAGGGCCAACTGACGGTAACTGGTCACTATCGCCGACAATAATAACTTGTGTATGGCTGGCAATTGAGGCAAAAAGTTGGTTGGCAAGCCAGGTATCGACCATGGAGAACTCATCAATGATGATAAGCTCACAATCAAGATAATCATCAATGGCTTGGTAATCATTGGTGTTGTCCCCGTTTAGTCCCAAATGGCGATGAATCGTCGCAGCTGGCAATCCCGTCAGCTCATTCATGCGTCTGGCAGCCCGCCCAGTTGGGGCAGCTAGAGTGATAGGAACCTCGTTTTTATGAGTGTTAATGCCGTGGAGTTTACTGTATGCTTCGATGATGCCGTTGATAACAGTTGTTTTTCCAGTACCAGGCCCTCCTGTCAGGATAAAAACTTTACTTTTTAAGGCATCGTGAATGGCCTTTTTCTGTATGTCATCATAGGTCAACTTGAAATTGGCTTCGATACAAGTAATTTCTTCGGAAATTTTATCGTCGTCAAGATTTTTTTCTAATGGGGTTTCCATGATGCGAGATAGGTGTTTTTTTATCCCTTCTTCTGCATAATAGAGGGTATTATCAAAGATACGCGTCTCAACATTTTGAATTTTATCTTCGGCGATTAAGTTTTGGAGTTCCTGAGCGACTTGCGTAGGATCTAGCTCAATTTGGCGAGCTTCTTCTAGGATGTAAAGTGCCCTTTCCAATAATTCCTTAGCTTCGACGTAGGTGTCCCCTTTTTCGAGAGAGACTTCTAGGAGGCTATGAACAAGGGCTGCGCGGAAACGCTGGGGTGCATCAGCTTCGATGCCCAGCTTTTCTGCCAAAAGGTCAGCAATTTTAAACCCAACCCCCTGAATATCCTCTACTAACTGGTAGGGATTTTCTTGAATGATGTCCAGGGTCGTGTTCTTATATTGATTGAAAATCTCAAAAGCAACACGGTTGGTTAATCCATATTCAGCCAGCTTGGCTAAGACTTGTTCAGTCCCGTAATTGAGTTTGAGCTTGGTGAGAAAAGCCTCACGATTCACTTTTGATAATCCTGAAATGGTAGCCAGTTTTGACGGATCTTCTAAAATCTTATCAATCGTATTTTCACCATAGAGTTGGACAATTTTTTCAGCTGTCTTTTTTCCGATTCCTTTAAAGTGATCGCTGGAGAAGTATTTAACCAAGCCAGAAGAAGTGGGTTTGGCCCGCTCGTATCGGGTCACTTTTAGTTGCTCACCATATCTAGGGTGCTGGGTTAATTCACCCCAGAAAGTATAATTTTCCCCTTCAATGACCTCTGCTATTGTACCAGTAACGATAATTTCAAAATCATCAAAATCACTATCGGTATCGTCAATATCTAATAAAATAATTTTAAAAAAATTGCTAGCATTTTCAAAAATAATGCGGTTAATTTCCCCTGAAAAATAAACTTCGTTCATAGTCTTTCTAGTAAAAAAGCTGAGCTTGGCCCAACTTTGAAATGTGAGTTTTTCACTAAATAGTGATAGCAAACTTTAGTCAATTTTTAATCGATCGTTCCAATTTTATTTAGAGGCCAGTAGCGGAATTTAATCTCACCGACAATAGCTTCTTTATCAAAGGTTCCAACTGCTCGACTATCTTTTGATACAATACGGTCATCTCCTAAAAGGTAATAATGACCTTCTGGAACTTGAACAGTGAAGGAACTTGAACCAGTGCGATCAGAAGTAAATGCTGGCGATTGTTCAGCTAATTGTTGGAAAAATTTATTATAGGAGTATGTGCTTTGTAATTTATCTTTGGCAAAAAGGTTACGATACTCTTTTAAATAAGCTTCATCCGTCTCTTTACCATTGATGTACAGGGTATCGTTGTCATAAGTAATGGTATCTCCAGGAATTCCGATGACTCGTTTTACAATTTTTTTTGATTCTCCAGATTCATCAACTTCGTCAGCGACAACAATGTCAAATCGATCAATTTGAGATATTTTGACAACAAAGAGATTCTCGCCATCAGCTAATGTTGGATCCATAGAATGTCCATCAACTTTTACAGTGAACCAAACAAAAAGATAAGAAAGAAGGATAGTGGCCATTAAGAGGATAAAAAGTCCCCATTCTTTAATAAAATGTTTCATAAGTGTGATGCGTTTAAGAGTTTTGAACGCTGTTATTCCTTTCGAATTGTTGTAGAGATTATTTGAGCAATTTTTGTGCCTTTTGTGTATTGGCAAAGTGTTGTTTAGCTGAGTAATTTAGCCCTTGCATCCCATAAGTAGCTAGGATTTGGCTAGCAACCTTGTCTGATTTTGCTCCTGCTCCACTTGGGAGTTTGTAACCAAGATCATTACCCAACTTTTCCAGATTTTCAAGAAAGAGATTTCTGGCAATGATGGAGCTAACAGCTACAGCTAAGTATTTCCCTTCGGCTTTTTCTTCAAAGGTTAGAGGATTATCAAAATGATTGGGTTCATTTTTAAGATACTTTTCATAATTTATCTGATTGGTAAAGGCGTCAATAACGATTTTATCAGGTTTTGCGACTTCCAGTAAGAGCAGATAAATCGCTTGATTATGTAGAGCAACCTTGACAGAGACAGCATTATGCTTTTTGCCTTCCCCCACGACTTCGTTATACTTTTTAGGAGATAATAGCAGAGCTTTGTGAGGGATTTTATCTTCTAAGATTGGAGCAATTTGACGGATTTTGAGGTCAGTCAGATTTTTGGAATCGTCGACACCGAGGGATTTGAGAAAGGCGTGGTCGGCAGGAGTCACTAAACTAGCAACGACAGCTATGCCTCCAAAATAAGAACCGTTTCCCACCTCGTCAGAACCAATTAAGGAAAGATTCTGTCCAGCAGGTATTCCTGCTCTGCTATTTTCCAAATGATAACCGAAAGATTCGGCTAGATTTTGAGCACCACTACCTTGGAAGACAATTTTACCAGATGTATAAACAAGTACGGTTGTGCCAGAAACTTTCGCAGCAAAGGTAACATAGGGATTGTTATTGGCAATTTGGTAGTTAGCGAGTTCTTGAGCTAGGGACTTAGTTCGTCCTTCTCCCATCTTCATGACGATAGTGTTCATAACAATATTGTATCATAAAGCTGAAAAAAGGTCATATTTTACCATTTGAGTATAAAAATACCCGAAAACTTAAGGTTTTTCAGCGTTTTTCTGATATGCCTATTATCATTTGTTCACCTTTTTGTGGACTAAAGACTTTCAAGGGCTTTTTCAAAGTACCTAACCGCCTCTTTTTCTTTATCTTTGGATAGATGACTATAGATGTCCATGGTCATTGATAATTGAGAATGACCTAGGCGGTATTGTAATTCTTTATAACTGATACCAGCATTAAGCAATAAACTAGCGTGAGTGTGGCGGAAGGCGTGGAAGGTAAAGTAAGTAATCCCTATCTCTTCGCAGCGTTTGGTAAGCCTTTGTTGCATGATCTGCATGCTTTGATAAGTTCTAACTGGAGTAGTAAAGACCACCGAAGGCGCTTTTTCCCCAATATCTAAAAAGGTTAACCGTTGTCGTCCCTGGTATTGCTTGAGCATTAAGACGGTTTTGTTGTCAATGCTGATAACTCTAATCCCTGCTTTACTCTTGGGTGTTCCTACCAGGTCAACTAGGCGGTTGTAACTTTTACTTATGCTGATTGTTTTATTGTCAAGGTCAATATCAGACCAATCAAGGGCAACAACCTCCCCAAAACGGCATCCAGTGGCAAGTAATAGCTTATAAAGCACGCTATCAAAATAATACTTATATTCTTGCTGGGATAGCATATCCATATGATCAAGCAGTTTTCTTAAGTCTGTGTTATCAATGAATTTCACACGCTCCCTAGTCTCTTTTTGTCCTTTAGGCAGCATAACTTCCCTAGCTGGATTAAATGGTAATAGCTGGAGAATAACCCCAAATTGGATAATCCTAGTTACCACAGGGTGGACGGTGCTAAAATGAACCAATTTAGGCGCTAAGTCATTGATGAACGCTTGAAGGTAGACTGTAGTTATTTTGTGGGGTTTCATACTCCCCAACTTTGGCCAAATATGGTTATTGAGTAGTAAAACGGTATAGCGATAAGACTGGGGCTTTACCGTTAGTTTATAATTGCTGAGCCAAAGGTCAGATAGTTCCTTGAATGTTTTAATATTTGTTTCTTGGAAACGTGTGGAGCCATTAGCTTTAAATTCTATTTCAGCTTCCTTGGCTTTTTGCTTAACCTCTTTTTTAGTCCTACCCGTGACATTGGTCTTTACTTTCTTACCTGTTACTTGGTCAGTACCTAAGTAAACATTGGCACGATAGACGGCAGAACCGTCTTTTTTAGTAATTTTTTTGATTTGCATAATGATAAACCTTTCTAAAATACATCAGCAGGCAAGCTATTATTAAAAAGGTTTTAGATTATGGTTTAAATCATGCTAGGGATTCACAGTTTGCCCTGTATTCGATTTTAAAGAGTCAGACGGTTAATTATATATCGAATAAAAGAAAGCGTGTATAAAGCTTGTATTAGACGGTTTGTGTTAACAAATGCTTACATTATTAAATCTTATAACGAACCCCGAGAAATCACGCGCCTTTGTTGGTATAATCGGACTTTTCGGCTACCCTAAAAGAAAAATATTAGGGATGAGGTTCCAGGTTTTTTTATGTTACAATACTATTAAAGACTATTTGGAGCGATAATATGAATAAAATAAAAATTACTCTTATATTTACTTCCTTGGCATGGACATTTGTGAATTTATATCAAGCTTTACAATCACCTACTGTGATAAATCTGACTAGTTTCGTCGGAATTGTTCCCATTATTGCAGCTTTGTATTCTGAAATCGATTGGATTTATATTTTTTGGAATAAATGTAGAGCCTGGATATTTTTAAAAACAGTTTCTTTTACCCCAAAAAGTTCTAAATTGTTAAAACAAACTATTACACTTAACCAATTAGAAAAGCAAATCCGATCCGTACTTAAGGGAAATGACTATTCCATAAATGAAGCTACTTTTAGCAAAACTCATGAAGATATCTATATAGATATAGAATCAACAAGAGGTATAAGAAATAAGTTGAGTATTAGTTTACATCCAGAAAGCAATGGACAGAGACTGATATTCAAGGCTGACTATCAATTAGCGTATAGAGATGTAAAAAAACAGTGGGACTCTTTTTTGTTACTAAGAGATAATCTGTTTTCTATTTATTCTATGGAAGAAAGTGGCAAAGAACGGTTTGATGTAACCATTAAGACCGATAAACACAGGAAATATAATCCATTTTACAGACTGACTGTACGGCATCTTGGAAAGAAAGAAGTAAAGAAATTTGATTTGCAATTTAAGGACAATGATCTATCGGTCAAAACTACCCTAAATAAGATTTATGGAACATCTAATAATCGTCAAGACATAGAAAAATTAATTAAAGAATATATCCCGTTGTCACGGTTATGATAGCACTCCAATTTTCATTAGTGTTGCGATAGAAAATTCTAGCATCGGATATTCTCTTTGTTCAGAGATATCTGTCAAAGACGTGAAAGAGAGAATAGTACCGGACTGAGTCAGCATTATAGTTCTTGATTTACCCAATATATCCAATGTACCTATTATTTTTGTTGCTTCATCATTTTCCAAAGCTTCGATTGCTTCATCGTTTACATCGACCTCGTCTCCTGAAAACGACTTACTTGAGACACCAGCATCAGTACTATTAAAACTAACTCCTTTTGTTTGTGGCATCATGTTGGAAATTGCCATTAAATCAAATTTTAGCGATGTATAATTAATATTTAGTGAATTGATTTTTTCCAATTCTTTTAAAAATTTTTTCGCTGTAGGAGTTGTTGTAGTCAAAAATAATAATTGATCAGTTTGCGAATAAAAAATATCGAATTCAAAGGCTTTTTGGTAATTGTCGTATTGTTGATATTCGTCAGCATCGGAGTTATATACCAAGATTTCATCGTCGATTGTCTTTGTATAACTTCCTTTAAATTTAGTGTATACTTTTCCTTCTATGGTCAATGTTTGGCCAGTTGTTGTAATTGAGCCAATGGTAACATTGGCTTTTTTGATATCTGTAGTCCCGTTCGGTATTTCAAATTCAGAGACTTGCCTAACAGAAATAGAAGTGGCTCCCATAATTTTTTCTCCTTTTTTAATTTACTAATTTTTTTAATTTACTAATGTTAAATACTCTTCTTTGCCCCTCACACTCAAAGATGGCCGTCGGAGAGTGTGGGGATTTTTTTGTTTTATCTATTCAAACCCTTTGAAACTCTCTAAAATCTTATCTTTTGAGTCTGGGTGATGAAATCTAGTTGATAACAATTGATATTGGACCATATTTCTAAAAAGAGCTAGTTCTATCTTGTCTCTTAGTATTTCAAAAATATCATCTAAATCATTTTCGCCATTATTTTCAAGTAATTCGATTGCTTCAATAGCTTTATTTTTATTGTATCGTCCATTAAGAGAATCAGCAACTTTTTTATAAGTTTTGATTTTTTCAGAAATTTTTTCAAAATATTCTTTTCTGGTTTTATCTGGATTGCTATAATCTCCGTTAAAAAATATATAATCTTCAAGATCTGTTGCGCCCATGAGGTCTATAACTTCATACCCCAACAGATACCCAACACTCACACCGAAATAGTCAGCGAGCGCCTGAGCTTTATCTGGTTTTATTTGGCTTTCACCGTTTTCCCAATTTTGCAGGGTTCTATAGTGTACCCCAATTTTTTCAGCTAACTCTTTTTGAGATAGCTTTTTTTCTTGTCTTAATTCTTTCAACCTATTCATAAATTTCAACACCTTTCAAGGTTGATTATATATCATAATTTGAAAAAAGTACACTTTTTTTGTGTATTTCTTAAAAAAATAGTTTACAAACATAAAAATTGTGTATAATTCAAATCAAGCGCAACAAAAATGTGCGAATCCCCAACACCTTTCACACTTTCAACCTATGGGGAGGTTTATCTTTCAGAAAGGAGAATCGCCATGAGTAAACTCAAGGGCTATCGGGTCATGCTTGGACTGACACTATCATTCGAAAGTGATAATGTCTTAACTAGGTCGAATGTGAAAATGTCCCGTCTGTTAAACTAGAAAGATCAGGAAAATAGAACTAACTATGATAGAATCAAAGAAATACGCAGTCATCAAAGCTGTTTGTGAGGGTAAAAAACAGAAAAACAGGGCTTGTGTAGAATTAGGGTTAAGCAAGAGACAGGTGAACCGATTGATACTAGCCTATCGAGAGAAAGGAAAGTCAGCTTTCGTTCATGGTAATAGATCAAAAAGACCAACTCATGCCATGTCTTTAGAAACAAAGAGAAGGATTATCAAGAAATATCAAAGTTACGGTGATTTAAGACCAAATGTTGTTCATTTCTGCGAACTACTAGCGGAAGAAGAAAACATCACTTATTCAGATACAACTGTTAGAAAACTACTCTACCAAGCAGGGTTTCTATCTCCAAAGACACAACGAGCAACGAAAAGACGATTGAAACAAGAAGCCAAACAAAAGAAAAGGGAGGCAGAAAAAAGAGGAGCCAAACTCCCAACTGCTTCCAACTTCTTTGAAGAACCTGACAAAGCTCATCCCAGCCGAGCAAGAAAGAAATTCAAAGGGGAACTCATTCAAATGGATGCCAGTCAATTCCCTTGGTTTGGACAACAGGAAACACATCTTCATGTCGCTATTGACGATGCCTCCGGTGATATTGTCGGGGCTTACTTTGATACTCAGGAGACGCTAAACGGGTATTATCATGTCTTAGAACAGATTCTAGAGGTACATGGTATCCCTTTCCAGTTCCTTACTGATAAAAGGACTGTATTCACTTATGCTTCCAGTCAGTCTAAAAAGATTGAGGAAGATACCTTTACTCAGTTTGGATATGCTTGCCATCAGCTTGGTATTGCCATTGAAACGTCTTCTATCCCTCAAGCTAAAGGGCGTGTAGAACGTCTTAATCATACCCTACAATCGCGTCTACCAATTGATTTACAGAGGAATCAAATTACCAGCATCTCTCAAGCGAATCGCTATCTTAAGGGATGGATTAAACGGTTTAACAAGCAATTTGGTGGACTAGCTAGTGAGTCTGTGTTTGAGAAAGCACCTAAACCAGACCAGCGAAACCTACTGTTAGCGAGAGTCTCTGAAAGAGGGATTGATAGTGGGCATCATATTCGATATCAAAACAACTTCTACTTGCCCGTCGAAGGAGATAAAGAAATCTATTTTACGCGTCAGACAAAGACACTTGGGATTGAGGCATTTGATGGAGACATCTACCTTAATATCGCAGACACTATTTATGCCACTAGAAAGTTACTAAAACACGAGAAGCACTCCACAGAATTCGAAATGGTGCTTAAAACTAAAAAAGAAAGACACAAGTATATTCCACCACAATCCCATCCGTGGAAACTTGCATCTTTCAAACAATACCTTCATAAAATCGGAAAATCTTATGAAGAATTCAAGTGTGAGAGGAATACCTCTCAACCACAATTATAACAGATTTTTCACTTATCTAACCGATTTTTTCAAGACATTGTCATTTTCGATTGACAGCGTTTTGGTATTAAGCAGCTCAAAGAAGGACAGTAACTAATGACCACTGCCCCTATAACAACAAGGAGACAAACAACATGACAAACAATGATTATTTAGAGCAAGCGGAAAAAGACCGATTAGAGCTTGAACAACACCGATTGGCTTATATGGCTGATGATACACCCGTAGAAGCTGGTGATATTCCCAAGTTACTGAAGATAGCTAAAAAGTTACAGGAAGAGGACACCAGTTTGAACATTTATGAGCTGTATAAGCACCCAGAAGCGCGTGCAAAGTTGTTCTCACAGGTAGCTGAAGCCTGTTATATGACTTTAAATGTAACACCAACACAAGCCCATAGATTAGCATTTTGCGACTATCTAGAACAGCAATACGAAACAATCCTAAAGAAAGTTATTGCTAGTACAGATAAACAGGCATTAGGAGAATTGCTAGACCTGCTAGAGCTACCAGCAGATACTGAAAAACAGTTTATCCGAGATATGGCAGTCAGTGGGCTATTATCCAAAGAATAAAACAAAGAGGCACGCGCCTCTTTTCGCTGTTTATCCAATAGATTTGGTTTTTTACAAAATAAGACTACTAGGCAATCGTTCGCTTTGTTTTTGAAGTACTTTTTAGGTTTTACAAAACAAACAAATCCGTTCCAGTGGAACAAACGAAAATAGAAAAATCCTTGCTATTATAGAGTTTGTGGGTGTTTTGTTACTGTACTCTTTAGACTTTTAGTGTGTAAAAATATGGAACGTTTTAGGATTTTACAAAACCACGAACAACCCAGAAAAACTATAAGGTAACCATAAGGTGTCCAAGTTTTGTCCCCTAAGATGGACAATCTAAGAAGTACAAGGTTAGTACAAGGTGGGGGAGAAACGATTATAAGATATGAGCGGAAAACTACTGAGGTTTTACAAAGCTTCTGCCATTTTTAATAATGGTGAGGTAATGGTTAGGTAGTCTAACTTTTTAGGTGAGTAAAGTAGCAAGATTTTGGCTAGATATCAACACTGAAAAAATGTAAAGGTTTTGTCAAGGTATGAGGGGAGGCAGTACGTTATGGAACTCCGAGAGAACGTCGAGAAATGACAAAAAAGCCAGCTTACGCTAGCTCCTTGGTAAATATAATCAGTACCTATATTTTATCATAAAGGAGACGATACATGGGGATACAACAAGAATTAGAGGATTTGAAATATATAAATCTTTTAATTGCTAGCATAGAATGTGAACTAAAGAAGCACAGGGAGCTACTCTATTCATTACCTGGTATTTTAGCAGAGATAGAACGCGATACCGCTGAACGTATTCAAGAGTTAAAACAGCAAAGCCAGAAAACTCTAGAGCTAATTAACAAATTAGAAAGCAGCCTCCAAGTAAATATACTGATAGAACGGTACCTCCATGGTAAGAAATGGGAGGAGATAGCATTGGATCTATCTTACTCAAAATCAAACCTTTTTAGAGAACATGGAAAAGCTATTAAGAACTTAGAGCAATTAAAACAGCTAGAATGCTCACAGACTTAAATTCTGTCCCGTTTTCGCGTGTGGTTTATCTTGTTCGATAAAAATTAACCGCAATCCAATTCAAAACCCTTAGAAACGATTTTAGGGGCTATTTTTTTGATTGTAAGGAAATTCATGCTTGATACTAACAGACCAAAAACAGTATCAGTCTATTTTTCGTTATTAGATACAGTAGGAAACAGTAAAATACAGTAGCGATTCCACACAATCAAAAAAACATTTGTTAAAAATGCGTGTTGTTATTGACGAATGTTAAAAACAAGTGTATGATATAATTAAAGATAAGGAAAGGAGAAAGCCAATGACCACACGGCGAGAACTTGAAAAAATGGCAAAGGCTAAAGGGGTTTATCCAACGGATAAGGGAAAAGGGTCACACGTTCTTTGGGAACACCCCGACGGGCGTACAATCCTAATCAGCAACCCAAAACAAAAAGATTATAAGCCTAAAACATTAAACAACGTTCTTAAAGTCCTAAATGCCAAATAGGGGAGTTTCTTCCCCTGCTTTTAGGCGGTCATTGGCTAGCTAACAGATTATGAAGTACACTTATTTAGCACTTTTTGAAGTGGATAAAGAAAACGGCGGTTATACTATCTCTTTCCCTGATTTCCTTGGAGCAATCAGCGAGGCTGATACGTTGAACGAGGCTATTTATAACGCCCGTGAAGTCCTAGAGATTTATACAATCATGTTTGAAGATGATGGTAAAGAGTTCCCAGTCCCTTCTAGTTTCAAGGCTTTGGCTGGAGAGCTGACAAGTGATGAAGATATTATACAAGCTATTTCCGTTGATACTGAGCTAGTAAGAGAGCGTGAACGGTCTAGAGTTGTGAATAAGACTGTTACCCTTCCTAGTTGGTTGGTAGAGGTTGGCAAAGAAAACAAAATCAATTTTAGTCAGCTTTTACAGAAAGCAATCCGTGAAGAATTACAAGTATAAGCCTAGCGACAACTAGGCTTTTTTCACGCGCAAATGCTAGAAAATACTAGAACGTGGCGCGTGTTAACATGGTATAATAGACTTAACGGCAATTCTAAGACAATCAAAAAAGCGTAGCTGATGACTACGCTAGTTCTTGCCTGCTGAACTCATAAATTATTGGCCTACTTTAGGTCTTTTTTGTTCCCCTTTTTGTGGACTTTCTAAGATAGTCTAAAAAAAACTAAAGGGATATGATTTTGAAAAAATGTGATAATAACAAGGTTTTCGGCATTCCAAGGAATTATAACGAACACGGGAGCTGTGAAGGTCATATTTTACCATTTTCTAATTTTGCGTTATAATATTAAGAGTTAGACTAATAACGGAAAGGGATGTTTAGTTGAGATGTGCGACTAGACGTGGAACTCTTGGCATAATCAGTTGCAGCCACTTGGTTCTTTTATATGGGAATTATGAAAAATAGATATAAATTTGTCTTTGGAAATAAACCGCTGACTTTAACAACGGATAAGGATAATCTTTTTATGGAGGAAGTGGAACGCGTAGCGCGCGAGAAGTATGATGCCATTAAACGTAATCTTCCAGAAGCAGATAATGAAACGATTGCTATTTTGATGGCTATTAACACCTTGTCAATGCAACTTAGTCGAGAGATTATTTTTGAAGAAACAGAGCGTGAACTTGAGCGTTTGCGCACAGAAAAAATTATGGCTTTAAAAGAAAAAAATAATCAGCTTGAGTTGGAATTGAATGAGGAACAGAAATGATAGGTATACTTTTTATTCTTATCTTGGCATGGCAATTTTATATTGGCTATATGCGAAGTATCATATTGCAAGGCTACTATACATTGGCTAGTATTGTTTCGCTTTTTATTGCCAATCATTTTTATCAAAAATTAGCAGCACAAATAACCCTTTGGGTACCTTCTGTAAACCCTAGTCAAGATACGGTGGTTCAATTTTTTAAGGATGTTAATCTCTTTGAATTAGACATGGTGTTCTATGCTGGTGTTGCTTTTGCAGGTGTTTACACCTTGAGTTATTTTGTTTTTAGAGTGATTGGTATCTTTTTACATTTAATCAATTTAGACCAATTTGATAGTGTTTTGATGAACTGCATTAGTGGGGGACTTGCTATTTTTGTAACGCTTCTTTTTTTCAGTATGGGAGTGACACTGTTAGCGACGGTACCGGTTAATGTCATTCAAAATTTTTTATCCGGCCATAGTGTGACAAAATTATTGATTGGCTTTCCTATTTTTGCTCAACTTTGGAATTATTTTTGGGTAACAAAGATTTTTTAAAATCTGGGACAGGTGTCCTGGATTTTTTGTTATATTTAAGGTGAGACTTGTTCTTTTTCCTCCTCTTATCTATTACTGTGATATAATATAACCATGAATAACAAGATTATTGAACAATTAGAATTTAACAAGGTTAGAAGTCTTTTTGAACCTTATTTACAAACCCAGCAAGGGCTAGTAGAATTACGTGACCTTGAGCCAATGGTAAAGCCTGATAAGATTGGGCAAGCATTTACCGAAATTTCAGATATGGAGGCTATTTTTATCGAGCACCACGGTTTTGCCATGGTAAGTCTTCGTGATGTTTCAGAGCCTCTTCGTCGCCTTGAGTTGGATGCAGATTTGAATGTTGCTGAATTGATTGAGCTAAAAAAAGTTCTTCAAGTGTCGGCTGAAATGAGTCGTTTTTATAGTCTTTTGGAAAATGCAGAGCTAAAAGCTTTGGGCCGTCTTTTTGAGACGCTTGAGGTGTTTCCAAGCTTATCAGGAAGCCTTCAAGCCATTAACGATGGTGGCTTTATTGAAAATTTTGCCAGTCCAGAATTGGAAAAAATTCGCCGTCAAATTGCCATTAGTGAAGGCCAGGTGCGTGAGACTTTACAGGGAATTTTAAAGAAAAATGCAGACTATTTATCAGAAAATCTGATTGCTTCTCGTAATGGCCGCTCAGTGCTTCCTGTGCGGAATTCGTACCGTAATAAAATTGCCGGTGTGGTTCATGACATCTCTGCTTCTGGAAATACGGTCTATATTGAGCCGCGTGCGGTTGTACAACTCAATGAAGAAATCACACAATTGCGCGCAGATGAGCGTCATGAGATGGTAAGGGTGCTCCACGAGCTGTCAAATATGCTTCGTCCACATGCCCACATTATCAGAAATAATGCTTGGATTTTAGGGCATATTGATTTGGTGCGTGCTAAGTATCTTTTTATGAGGGAGAAAAAAGCTGTTGTTCCAACCTTATCAAAGGATAAGACCATTCAGCTCTTTAATGTTAGACACCCTCTACTGACTAATCCCGTTCCAAATGATCTTTATTTTCCAAATGAGCTGACAGGGATTGTCATTACAGGTCCCAATACGGGTGGTAAGACCATCATGCTAAAGACGCTTGGCTTGACGCAGTTGATGGCTCAATCTGGTCTTCCTGTTTTGGCGGATGTGGGTTCAAAGGTTGCTGTCTTTAAAGACATTTTTGCAGATATAGGTGATGAGCAGTCTATTGAGCAGAGCTTGTCTACATTCTCAAGCCACATGACACAAGTTGTTGTGACCTTACAAGCTGCTGATGAGGATAGCCTTATTCTTTTTGATGAGTTGGGAGCAGGTACGGACCCGCAAGAGGGAGCTAGTCTTGCGATGGCTATTCTTGATTATCTTCGCCTTAATGGCATTAAGACGATGGCGACAACTCACTATCCAGAACTCAAGGCTTATGGTATTGAGACAGCGCATGTTGAAAATGCCAGCATGGAGTTTGATGTAGCAACTTTAAGTCCAACTTACCGCTTCATGCAAGGTGTCCCTGGACGCTCCAATGCCTTTGAAATTGCTCGCCGTTTAGGACTTTCTGAAGCCATTGTGGAAAAAGCAGAGCAGATGACTGACAGGGACAGCGATGTCAACCGCATTATCGAGCAATTGGAGGCTCAAACTGTGGAAAGTCGTAAGAGACTGGACCATATTCGTGAAGTCGAACAAGAGAATCTTAAATTTAATCGCGCAGTTAAAAAATTGTACAATGAATTTGCTCATGCTAAGGACAAGGAAGTTGAAAAAGCAGCAGCAGAGGCGCGTGAGGTGGTTGAATTGGCGATTGCTGAATCTGATAAAATCCTTAAAGATCTCCACGATCGCGCAGCTCTGAAACCACATGAAGTGATTGAAGCTAAAGGTCAACTGAAAAAACTTGCTCCAGAAGCCCAGCTTTCTCACAATAAGGTCTTGAAAAAAGCTAAAAAGCTAAAGAATCCAGAAGTGGGTGATGACATTATTGTGACAGCTTATGGTCAGCGTGGTACCCTTGTTAAGAAAATTAAGGATAAGACTTGGGAGGCTCAGGTTGGTATCATTAAGATGACTTTGAGCGAAGATGAGTTTAGTTTAGTTAAGGTTC
This sequence comes from Streptococcus caledonicus, assembly GCF_042656225.1. Taxonomy (NCBI): domain Bacteria; kingdom Bacillati; phylum Bacillota; class Bacilli; order Lactobacillales; family Streptococcaceae; genus Streptococcus; species Streptococcus caledonicus. The sequence continues at coordinate 69,924 of NZ_JBHSOJ010000001.1, forward strand.
GGGAAGAGGCTCAGAAAACTAAGAAACGCCAAATCAATGTGGTCAAGAAAGTGGCAACGGGGTCTGGTCCAAGGGCTCGTTTGGATCTTCGGGGTAAACGCTACGAGGAAGCTATGCAGGAGCTGGATGCTTTTATTGATCAAGCACTTTTGAATAATATGGGACAAGTGGACATTATCCATGGTATTGGTACAGGCGTCATTCGTGAGGCAGTAACTAAATATCTTCGTCGTAACAAACATGTTAAACACTTTGAATATGCCCCACAAACGGCTGGAGGAAGTGGCTGTACCATTGCGACACTAGGGTAAGAGTTCGGAGAGTAAGACATGTTAAAGAAAATATTAGTGACGGTTTCGTTTTTTATGATAAGTATTCTTCTAATGAGCTGTGGTCGTCAATCGAGTTCTGAACTCCAAGAAAAAAAGACAGGGACTTATCAAGAGTCGGTGGCAAATCTAGAAGAAATTACCTTGCAAGAGCTCAATGAGAAGATTGCTAATTCAGAGGAGTTTTTAATCTACTTAGGTCGTCCAACATGTGAGTATTGTCAGGCTTTCGTTCCTAAATTAGCTGAAGCCTATCAGGATAAATCTGTTAAGATTTATTACCTAGATTCGGATGAGGCTGACGCTAAAGCTTGGGATGAATTCATTGCTTATTTTGGTATTAAGACCGTTCCACATTTTAGCTATTTTTCTGATAAACAGATGGTAGATAGTCTGTTAAAAGGTAGCGAATCAACTGTTGATGAGATTAAGGCTTTTATTGAAAAATATAGTGAGTAAAAAGTGCCTGCGATTTTTCGCCAGAACCTTTTTTATTTCAGTTAATTTCCATTTTCTTTGAGTGCTTCTCTTGTGATTTCTTTGATGAGTTCAAGAGGAAGTTCTTTGTTATAAGGGAATTGAATGGCACCTTTGGTGTAGTGATATCCAGCTGAGGTTAATTGGTTTGAAAAGTGTTCAATGACCAATGGTCCAGGGTAGATCCCCAAGTGTTTTTTATGTGCTGCAAAATGAATGATATTTCGTCCTTGCCAGAAGGTTGGCATACCATAGGAGATTTTTTCTTGGGCATCTGGTAATTGTGCTTTCAATGTTTGATAAACAGTAGTTAACAAGGGGCGTAGCTCAGCTTTTTGCTCTAAAATATAGGTTGAAATCAAGAGATGTCTCCTTTCAAGCAGATTGTTACCCCAAGTATAGCATAAGTGTTATAATAAGGCCATGACACATCGTATTTATAACATGACATTTGCTAGCGTTTATCGGGCTTTGGTAGCAAAGGCAGAGCGAAAGGGTAGGACTGCCCAAGACGTTCATGAGGTCACTTCTTGGTTGACGGGTTATTCTACTGAGGCAATTGCTACGCTTTTCGAATCAGACTTAACCTATGGAGATTTTTTTCGACAAGCGCCAAATTATAATCCAAATCGTATCAATATCACAGGTAAAATTTGTGGCGTACAGATTGAAACTTTGGAAGATCCTTTGATGCAGGAAATTCGTAGGCTAGATAAATTAGTTGATTGGGTGGCAAAAGGCAAGACGTTTAAGCAAATCAAAGATAAATATGAGTAAGAAGGAGAAAAAGATGCTAGAAATTACCTACCTTAACGCGAGTAAACAGGAAACAACAATCACATTTGATAGTTACGCAGAATTCGAGCGTTCACAACAAGCTTGTCTTATCGGTGTTGCTGATTACTACAAGGTTGTTAAATTAGTCTACAATGGGCATGAGCTTGATTATTCAGGAACTTATGGCGACATCTTCTTCTACATGATGAAGCAAGACTTAAGCCAGTATGACTCATAAAAAAATGGAAAAGCTGGGCAAGACCTAGCTTTTTCGTTATAATAACCTTATGGAAAACTATGATGATTTTTATGAACGTATCTCCCGTCCTTTTCATCCTTACGTTAAAAAACTCCGTTTCATCAATCATACGATTACAAAGGTCATGTATGCAGTCTATCCTTTACTTTTGGCTTTTGTGTTTTGGAAAAATGGCAGAGCTGTTCTTCCTTATATCGTCATACCTGGCATGGGATTTATTGTATTATCTTGGGTCAGAAAAGTGATTAATCAACCTCGACCTTATGAAACGTGGACAATCGAACCCCTAATTGAAAAAGATAGCTCTGGTCAATCCATGCCCAGCCGTCACGTTTTTTCAGCCAGTATCATCAGTATGGGAGTGCTAAGCGTCAATCTGTGGCTAGGGATTTTGTTGCTAATTTTATCAGCTCTATTAGCCTGTTGTCGAGTCATCGGAGGAGTGCATTATCCCAAAGATGTGATTGTAGGCTACATTGTTGGAATAGCTTTGGGGAGTTTATTATTTTGGCTTATTTAGCCTTACTTTAACTTTAAGTGGTGGGAATACTTTTTCTCAGCCCAACTACTAATACTGTAACAACATGTACTTTCTTATCTTGTTTGTGATATAATAGTTGTACGTACAAAAAAGAAAAAGAGATAAGAAATGAAAACAAAATATCAGAAAGTGGCAGATGATTTATTAAGAAAAATTCTAGATGGTAGCTATGCTATTGGTCAGGTGATACCAACGGAACATCAGTTATGTGATATTTACCAAGTGAGTCGTCATACGGTAAGACAGGCGCTAAGTTTATTAATTCAACAAGGTTATTTGAAAGCGGAAAAAGGCTCTGGTACTTTTGTTTTGGATTATAAGGATAACCAGAATGCACGAACTGTAGCAACGAAAACAATTGGTGTCATTACGACTTATTTATCAGATTATATTTTCCCGAATATCATTGAAGGAATCGAGGAAGTTCTTAGGGAGAGTGGTTATTCATTAATGTTGAGTGCCACCAATAATAATCCTGCATTAGAAGAAGACAGTCTTAAAAAGATGATGGCACAGGGAGTAGAAGGCTTTCTAATTGAACCAACCTCTAGTAATGAATACAATCCAAATATAGCTTATTACGCAGAATTAAAAGAAGCTGGGATTCCTGTTTATTTTTTAAATGCTTATTATGATATTTTGGATATCCCCTATGCGAGTTTAGATGATTTTTCAGCTGGCTATGAGGCTACCAAATATCTCATTGATCGAGGCCATCGCAAAATTGGGTTGATTACCAAATTAGATGATATGCAGGGGAAATTGCGGATGAAAGGCTTTGTAAATATGCATGAGGCAGCTAAGCTTTCTTTTCGCGCTGCAGATATTGCTACTTTTACAACAAAAACTCAGCAGGCAGCTATTAGAGACTATGTTGAATACATTTTGAAAACAGATGATGCGCCAACCGCTTTTGTTTGTTATAATGACCAAGTATCGAGTCAGTTTATTCAACTGATGAAGGAAAAAGGACGGGAAATGTCCCAAGATTACTCTATTATTAGTCATGATAATTCCTATCTAGCAGAGGCGTATCAATTGACTAGTATCAGCCATCCTAAACAAGTTTTAGGAAGGGATGCGGCTAAACAATTACTTGGTGCTATTGAGAGAAAAAAACGCATGAAGACTATTCATTACCCGGCAGAAGTCATTGAAAGAAGTTCAGTTAAATAGGATTAATGTGATCATATCAATTGAGTCGCAAAGATTAAACAGAGGATATTTCTTTTTTGAAAATATCCTCTGTTTTTTTGTGGTAAATATTACCAGTAAACATCATATAACTTACTAAGATAAGCCTATTTTAGTGTTTTGATAGTACTGATGAATACTAAACATACGACTTAACAAAATCATCCCTAGTTTAAAACTTACGTCTTATAAATGTTCGAACAAATTTTTATAAAAATATTTACATGTACGAACATAAGTGGTATAATGAATCCGGAAAATGAAAGCGAATTCATCAAAAGGAGGATTCTATGAGACATATCATTGACGATTTGACGAACGGTCGGACCTCGTTAGGAGTTGAGTTTGGTTCAACTCGTATCAAAGCAGTTTTGATTGATAGTCAGAAACAACCGATTGCCTCTGGTAGTCATGATTGGGAAAATCAACTAGTCGATGGGATTTGGACTTATTCTTTGGACAGTATTTGGCAAGGTTTGCAATCTGCTTACCGTGAACTTGTTCAAGATGTCAAAATGACGTATCACGTTGATTTAACAAAGATTGGGCAAATTGGTTTTAGTGCCATGATGCACGGTTATCTAGCGTTCGATAAAGAAGATGATCTATTAGTTCCATTTAGGACTTGGAGAAATACGATTACTGGTCAAGCAGCACACGAACTCAGTCAATTGTTTGACTTTAACATTCCTGAGCGTTGGAGTATCGCTCACCTATATCAAGCTATTTTAAATAAAGAGGAACATGTTTCTAAAATAGCATATGTCACTACTTTAGCAGGTTACATTCATTGGCAATTAACAGGTGAAAAAGTTTTGGGAGTCGGAGATGCTTCTGGAATGTTTCCTATTGATTCAACCACTGGTGATTATAATGGTGTTTTTCTCGACCAATTTGCTGAATTAACGCAACAATATCAACTTCCTTGGAATTTGAATGCTATTTTACCGAAAGTGTTATCCGCTGGTACTGTAGCAGGAACCTTGACAGACCAAGGTGCCAAATTATTAGACCCAACAGGTCAACTCCAAGCAGGAAGTCAGTTGTGTCCTCCAGAGGGAGATGCTGGGACAGGAATGGTAGCGACAAATAGTGTCAGACAGCGGACAGGAAATGTGTCTGCTGGAACGTCTATTTTTGCTATGATTGTCCTTGAAAAAGAATTGCAAAACCGTTATTCAGAAATTGATATTGTAACGACACCAGTTGGTGACGCCGTAGCGATGGTACATGCGAATAACTGTAGTTCAGATATCAATGCTTGGGTTAAATTATTTAAAGAGTTTTCAGCCCTATCAGGACAAAAGATTTCAGATGCTGAACTGTATCCACTACTCTTTAATGCAGCCTTAACAGGTGAAAAAGATTGTGGTGGTCTATTAAGTTATGGTTATTATTCAGGTGAAAGTATTACTGGATTGACTGAAGGACGTCCGCTTCTTGTGAGAACTCCAGAAAGTCGTTTTACAGTGCCTAATCTTATGAGAAGCCATATCCTGTCTGCTTTCACAACCTTAGCAATTGGCATGGAGATTCTAGTGGACAAAGAGGCAGTTGCAATTGATAAACTGTTAGGTCACGGTGGTATTTTCAAAACCCCTCAGGTTGCCCAACAATTGTTGGCAGGAGCAATGTCAAGTCCAGTTTCTGTGATGGAGACAGCAGGAGAAGGTGGTGCTTGGGGAATTGCACTTTTAGCAGATTACCTAACTGCGGCTGAAACGTCATTAGAAGATTATCTTGATGATGTCGTATTTGCCAATGCTGTTGTTCAAACGGTTCAACCAGAAGTAACTGATGTTGAAGGATTTAAAGCGTATCTTGAGACTTATAAAAATGGCTTGCCAGTGGAAAAATTAGCAGTTGAAAAACTATAGGAGGCTATATGCTAGAAGAATTAAAAGAAAAGGTATTTCAAGCAAACTTAGAACTACCTAAACGAGATCTTATCAAATACACTTGGGGAAATGTCAGCCAAGTTGATCGTGAATCGGGTCTCTTTGTGATTAAACCATCCGGAGTTGATTATGATGTCATGACAGCAGATGATATGGTTGTTTGTGACTTTGATGGTAACGTTGTGGAAGGAAACTTGCGCCCATCATCTGATATGCCAACTCATGCTGTACTCTATAAAACATATCCTGAGATTGGTGGTATTGTACATACTCATTCGCCTTGGGCAGCCAGCTGGGCGCAATCAGGTTTGGATGTTCCAGCAATGGGAACAACTCACGCAGATACTTTCTATGGGACAGTACCTTGTGCGCGTTTCCTAAGCAAGGAAGAATTAGATGCTGGTTATGAGCATGAGACAGGTAATGTCATTGTTGAAACATTTACTAAACGTGGCTTGGATCCAGTGGCTGTACCAGGAATTTTATTGCAAGGACATGGTCCGTTTACTTGGGGGAAAGATGCTGATGATGCGGTCATGCATGCTGTTGTTTTAGAAGAAGTTTGTCGTATGAATGCCATCACTCGCTTTTTGAACCCATTTGCGCCTGAGTTACCACAATATGTGTTAGATAAACACTATCTCAGAAAGCATGGGAAAAATGCTTACTATGGACAAAAATAATATTATCTAAAAAGAAAAAAGGAGTTTATTATGCTAGAAGCAAAAAAAGAATTTTGGTTTGTTGTAGGGTCACAACATTTGTATGGTGAAGAGGCTCTTGAAGAAGTTAAAAAGCATGCGCGTGAAATGGTTGACACGTTAAATGCTAGCGGTCATTTGCCATACCCACTTGTTTTCCAAGAAGAATTGGCTGTATCAGCTGATACTATCACAAAATTGATGAAAGAAATTAACTATCGTGATGAAGTGGCAGGTGTTGTGACCTGGATGCACACTTTCTCACCTGCAAAAATGTGGATTCGTGGGACAAAATTGCTCCAAAAACCACTCTTGCATTTAGCAACGCAATATAATGAATCTATTCCATGGGCAACCATTGATATGGATTTTATGAATTTGAACCAAGCAGCTCATGGAGACCGTGAATACGGCTTCATCAATGCTCGTCTTAAGAAAAATAACAAGGTTGTTGTCGGCTACTGGAAAAATGAATCTATCCAAAAACAAATTGGTCAATGGATGGATGTCGCAGTAGCTTATAACACTGGCTTTGAAATCAAAGTTGCCCGCTTTGGAGATAACATGCGTAATGTCGGTGTGACTGAAGGGGATAAGGTAGAGGCACAAATTCAGTTTGGTTGGACTGTAGATTACTTTGGCATTGGTGATTTAGTTGAAGTGATTAATCAAGTGACTGATGAAGAAGTAGATACCCTATTTGCTGAGTACGAGGAACTTTATGACTTCGATTATGGTAACTATGATGTTGACACTTGGGAACATCATGTGAAAGTTCAAGCTCGCTATGAAATTGCTCTAAAACGCTTCTTGGATGCCGGAGGTTACACGGCATTCTCTGATAACTTTGAAGATTTACACGGTATGGAACAATTACCTGGTTTAGCGACTCAACGTTTGATGGCGCAAGGGTATGGCTTTGCTGGTGAAGGTGACTGGAAAACAGCTGCTCTTGATCGTTTTATGAAAGTCATGTCTCATAATCAAAATACAGGATTTATGGAAGATTACACTTATGAATTAGCTCTTGGCAAAGAGGCTGCGCTTCAATCACATATGCTTGAAGTTGATCCATCCTTAGCTGTTAATAAACCTAAAATTGTCGTATCTCCACTAGGAATTGGTGGTAAAGCAGACCCAGCACGTCTCGTTTTTGATGGTAAAGCTGGTGACGGTGTCGTTGTTTCAATAGCAGATTTTGGAACGCATTATAAATTATTGATTAATGAAGTAAAAGCTTTTGAACCGACTGAACCTGCTCCAAACTTACCAGTAGCACGTGTTCTATGGGAAGTGATGCCAAACTTCCAAGATGGTGTCAAAGCATGGATTGAAGCTGGTGGAGGCCACCATACCGTTGTTTCACTTAATTTGACATCAGATCAAATCATTGCTTGGGCTAAATTAGTTGACCTAGAATATGTGTTGATTAAGTAGTGATTATATTAGTCTATTTATAGACAAATGGAGAACTGGCTGAGCAAAATCAGCCAATTTCTTTAGAAAGACACGTGATAAAACTCACAAAAAATAAAAAGGAAGACAAACATGACAGATTTTAATGCAACAGAATACCTTTCAAAAGTAGATGCCTGGTGGCGTGCAGCCAACTACATCTCAGTAGCCCAGATGTACTTGAAAGACAATCCCTTACTTCGCCGTGAAGTCACAACAGAGGATGTTAAGGTACACCCAATTGGACACTGGGGAACAATCTCAGGACAAAACTTCATCTATGCCCATCTTAATCGTGTCATCAATAAATATGACCTTGATATGTTCTATATCGAAGGCCCAGGACATGGTGGGCAAGTTATGGTGTCAAACTCATACATTGATGGTTCTTACACCGAGCGTTATCCACAGATTACTCAGGATGAAGAAGGCTTGAAACAACTTTGTAAAATCTTCTCTTTCCCAGGGGGGATCGCTTCGCACGCTGCCCCTGAAACACCAGGCTCTATCCACGAAGGTGGTGAGTTGGGTTATGCCCTCTCTCATGCCACAGGTGCAATCTTAGATAACCCTGATGTCATTGCGGCAACAGTTATTGGTGACGGGGAAGCTGAAACGGGCCCTTTAACGGCTGGCTGGTTCTCAAATACCTTTATCAACCCAGTAAATGATGGGGCTGTTCTCCCAATTCTTTACCTCAATGGTGGTAAAATTCACAACCCAACTATCATGGCTCGTAAGACAGATGAAGAATTAACACAGCTCTTCAATGGTTTCGGTTGGACCCCTTACTTTGTCGAAGGGACAGATCCAGATCTTGTCCAC
>NZ_JBHSOJ010000002.1:0-2075 GCF_042656225.1 Streptococcus caledonicus
CCTTATTAACTTAACCTTATTAACCTAATTCTTCTCAAAATTAGAAAACTCATTAAATACTTACAGCGTTTTCGGTTTATTTTCTTGTTACTTTTCTTACAATTCACTTTATTGAATTGTGGAATTTGATATAGATATTCAATTTTCAATGGACAAATTTAGGATACTAAGCAACGGTCGCTTTTGCGAAACTTCTTTCCTAAAAAGTTAGTTGCGTGTTCAACTTCACTGACTATTACGTTGTGTAGGAACAATATCCTATGGAGCCTAGCGGGATCGAACCGCTGACCTCCTGCGTGCAAAGCAGGCGCTCTCCCAGCTGAGCTAAGGCCCCACATCTGTCTCTTCCTTTGAGACCACTCAAAACTAAACAAGACGCCACAAGTGCTTCCTTTTTCCTTAGAAAGGAGGTGATCCAGCCGCACCTTCCGATACGGCTACCTTGTTACGACTTCACCCCAATCATCTATCCCACCTTAGGCGGCTGGCTCCTTAACGGTTACCTCACCGACTTCGGGTGTTACAAACTCTCGTGGTGTGACGGGCGGTGTGTACAAGGCCCGGGAACGTATTCACCGCGGCGTGCTGATCCGCGATTACTAGCGATTCCGACTTCATGTAGGCGAGTTGCAGCCTACAATCCGAACTGAGATTGGCTTTCAGAGATTTGCTTACTGTCACCAGCTTGCCTCTCGTTGTACCAACCATTGTAGCACGTGTGTAGCCCAGGTCATAAGGGGCATGATGATTTGACGTCATCCCCACCTTCCTCCGGTTTATTACCGGCAGTCTCGCTAGAGTGCCCAACTTAATGATGGCAACTAACAATAGGGGTTGCGCTCGTTGCGGGACTTAACCCAACATCTCACGACACGAGCTGACGACAACCATGCACCACCTGTCACCAGTGTTCCGAAGAAAAATCCTATCTCTAGGACGGTCACTGGGATGTCAAGACCTGGTAAGGTTCTTCGCGTTGCTTCGAATTAAACCACATGCTCCACCGCTTGTGCGGGCCCCCGTCAATTCCTTTGAGTTTCAACCTTGCGGTCGTACTCCCCAGGCGGAGTGCTTAATGCGTTAGCTCCGGCACTAAGCCCCGGAAAGGGCCTAACACCTAGCACTCATCGTTTACGGCGTGGACTACCAGGGTATCTAATCCTGTTCGCTACCCACGCTTTCGAGCCTCAGCGTCAGTTACAGACCAGAGAGCCGCTTTCGCCACCGGTGTTCCTCCATATATCTACGCATTTCACCGCTACACATGGAATTCCACTCTCCCCTTCTGCACTCAAGTCTCGCAGTTTCCAAGGCGTACATTGGTTGAGCCAATGCCTTTGACCTCAGACTTACGAAACCGCCTGCGCTCGCTTTACGCCCAATAAATCCGGACAACGCTCGGGACCTACGTATTACCGCGGCTGCTGGCACGTAGTTAGCCGTCCCTTTCTGGTAAGATACCGTCACTTGGTGAACTTTCCACTCTCACCAACATTCTTCTCTTACAACAGAGCTTTACGATCCGAAAACCTTCTTCACTCACGCGGCGTTGCTCGGTCAGGGTTCCCCCCATTGCCGAAGATTCCCTACTGCTGCCTCCCGTAGGAGTCTGGGCCGTGTCTCAGTCCCAGTGTGGCCGATCACCCTCTCAGGTCGGCTATGTATCGTCGCCTTGGTGAGCCATTACCTCACCAACTAGCTAATACAACGCAGGTCCATCTCATAGTGGAACTCTTGTTCCTTTCAAACTTCTAACATGAGTTAAAAGCTATTATGCGGTATTAGCTATCGTTTCCAATAGTTATCCCCCGCTATCAGGTAGGTTACCTACGCGTTACTCACCCGTTCGCAACTCTTCATACTCGTACAAGTACCAGTACTCAGCGTTCTACTTGCATGTATTAGGCACGCCGCCAGCGTTCGTCCTGAGCCAGGATCAAACTCTCATTAATTATTACAGTTTGTCCGGCTAAGCCTCTCTGGCTTTTCCGTTTATTGTGTCTTTGACAGGTTACTTCCGTAACCCGCACTTGCTTCGTCTTGTTCAGTTTTCAATGGACTTCTCCTTAGAGACA
>NZ_JBHSOJ010000003.1:0-33529 GCF_042656225.1 Streptococcus caledonicus
TGAATTATTCAGTAGTTGAGAAAATCAACAGTTGAATTATTCAGTAGTTGAGAAAATCAACAGTTGAATTATTCAGTAGTTGAGAAAATCAACAGTTGAAAAAACCACCACTAACAATTACTAATTATATAACAATAACTAACTAATAAACAACGGAGGGCTAAAGCCGACTAACTAAAAACAATCTTGAGCCTTACGGCACTAACTAATAATAATTACTAATAAATAACAAACTCATCCTTATAGAATAATAAAGGGATTTACAGAGTTTTCCACAAGGAGGAAAGAAATATGCCAAATTGGGCAGAGGGAACTATCAAATTAAGAGGTAGAGCAGAAAATATTGCATCAGCATTGAAATATATGCTAGTTAATGAAACCGTTACAGTAGAAGAAGAATATGATGGTGAATTACTCAAAATGACAACGACCCAATCATATTTTTATATCAAAGGCACCATGCGTGCATTTATTGAAACAAATACGTTGGAATTTTGGCTAGAACAAGATTTCTTAATAGTTGAGTTGCAAAATTTTAAACAGGCGTGGTCAGCTATTCCAGAGGATTATCAAGAAATTTCTAGCAAGTTTGATGTTGATATTAAAATTTTCACTTTTGAAATGGGGATGGAATTCACACAGGAAATTGAAATTTCAAAAGGTAATATTATCAAGGATAATTGTGATGATAAATTTTCTAATTACGAATGGGATGTACCTTTTAGCAAACTTGGAGGGTAAATATGGCAGAACTAACTTTTTCGGAATTACAAAGGCAGATGCAACTAGATAAAGAGCGCAAACAAGGTGTTAGCTATGCTTTTAGAAATGCTGAGCAGATTTATACAAAATTTAAAAAAATTGATAGTGGTTGGGAGCTTGAATTTAAGGATGATGACATCATTGAGCGCATGGGAAGATTGTTTTATAAAGCAGTCGCTTATGTCAAAAAAGGCGATGAGGTACATCAAGCGCCGGGATATGCTGAGCTTTCAGAAGTGCCAATTATCAATACAAAGACAGGTAAGACTATACAACAGATGCAAGTGCCACAATGGACAGGCTTAGTCAGCTCTTATGCTAGAAAATATGCTTTACAAGGTTTGTTTGCGATTGGCGAGGAAGATGTAGATGATTACCCAGTAGAGGAAAATCAAGAACAAGGTCAGTATAACCAGCAACAGCAGCCAAACAACCAGCAGGCACAGCAACAAAATCAAGTAAGGTACATTGATAACATCCAGTATCAAGAAATCATCAAGACTATTGAAGAACTTGCCACAGTTAAAGGTGCGCCATTTGATGCAGTTGCAAACTTTGTAATGGGTAAATACCAAATTCAAGATTTCCATCAAGTGCCAGTTGATGGCTATAACGTAGTGATGGAATATCTCAATGCACAAATTCAAAAAGCATACGAAAGACAAGGAGGATAACACATGACAAAAGATGTAACTTTAAGTGAATTAGAGAATATTAGGCCAATTTATGTACCGGGTAAAATCACACTTGACTTTGAAAGTCTTGATAAAGCAATTGCTCTTGCTGTTGCACAGTTGGAAGATAAAAAGATTGATGACCTAGATTATAAAGAAATCAAAGCACAAATCACACGGTACAAAGCCCTTGATGATGGATTAGATGCTGAGCGTAAAAAGATTGCCAAGAATTTCAAAAATCCACTTAATGAATTTGAAGAAAAACTTGAAAAATCACGCATCCCATTGGGTGAGTTGTTAAATAAACTTAGAAAAGTCAGAGATGATATTGATGAACATGAGCGATTATTGCGCGTGGATGTTGTCCGGGCTACCTTTGAAGATAAATGTATGGTTGCTGGTCTTGAAAAGTCAACATTTGAGGCAAACTATGATACATACAGCCTAAAAAAACACTTTAAAGATGGTAAGTATGAACTCAAAAAATCAACACTTGATGAAATGGATGCCTTGGTACTTGCTGAATTTGATGCACTTGAGCAGTACAAAGCTAATAAGCAAGCTATCGAGGAACAAGCTCAAGAGTACAATTTGCCAGCAGATGGCTATATCAGACACCTTGAAGATGGTAAGTCATTGGTTGATGTCCTAAAAATCATGAAAACAGACCGTGATGCCATTGCTTTACGCAAAGAACAACAAGAGGCACAAGCTAAGGCAGAGGCAGAACGTAAAGCAGAGATTGAGCGTTTAGCAAAAGAGCAAGCTAACGAAAACATCAAAGCTATTGATGCAGAAACTGGGGAAATCATCGAAAATAACCCACTAGAGCTTGAAAGTGGAGTAAGAGGGGTAGATAGACCACAGACCCAAAACACAGCCCCAGAAGTGGCAAAATTTGAGCCTAGCGAGCCAATGAAAGTTACCATGCTATTAACTTTGCACGGTGGCAAACCACAACTAGACCAACTCAAAGAATATCTTGAGGATAACTTTATTAGTTTTGAAACTTTAGGAGGCATCTAATGATAAATTACTATGTCAGCGGTAAAATCGCAACCCTTGATTTAGGTGCAACTATTAGTGCTGAAAATCCATTTATGGCTGCTATCGTATTCAAAGAGCGATATGACAAGCTATTAGATTTTGGATCACATACATTGCAAGTGATTGATGTTGAGGAGGTGCAAGATGGAGATTACTAATAGGGGTTATGTCAATTTCAATAGCGACTATAACCGCAAAGAGATTAACTATTGCACGGCATCTATGAGTTTTAACAACGGTAAGGATGAAATCGGCAATTATAAAAGCGGCTATATTGGTGTTATTGCCTTTGGAGAGTTAGGAGATATTCTCTTTGATAACTCCGGTAATCTAGTAACAGTTTCTGGGTATTACCGACTAAATGAACACGAGGGAAACAAATATCCGCAAGTAGTTATTACAGCTATCAATGGTTATGCCCCACAGAACAACCAAAATAGAAATAATAACCAAGGCAATTACAACCAGCAACCTAACAATCAGGGTCAAGGTAATTTTGGAGGTCAGCAACAAGGTTACGGTAATCGAGGTGGCAATTTCCAAAATGGAAACAACCAAAGCTATAACCAGCAATCTAATTATCAAAATCAAGGTTATCAATCACCATTTTATACATCACCACAACAAGGCTCATTTTTCCAAGGACAAACCACAAATCCTATGGATTTTGATGATTCGGATTTACCATTTTGAGGTAGCTTATGGTTGATGAAATTTGGAGAGATATTGTTGGATATGAGGGGCTTTATGAGGTTTCTAACTTTGGCAAGGTTAGGACACACAAGGACAAGGTAACTCATAGCGATAGGCATGGCATTAGGCATTGGAAACAAAGAATTTTGAAACCAAAATCTAAAGCTAACAGAGAGCCAAGGGTTGCATTATGGAAAGATAAAAACCCAACAGATTACTTGGTACACAGGTTGGTTGCAGAGGCGTTTATTCCAAATCCAGATAGCAAACCAACCGTAAACCACATAGACGGAAACCCAGAGAATAACCATGTTGATAACCTAGAGTGGGCAACCTATGAAGAAAACAACAATCATGCTTTTGATAACAATCTAATCAAAACTAGCACAAGCATCATCCTAGTAGATAAAGAAACCATGGAGATGCACAGGTTTAGAAGTATGGCAAAAGCTAGTGAGTTTTTAGGTCATAGCCCGGGTTATCTAAGCGGTATTTTATCGCACGGTCAAAACCTTAAAGATTATGACATCTATACAAAAATATAGGAGTGACTAGATGAACAGAGTAAAAGTTGATTTACAATGCCCATATTGTGGATTTTGTAAGATTTTAAAAACAGCACCACACAGAAAAGCCATCACATGCCCAACGTGCAAACAGCCAGTATTTTTGAGTTGGGCAACTGGTATTGAGGGTGAACTTGATAAGCATGGATATTATTTCCACGCTTTCGAGCCTTTCAATATCCGGAAAATCAACCAAGAGTTTCAAGATGTTTTTGAAGATGAACCACCTAAACACTCTTTTACGATCAGAAACAGACTGTACTAAACCAATTTGAAAAGGACGCAGGAAAAAATGACAAAAATTGAGATTATCATGGCACTTACTGCTGGCATGTCTATCGCATGGGCGGCAATAGTTACAATTTATGCTTTACAGGCTATCAAAAAGCATAAAGCAAAAGCAGCTTATTATCAACAACCAAAAGTGCAATGCGAAATTGCACGACATGTGCTAAAAAACAAGTGGTACACAGATGGTGGGGAGGTGTTTAAATGAAAGTCTTTGATGGTGCAAAACTAAAACAGATGCGGCTTGATGCTCAACTGACCCAGTATGACTTAGCTCCTCTAACAGACATCACACAAACGAGAATAAGTGACATTGAGAGAAATGTTAGATCACCTCTAACAAAAGAAATTGATGCCTTTATGTCCGTATTCAGAAAAGCCAAAACTGATTTTTTGAGTGATGAAAAAGATATTGTTGTTATCTCTGGCACATTCACCAAGAACAAGAAAGAGGAGATTGAAACCACATCCTTTACAGATGCAGCAAACAAGGTCAATTCAGCTTTTACAAACCTTGGGGATGCCATGAAAGGTGAGCAACTAGAGCTATTCTCTAGTGATAAATTGCCTATTGGTAGAGATTTGACAGGATATGTCATTCTAAGTACAGAAACCTATGCAGAATTACTTGAAAGCCAAGAAAAATTGCATAAGTTGCAAAATCTTTTGAAGTAGTGGAGGAACATCATGGAAAAGAAACTAATTGGGCTTGACCTATCCCATATCGCAGAGGGTGGGTTGCAGGAAAAGCTAGACAATGAACTTGAAAAAGTCTTTGATAACATCTTAGACCTCAACACAGAGGCTAAAGCTAAACGTAAAATCACTATCACGCTTACTATGTCATCAAACGAGGAGCGCACAGTAGTTGATACCATCATGGAGGTTAAATCTAAACTAGCCCCACAAAATGGAGTAGCTACCACAATCCTTATTGGGCGTGATTTTGATACAGGACAAGTACATGCTAACGAGCTAAAAAGCACAGTACCTGGTCAAATGTATTGGGACGAAAACGGAGAAATCCTAACCGATATTGGGCAACCAGTAGAGGAAGTTGAGAAACAACAACCAACAAAACCAGATATTATTGATTTCAACAAAAAGAAAGTAGGTAACTAATATGACAACAGAAAACCTTAAAGCAGCTTTAGAATACGCAGTAGAACTAAATGAGCATGGCTTGGAAATTTTAACAGCAGCAGATGGTACAGAGTATTACGATGCTAACAAATTCAACCTAAAAGAGCTTGACCCTAAACGCTACCCAAGAAAACTTCAATTATCAACATTGACAAGTCTTGTTGATTATCTCAAAACAGACCTAAACAATTTGAAAAATCAGCGTTTGATTGTTGTTGTTGAGAAAAATGATGAGGTTTGCGTGTGGTCTGAAAATGATGAGCTTGAGTATAGTAATTTACTTGTTGTTGTCAAGGCACGCATCCCAGTGCTAGATTTTGGGGTTTTTCTATCATCAGAACAATTCAATATTATGTTGCAATCAAACTTTATTGATGATAACGACCGTGGAACATTACTGGAGTTTGCTAGTGCCTTAAAAATTGAGAATGGTGCTGAAATTGAAGATAATGGCGTGTCTCAAGTGGCAACTGTAAAAACAGGTGTAGCAAGTCTTGCTAAAGGTAAAGCGCCAAATCCAGTTACATTGCGCCCGTACCGTACATTTAGCGAGGTTGAACAACCAGCAAGCCTATTTGTCTTTAGGATTGATAAGCAAGCAAATATGGCTTTATTTGAGGCAGATGGTAAGCGTTGGGTAGCTGATGCAGTAGGGCACATTGCAGCCTATCTAAAAGAGCAACTAGCAGACCAAAAACACATCACAGTATTAGCTTAAAATTTGGAGGAAACAAACAATGACTAAAGAAACTAAAAACACAGTAGCAGCTGAAACTGTCGTAGAGAACTTGAAAGAGTTTGCTATGGAATTGCATCAGGCCGCAAAGGAGGGAATGATCGGCAGCCTTATTGAGAAAGATGAGGATGCTTTTGTACTAGCGAAAATCGCCCATGATATTTCACATGGTTTGATTGATATTTTACAAGGTAAATCAGCAGATGAGGCGCTAGGAAATGTCTTTGAGGATGATGAAGATGAGGACGATGATACACCAGTTGTTGGCTCAATCGCTGTAAATCTAAAAACAGGGGATGCTCACGGTATCGAGGACATCACAGACCCTAAACTAAAAGAACAGCTTGCAGAAGTTGTTGGCAAGCTAGCTGAAAAGTTAGGTGGTAAATAGCATATGGCTGGATTTCTAAAGTTTATGGTTATCAGCGCTTGCCTATTTCTTGCCACTCTGATTTTTGTCACAGGGAACAAAACCTACAAAGAGGGCAAGGCTGATACCATTGTTTGGCTTATCTTTGATGTCTATGCAATCGCCTTGATTTATACAGTAATTAAGATTTTGGAGGGATGATATGAAAGGTGAACATATAATGTTGTCTTTTGGATTGCTATGGCTTTTCATCTTGACATTAGCATTGCTTAAAATCAATCAGTTAAAAGATAAAGTAGCTGATTTAGAGGCGAGAACACCAACTATCATCTATCAAGTAGATAATGCTGGCGGCAATCTGATTGGTACTGTTACAGGTAAAGAACAAATTGACGGTCATTATACTGTAACCATCGGAGCATACGGCAAGTTTTTAGTTACTAAAGAACAGTACGAAAGCCTCAAAGTCGGTGACGAAATACCCAGATTACTTGAAGCAGAGAGGGATGGAGAGTAATGACTAAAGAGGAAGTTAAACAAATCAAAATCGAAACGCTAGAGGAAATTATAGTTCTGGTCACTAACACAGTGGCAGTCATGGAAGTAGCTAGCGGTATGTTTAATGATGAGGCAAAGAGTATTTCTGAGCCCTATATCGCAGGAGCAAAAAGTGTTGTCAGCGCAATCGAAGAATTAAAGAAAAAGGTGGAAAAAGATGAATAAACAAGAAGCGATTGAACAGATAAAACAAGAAACCTATTATCATTGTGGTGAAAAAGAATGTTACAAAGATGGTTGTAAAAAGTATGTCGAATCTGATATAGCTATTGACATCATCAACCAAATCAACGAACCGAAAAAAGTCGTGATTCCTAAGTTTGCGGCGGAGTGGATTGAGGAATACTACTCTAAACAAACTAACATTTTCACAACAGTGAACTTAATGTTAAATAAGGGTTACTCTGGTAGAAATGTTTGTGATTGGGCTAATAAAAACCAAGAAAAGTTTTTAAAAGCTATCCTAAACGGTTATGAGGTTGAGAAAGAGAAGTTGTACTATGTCAATATACCTAATGTTTATCATGGAGGTTTTGGATATAATGAAACATTCGATGATTACTCTTTTTATAATAAAAATGATGCTACTGAAATTAGGTTTGAACTTACTGAGTCAGAAATCAAGCAAAATCACGAATGGGCTTGGCAGTGGGCTGTGCCTGTGGAGGAGGAATTAAAAAATGAATAAACGCCAAAAGAAAAAACGCCTTGAGCGCAAGAAAAAAGAGATGCTAAAAGGTGTTGATTTTGTGGAACAAGCACTTAATCTTGCTACTAAAATGATGCGTAAAGAGTTTGATAAAATGCCAAATGGTATTCAAAAAATGGGGCATGATTTCTTTATTGGTGGAATTGAATACACAGCAAAGATGCTTGTAGAGGCTAAAAATCAAATCAGGAGCATTGAATGAGGTTTGAGTTTTCTTTACCAAGAAACACCAAACAGAAAGCTCTAAACATGGTTATCAATAGCAATGACCGTTTTCACAACGTGGATAAGGCAAAGATAACCAAACGCATCAGAGGTTTTGCCTATTGGCATACTCTGACATCAAGGGACAAAGAGAGGGCTGTTTTTAGCCCCTCAAATCCTTGTGAGGTTACAATTACAATTTACAGCCCTACCAAGTCTAAGCTAGACCCACCTAATTTATATCCAACTGTAAAAGCTATCATTGATGGCATGACTGATGCGGGTATTTGGACAGATGATAATCACAAAGTTATTAAAAAGCTATCATTTGTCTATGGTGGACTTAGTGGAGAAAAAGGGCATTACAAAATGATTTTTGATATAAAGGAGTTAAAACAATGAATGTAGCAATTTATTTTAAAAACGGCAGTACAGCTTATTTCCAACAGGTTGAGAACTTTCACGGAAACCAGGAAAACATCAAATTTACCTATTTTGGTCTTTCATCACAAGAGCGCAAACAAGCTGTTTTTTACAAGGATAGCATCGCGGGGCTTGCAAGAACGGTTGTAATGGAGGCAAAACATGAATGAAACCCAGTACATAAAAGAGCTGTTTAATCGTTACATCGTTTCAGCAGAAATGGATGTAAATAAACCAGGTAAACAATTGACAGCTCACACAAAAAGGCTAGGTATCGAGCTAAGGCAGGAAATGATAGCCTTTGAAAAAAATCACAGTATTTGTTGAGGTGATGGATGACAAAGAAAAAGATAGAACGCCTTTCGGTGATGCACCGTAGAGAAATAACATGGCTCAAGTGGTATTTTTTGAGGGACAAGAAAAACCCAAAGAGAACTATCTTGGAACAGAAAATACATGAGAGCTTTTTACAAAACAATACTGATGAGGCTATATTTTTTGTAAATCTAAAAACCGTAACAGCTGAAATTATCGCAGGAACAGATAAGAAGATGCTGAAAACCATCAAAGAGGTTTACGTTTATGAAAACATCAATGTCATTGGCGCGTGCCAAAAGATTTTGTACCTAAGCCCTAGCCCAGCCTATACCCATCTTAACAAGTGGTTTGATAGATATTTCTATGCAACCTATAAGCATTTACCAATAGTTAGATAAACCGTAAAAAGCCCCTAACCTATGTATCTATAATCAAGGTACATAGGTTTTTTATTAGGGGGATAACATGGATAATCTAACAATAAAACCACATCACAGACAAAATACATTAAACCAATATAATTTACTAGATTATGATGCCACGCGCACAGATGGTAAGTATAACATGCCGATCCTTGAGCCAGTTGAACACATACCAAGTAGATTACAAGGTTTTAACTATGTACTCAACAAACCAGACCATGCAGCATGTGTGCATTTTTTCCTAGATGATTACCAGTTTGAAAGGATTTGGAAAAGACCAGATTTTTATTTAGAGAAACTAGCAGAATTTGATAGCGTGCTGACGCCAGATTTTAGCCTATATACAGATATGCCTTTAGCCATGCAGGTATGGAATGTTTATAGGTCAAGGCTCATTGGTCAGATGATGCAGAACTGGGGATATAGAGTTATTCCAACAGTATCTTGGTCTGACAAATCAAGTTATGAGTTTTGCTTTGATGGCATTCCTACAAAAAGCACAGTTGCAGTTAGTACCATTGGTATCAAGAAAAGTAAAGAGCGTATCAAGCTATGGCAAGAGGGCATGGATACCATGATTGAAAAACTAAGCCCAAAGCGTATTTTAGTTTATGGTGGCAAAGTTGAATACGATTATAAAGGTATCGAGGTTGTTTATTTTGGAAATGATACAACAGAAAGGATGGAAACATGGGAGGCAGAGGGGCAAGCTCTGGTATGAGTACAAAAGGCAAACAATACGGAACAGAGTACACAACACTAGCAGAGTTTGAAAACATCAAATTTATAAAGTATAACGATGGGAGCGCCAAAACACCAATGGAAACAATGACTAAAAATAGGGTATATGGTGTTGTAAATGACCAAGGGACATTAAAATCTGTTGTACTGTTTGATACAACAAACAAGAGAAACAAGCAAATTGACTTAGAGGGTGTACCCCATAAGGTAAATGGAACGCCAACATTACCTCATGCTCATTTAGGTTATTTCCATGATGAATTAGGTACAAGGGGGTTAACAGTTAAAGAGACAAAATTGGTTGTTAAGGCTGTCAATTATTGGTATAATAGGGGTAAGAAATAGGAGAGTAGTTTAAGAGTGAGAACAAGGTGCATTGTATGATTATTTGTGTTAAGCAAATATGATTATCTGATTGAACTGGATTGTATTTTAGTGAGGTAATGGCTTACTTGTACAATGAAAGGGATGCAGGCAATGTTATCTAAGTGGCGGTTGAAATCCGCCCGCCTATAGTCTTTAGCCCCTTAATTGGGGCTTTTTTCTTTTTGTTGTGAATAATATGGTAAAACATCCCCTTTTTTATAAAATACAATGAAATCATGAGTAGTAATACTTGTGATTTTTTTGTTTGAAAGGAGGTCAGAAATTGCCTAGAGATAAGAATGAAAATCTAAAGCCGCTCAATCAACGAACAAAGAACGAACAAAGAAAAATCGCATCTAAAGGCGGTAAGGCATCTGGTGTTGCCAGGAGAAAAAAAGCTGACCTCAAAAAAGCTATGGAAACCTTGCTGACTTTGGACATCACAGATAAAAATATCAAAAAACAGCTTGAAGATATGGGTATGGATGGTAGCAATGAGGCTTTACTAGCTTTTGCCACGTTTCAACAAGCAGTAAAGGGAAATCAAAAAGCAACCGAAAATATTATTAAGCTAACCAACATCAAAGACAAGTACGACATCCAAGAACAAAGGGAGCGTATCAAGTCGCTTAAATTGGATAACAAAGAGCGGGAGAGTGCTGGTAAAACCTCAAGCAAACCTATCTATATTGTGGATGAGTGGGCTGATGAAGTGGAGGGTGCAACAGATGATCTTTAATGTTCAAAAAAACGTAAATCCACATTTTAAATCTGTTTGGGTGTCAAAAATGCCATACAATGTGCTAAAAGGAGGGCGAAATTCTTTCAAGTCATCTGTTATAGTATTGAAATTGGTTTATATGATGAGCAGATACATTAGAGCAGAAGAAACGGCAAATATTGTTGTTATCCGTAAAGTTGCAAAAACTATCCGTGATAGTGTGTTTAATAAAATTTGGTGGGCAATCAATCTTTTTGGTATGTCTGATGAATTTGATAAGACAGTTAGCCCTTTCAAAATCACTCATAAAGCTACAGGAGCATCATTTTATTTCTATGGACAAGATGATTTCCAAAAGTTGAAATCGAATGATATTGGAAATATTATCGCGGTTTGGTATGAGGAAGCGGCAGAATTTAATAACCAAGAAGATTTTGACCAATCTAACGTAACCTTTATACGCCAAAAACACCCACGAGCAAAATTTGTACAAATCTTTTGGTCTTACAACCCACCAAGAAACCCATACAGTTGGATAAATGAGTGGTTTGAAACTATCAAAACAAACAAAAATTATTTAGCACATTCTAGCACCTACCTTGATGATCGGCTTGGGTTTGTAACGAAGCAGATGCTAGAAGATATTGAGCGCATCAAGGAGAATGATTATGACTATTTTAGATATCTATATCTTGGGGAGGCTGTTGGTCTAGGAGACAATGTTTATAACATGAGTACATTCCATCCATTAGAGGTTTTGCCAAGTGATGATAGGCTTATTGGTATATCTTTTGCACTTGATGGAGGACACCAACAATCAGCCACCGCTTGTTGCGCTTTTGGCATTACAGCCAAAGGCAAGGTAATCTTACTTGATACTTGGTATTACAGCCCAGCAGGTCAAGCAATAAAGAAAGCACCAAGCCAGTTATCACAGGATATTTACTATTTCACAACAAAGGTAGTTGGTAAGTATAAAGTGCCTATCTTGCAATATACGATTGATAGCGCAGAGGGAGCTTTGAGAAACCAGATGTATCTTGATTTTGGTATTAGGTGGCATCCAGTAGCTAAACTAAAGAAAGTAACAATGATTGATACTTTCCAATCTTTATTAGCAGAGGGTCGCTTTTATTACCTTGATACAGAAAATAACAAGGTATTTATTGAGGAGCATAAGATGTACAGATGGGATGAAAAGACAATACAAACTGATAACCCAAATGTCATTAAAGACGATGACCACACATGCGACGTGGCACAGTATTTTGTACTAGACAATGCAAAGATACTTAACTTGCGTGTGGGTAATTCATAAGGAGGGCAAACATGAGCCTAATTCAAAGAGTAAAAGACTTTTTCAACCGTGGGAGGTACAACATGGAAACATCACACTTAAACAGCATCTTAGACCATCCAAAGGTAGCTGTTACACAAGCAGAATTTAGCAGAATACAACACAATCTATCTTATTATCAGTCTAAGTTTGATGATATTGAGTACATCAACACAGATGGCGATAGAAAACGTAGAAAGATGCAGCATTTGCCTATTGCTAGGACAGCAGCTAAGAAGATTGCTAGCTTAGTTTACAACGAACAAGCGGAAATTACAGCAGAAGATGAGAGACTGAATAATTTCTTGCAGGACATGCTAGGTAATGACCGTTTTAATAAGAACTTTGAACGTTATTTAGAGAGTGCATTGGCACTTGGTGGTCTTGCTATGCGTCCTTACGTTGACGGAGATAAAATCCGTGTGGCATTTATTCAAGCACCAGTATTTTTGCCATTACAAAGCAATACACAGGATGTATCAAGCGCTGCTATCTTAACAAAGACCATTAAAACTGAAAATAGAAAGAATGTGTACTATACACTTGTTGAGTTCCATGAGTGGGTAACACCAACTGGGCAAGAAGTTGGCAGTACGAAAGATAGAAGCCTATACCGTATTACTAATGAGCTGTACAAATCAACATCAGATAGCACACTTGGTGAGCGTGTGAATTTGAGTGAGTTATACCCAGACTTGCAACCAGTAACACCAATACAAGGCTTGTCACGCCCACTATTTACTTATCTCAAGACACCGGGCATGAACAACAAAGACATCAATAGCCCATTAGGTCTGTCTATCTTTGATAACGCTAAGACAACCATTGATTTCATCAACCGTACATATGATGAATTCATGTGGGAGGTCAAGATGGGGCAAAGGCGCGTGATTGTACCACAACAATTGACTCAATTACAGGTACAGAATGAAAATGGAGAGATAGCATTTAAACGCCGTTTTGATGTAGAACAAAATGTTTACATGCAGATTAGTGCTGGTAACATGGACAGTGGAGGTATTGTTGACCTCACAACGCCTATTAGGTCATCCGACTATATTTCAGCTATTTCAGAG
This sequence comes from Streptococcus caledonicus, assembly GCF_042656225.1. NCBI lineage: Bacteria > Bacillati > Bacillota > Bacilli > Lactobacillales > Streptococcaceae > Streptococcus > Streptococcus caledonicus. The sequence goes on from NZ_JBHSOJ010000003.1 coordinate 13,157, forward strand.
GGGCTTAAACTGTTTGAAATGCAGATAGGGGTATCTAGTGGTATGTTTACATTTGATGGTCAAGGAGTTAAGACAGCAACAGAGATTGTTAGCGAAAACTCTGACACCTACCAAATGAGAAATAGCATTGTTGCACTTGTTGAACAATCTATCAAAGAGCTTTGTGTATCTATGTGTGAACTTGGTAAGGCTGTTGGTATTTATAAAGGTACTATCCCAGAGCTTGATGATATTTCTGTAAATCTTGATGATGGGGTGTTTACTGACAGACATGCAGAGCTTGATTACTGGATGAAGATGGTAGCAGCTGGATTTGCCACACAGAAAAGAGGTATTGCAAAGACATTGAACATCACAGAGGATGAGGCAGAGAAAGAACTTGCTGAAATCAATGGAGAATTACCACCAGAGAGCGATGCAGAGCTTGCCCTATACAGTAAACACACACAAAACACAGTAGGAAACAGTAAGGATACAGAGGATATTGAAGATGTTTAGAAAGCTATTGTTAAAACTATTCAAAGTTCCTAAACATCCCAACATTATTGCTTTTGAAGATGGGGCTAGAGCTGCATATTGTGGCTTTAAAGCTGGCTTGGGAATTAAAGAGGAAGATTATGAGCAATAATAGAAAACACCCAACCATCAATAACCAACAACTATCATTACAGATGCAAGGTGTGAGTGATATTTACTCTAAGATGCAGATAGAGTTATTTGATAGCATGATTAGACGACTAAAAGAGCGTGGTAATGCTGACCTTGCAGAAAATCCTTATATTTGGCAACTAGAAAAGCTAAATGATATGCACATGCTCAATGAGGAAAACTTGAAAATCATTGTTGAGCGTACAGGGATTGCAGAGAGTTTATTGCGTGAGGTTATCGAGAATGAGGGGCTAAAAGTTTACCAAAACACTAAGCAGCAACTGGAGGAAGATTTGAAAAGGTCATCTAGTGGCGAGGTTAGAAATGGTGTAACTGATGCCCTAGAGGCTTACACTCAACAGGCTATAAGTGACCTCAACCTTATCAACTCAACACTACCAGCAAGCATACAAGCTGTTTTTAAGTCAGTAGTAGAGCAGACAGTAGCACAAGTGGTAGCTGGTACTAAAACAAGTGATAGAGCTTTACATGATACCATCATGGCATGGCAGAAAAAGGGTTTTACTGGCTTTACAGATAGCTCTGGTAGAGATTGGAGGGCAGATAGCTATGCTAGGGCAATCATTAAAACAACAACTTATAGGGTTTATAATGAAATGCGTACAAGACCAGCGGAAGAATTGGGCATTGATACCTTTTACTATTCCATAAAATCAACTGCTAGGGCTGCTTGCGCCCCATTACAAGGTAAGATAGTTACTAAAGGGCAAGGTAGGGTAGAAAATGGTATAATTATTCACAGCTTGCTTGATTATGGTTTTGGTACTGCTGGTGGATGTCTAGGTGTCCATTGTGGGCATTATCTGACACCGTTTATAGTCGGTGTGAATACCATCCCAGACTTGCCAGACTACATTAAAGACCTAACACCAGAGCAAGCAGAAGAAAATGCACGGATTGAGGCTAAACAGAGAGCCTTAGAGCGTACCATAAGAAACCACAAGGAGCGTTTACACTATGCAAAAACATTGGCAGATGATGAACTTATCCAAGCTGAACAGCTCAAGGTTAGAATGTATCAAAATAAAATAAGAAATCTTGTTGATCAGCATGATTTCTTATCAAGAGATTACACAAGAGAAAAGTTATACGCATAATTTAAAGGTGTTGCTTACGGCAACGCCTTTTTTATGTGCCTAAAACCGTAAAAAATCCCATTTCATCCAAAGTAAACTGAAATAGTAAATAATATTTTGCTTTTTGGTGGGAGTTGTCCACCTAAAAAAGAACTAAGGAGGTACAAATGGCATTTACAACTGATGAACTACTCAAACTTGGATTGACAGAGGAGCAGGCTAAAGAAGTCTTTGCATTGCGTGGTAAAGAACTAAATGCAGATAAATCAGCCTTGGAAACTATCACACAGGAGCGAGATAGTCTCAAATCGCAATTGCAAAACACAGAGGCACAGCTTGAAACATTAAAAGCAGATGTAAATACAAGCGCTGAACAAAAACAAGCTCTTGAAGCATTGCAAGCTGAATATGACAAGTACAAAGCTGATGCAGCTGCTGAACGTGCACAAACTCAAAAGGTCAATGCTATCAATCTAGCTTTGAAAGATACAAAGGCACACAATCCAGATATGTTGATGAAATTTATTGATGTTGATGCCATCGAACTTGATGACAAAGGCAAGCCAAAACTTGATGAAGTTATCAACGGGCTAAAAGAGAGTGACCCTTATCTTTTCCAGGCAGAGGCAGATAACACGCCTAACCCAAACATCGTACCGCCAGGAAATCCAGCCGCTAGTGGTACAGGAAACACTGACCCATTTCAAGCAATTATTGATGGGTACGGTAAATAAAAGAAAGGAGATTACAAAAAATGTCAGGTAATCAAAACAACCCAGTACGCCGCTATGAGAAACAGTATGCAGGTATCTTATCAACTGTTTTCTCTGTTAAACATTCATTTAGTCGTGCGCTTGCTCCAATCCAAACAAAAGATGGGGTGCAAGAGAATGAAGAGGCATTTTCAGTTAAGACAAATGCAACTCCAGTTGTTGTAAATGACACATATCTAAAAGGTGTCAATGATGCAATGGGGGATGGTAGTGGTAAAAAATCACGATTTGGCGATATTACAGAAGTCAAATACACAAACACCCCAGTTAATTATGATTATGAATTAACTATCCATGAGGGTATTGACCGTTATACAGTAAACAATGATGTTGATGCTGCTATCGCTGATCGTCTTAAATTGCAATCAGAGGCACAGGTACTTGGTATGAATGCACGCATTGGTAAGTACATGAATGCGGCAGCAGGTAAATCACTTGCATTAGCTGACTTTTCAGAGGATAAGCTCAAGAAGTTATTTAATGACATGCGCACATACTATGTCAATCTTGGTGTACGTGTGCCAATCGTTGCTTATGTACGCCCAGAGGTACTAAATGCCCTTGTTGATATGACAAGCACTAATACAAGTAAAGGCTCATCTGTTTCAATGGATGATAATGGCTTGCAAAAATACAAAGGTTTCATTTTGGAAGAAACACCAGCACAAGATTTCCCAGAGGGAACACTCGGTATTTTCTCACCAGATGGCATTGTAATTCCGTTTGTTGGTATCTCAACAGCGCGTGTAATTGAAACAGAAGATTTTGACGGTGTTAAATTGCAAGCAGCTGGTAAAGGTGGAACATATACACTTGATGACAACAAGAAAGCTATTGCCAAGGTTACAGGAACAATTGTTTAGGAGGTAAACAATGGCACTTTATAAAGCAACAAAAAACCTAGTTTTTCAATCACTAGGTAAAGGCGTGATTGTGGATGAGATTATTGACCTTGAGCCAGCTTATGCCGAAAAGGTCAATAAAGACCTCAAGCTAACTTTCCCAGATGTTGATGCTGTACTTGTACCAGTTGATGCAACTGAAAGTGTTGAGGTTGAACAACCTAAAAAGACAACACGCAAAAAGAAAGCAGATGATACTGAAACAGTAGCAGATGATGCAGCTGAAAAATAAGGGGTGGCAACACCCTTTATTTATAAGGGAGGTTACACATGACTTATTTAACCAAAGATGAGTTTGTTAAAGATTTAGGCTTTAATGATGTAACTGACTTTGACAAGTTATCAAAGAGGGCAGAAATTGCTATCAATCTCTATACTCAAGGGATTTACCAAAGGTACATTGATTTTGAGACAGAGGCAGATTATCGCAAGTCTGCCGTAAAGCTAGCTATGGGCTTTCAGATTGCTTATTTGGATAGCTCTGGCATCATGACAGCCGATGATAAACAAACCATGACAAGCGTTTCTATTGGTCGTACAAAAATTGATTATGGCACTCAGCACCGTATTTCAGCAGGTCAACAATTCAACCTTTGCTTGGATGCTGAAAACGCCCTAAAACAAGCTGGATTTAGCTTAATTGTGGGAGTTGATTATGATAGATAAACGCTTATTACAAGATGTTGTTACAGTCCGAAAGGTTGCGGGCAAGAATGATTATGGAGATGAAAGTTACTCTGACCCATTGGATGTTAAGCCAGTACGGTTTGATAGGTCGGTTCAGGTTGCGGGTACTAACAACTCTAAAACACGGCAGAAAGTCGGAAAAGTATTCATCTACCCTAGATTTGTTGATGTGACAGTTGATGATAGTTGGCTGGGTGCGTTGGTCAATGATGGGGTGCGTGATTACCTTGTTACTGGTTATGAGGTCAATACCCTTAACGGTAAAATTTTCAGTTATGAGGTGGAGGTTATCTGATGGCTAAAGGATTTGTTACCCATGCCCACGTTGACCTTGGAGGTGTTACTAAAAAAGTATCACCAGAGGCAGTAAGGAGAGGGCGGCAGGCAATGGCTAATCAAATTTTATTAGATACAGATGCCTATGTACCGTTGAGAGATGGAGCTTTAAGGGCTAGTGCAAGTATTGGCTTACAAGGTGAGACTGTCAACTGGAATACTGTTTATGCTAGAGCACATTTTTACGGTACAAATGGCATTGTGACTTTTAGAAAGTACACAACACCAGGTACTGGTAAAAACTGGTATGTGAAAGCTAAAAACAAATACCTTGACAAGTGGAAAGATACAGCCGTTAAGGCTATGGGATTGAAATAATGCAGAATAACAAAAATTTTCAAGATGTGCTACTGGCACACGTTAATCAGATTGCAGATTTGCCATTGCAGGCTAGGTTAGATTATTTCAAAGATGATGAAGATGACCTGGTTATCAATGCTTTACATGGTGGAACTGTTGATAAAGAGTACATGGATGGTACTAGAGAGGTCTCACTACCCTTTGAGATTGCTATTAAGTGCAAGAGCAACCAAAAGGCAAGTGACACCATTTGGGCTATTTGTGGAGAGCTATCAGATGTTGATATTGACCTACCTAGCACAGACAACTCTTATATGTTTTTATCTTTGGTGGTTGGTAAGCCAGGCATCAACGGTAGAGATGAGCAAGGTTATTTTGTATATACCTTGACTGTTACAGCAAAATTAGAAATCACAGGAGGATAAACACATGGCACGCATGAAGAACGCCAAGCGTAAACATGAAATCGCACCATTTGACCCACGTAACCCGCTTACAGAGCCTGGCTCTGATGATTGGAAACGACTAGCCAAGTACATTGAGACTATTGATGATGAAACGGATGAAGATACCGATGACACAGGCTACTACGATGGAGACGGTACGCCAGAGGAAACGGTGCTTTCTGTTGTCGGTGGTTACTCATTTGAGGGTATCTTTGACCCAGAAGATGAGGCACAAGCTATGATTGCAGCTATGAAGTACAAGACAGGAGATGCCCGCCGTGTATGGCATCGAGTAACTACGGCTGATGGCAAAAAGACCTATACACAGGTTGCTAACGTTTCTGAAATCAAGGCAGGTGCAGGAGATGCGACAGCTTACGAAGAATTTGGCTGTACTATCAAATGGATTAAAGAGCCTATTGAGAAAGGTATTGGTGGTTAAGCATGACAGCAAAGATTAAATTAAGTACCGATAACAACATCATTCCTTTTGATTTTGGGGTTTTTGTACTCAATTTTGAGCGTAGCGATGAAAAAAGTGAGTTTCTTACTCATAAATCAGAAGAGCTAAAAGAGAAAGCGGAAAAGGTTAATGAAAACGGCACTGAGTGGGAAATCCGTAAAGAACTCAAAGAATTGTTAGATGAGTTCTTTGGAAGTATGTTTGATACAGATGCCCCAGCTAAAATCTATGAGGCATGTGGTAAAAACACCATTTCCTATCTCAAAGCATTTTTGCAAGTGGCTAATGAAATGCAAAAAATCCAAACTAAAGAGCAAAACGATGAAGATTTTTTGAAGTATCTTGCTGAATAATGTTTGATATTTCCAAGAAAATTGATGACAAGCTGGTACTAAATAACAAAGAGTATCAGCTTTTCTTGTCGTTTGATAGGGTCTTATGGATTTTTGAGATGTGGGGTAAGGACTATATCCCAATGGAGTTAAAACCTAAATTAGCACTAGCTAAACTAACTGATGATGAGAGTTTCAAAGATTTAGATGTAGAGACAGCTATGGCGGTCTATGTTGAGGTTTTCGAGAAACACATACAGATTGTTAGAGCTATTGATGAGGTTGACCGCTACGACATCGAGGGTAATTTACTGCCTAAAAAGCCTAAAGATGACCCAGAGAATGACGAGCCACCCCTTTATTCAATCAAATATGATGGTGAGTACATTTTTTCATCGTTTATGCAAGCCTATCACATTGATTTGATTGAGGCACAGGGGCAGTTACATTGGCAGAAATTCAACGCTCTATTGTCTGGATTGCCAGATGGAACAAAGTTAGTTGAAGTTATGAAAATTAGAGCTTGGAAACCATCAAAAGGGGAAAGCTCAAAAGAAAAACGGCGAATGCAAGAGTTACAGGAACAGTACGCATTGCCCAATATTTAGTAAATGAAAGGAGGTAAATCATGGCAGATGGCAAGGTTACGATTACCGTTGACCTAGATGGCACGAGTGCCCAACAGGGTGTGAAACAGTTAAAAAGCCTTTTGCAAGGTCTAGGTGACAGCTCATCTAGTGGTTTTAACACAGGCACTAAGTCAGCGTTAAGTTTTGGTACAGCTATGGCAGTTGCTAGCAAGGCTGTATCTGTTGGGATGAGTGCTATTTCAAGCTCAATGGGCGGTGCAATTAGTCGTTATGACACCATGAATAAATTTCCTAAGATGATGTCAGCCCTGGGCTATTCAGCAGATGATGCAAAGAATGCAGTTGATGAGCTGTCAAAAGGAATTGATGGATTGCCAACGGCTCTTGATGAGGTTGTTGCAACAGCCCAGGGTCTGACAATGATGAATGGGGATTTAGGGAAGTCAACAAAACTTACCCTAGCCCTTAATAATGCCTTTCTGTCATCTGGTGCATCGGCAGGCGATGCTAGTCGTGGACTAATTCAGTTTACCCAGATGATGGCTAAAGGCGAGGTGGATATGCAATCATGGCGTACCCTCATGGAAACAATGCCAGTAGGTCTTAACAAGGTTGCAGAGGCATTTGGCTATACAGGTGCATCGGCTAAAAATGACTTGTATGCGGCACTTAAAGAGGGGCATATTACCTTTGACCAATTTAGTGATAAGTTAATTGAGCTAAATGAGGGAGTAGGTGGCTTTGCAGAACTTGCTCAAATCAATTCTGATGGTATTGCTACGGCTATGTCTAGGATTAAGACAGCGGTTGTTAGGAATATGGAGGGAGTGGTTAGGTCTTTTGATGATGCGGCTAAAGCCAAGGGATTACCAACAATTACCGAGGGATTGGATAAGTTTAGGTTAAGTATTAGCTCTGCTTTTTCAAATGCCACACCTTATGTTAGTAAGTTTGTTGATGTGCTTTCATGGGTTGTTGATGCCGCAAAACGTATGTGGGAGGCATTCAAAAACACAGGGGCTGTTACCGCTCTTACCCAAGCCTTTTCAGCTATACAGAGTGCATTAGAGCATGTCTTTTCAAGTCTTGGTCAAAATACAGGATTTGTGGAGGGGTTAGGTAGAGCTTTTGGCGAGGTTGTCAAATGGGTTGCAGAGGCAGTTACAAAAGCCGCTGAATTTATCTCATCATTACCTCCTGGCACTATCCAGGCTATCGCTAGTGCGGTACTTGGTGCTGTTGCCGCATTCAAAGGGATAAAGACAGCAGTATCAGCTGTAAATAGCCTTAAAACGGCTTTTGGCTTACTCAAGGCTGCCCTAACAGGTAATCCATTCATGGTTGCTGCTGTTGCTCTGGGGGCGTTGGTTGGCTGGTTTATCCATGCTTATACTACGAGTGAAACATTTAGAGCTAAAGTTAATGAAGTGGTCGCTGTTGTCAGCAAAGTTGCTGGAAAAATCAAAGAGTTTCTAAGTGGTGTTGACCCATCATTTATTGCTATGTTAGTGCCAGTTTTAGGGTTGTTGCTGGCAAGATTCAAAGGCTTTGAGACTATTAGTAAGTTTAACCCATTTAGTATTTTCAAGAAAAATGCTAAAGATGCCTTTGATGGTGCTAGTGGGTCAGCAAGTCAGTCTAAAGGTATCATTGAGCAAGTCTTTTCTGGGCTTGGTACGTTGATAACCTCTATTGCTCAAGGAATTTCAACCGTTTTACAGGGGCTAGCAACCGCTCTATCTACTGTTGCACAGGGATTTGGTACAGCAGCGGCTATGGCAAGTCCTGCCCAATGGTTATCAATGGGGGCGGCTATGCTCATGGTTGGTGCTGGTGTTGCTTTGGCAAGTGCCGGTATCTATGTCTTGGTACAAGCGGCAATACAGTTGGCATCTGCTGGTAGTGGTGCAGCCATCGCCCTTGTTGGTCTTGGTGTTGGCATCGCTGCTATGGCTGGTGTGTTTGCCTTACTTGGTCCAGCTCTTACCGCATCGGCTGTTGGTATGGTAGCCTTTGGTGCTGCTGTTGCCCTCATTGGTGCTGGTATAGGTATGGCGGCGGCTGGTTTGGCAATGTTAGCAAGTCAGCTACCAACCATTGCTACTTACGGTGCAAGTGCAGCTAGTGCTATTCTTGCCCTAAGTGGTGCAGTTGTTGCCTTTGGTGCTGGTGTGACGGTAGCTGGTGCAGGGCTTTTAGTCTTGTCTGCTGGCTTGATTGCCTTTGGAGCAGCCGCCCTGGTTGCAACCGCTGGTGGTGTTGCTCTTGCTGCTGGTATCGTTGTGGTATCTACTGCTGTTGCTGCTTTTGGTCTAGCCTTGCAACCCGTGGCATCAGCCGTTAAGAAAATGGGTCAAGGTGCAAAGGATGCAGGGGCTGGTACAAAACAGCTTGCTAGTGGGTTGAAATCCATTACTAGCCTACCTCTAGGCAGTTTAGTTACTCATCTAGGAGCAGTTGCTATTGGTATTGGCAAAATCTCTGGGAAAGGTGGAGAGATTGCTAGTGTTGGTACAGGTATGAAGCAGCTAGGACAGGGATTGACGACTATTGCCACGTCTGGCATGTTGGCAGTAACTGCTATGACTGTTATAGGCACAGCTATTACCCAATTATCAACGCAAATGACCACCTTGCCAGCCACTTTGACTTTAGCAACTGCTGGATTTGCGACTTTTTCAAGTCAAGCAGTAGCTGGTGTGGCAGGATTATCAGCCATCAATGCCCCATTGACAGCCCTTAAAACTCAAATCATGACACTAGCCCCAGCTTGTATGATAGCAAGTGCAGGGCTGACCGCTTTTGGGTCTCAAGTAATGGTGGTTGGTGCATCGTTTACTATGCTTGGTGCAGGTATTACGATTGTTAGAACAGGTCTTGTTGGTGTGTCAACAGCCTTTATCCTTGTTGGAACAAGTGCCACAAGTGCATCTGGACAAGTCCGAGCAATGGCGAGCAGTACCCAAGCTGTTATTGTAGCCTTTAACGCCATGAGGGGGCAAGTACAATCATCAATGAATGCCATGCTTAACGTGGTTAAGTCTGTTGGTAATCAGATGAAGTCACAAGGTAGCCAAATTGGACAGCAGACATCACAAAACCTAGCTAAAGGTATCAGCTCTGGTGCTGGTCAAGTGTCAAGTGCTATGCAGACTTTGACTAATGCAGCTAGGTCAGCTGGGATGTCTGGTGTGGGGGCTATGCAGTCCGTAGGGGCTATGATTGGACAAGGTTTGGCTCAAGGTATGCTGTCAGCTCTAGGAGCTGTTACAGCGGCTGCTAATGCCCTTGTGGCACAGGCAGAGAGAGCGGCACAAGCTAAGGCTAAAATTCACTCACCATCACGCCTATTTAGGGATGGTGTCGGTCGTTTCATCCCCCAGGGTGTGGCAGTTGGTATTACCAAAGATGCTTACAAAGTAGATGATGCGATGGGTGATGTGTTTAACCAAATTCAAGCCTTTAGTTTCAAAGCAGAGGATGTTATTGGAGTTGGTAAAACAAAACTATCTAAGGTAGTGCAAGTCAAGCAAGAGTTGGAACAAGCTGTAAAAGCTAGTGTAGAGGTTGCAAAAGAGAAATCTAACGACCTCCTAGAAAAAGCTCTTGATGTGGCTGAAAAAGCCGTACAGAGACCAGCAGAGATGGTACTAGATGATGGTACGTTAGTTGCCAGAACTGGTGATAAGTACGATAAGCACCAAACAGAACAAGCTAGACGGAGAAATAGAATGAGAGGGATAGTTACATGACAAAAGAAATGACATTCAACGGTGTTGATATGTCACGTTTCTTTAGAATTATAGATATTATCCGCCCAATTGGAAACAAAAGGAGCGTATCAACCGATGACGCTCCTTTATTGGGTGTGAATATCCAAAAAGTGAAACGTGGCGAGAAAGAACATACCATTAAATTTGACCTAAAAACTACAAATGCAATGGAAATGGAACAGCTTAAACATGAACTAGCTAGTGTTTTAGATGTTTTAGAGCCAGTAAAAATCACTTATAGCGATGAGCCGGACAAATATTATATGGGGTTGCTGGTAGATGATATTACCCCAGATAACTTAACAAGATGGTTTCAACGGTCAGAAATTAAAATCCTTATCCCAGATGGTGTTGCTCATAGCTCAACTTATCGCAAGTTTGATAGTGGCACAGATGCTACTGTTTCTAGTGAAAAGATGGTGTTTACCCTTAAAAACAATGGTACAGTACCAGCCCATCCAATTGTAACTGTTAAGCACAATGCAGAAAATGGCTATATTGGTTTAGTCAACCAAAATTCAGCGCTTGAGGTTGGAAATCGTGAGGAGGCAGATACAGAAACGGTTAAACAATCGGAGCTACTTTTAGACTATCGAGACAACAGTATTCTAACAGGATTTAGCAGAGCCGCTAAAAATGTTGGTATCACTAATGATAGGTCAGAAAAATTAGTAGGTACAGCAAATACTATTAGTGTCTGGGGTAGGCAACATATCCAACTTGCAAACCGTGGAACAGTTACAGCTGGATATAATTCGGCTGCTACTTTAACATGGGATATTCCAAACGATAGTAGTGGTGGCGTAGGGTCGTTAAATGATTATATCTGGTGGAGACAAATTTTTTGGCTTGGTGCATCTAATCAGTACGGTTTTATAAAGGTAACTGTATCAGATGTTGATGGTAATTTTCTTTATGGTGTAGAAACTTATTCACGGTCACAGGGTCTGGGTTGTGAGTATAATTTTTTAGCTAGTGATGGTAAGGGTGGGTACAACATTCTTAAGCGTTGGACATTCACAGGCACACATCTAGACCATCATAACCCATTCAACAGCACCCGTGGTTGGTCTGATTTGAAACGCAATGATGACAAGGTGCAGGTGTACTGGTGGGGGTCTTATCCAACTTTCACTATTCCAGAAATAAAGGGTAAAAAGTCCGTTAAGGTTCATGTTACTTTAGGTGCATATGGTAACTATCCATTGGTAACTCACATGTACCTAGATAGTATTTATTACCGAAAGGATTTTGTACCAGTAACTAAAAACATCCCTAATAGGTTTGCGATCGGCTCAAATGTTGTTATCAATAGTGAAGATGACACTGTTTATATTGATGGTATTGCTAAGACTAGCGAGGTTGTAGATGGTTCAAAATGGCTAGCAATTCCACCGGGTACAAGTCAACTAGAGCTATATGTATCTAGTTTTGTTAGTAATAAACCAACAGTAAAAATAGAATTTGAGGAAAGGTGGTTATAAAAGATGCTTTTAACAATCCATGATGCAAATTTACAAAAGGTAGCATTTATTGATAATGATAAGCAGAGCACTTTAAATTACTATGGCGACACTTGGAATAGAGACTTACCGACGGGGTCATCAACCTTTGAATTTACAGTATATAAAAAGGCAATTAAATCAGATACAGCCTCGCAAAAAACCTATAACTATCTAAACGAGAAAGCTTTTGTTTCTTTTCAGCATCATGGAAAGAGTTATGTCTTTAGCGTGATGACAGTTGAAGAAAATGAGCAAACCATCAAATGTTATTGTGAAAATCTCAATCTTGAGCTTATCAATGAGTATGCTAACCCATATAAAGCTACTAAAGCTATGTCTTTTGTTGAGTATTGCAATGCAATGGATTTGTTGAATTTTACTTATCTTTCTGTTGGTATCAATGAAATTTCAGACCAAAAACGCACGCTTGAATGGGAAGGGCAAGACACAAAACTTGCCCGCCTATTAAGCCTCGCAACTAAGTTTGATGCAGAAATTGATTTTGATACTGAATTAAACGCAGATAGCTCAATCAAAGCTTTCAAAGTTAATGTTTACCATGAGTACGATGACAACCATCAAGGGGTGGGGCGTGTTAGAAATGATATCCAACTAACCTACGGTAAAAACTTAAAATCTATTAAGCGTAAGATAGATAAAACTGGTATCTATACCATGATACGCCCAACAGGTAAGGGTAAAACTAAGAATGCTAAAGGTGAAGAAGTTGAAACCGTTGTAACTATTGGTGGTTTAAGTGCATGGTCAGAAAATAATGCTGATGGTGTCCGTGAGTTTTACCAAAGCGGAGAGGCACTATATGCCCCTCTAGCGGCTCAAATGTACCCCTCAACATTTACATCTAAAACACAAAAAGACCAATGGATAAGAAAAGATATTGAGGTTGAAAGTGATAATCCATCTGTAATCAGAGCGGCTGCTATCCGTGATCTCAAGAAAAATGCTTACCCAGCTCTAACTTACGAGGTAGATGGTTTCATTGATGTTGAAATTGGAGATACTATTAGGATTTATGATGATGGCTTTAATCCAATATTGCTGATTAAAGCTAGGGTATTAGAGCAGAAAATCAGCTTTACAAATCCAGCGAGCAACAAAACAACATTTGCCAATTTCAAAGCCATTGAAAATAACTTGTCTGATGGCATTCAAGCAGCTTTTGAGCGTTTGTTTGAGGCATCTAAACCTTACTTAATTAAGCTATCCACAGACAATGGCATCATTTTCAAAAACCAAATTGGGGAAAGTCTCATCACACCAACCCTATACCGTGGCGGTAAGCCCGTTGTAGCTGGTGTTACATGGCGCTGGTCGCTAGATGGCAATGTTACAACAGGCATGACCTACCTTGTCAGAGGTTCAAGCATAACTGATACGGTTACTTTGACCGTTGCAGCCTATATTGGTAATGATGAGGTTGCTGTTGATGAGATTTCTCTTGTCAATGTCGTTGATGGCAAACTTGGAACACCGGGAACACCGGGGCGAGATGGTCGCACACCTTATGTTCATACAGCGTGGGCTAACAATGCAACAGGAACTGATGGATTTAGTCTTGATAGCTCAATCAATAAGCTTTATATCGGTATCTATACAGACTTTGAGCCAGCCGATAGCCAAGACCCAGCTAGATATAAATGGACAAAAATCAAGGGAGAAAAAGGCGATAAAGGAGAGCCGGGACAACGTGGACTTGATGGCTTGCAAGGAGAAAGAGGAGAGCAAGGCTTACCGGGTAAGAATGGTGTAGATGGTCGCACGCAGTACACTCACATCGCTTACAGCAATAGTGCAGACGGCTCTAAAGATTTTTCAGTAAGTGCATCTGATAGAGCTTATATTGGTATGTATGTGGACTTTAATAGTGCTGACAGCAATAATCCAAGCGATTATGCTTGGACACTTGTTAAAGGCTCAAATGGGGCAAATGGTGTAGCTGGTAAAGCTGGTGTAGATGGTCGCACACCATACTTGCATATTGCCTATGCCACATCAAATGACGGCTCACAAGGGTTTAGTACAACGGATAGTGTTAATAAAACCTATATCGGTACATACACCGATTACACACAGGCAGATAGTACCAGCTATACAGCCTATAAATGGACACTTATCAAGGGAGCAGATGGTAACGGCATTGCCAATGTTACTAACTACTATCTAGCTACCACAGCATCATCTGGAGTTACTAAGGCAACTACTGGATGGACAACAACACCGCAGCAGATTTCAGTAGATAAACGCTATTTGTGGAATTATCGAGTTGAGCTATACACCAATGGTACAAGTAAGGAAACGACACCAGCCGTTATTGGTGTACGTGGTGACCAAGGTTTACAGGGAACGTCAGGCAACTCCTATCATCTCTTTACAACAAATTATCGTTATGCTCAACCAGACATCAATCGTTATGTGGCAGTTGGCTATACTGGTACATGGTTGGTCAATGAAGATACCTCTGCTGTCAAGGTTGGCGATACAGTACAGATGGCAGTCTATAATACTGATAAAGTTGGAACTGTATATGTTTTAGCTACCGTTACGGCGGTTGCTAGCAATCGTAGTTTGACAACGGTATCTAAAGGTGTGATTGATAAAGGAGACCGTGGCTTACAAGGTATTCAAGGTATTCAAGGTGCTAAAGGTGAACAAGGAATACCCGGAGCACAAGGCGCAGACGGTAGAACTCAATACACACACATTGCCTATGCTGACAACGCTACAGGTGGAGGTTTCAGTCAAACAGACCAGACTAAAGCCTATATTGGTATGTATCAAGATTTCAATGCCGTTGATAGTAATAACCCAGCCGCTTATCGTTGGACAAAGTGGAAAGGTTCGGATGGAGCTAATGGTGTACCGGGGGCGAAGGGAGCAGACGGTAAGACACCATATATCCATTTTGCTTACGCTAATAGCGCTGACGGTCGCACAGACTTTAGTCTAACGCAAACTGGCAATAAGAGATACATAGGTACTTACACGGACTATACTGCCACGGACAGCCAAGACCCAACTAAATATCGCTGGGTAGATATGGTCGGTACTGTTGAGGTAGGTGGCAGGAATTTATGGGCTTCGACAAAGATTTTACCTTATGGTACCGTTTTAAACCCTTTTGAGGTGAGGAGCTCAAGATATTACACAGAGATTTATACAGACATTTTACTCGAGTCAAATCAAACATACACAATTTCCTATGAGCCAGAAGTTAAAATCGGTAATATTGCAGATTTAAGAATCGGAATAGGTAGAAACGCTGGAGCGGCCGCTCGTAATTACGTTGCAGATTTTATTCCGTGGACTTCAGCAAATCTGGCAACTGGAACGTTTACGTTTACGACGGGTAACATCGGTACTGATAAGCTATTTTCGCTGAGACCAGTTATCAATTCCAAAAATAACAACACGGAATACCATGTTGTGTTTAAAGATTTTAAATTGGAAAAAGGTAACATTCCAACAGGCTGGTCACCAGCACCAGAAGACGTTGACGCCAAAATCGATACCAAAGCTGACCAATTACTAACCCAAGAACAACTAAATGCTCTTAATGAGCGTAACCAAATTTTAGAGGCTGAAATGAAAGCTAAGGCATCTATGGAGGCACTTAGTGAGCTAGAGAAAGCCTATAATGCCTTTGTTGATAAAAATAAAAAGGATGCAGCACAATCTGAAAAAGATTTGATTGAGGCAGGTAGGAGAATTGAGCTACTAACAACTCAATTTGGAGGGTTGGCAGAACTTAAAACATTTATTGATACTTATATGAAAAGCACCAACGAGGGCTTGATTATTGGTAAAAATGATGCAAGTTCAACTATTAAGGTATCGAGTGATAGAATTTCTATGTTTTCGGCCGGTCGTGAGGTTATGTATATTAGCCAAGGTGTTATCCACATTGATAATGGTATCTTTACAGCATCGGTACAGATCGGGAAATTTAGAACAGAACAGTATCACTTAAACGCTGATATGAATGTGATTAGGTATGTTGGATAAGGAGGGAAATAATGGCTGAATTTTGGTCAAACAATGATAGAGGTTATCGGATTAGGTTACAAATTGACCAAACCTCTCAGAATATTGCAGGCAATAGCAGTCAAGTTAGGGTAAGGCTAAGTTTACATAATAACACTTATACATTTGATGGCTATAATTGTTCTGCCTATGTTGATGTTAATGGACAGAGGTTGAATTGGTCAGGTCGTCCAACTATGCTCAGCAATAACAGTACCATTATGCTGATTGACCAAACTATCACAGTTGGTCATAATACGGACGGTACTAAATCATTTGGTTTGTCTGCTAGATTTAGTGGCAGTGGTGGATGGTCACCGGGTACTCTTACTATTGGTGGTAATTCATTCACGCTGTCCACAATTCCACGCTCAAGCTCTATTTCTGTTGGCGCAGGAACAATTGGTAGTGCAATTACCATCAACATTAGTAGGCAAAGTTCTAGTTTTAAGCACACTTTGAGATACCATTGGGGGAATAAGACAGGAACTATTGCGACTAACGTGGACACCTCAACTACTTGGACAATCCCCAATGATTTTGCTAACGAAATCCCGAATAGCACAAGCGGTACAGGTACAATCTATGTTGATACTTACAGTGGTAGCACCAAGACTGGTACACAATCAGTTAGTTTTAGAGCAGATGTTCCAGCAAGTATGAAACCTACATTTTCTAATATCACTTTGACAGACACAAATGGTGTTGCGAGAGGTTTATTAACAGGTAATAATTTTTTGCAGATTATTTCTAATGTCCAAGTTACTTTTAATGGTGCATCAGGTAGCTATGGCTCATCTATCACAGGGTATAGGGCAGAAATTGTCAATAGGAACCAAGTCACAACATCAAATGGTGGCAGACTTGGCATGATGAACTTTAACGGCTCTGCTACTATCCGTGCATCTGTCGTGGATAGTCGAGGCAGACAGTCAGATACAAGAGACATTACTATCAATGTGATTGAGTATTTTTCACCCATCTTGAGCTTTTCAGCGGTTAGGACTAGGGAGACACCTAACATCATTCGGGTTGTTAGAAATGCTAAAATAGCCCCTATCACGCTTTCTGGTAGTCAAAAAAATGTGATGACCTTGACATTTAAGGTTGCCCCATTAGGTAGCACAAGCTATACGGCTGATAATGGTAGTGCCACAGGCACTTTTACAACCCAGCACACGCTGACGAATTCAGCGGCTAATATGGCGGGCAACTATCCAGCTAATAAGTCGTTTACTGTCATTGGTACGTTAGCTGATAAATTTACCAGTATTGAGTTTTCGGCGACTGTTGCGACAGAAAGTGTGGTAATGAGCTATGACAAAGATGGGCGCGTGGCTATTGGTAAAGTTGTTGAGCAAGGTAGGGCAGGATCCCTTGATGCAGCAGGGGACATCTATGCTGGGGGAATTTATTTTAGAAGCGGTCAAGAAATACAGAATCATGCCTTGACAAAAAGCAATGGCTTTAGCATACGTAAAGATAATGCTGATTTTAATACTATTAAAACTAGCGGTTTTTACGTCATTGGAGGAAATGTTAGCAATCACCCAAATCTTAAATCTACATACTATTATCTAACAGTAATACAACACGACGCGGCAAATTATTGCTATCAAATAGCTGTAGATAGAAATGATGGTGCTATATTTTCAAGGGTTTGCGAAAACGGCACTTGGCGACCATGGTTTACTACTAAACAAAAAGAAGTAGTGCTACCAAGAAATGATGTTATCACGAAAGATATAGCATTACCTTTTGGCATGTCTGGCAAACTTGTTAGACAAAATAATGTAGTGACTTTAACTGTAGAACGTAAGCCTGTCACGCTCGGAACGCCGGGTGAATACAAAATGATGAACGAAAAGATACCAGCTGGATTTACGCCTGTAACTCAGACGACATTACTACTAATGCATAATGCTGGTACTACTATATACCCAATGTCAAAACTATATCTAGAAACAAATAAAGATATTAGGATGACATGGAGTCACTCTAACTACTCTATCGCTACAGGTACGTTAACCTATATCACCAATGATCCCTATCCATAAGTAGTAAAAAATCCCATTAAAACCGATAGATAATAGTTACATAACATAAGGAGGTAAAAGCTATGTTAAAAGTCACAAAGACACGCCAAACAACGGCAGAATTTTATGTTACTGAGGACAAGGAGGAAAAACTTGTTAAAACTACGGTAATCAATACAGGTAATGATGCAGTATCAACTGTATATGAAACCTTGCACGAACCAGAGCTTTATGCTAAAAATCGCCGTGATATGCGTAAGCATGAGCAAGAATTGCGAGAGTTGCGCTATAAAATCGAAGATGAGATTTTAGCTGAACTTGAGGCAGAGGAAACAGAACAGATTGACTAAGGGGGATTGAGTAAATGCCACCTTGGTTGAAAGATAGTGCTGTACTTGTTGCCTTAATTACGGTAGGTGGTGGAGTGGTGGGTACTTTAATTAGTACCCTAGCCAATTTCTTTATTAACCGCCGTGATACAGAGGTTAAACAAGGACAGACCGAAATCATGCAGTCATTAGAAGTATTGAAAAATGATAATATTAAAATTAAGGCAGATTTATCAAGCAATGCAGATGAGCTTGCTAAAGTAAAAACTAATTCAAAAGACATCACAAGATACCGCCTTTTTCATGATATGAAAAAAGAGATTATGGCAGGAGAAACCACGCTTGAGAAAAAGCGTGAGATGGCTAAACTGTTTGCATCTTACAAAATGTTAGATGGAAATGGTGAGATTGAAATGATGTATGAGGAGGAGTTTATACATCTGCCTTTAAGGGAGGAGTACAGAGATGAAGATGACAAATAAGCAATATGATATTGCTAAAAAAACAGTCACAGTAGTTGTGCCAGCAGCTATCACTCTGATTACTGGTTTAGGTGCATTGTATGAAGTTGATACAACAGTTATCACAGGTACAATTGCCCTATTTGCTACTTTTGCTGGTACTGTACTTGGTATTTCAAGTAAAAATTATCAAGCGGAAAATAAATAGCGACGAGGGGGTGGGTATGAAAACGATAGTTAGAGTGTTGTTGCTGTTGGTTCTTATTCCTTTAATAATACCACTTGGATTTATCGCTATCATGCTTGATCCTTTTATCAAAATAATTTTAGAGGAGAAAAATAATGACAACAGCGAATGAAGTTGTACAATATACAATCAATCTAGCCAACTCTGGCATGGGGGTTGATAAAGATGGCGCATTTGGCACACAGTGTGCCGATCTCCCTTGTTTCATTGCTAAAAATTGGTTTGGTGTAGATTTGTGGGGTAATGCTATTGACTTGTTAAATGCAGCAGCACAGGTAGGCTGGGAAGTGCACTACATGCCAACTGAAGCCAATCCGAGACACGGCGCAGTGTTTGTAAAAAATGGAGTAGTCTATAACGGCATCGATTACGGACATACTGGGGTTGTAATCGTTGATAGCGACGGTTACACTATGCAAACCGTCGAGCAGAATGTTGATGGTAACTGGGATGCTTTAGAGGTAGGAGGGCCAGCCCGTTTTAATACCCGTGATTTCTCTGGTATCGTTGGTTGGTTTTACCCACCCTATTCGGATAATACTCAATCTCAAGATGTTGTTTCAACCCCAACAAGCAATGAAATTGATCTAATTCCGGAGGATGGAACTTTTACAGTTGGTGAGGCAGCTATTAACGTACGCCGCGCACCAAACTTAAACGGTGAGATTGTAGCAGTCTATGAGCCAGGGCAATCTGTTAAATACGACAGCAAAGGATCGGCTAACGGTTACCGATGGATTTCATACGTTGGAGCATCGGGCAAACGTAACTATATGGCTATTGGTCAGACAGATGCAGCTGGTAAACGTATCAGCCTTTGGGGCACACTAAAATAGCGATGACAACCTTAAAATAATAAAAAATAGCCCTTTATTGGGGCTATTTTGCGTTACAGTAGACATTTTTAAAATTTTCTATCAAGATAGACATAAAATTATTTTTTTGCGAATAGATAAATAAGGAGGTAAACAACATGAATGAAACACTATATGTCTTTTTAGAGGGTAAAGCTAAAGGTTGGTTTGGTGACACAGTAAAAGTTGTAAGAAGAAATGGCAAGGTATTTGACTTTGTATTAGAGGGTGAAAAAGTACAACCTCATGAAGTAGTAAGTATCGAGGCATTGGATGATGTTATAAAAGAGATTTCTTCTTATTGATTTCATAAACTTTGTTAGTGGTAGCTTACGCCCCAAATTTGCCCCAAAAGTTTATATTTTGAGGTTATAAGTAGTGTCAAACCTTGCCAACAATGCGATAAAATAAGGGATTTTTTCATTTTGGAACAACAAGGGTTGTATAAAATAGTTCTTTGGTAATCATGATATACGTTAAAAATCCTTTATTTTATAGTGTTTTGATAAGCATCGACCCAAATCTGCCCCAAATTTTTAAAAAAGAGTTTTGA
>NZ_JBHSOJ010000004.1:0-37161 GCF_042656225.1 Streptococcus caledonicus
CTCCGTTCACCAAAAGTGGATCCACGAGGTTTGTCAGATGAAGTGTTTAACAAACTCTTCACAACGGATAAGCCAGTTATCTTTGGTTTCCATGGCTATGAAGGGATGATTCGTGACCTCTTCTTTGACCGTGCCAACCATAAGGTTTATATCCATGGTTACCGTGAAAATGGCGATATCACAACGCCATTTGATATGCGAGTGATGTCAGAGATGGATCGCTTCCATATTGCCAAAGATGCGGCCCAAGCTGTACTAGGAGATAGGGCGTCAGCCTTTGCCCAAGAAATGGACGAGAAGGTTGCTTACCATACCGCTTACATCCGAGAAAACGGAGATGACATCCCAGAAGTCAGGGATTGGAAGTGGGAGAATATTAATTAAAACACAAAAAATCTTGTCCTTGCGGCAAGATTTTTTTGCGTCCTTACGAATAGTTAGGTAAGGAGGCGT
This sequence comes from Streptococcus caledonicus, assembly GCF_042656225.1. Classification (NCBI taxonomy): domain Bacteria; kingdom Bacillati; phylum Bacillota; class Bacilli; order Lactobacillales; family Streptococcaceae; genus Streptococcus; species Streptococcus caledonicus. The sequence goes on from NZ_JBHSOJ010000004.1 coordinate 454, forward strand.
TATGGTACAAGAACTTGCAAAGGAAATTATCCAAAAGGCGGTAGAGTTAGATGTGCAGGATATTTATCTGTTACCTAGGGAAATTGATTATGAACTTTATATGCGAATTGGTGATGAGAGACGCTTTATGGGAGAGTATGACAGAGACAAGATGGCGAGTCTTATCAGTCATTTTAAGTTTGTATCTGGTATGAATGTCGGTGAAAAGCGGCGTAGTCAGCTTGGTTCCTGTGATTATGAACTCAATAGTGAGGAGAAAGTTAGTCTAAGGTTATCAAGTGTGGGTGACTATCGTGGTCAAGAAAGCTTGGTCATTCGTATTCTTTTTAGCGGACGGATTGAGCTCAAATACTGGTTTGATGGGCTTAATAAGCTTAAGGAAAAATTATCTGGTCGAGGGCTTTACCTTTTTTCGGGCCCCGTTGGAAGTGGCAAAACTACCTTGATGCATCAGTTGGTCGCTGAACGTTTTTCAGGCCAGCAGGTCATTTCCATTGAAGACCCTGTAGAAATTAAAGACCCCTCCATGCTTCAGTTACAACTCAATGATAGTATTGGCATGACTTATGATGCTTTGATAAAGCTGTCGCTCCGCCATCGACCAGATGTTCTGATTATTGGTGAAATTCGTGATAGTGAAACGGCGCGTGCGGTTATCAGGGCTAGTCTAACAGGAACCGTTGTCTTTTCAACCATTCACGCTAAAAGTATTCCAGGAGTATATGCTAGATTATTAGAATTAGGGGTATCACCAGAAGAACTTCACAACAGTTTACGAGGGATTGCTTATCAACGTCTCATCGGGAAAGGAGGGATTATTGACTATGCCCAAGACCATTTCCAAAACCACAAGCCAGACCAGTGGAATGACCAAATGGATCAGCTGGTTGCAGACGGACATCTCACTTTTGAAGAAGGAAAAATCGAAAAGATTACGGCTGAAAGACCAGCGTAAGGTTATTCAGCTCTTCGCTAATCTGATGAGCGCAGGTTTTAACTTAACTGAAATGGTTAGTTTTTTAGAGCGGAGTCAACTGCTACCGACCAAACAAATCAAACAGATGCGGCAAAGTTTGCTGAATGGCCGTGGTATGGCAGATATGTTGGTAGAGCTAGGTTTCTCAGATGAAGTGGTGACCCAGCTTTCCTTGGCAGAAATCCACGGTAACACCCTAACAAGTTTGCAAAAAATTGATAGCTACCTTGCCAATCTCACCCAGGTTAAGAAAAAATTGATTGAGGTAGCGACTTATCCAGTGATTTTACTTAGTTTTCTCGTTCTGATTATGCTAGGATTAAAAAACTACCTTCTACCTCAACTGGAAAATGGCAACTGGGCAACGACCCTCATTAGCAATTTCCCTGTTATATTTCTAGGAACATTTTTGGCGGTTCTGATTTTTATTTTCGTGACTCTTTTCATAGCGAAAAGACAGAGTCGCCTAAAAGTTTGGAGCTTCCTGTCACGGTTTCCTTTTTTGGGAAAAGCGGTGCAGCTTTATCTAACGGCCTATTATGCTAGAGAATGGGGAAATCTTATCGGACAAGGAGTGGAGTTGGCACAGATTACCCAACTCATGCAAGAACAGAAGTCTCTGCTATTTCAAGAAATTGGAAAAGATATGGAAGAAGCTCTCTTATCAGGACGTGATTTTCATCAAAAAGTGCTTGATTATCCCTTTTTCTTACGGGAACTCTCTCTCATCATCGAATATGGTGAGGTTAAATCCAAGCTGGGAAGCGAGCTAGATATTTTTGCTGAGGAGACTTGGACAACCTTCTTTTACAAGTTGACTAAGAGTACACAAATCATTCAACCAATAATCTTTATTTTTGTCGCACTGATGATCGTTATGATTTATGCGGCCATGCTATTACCAATGTATGAAAATATGGGAGGATATTTTTAATGAAAAAACGATTTCAAAATCTTAAACACGCAACCGTACAAGCTTTTACTCTGGCAGAAATGTTAGTGGTCCTTTTAATCATCAGTGTTTTGATGCTCTTATTTGTACCAAATTTAACCAAACAAAAGGATGTCATTCAATCAAAAGGGAATGCTGCTGTGGTTAAAGTAGTTGAAAGCCAAATGGAAATGTACAAGTTGGAGCACGATCAGGCTGCTAGTGCTGAAACGTTGGCAGAGAAAGGTTACATTACACAAGATCAATTGAAGGCCTACAATGCTAAGAAAAACTCTTGAAGCATTTACCTTATTAGAAAGCCTTATTAGCCTTTTAATCATCAGTTTTCTAGTCATAACTCTTTCGGGATCGGTTCAAGGCATTTTTCAAGATGTAGAAGAGAAGTTGTTTTTCCTCTCTTTTGAAAATCTCTACTGTGATAGCCAACAGTTAGCTGTGGCACAAAAGAGTGACTTACAGTTGACACTAACCTCACAAGAGATTAGTAATGGGATAACCAAGCTCTCTCTACCTCAAAGCGTCAGCCTTTTAGAAGAAAAAACAATTGTATTTGATGTAAAAGGTGGCAACCATAGTTTGACTAAGATTAATTTTGCAACTGCTGATAAAACAATCACCTATCAGTTGTATCTAGGGAGTGGTAAATATCAAAAAACGACACGTTAAGGCTTATATTTTGCTGGAAAGCTTAATAGCATTAGGGGTTCTTGTCACCATTGTAGCTTTGGTTCTCAATCAGATTAATCGCAATCATGAGCACCTCATTAAGAGACTTCATGAGCAAGAGGTTTTAATGGTAGCGACAATGGCGGTGCAAACTAAACAGTCTCATTTAACCCTAAATGGTGTATCGGTTGATGTAGTCAGAACAAAGGCGGGGCTTTTGGTAACAGAAAATGGAAAAGAGGTTATTTATCTTGAGAAAAATTAAGTTACCTGCCTTTACGCTATTAGAATGTTTAGTTTCTTTATTAGTTATTATTGGGTCTGTGCAAGTTTATCAAGGCTTGACGCAGGTATTATCCAGTCAAGTTCATTACTTATCGGATAAGCGTCAGGAAGAATGGCTTCTTTTTTGCCAACAATTACAAGCTGAATTTGAAGGTGCAAAAGTGATAAAGCTTGACAACAATAAGCTCTACCTGTCTCAGAGAGGTCAGCGTTTAGCCTTTGGTCAATCAAAAAAGGGTGACTTTCGAAAGACAAATGCTAATGGGAGAGGCTATCAACCTATGATTTTTGGATTGAAGAGCTCAGCTATTTCCCAAAATGGTAATCTAATAACGATCAATTTAACCTTTGAGGGAGAGTTAGAAAGGAGTTTTATCTATGCTTTTGAAAAAGAAAGTTAAGGCAGGAGTGCTCCTCTACGCCCTGTTGATGTCTGCTATCTTTGCTCTACTTTTGCAGTTTTATCTTGGCCGAGTGCAGGCAGCAGAACGCCAGAATCATGTTCAACTATCGGCAGCCAAAGCCTACCTAATCGCTCAATTGACCGTGGATGAGGCTGATGAGAAAAGCGGTGCATTAACCTTTAATCAAGGACGTAGTACCTGGAAGCGCAAGGGAGATAAGCTAGAGGTTTCAGTTATCTTATCAGATGGTCATGTGTATCGCTATGATTTTATAAAAGCTGAAGAAAAGAAATCAGAAGTTTCTAAAGAAGATAAAGTGATAGTATCAGACATAGAGACAAAAAAACAAGTTGATATATCAATAGATGAAACTATTCAAGAGAAAAGTGACCCTTTATCAGCTATGAATAATTCTGAGTAAAGGCATGTTTGACAATTAAAAAAATAAGAATACACTGATATCAAACGTGTACGGGAGAAATTAAAATGTCAGATAAAAATATAACTTTCGAGATGGATTCGGATACTTTAGCAATAGCAAGCAGTATTTTGGCAGAAAATGACTACAGTGTTACAGGTGCTATTAGAGTATTTTTGCAACAAGTTGCCCTTACAGGAAAAGTGAATTTACCTACCGAAGAAGAGATTGAAAAGGTGGCGATTTTTTACCAGTTATAAACAGAGATAAAAGATGGCATTGTTTCCTATGAGCGTGGAGAATGTAAATCTTTGGCAGAAGTGAGGTCGAAATTTGGTATATGAGATTATACTTACTCCAAAAGTTGAACAAAAACTTTTTGATATCCAAGATTACATAGCTGAACATTTTTCGCAAGCTTCTGCAGAAAAGAAATTGATTGAAATAGTGGAAAGCATCTCTATTTTGGAAGTTGTCCAGAAGGAGGTTTCAATGCGGATGAACGCTATGGGAGGAAGTTTGATTCTCGCTTTTTGACCAGAGGTTTGATATTGAGAAAAGATTATATCATCTTATATTTTGTTGATGAGACTAATAAAAAAGTTGTTGTTACTCACCTGTCCTCTACTAAAGAAAATCCTATTAAGTTATTCAAGTAGGGAAAAGAAAGAGACATAAAACGAAGGTTGTTCAAAAAAGAAGTGAACCTTCACTAGATACCAATAATAAGCGGGAGATTTTGTCAATCTCTGGCTTTTTTGATATCATAGAACCATGAATTTTGAAAAGATTGAAACAGCCTATGAGCTGATTTTGGAAAATATCCAACTGATTGAAAACGACCTTAAAACTAATATCTATGACGCTTTAATTGAGCAAAATAGTTTTTATCTTGGTGCTGAAGGGGCAACTGAAATGGTTGCTAAAAATAATGAGACGTTAAAAGCACTTGACCTCACACAGGAAGAATGGCGCCGTGCCTTCCAATTTATCTTTATCAAGGCTGGGCAGACAGAAAGTTTGCAGGCAAATCATCAATTTACGCCAGACAGCATCGGTTTTATCCTACTCTTTTTAATGGAGACCCTGACAGATAAGGAACAACTTGATGTCATTGAGATTGGTTCGGGAACAGGTAACCTTGCTCATACGTTAGTGACTAATAGCCGTAAACAACTAGATTATATGGGGATTGAACTGGATGATTTGCTGATTGACCTTTCTGCCTCAATTGCAGATGTCATGGGGTCTAGCGTCAGTTTTGTTCAAGAAGATGCTGTTCGCCCCCAAATCCTAAAAGAGAGCGATGTCATCATCAGTGACCTTCCTGTTGGCTATTATCCCAATGATGAGATTGCGCGCCGCTATACAGTAGCTGCCACGGCGGAACATACCTACGCCCACCACCTTCTGATGGAACAGTCGCTTAAGTATCTAAAAGCTGATGGCTTAGCATTGTTTTTAGCCCCAACTGACCTTCTGACAAGTCCTCAATCTCCTCTTTTGAAAAAATGGCTGAGCGGATATGCCAGTGTCCTTGCTGTCATCACATTACCTGAGACTCTCTTTGGACGAAAAGATAAGTCTAAAGCTATCTTTATTTTGCAAAAGCAGAGCAGTCAAACAAGAGAAGCCTTCGTCTATCCTATAACAGATTTACAAAATCAAGATGTTATAGTAGAGTTTATGACAAAATTCAAAAAATGGTCGGAGTGACTATGTGAAATTTGAACAAGAATGTGATAGAATAAAAGCAAATCTAGTAAAGAGGTAAATGAGGTAAAACATGTCAAAAACAATTGCAATCAATGCGGGAAGTTCAAGCCTAAAATGGCAACTTTATGAAATGCCAGAAGAGGAAGTCTTGGCATCAGGACTAATTGAACGTATTGGATTAAAGGATTCTGTTTCAACAGTTAAATTTGCTGGTAAAAAAGAAAGTGAAACACTTGATATTCACGATCATCATCAAGCCGTGAAAATCCTTTTAGATGATCTTATCCGCTTTGAAATTATTGCTAACTACGATGAAATCACTGGTGTTGGTCACCGTGTTGTTGCTGGTGGTGAGATTTTTAAAGAATCAACAATCATTGGTGAAAAAGAAATCTTAGAGATTGAAGCACTGAGTGCTCTTGCTCCTCTTCACAACCCAGCTCATGTTGCAGCGATTCGTGCTTTTGAAGAAGTCTTGCCAGAAGTGCTTAATGTTGCTGTTTTTGACACGGCTTTCCATACAACGATGCCAGCAAAAGCTTATCGTTACTCAGTGCCAAAAGTCTACTATACTGAAAATCAAGTTCGTAAATACGGTGCACATGGAACAAGTCATTTCTATGTGTCACAAGAAGCAGCTAACTACCTTGGTAAACCTGTTGAAGAGTTGAAAGTGATTACAGCTCACATCGGAAATGGTGTCTCAATTACTGCTGTGGATGGTGGTAAGTCTGTAGACACCTCAATGGGCTTCACACCACTTGCAGGTCCTATGATGGGAACACGTTCAGGTGATATTGACCCGGCCTTGATTCCTTACTTGGTGGCTGAACGTCCTGAATTGGCAGATGCAGCAGCTGTTGTTAATGCTTTAAACAAAGAATCTGGATTACTTGGTATTTCTGGAAAATCAAGTGATATGCGTGATATCATTGCAGGGTATGAATCTGGCGATGAAGATGCAACGCTTGCTTTTGAAATGTACATTGACCGTTTGAAAAAATATATCGCTCAATACTTTGGTGTCTTAAATGGTGCAGATGCACTTGTCTTTACAGCTGGTGTTGGTGAAAACTCTGCTCCAGTTCGTCAAGCAGTTGTTGAAGGATTGACATGGTTTGGTATGGAACTTGATCCAGAAAAGAATGTCTTTGGAGCAGTCGGTGAGATTTCAACAGCTGATTCTAAAGTCAAAGTTTTGGTTATTCCAACCGATGAAGAACTTGTGATTGCGCGTGACGTAGAACGCCTTAAAACAAAGTAAGTATTAAAATTAGCAAAAAGCTCAGTTGTCAGGACTGGGCGTTTTTGCTATAATGAAAATAAAAGAAAACGTTTACGGAGAGGTGATTTGATGTCAAAAACAATTGCAATTAATGCTGGGAGTTCAAGCCTAAAATGGCAACTCTATAAAATGCCAGAAGAGGAAGTGTTAGCTGCCGGTATCGTCGAACGCATTGGGCTCAAAGATTCGATTGTGACTGTAAAATTTGATGGTAAAAAAGAAACGCAAATCTTAGATATTGCAGACCATATTCAAGCAGTTAAAATCTTACTTGATGACCTTATTCGTTTTGAAATTATTGCAAGTTACGATGAAATTACAGGTGTTGGTCACCGTGTTGTAGCGGGTGGTGAAGACTTCAAAGAATCTGTTCTTATTGATGAAGACGCTCTTTTGAAAATAGAAGCATTATCAGCACTCGCACCGCTTCACAATCCAGCTAATGCAGCAGGTATTCGTGCGTTTAAGGAAGTTTTACCAGATATTATTTCTGTAGCAGTCTTTGACACAGCTTTCCATACAACGATGCAGCCCCATACCTATCTTTATCCGATTCCACAAAAATATTATACGGACTACAAAGTGCGTAAGTATGGTGCACATGGAACCAGTCACTATTATGTGGCACAAGAAGCTGCAAAATATCTTGGACGACCATTAGAAGAATTAAAACTCATTACAGCTCATATCGGTAATGGTGTGTCAATCACAGCTAACTATCATGGTCATTCTATTGATACTTCGATGGGCTTCACACCGCTTGCGGGACCAATGATGGGAACACGTTCTGGAGATATTGACCCTGCCATTATCCCTTACTTGGTTGAGCATGACCCAGAGCTTAAAGATGCAGCAGCAGTAGTGAATATGCTCAATAAACAATCAGGACTTCTAGGGGTATCAGGATTTTCAAGTGATATGCGTGATATTGAAGATGGCCTTCAGCGTAAGGATAAAGATGCAGTACTAGCTTACAATGTTTTTGTTGATCGTATCAAGAAATTCATCGGTCAATACCTAGCTGTGTTGAACGGTGCGGATGCCATTGTCTTTACAGCTGGGATGGGAGAGAATGGTCCCCTAATGCGTCAAGATGTTATTGAAGGATTGTCTTGGTTTGGTATGCATATTGATCCAGAGAAGAACGAATCTCGTGGTATCTCAGGCGATATTTCAACGCCAGATTCAAAAGTGAAAGTTCTTGTGATTCCTACTGACGAAGAATTAGTGATTGCGCGTGATGTAGAGCGCTTAAAAAATCAATAAAGAAAAAAGGTTAGCTGATGTTTATTGCTGAACTAAGCTAACCTTTTCTTATGTCAATGAGTTTTAAACTCGATTGATTGTTTTTGAGTATTAATACTAACCTCTCCACCAATAGTGATGGTAAAAAGTGGTTGAGTGTGGGCAAAGTCTAGGTCATACATAACAGGTACCTGTTTCAAGATAGGGTGTTTGTCAAAAATGGCCATTAAAATCTCCTGTGTCATCTCAGTTTCTTTAGGGAAACGGCCAAAGAGGACTGCCTGAGGATTTGGATAAGCCTGTAAGATGGCTGTGAGATGACGGAGAATAATCACATAATTATCATCTTCAGCTTCTTCTAGAAAGAGAACGTATTTATCAGGTTTTGGAGCATACTCTGTTCCTGTCAGAAGGTTCAGTGTTGAAATGTTGCCACCGATAGCTGTTCCAGAAGCTTTGCCATGATTATAAACCTTCCATTCGGTTGGGAAAAAGCTGCGCGGTAAACTTGGGTCGTACCAAGCATCGCTAGACCATTCGGTACTTGGTGTTAGAGCGTATTGTGACTGAGTAACAGCGTTTAGCCACATCTTACTTTGATACTCCTGGCCCTGTTGCATTTTGAAACTTGAGTAGCTTGGCCCCATATAGGTCTGCATACCAGTTTTAGCGTAGATACCATTGAGCAGGGCCGTTGTGTCAGAATAACCACAGAAAATTTTAGGATTCTGAGCAATTACATCGTAGTTAAGATACGGTAGTAACTCGTTACAGTTGAATCCACCAATAGTTGTCATAATAGCATCCACTGTCGGATCTGAAAAAGTAGCTTCCAAATCAGAGACGCGACTTTCAATTGACGATGAAAAGAAGATGTCGTTTTCGAAATAATTTTCCGAAAATGATAGTCTAAATCCTAATTCTTCAAGTTTTTCTTTGGCAGCTAAGTTAGCCTCAAATCCACCAAGACGTTCGATAGAAGATGACGGACTGACAATACGAATGTGATGACCTTTGGCTAATGTTTTCATAGCAACCTCCAAAAAGATTTTAGACTATTGTAGCAGAATCACTCTAGATTGCAATAGAAAAATGAAGATATTAAGAAAGTGGTTTACTCTTGTCCCAAATTCGCCCCAAATTATTTCAGAAATTAACCCAATTTAACCCAACAGAAAATTAAAAAAGCCTGTAAAATCAGGCTTTTCATTCGGTTAATTCCTGTTAATTCAGGTGCTGAAAGGCGGTAGACGGATTTGAACCGACGATCAAGCTTTTGCAGAGCCGTGCCTTACCACTTGGCTATACCGCCATAACAAAGAATATTCTACCTTAAAATCGCTTTCCCGTCAAGAGGTAAAATCGGTTAAAAATCCTTAATTCCTTTTCGATGAGCCATCTTATCAAGTGAAAAGATCAGAAAAACACCCAAAATATAGGCGATAAGGTCACTAATTAGAAATCCTTGTCCTAGAAAAAGATGACCTAGAGTAGTGGTACGAATAGTATCTAGCGGAGCCCAGTTCACAAGTTGTGAAAATTCCACAATAAAAGATACTCCAAGGGATATAAGGGCAGTAGCCTCTGGCTTTATTTTTGTGAAAAAAAGTCGAAAGCCAAGATAGACTGCTACAGCCCAGAGAGAGTCGCCAATCCAAAGAGGAATAGTGCTGATTTTACGGCTGAGCAGCCCCAAGAAAATAATCGCGACGAGAGTTATGAGGTAGAAAAAACGAGTTTTAAAAGTTGTCATAAGATTATCTTAACGAAGTTTGACGAAAAAGACAATTTTAAACTAGAAAAGTCGAGAGAAATGACGCTAAATTGCCGGAGAAATTAGCGTGTCTTGGCTTGCTTTTTAAAGATACTTTTGATAGAATATAATGGTTGTCTAACAACAAATACTCATCTTAGACCAATTGTGGTCTTGTTGCCGCAAGGTTGGGCTGCAAGTCGAAGTCTGAGAGAGGCAAAAACATTATAAAGGAGAAACTACTCATGGCAGTAATTTCAATGAAACAATTGCTCGAAGCTGGTGTTCACTTTGGTCACCAAACTCGTCGCTGGAACCCTAAGATGGCTAAATACATCTTCACAGAGCGTAACGGAATCCACGTTATTGACTTGCAACAAACTGTAAAATTAGCTGATCAAGCTTACGATTTCATTCGTGACGCAGCAGCAAACGATGCAGTTGTTCTTTTCGTAGGTACTAAAAAGCAAGCTGCTGAAGCAGTTGCTGAAGAAGCTGCCCGTTCAGGTCAATACTTCATCAACCACCGTTGGTTGGGGGGAACTCTTACTAACTGGGGGACAATCCAAAAACGTATCGCTCGTTTGAAAGAAATCAAACGTATGGAAGAAGAAGGTGTCTTCGAAGTTCTTCCTAAGAAAGAAGTTGCACTTCTTAACAAACAACGCGCACGTCTTGAAAAATTCTTGGGCGGTATCGAAGATATGCCACGTATCCCAGACGTAATGTATGTTGTTGACCCACATAAAGAGCAAATCGCTGTTAAAGAAGCTAAAAAACTTGGTATCCCTGTTGTAGCGATGGTTGATACTAACGCTGATCCAGATGATATCGATGTTATCATCCCAGCTAACGATGACGCTATCCGCGCTGTTAAATTGATCACTGCGAAAATGGCTGACGCTATTATCGAAGGTCGTCAAGGTGAAGATGCAGAAGTATCATTCGAAGAAGAAGTAGCATCAACTGAATCAATCGAAGAATTGGTAGAAGTTGTAGAAGGTAAATAAGTAACAAAGGACTCTCGTCCATGAACAATTTAGCCAATATGCTGAATTGTAAAACTTGAACCAACCCAAGAGGGCAGAGCGTTCCTGCTCTGCCCTCTGTTTTATTAAACATGTTAAGGGCAACTTTGTCGCCCAAGAGCTGACGACGCCTAAATTATAGAATCGTTAGCAGGTCGAGCAATTGCTACTCTGTGGTTAAAGTAAAGTTAGCTTGGTTAACCTTGCAGGCAAATCTGGAGACCTTAAGATCTAGATTTAGCCGTGAAAGCGCAGGTTTGCTAGCGTGTCGGACCACTTAAAAGCAAATTGCAAAAAATAAATTTTATAGGAGAAAAAAACATGGCAGAAATTACTGCAAAACTCGTTAAAGAATTGCGTGAAAAATCAGGTGCCGGCGTTATGGACGCTAAAAAAGCACTTGTAGAAACTGACGGTGACATCGAAAAAGCAATTGAGTTGCTCCGTGAAAAAGGTATGGCAAAAGCAGCTAAAAAAGCTGACCGTGTTGCCGCTGAAGGTTTGACTGGTGTTTACGTTAACGGTAACGTTGCAGCAGTTATCGAAGTTAACGCTGAAACTGACTTCGTTGCGAAAAATGCTCAATTCGTTGAATTGGTAAACGAAACAGCTAAAGTTATCGCAGAAGGTAAACCAGCTAACAACGAAGAAGCACTTGCTTTGACAACAGCAACTGGTGAAACACTTGAAGCAGCTTACATCAATGCAACTGCAACAATCGGTGAAAAAATCTCATTCCGTCGTTTCGCTCTTCTTGAAAAAACTGACGATCAAGCATTCGGTGCTTACCAACACAACGGTGGACGTATCGGAGTTATCTCAGTTATTGAAGGTGGCGACGAAGCACTTGCTAAACAAGTATCAATGCACATCGCTGCAATGAAACCAACTGTATTGTCATACACAGAACTTGACGAGCAATTCGTTAAAGATGAGTTGGCACAATTGAACCACAAAATCGAGCAAGACAACGAATCACGTGCTATGGTTAACAAACCAGCACTTCCATTCTTGCAATATGGTTCAAAAGCTCAATTGACTGACGAAGTGATTGCTGCTGCAGAAGAAGCAATCAAAGCTGAACTTGCTGCTGAAGGTAAGCCAGAAAAAATCTGGGACAAAATCATCCCAGGTAAAATGGACCGCTTCATGCTTGACAACACTCAAGTTGACCAAGCTTACACACTTCTTGCTCAAGTTTACATCATGGATGATAGCAAAACAGTTGAAGCTTACCTTGACAGTGTAAATGCTAAAGCAGTTGCATTTGCACGTTTTGAAGTTGGTGAAGGTATCGAAAAAGCTTCAAACGACTTTGAAGCAGAAGTTGCAGCTACAATGGCAGCAGCTCTTGGAAACTAATTTAATTAGAGTTTACAAATGAAAAAGCAGGGAAACCTGCTTTTTTCATTGTGACTGATGAGTGTTATCAAGTTGTGCTCACTTGAAATAAGTTACATGCTACTAGAGCACAGGTAGCAGCTAGTGGTGTTATGAAAGAAAAGGTTTGGTTAAAAATTTCCTTGTTATCTGTTTCACTCTTTATCATGTCCCATTTGGCCATAGCGCCAGCAATTCCCAAGATCTATGCTTTTTATCAGGTTAAGGGTGCTGGAGTTAGCTTGGCGTCTGTGGAAACTTTGGTGACCATCCCTGCTATGATGATTATGGTAACCGTTGTTTTGGGAAATGTTATTGTAACAAGAATTGGTAAAAAGAAAACAGTTGAGATAGGTTTATTTCTTATCCTGTTATCAGGTATTGTGTCATTTTTAGCGAGTGAGTTTAAGCTTGTTTTACTTGGTCGTTTGCTTCTAGGTGTAGGAATAGGGCTTTATAATCCTTTATCTATTACCATGATTAGTGATTATTTCCAAGGGAGTCAGCGAGCTAGCCTCATAGGGCTACGGACAGCTACGATGAATGTCGGAAAGACTCTGACTACCCTCATCGTAGGTTACGCTATGCTAATGGGCACATCCTATATTTATTTAGTTTATTTTCTTGTGATTCCCGTTTTTCTCCTTTTCCGTCATTTTGTGGAAGAAGTACCGCTTACAGAGCAAAAATTATCTAAACTTGTCATCTTTGATAGACGTGTTATCCTGTGGATGCTGATTACCTTCTTCATTGGAGTGGCTTACATTGGCGCAACCATCAAAATTCCAACCTTATTGGTGACGCATTATGGCTACGATGAGCTGATCTCAAGCTATATTTTGACGCTTTTAGCCTTTAGTGGGATTTTAGCGGGACTCTCCTTCGGTTTTTTAGCGAAAAAAATGGCAGAGCAGACCTTGAATTTTATGCTTGCTATGATGTTAGTAGGTAATCTCTTCTTTACCGTTAGCAATCATATGATTTTCTTCTATGTAGGTTCAGTTCTGATTGGTTTTAGTTTTGTCGGTGGCATGTCTGCTATCTTTGACGCCATCGCTAAAAGCTACCCAATAGAGCAAATCAATTTCGTTACCAGCATGGCGATTACAGCTGGAAATGTTGGTGCCATCATGGCCCCTATTTTGTTAACTAAAATGGTTTTGTTCCTTTCTCTAGAAAGCTATCTTACGCCGTTTTACATTACCGCAGTGATGATGGCGATTGGCTTATTCTGCTATAAAACTGTTAAGAGGAAATAAGAGATAAAATGATAGGAGCAGAGATGTTCCGTTTCAGTATAATATCTTGGATTGAGGCTGGGTAAAAAGCCTTAAAAATAGTAAATGGCTTAGAGTAATGTCGTCAAAAAACGTTGATTCTAAGCCATTTTATTTTGTTCAAATTTCAACAGCAAGGCTGAGATTTGAGTTTTTATCCAGCCTTTTTTATACTTAACAAAAATCAAAAATTACTTTTTTTTCTTAAAAGTGTGGACGCAAGCAACTTCCTACGGAGTTTCATTGCTATTTTTTGAGCCTAGGTTTCAAAAAATCCGTTCTTATCAAGAGTTTACTCTTGATAAGAATACCACTGTAACGAAAGAAACATGTTAACCTCACTTCGTTCGGTGGTCTATCAATGATATTAGTAGTTCTAAAATGCTAATTTTGATTTTGGATGAGTATTATAACAAAAAAACATGGAAAGTTTTGTCTTTCCATGTGGATTGTCAGTGATGATATGTTTTTTGCTCTGCTATGTTCCAAAATAACTTAATGGCTGAAAGTGTTTAGTCCAAAGATAAGAGATAGGCTGCCCATGATGATACCAGCCAAGATAACGCCCAGCATGACAGCAAAAACGCTGCGCTTAAAATCCCAGTCAAGGATAGACGCTGCAAGGGTTCCTGTCCACGCTCCAGTTCCTGGAAGTGGAATACCTACAAAGAGTAGGAGTGCCCAAAAGATACCTTTACTACCAGCAACTTTTGACAGTTTTTCGCCACCGCTGTGCCCTTTTTTAAGACACCAAGTAAAAAAGTTACCAATGTAAGGTTTATCAGTTCCCCATTCTAAGACTTTACGAGCAAAGAAGAAGATAATAGGGACAGGGAGCATATTGCCGATAACTGAAATCGCTAACGCCTGAGAAAAGGGAATGCCAGAAGCAATACCAAACGGAACAGCTCCTCGGAGTTCAATGAGAGGAATCATTGAAATGAGAAATGTCAATAGATAATTCATAAAAATAGGAATAACCTTTCTGAGTAATACCTATCTATTGTAACTTATCAGAGGATTGAGGGCAAGTATTTAGTTGTAGGGAAAATGAAGAGGCTCGCTAGTATAGTGACATCTAAGAAAAAGAAAAGACCTAGACTTTTATGAGTTTTAGGTCTTTTAATGACAACTAAATTGTCGCTTATACTTAACAAAAATCAAAAATTATGTTTTTGCTTCTTTCTAAAAAGGTGCGGACGCAAGCAACCTCTTACGGAGTTTTATTGCTACTTTTTGAGCCTAGGTCTCAAAAAGTCCGTTCTTATCAAGAGTAAACTCTTGGTAAGAATACCACCGTGGCGAAAGAAGCTCTGGAAAATCAATCCATTTATTGGTTCTTGATTTTGGATGAGTATTAGCCTTAAGGATTTTCTAATAGTTGATAAAGTGCTCCATAGAGATTTGCATCATTGCCAAAGTGAGCTGGGATGATTGATAGATCAGCTACATTCATACTTAAGAGTGGAGAACCTTCAATGACAGTGTTAAATTGTTGATTGATTTCTTCAATCAAAAGTGGTTGTGAGCTAATACCCCCTCCGATAGCATAGGTTGTTAGGTCGAAGAAAGCTTGGAGGTTTAAGATGAGATAGGCAATCTGGCGACAGTAATTTTGGAAAATAGTCTGAGCCTCCTCATGACCACTTTTCAAGGCTTCAAAAGCTAGTTGACCATTTTTTAGGTCGTCGTTGCCTACAGCTTCATTGATTTTTGAAATCATGAGAACTGCTGATCCGATAAAGCCAACCATTTTTTCAACTTCTGGCTTACTAGCTTCCAGAACAGAAAGGCTGAGTTCTCCAGCCTGAAAATGAGGTCCCATGCGCAGCTTACCATCTAAAATAATGCCTCCACCGACACCTGTACCAAGTACGATAACAGCAGCGTCTTTAGCTCCTTGCAGACTTCCTAGCCATAGTTCTGCTAGAGCGGCTGCTTTGGCATCATTTTGGACACTAGCTGGAAGATTGTATTTATCTTTAATAACTTGTTTCAAGCAGAGCTGGTCAAGATAGGTTAAAGCTCCTCCGAAATAGATGGTCCCTGTTTCAGTATCTACCTTACCTGGCACGCTAAAAGCAACACCAGTGATGCGTTCGTGATACTGGTCAATGATGCTATAAATACTTGTCAAAAACTCTTCTAAAGAATGTTCAGGAGTCGGTAATTTATCGGAAGATATCAGCTTGCCATCTTCCTGCATAAGAGCATATTTGATATTTGTTCCGCCAACATCAATGGCTAAATAATATTTCATGAGTGAGTTACCATCTCCGATAAATAAAGAGCAGTCACAAGGTCAGTGATTAACAATTAAACATGATTGTGATAGGATTCTTTAGTCGGTTTTTCCTTTCAATATTAGTTTACATCAGTTCCATTTGTAGCAATGACTTTTTTATACCAGTCAAAGGATTTTTTCTTAGTTCGTTTGAAAGTACCAGTACCATCGTTATTACGATCTACATAGATGAAGCCGTAACGTTTTGACATTTCCCCAGTACTTGCAGCGACAAGGTCAATACATCCCCAAGTTGTATAGCCTATCAATTCAACACCATCTTCATTGATAGCTTGATTCATCGCAATGATATGATCTCTCAAGTAATCAATTCGGTAATCATCTACAATATAACCGTTTTCATCAGGGGTGTCAATAGCACCAAGACCATTTTCGACGATAAACATTGGTTTTTGGTAACGATCCCAAATGGCATTTAAAGTGATACGAAGTCCTAATGGATCAATTTGCCATCCCCATTCAGAAGCTTTGAGGTATGGATTTTTGACAGAGGCAAAAACGTTGCCTTCTGTTTGTTCGACATTTTCTGGATCTGTAGAAACAACACGACTTGAGTAGTAAGAGAAAGAAACAAAATCGACAGTGTGTTCTTTCAATAAGATTAAGTCTTCTTCTGTCATTTCAATATTAAGACCTAATTTTTCAAATTTCTTCTTAGCATAGTTAGGATACTCTCCACGAGCTTGAACATCAATAAAGAAGTAATTTTCGCGATCTTCTTGAAGGCTTGCCCAAACATCTTTTGGATTGCAAGTGTTAGGGTAAAATTGCCCAGCAGCAAGCATACAACCAACTTTGTTTTCAGGGGCAATTTCGTGGGCAATTTTTGTTGCCAAGGCTGATGCAACTAATTCATGGTGAGCTGATTGATACTTGATTTGATTTGCATCTTCGTGTTCTTCAATATAAATTCCAGCTCCCATAAAAGGTGCGTGAAGAATCATGTTAATTTCATTAAAGGTCAGCCAATATTTCACTAGACCTTTATAGCGAGTGAAAAGTACGGTTACTAAGCGCTCGTAGAATTCAATAAGCTTACGATTACGCCAGCCACCGTAGTGTTCAATCAAATGCATTGGGCAGTCGAAGTGAGTAATGGTTACTAAGGGTTCGATACCATATTTGTGGCATTCTTTAAAGACATTTTCATAGAATTGGAGCCCTGCTTCATTTGGTTCTAGTTCGTCACCTTTAGGGAAGATACGTGACCAACCAATTGACATACGAAATGTTTTGAAGCCCATTTCTGCAAATAGGGCGATATCTTCTTTGTAGCGGTGATAGAAATCAATAGCTTCTTTAGCTGGATAAAGGTATCCTTCTTCAAATTGATACATTTTTTTCTGACCGGTGATAATTGAAAAACGATCTTCACCGATTGGTACGACATCAACGTTAGCTAGACCACGTCCATCAACGTTATAAGCACCTTCGCATTGGTTGGCTGCAGTTGCGCCACCCCATAGAAAACCTTTTGGAAATTCTAGATAAATTGTCATGTTAACTCCTCATTATGTGATTAAAGTACGAGTGTGATAGTGTTATCTGCTTGAAGAAGCTCTTCTGGTAAATAAGCTTCATTTAGCTCTTGTCCATTGAGTATTAGTTTAGTAAAACCAGATTCTTTATGATTTGGATTTTCCACTGAGATATGAAGTGTTTTACCGCGGAACGTTTTTTCAATAGTGAATTGCTCCCAATCTTTTGGAATAGCTGGTGCTAGTTTTAATCCACCTAAATCAGGTCGGAGTCCTAAGATTCCCTCTACACATCCTACCATAATAGTTGAAGCTGTTCCTGTTAACCAATGTACGTGAGATTTGCCATGATTTGGGCTGGCTGGGCCTTCTGTAAATTGACCATAGCAGTACGGTTCTAATTGGCGAATATCAGCTTGATCATTTTGTGCTGCGGGAGCATTTTCCATAAAGTAGGTGAAGGCACGTTCTCCTTTACCTCGTAGGGCCTCGGCTAGGATTAACCAGCCTTGAGATTGAGAGAAGACACCGGCATTTTCTTTGTTACCTTGATTATAAATGACAGCTAGAGCACCCTCAAAGGCATGCTTATGATAAGGTGGATCCATTAGAATAGCACCGTAGTTGGTGTTGAGACGATTAAAGACATTATCCATAGCGAGTTCCGCTTGCTCTTCGCTTGCTAAGCCGCTAATGACTGCCCAACTTTGTGGATTGAGCCACATGTTTGCTTCTGGAGCTTGGCGTTCACCAATACGCTCTCCGGCTTCGGTATAACCGCGGACGAAGCGATCTTCATCCCAACAAAGTTCTTGGATTTTTTGTCCCATGGCTTCTTGTTCTGCTTCAAGAAACGCTAGGTAAGTTGTATCATTTTTTTGTTTTGCAAAAAGAGTTAGGATGCGTAGTGCATAGTAATATTGTAGAGCGACAAATGATGATTCTCCTTGTGCACCTAAGCGTAAACAGTCATTCCAATCTGCGTGGAGACCGGCAGGCATTCCATGAGGGCCAAGGTTATCCATTGAAAATTGAATTGCAGCTTTTAAATGCTCATAAACAGTGGCTTCCCCCTTATTAGCATAAGGAATAATCTCATCTAAGAAAGAGATGTTGCCCGATTCAGTGATGTATTTGTAGACTGTTGGGAAGAGCCAGAGAGCATCATCAGCACGATAGGCAGGATGTCCGGTTTCTTGCACATAGGAAGCATCGTCTGGTGTGTCTTCATGTCCAGGATTGTGGGTGAATTTTACTAATGGGAGTCCCCCGCCGTTGTCAACTTGTGCTGAGAGCATAAAACGAATTTTATCAGCTGCCATTTCAGGAGCTAGATGAATGATTCCTTGAATATCTTGGACAGTATCACGGTAACCGTAACCGTTACGTAGACCACAATAAATCAAAGATGCTGCGCGTGACCAAATAAAAGTCATATAGCAGTTGTAGGCATTCCAAGTATTGATCATGGTGTCAAAGACAGGACTAGGTGTCTTAACTTGTAAACCTTCTAAGCGGTTATTCCATTCAGAGCGAAGTTCTTCAATTTCAAAAGTGACAGATTCTTTGGCATTCTCGTAACTTTGGATGATAGCTTGCGCCTCGCGAGAAGATTTTTCCCCAAGGACAAATACTAATGTTTTGCTCTCGTTTGGTGCCAGTGTCACCTGACTAGCTAGGGATCCGCAAGCATTTTCGTTATAGTTGTTTGTATTTCCAAGATTTCCTGAAGTGACACCGACTGGCTCATCATAGCCATTGTAGCGACCTAAGAAAGCTTTTTTATCGCCACAATAAGAAGTAATAGGGTTACCTGCTAAGCCAAAAAAGCGCTCAGTAACATTTTTTTCATCAACTTGTTCATCTTCTTCTAATGTATTGAGGTTACCATGAATTTGTTGGATGATACGGTTATCTTGAAATTGTGTTCTTGAAATGAAGAGCGAGTATTGGAGGTTGACCTGGTCTTGTTCGTAGTTGCTGTGGTTAGTAAACTCGGCATAGCCAGTCAAGGTTAGGTTACGAATTTGATTGGAATTATTGGTAACTTCAATTGCCCAAACTTCATAACTTTTATTTTTTGGAACATAATAAGTTGTTTCAGAATGGATGCCAGCATAATCAGCGACCATTTTGGTATAACCAAGACCGTGATGGCACTTACTGATATAGTCCGTTAAGTCTTTGCCAACAGGTTGCCAAGAAGCTGACCAAAAATCTTTGCTATCATTATCACGAAGATAAATGTAGCGACCAGGTTGGTCGAAGTTGTTAAAAACATAGCGTAGGATACGTCCATTGGCACCAGACTTAGCAAAACTGTATCCTCCTGCATTGTTAGAAATGATTGCTCCGTATTCAGGAGATCCTAGATAATTGACCCAAGGTGTAGGTGTATCGGGTTTATCAATAATATATTCGCGATTGATATCGTCAAAATAACCATATTTCATGAGAGTATTTCCTTACTGTAATGTTATTGTGATGTGATGATTTGATTCATCTAATGATTGTAATTTTTCTTTAGTGATGAAAGCGAAGGTGTCGTCAGTAATAGGAAGTTGTTCTTCGTCACAGACAGCTGAAGTAATAACATATTGACCAAATTCCTTACGATTAGGATTATCATAGGTTATTTCTAGAGTTTTTCCTGCAAATTGAGCGACGATGGAAGCTTTTCCATTTTCATCGAACTGTTCGGCCAATAGTTTAGGATAGAGGATTAAATCTCCAGTTTTACCTTGGACACCGAAAACTTCAGTAACCATAGTCAACATGTACCAACTCGCTGCACCAGTTAGGTAGTGATAAACTCCGTGTCCGTCAGCACGGAAGTACTCAGGGATGCCTGGGTAGATGCGACTCGTTTCAAAGTTTAAACTTGTATCAGCTAATGATTTTAAGGCTTTCCATCCTTCTTTGACAAAACCACGTCGGTAGAGAGCGTTGGCATACATAACTGTCATATGGGAGAATACTGCCCCGTTTTCTTTTTCACCATAAGCGAAACCGAACATGCGACCTAAATCAGTTTTGATTTCTTTAAAATCTGTATTGAGACGATAGCCACCAATTTCTTTACGATAAAGGTATCGGTCAGCACTGGTGGTGATTTTCTTGATCTGATTTTCCGTAGCAACATAATTCATGATACTGAAGACTTGTCCTGTCAGCATCATATGTTGTCTATCATTATAATAGCCATCAGTGGCTTTGCCATTATTGTCGTAATAACTGTTGTACCAACCTTCTTCATCATTGAAATCTATCCATTCCCTTTCTTGTAAAGAATGGCGGAGCCAATTAGCTTTTTGGATGAGGTTTAATGAAATCTCTGATAGTGACATTTTAAGTTTATTGCCATTGACCTTGTGCTGACAATTTTTAGTGTAAACTTCTAAAATCTGATGTTTACGATCAATTTGATTGTAAATTTCAGTATCATTTTTTAAAAGAAGGCCAATTTCTTCAAGAATTTCTACAGATTCAATACCGGTTTTATTTTCTAGTAATCTGATTAGGGAAGCTAATTCCATCAAATTTCCAGAATAAGCAGCAGTAAATGCGACACTTTCTCCATTTTCATTTGCCATATCTAAAGCGTCGTTCCAGTCAGCACCTCGGAGACGATAGATATTATGTTGACCAACTTCATAAAAACCTGTTAGGTGTTGAATTAAGAGATGTTCTAGGATACTTCCAGTATAGATATCATCTGTTGTAGTGCGTTGCTGATTGCCATACTCATCATTCCATAGACTGTCAAAGGCAGTTCCTCGTTTGATGTGAGGATCTTTAAAGTAAGAAACTTGCTTGTTTAAGATAGAGATATCGCCAGTTTGATCGATATAAAGCTTAGTTGTCATCAAGGGCCACAAAGCATGATCCATCCAGACACGGCTAATACCATTTCGATCAGCTAAAAATTCTCCTTGTTTCTCCCCGATAATAGTAGCATTTGTTCCATCAAGTCGAACCCCTTTGAAATTGTTAACAATCATCTCACCAACATCTTTTGGTTCCATGAGTAACAGGGATAGGCAGTCTTGCCAAAGGTCACGCCAACCGCGACCACCACGTCCATAATCATGGTGTGGAAGGAAAGAACAGCCAAAGATACGGCGTAGATAAGGTTGGAAACAAACCCACTTCATAAATCGGTTAAAATCTGTATCAGCGGTTTTGAAATTTACCGAAACTTTGTCTTGCCAATAAGTTTTTGTTTCCTTTAATGCAGTCTGCACAATTTCTAATGAATTGTAAGTGTTTTTGATTCGATCAATAGTCTGTTCACCATCACTGATGCCGAGAAGCAAGATAAAGTTTTTGGTTTCGTTAGGAGCGACGTTAAATGTTTCAAAACGAAATGCTCCCATAGCTTCGCGGCCGTCGCAAGTGTAACCTGCAGTAACTCCTGTTTCATTTTCAAATAACGAACGAGGGTGAGTAAAGCTTCCTCCTTCTCCGATAAAACTTTCAACGGTAGGGAAAAATGTTTTAGGAGTATTTCCGACGTCATCAAATCCCATAACGTAGTAGGTTTGATGGTTTAGGCGGTGTCCTCTTTCATCAAATGACATCGTAGGTGTTACATAAATACCTGCTTTGTCTGTCCGTATACGATGGAGCATGGATGTCACATTTCGATGATCACGTAAATTATCCGCGCTACGACCAAAAATAGGAATTGCTGCTGTAGCAGTTAACTCTTGTGGAGTGGTAGCAGTATTTGTAATGGAAACCAACATAAACTCGAAGGTCTCATTAGTTGGGACAAAAGAAGTTGTTGTAGCTTTAAGATTGAGATCAGACAGTTCCCGTTCTAATTGATGCCACATAAATCCTGCGTGAATGCGACTTTTTTCTTGAGTTTCACTGAATTTTTGAGCTTCTTGAGAAGCGGAAGTTCCAGTTATAGAAGCAAATTTCCCATCAGTAGTTTTAACCCAAAAATTTCTAGTTGAACGATTATTATGAAGATTATCTACACTTACAGGTTCTAATAAGAAATGCTCTTGATTGATTTTTGCATCTCCACCTAAGTTAGGAGAGATTGCACTTTTCAATCCAGCCTCTGATGCAAGAGGAAAATAGAGAGAGCTAATGCTTTCTGGTTGACAAATGGTAAAGTCTCCATTGTCATTAGTGAATGTCAATGGCTTCATAAAAACTCCTTATCTGTTTACTATTCTATATGATAATTTATTGTAAAAAAAAAACGATTACATAAAAAATAAGAAAGAGTAAAAAAATATCATAATTATGACATGTTTTAATTTTTTGTTAAGCTAGATATCCGCAATGTTCAAAAAAATAAGATGTTTTTTTAAAATTATTATAGAAGAAAAATTAATATACCCATTATCAAACGCTTACATTTCTTAAAAAATACGTTTTTGAAGTGATTTTAGGAAAATAGGAGTAAAAAAATAATGTGGTGAAAATTTTTAATAAAAATATCAAGAGAGGTCAAAAATGTGGTATTTTTTTCAAGAAAGTAATATAACGTCCAGCTGAGACAAGATATAATACAAGTACAAAAAACAACAAGGGGCAAAGCCCTCGGAAAAAAAAGGAGTAAATCTCATGAATAAAAAAGTAAGCGCTTTTATCGCTATAGCTCTTGCAGCTGGATCTTTAGTTGCTTGTTCTTCAAACCCAGGAGGTTCTTCAACTAGTTCTAGTGAAGAAGGAAAAGTCATCAATATCTATTCTTGGAATGATGAATTCCGTCAACGTGTCGAAGCTGTCTATCCGGAAGTAAAAGAAACTTCAAAAGACGGTACGGTGACTACTCTTAAAGATGGTACAGAAATTCACTGGATTGTAAACCCTAACCAAGACGGTGTTTACCAACAAAAATTGGATGAAGCTCTTCTTAACCAAGAATCTGCAGATGCTGATAGTAAAGTGGATATTTTCTTGTCAGAGACAGACTATGTTAATAAATATTCTTCTAAAGAAGCAGGTGCTGCCATTCCATTGAAAGAACTTGGCATTGACCCAGAAAAAGATTTAGCTGATCAGTATGAATTCACAAAAGTAACAGCTTCTGATGAAGACGGTGTTCAACGCGGGTCAACATGGCAAACAACACCAGGTGTCATCGTATACCGTCGTGATATTGCTAAAGATGTGTTCGGAACAGACGATCCTACAGTAGTTGCAGACAAAGTGAAAGATTGGGATACAATGGCAGCAACTGCCAAAGAACTTCAAGCTAAAGGTTACTTTGCATTTGCTTCATCAGCAGATACCTTCCGTCTGTATGGTAATAGCATTAAGGAACCTTGGGTGAAAAAAGGTGAAACAGTTCTTAATGTGGCGCCAGAAATTATTGATTGGGTGAATGATTCTAAGGAATGGTTAGATTCTGGTTACTTTACAAAGACTGTAAAAGGACAATGGACTGACGAATGGAACAAAGAAATGGGTTCAAAATCTAAAGTATTTGCCTTTCTCTTCCCTGCTTGGGGTATTGACTTCACTCTCAAACCAAACTGGGATGGTGAAGCAGGTGCTTGGGCAGTGACAACTCCTCCACAAGAATACAACTGGGGTGGTTCTTACATCCATGGTGCTGTGGGTACAGACAACGCTAAACATGTTAAAGATATCATCCTTGCATTGACCGGAGATAAAGACAATCTGCTTAAAATTTCTAAAGATTATCTTGATTTCACAAATACAAGATCAGGTATGCAAGAAGCTGCTAAAGATGATAACTTTAAGTCAGACTTCCTTGGTGGACAAAATGCCTTTGAATATTTCGCACCTGTTGCTGAAAACATTGAAATTGCCCCATTATCACCTTATGACCAAGGTTCTGTAGAATTGATTCAAAATAACTTTAACGATTACCTACAAGGTAAGGTAAGTTTTGAAAAAGCGAAATCAAACTTTGAAGTTGCCATTAAAGAACGCTATCCAGAAATTACGGAAGTGAAATGGCCTGAATGATCAAGATCTGCGGTGTATTACAGCACCGCGGTTCTATTGAAGGAGTAATAGAATGAAACAAAAACGTAAACGTATTAATTACGGAAAATATGGCTACCTGTTTATTTTGCCATTCTTTGTCACTTTCTTTATTTTTTCCTTTATTCCACTTGTAGAAACTATTCGATATAGTTTCTATGAATATTATCGCTCAGGAATTAGAGAAATTGGCCCAAATTTTGTTGGCTTAGCTAACTATAAAGCTCTCTTAGAATCAGATATCCTCAAATATGCAGGTAACACCATGTTAATGTGGTTGATGGGCTTTATTCCGCAGATTGGTATAGCGCTTTTATTGGCAAACTGGTTTGTTGATGCCAGATTAAAATTACGTGGGCAAGGAATTTATAAAGTTATTATTTACTTGCCAAACTTAATTATGGCGTCTGCCTTTGCCATGTTGTTCTTTACACTTTTCTCAACAAATGGTCCAATTAACTCAATCATGACTTCCTTAGGGTGGTTTAAAGAGCCCGTTGATTTCATGGGAACAGCCTTGGGAACTCGTTCACTCGTAGCTGTAATGAATTTCCTCATGTGGTTTGGTAATAGTACGATTATGCTCATGGCTGCAATCATGGGGATTAGTCCAGATATTTTTGAAGCGGCAGAGATTGATGGTTGTAACAGTCGTCAACGTTTCTTTTACATTACTCTTCCAATGATTCGTCCAATTCTTGCCTATACTTTAATTACATCAATTATTGGTGGTCTACAAATGTTTGATGTTCCACAAATTTTGACCAATGGTCAAGGGGCACCAGATAGAACTTCAACAACACTGATTATGTTCTTAAATAACCACTTGAAGAGTAAGAACTATGGTATGGCAGGGGCCTTATCAGTCTATCTCTTTATTGTCAGTGCAATTCTTTGTTGGTTTGTTTATAAGATGACTAATAATGAAATTAAAGCTGGTCGTGAAAAAATGAAACGCAACGCTAAAAAGGCATAGGAGGTTAGCTAATGTCAACAACTGCACAAAATCGCATTCGGCGTCTTGTGGCACATTTTGTACTCATTACCCTATCATTTATGTGCCTTTTCTTCTTTTATATTTTGATTATTAATGCAACACACTCACATGCGGAATTGCAAAGAGGTTTCTCGGCTTTACCAGGATCACACCTTTTTGACAATCTGAGCAAGGTTGCCAATGATGGAACATTTCCAATGTTCAGAGGTATTTTTAACAGTCTCTTAGTTTCTGGAGCAACAGCTGCTATTTGTACCTATTTTTCAGCCCTAACGGCTTATGGGCTCTACGTCTATGATTTCAAATTCAAAAAAATTGCTTTTACTTTTATCATGGCAATCTTAGTCATGCCAACTCAAGTGACTTCAATGGGATTCTTACGTCTCATTACACAAATGGGAATGTACGATACACTATTGCCAATGATTATCCCGTCAATTGCATCACCAGCGGTATTTTATTTCATGTATAGTTATATGCAATCATCATTACCGTTATCTATGGTTGATGCTGCTCGTATTGATGGTTCAGGTGAATTTAGAACGTTTAACACGATTGTTTTGCCTCTCATGAAGCCAGCAATTGCTGTACAAGCTATTTTCACTTTTGTAGGATCATGGAATAACTATTTCATTCCGGCTTTGGTCATCCAATCTAAGGATAAAATGACCGTTCCAATCTTAGTGGCAACCTTGCGTGGTGCGGACTACATGAACTTTGATATGGGTAAAATTTACACAATGATTTTAGTGGCTATTGTTCCAATTATTGTAGTCTATCTATTGCTGTCTAAATACATCATTGCGGGTGTAACACTTGGTGGTGTTAAAGAGTAATATTTAATTCATTAAAAATCAAAATTAATAAAATATTTTAGAGGTTTTTTATGTCAAAGAAAACAGTTTTAAAATGGATATGTGTGACTGCTACTATTTGTAGCTTGCATGCAGGTATTGTTACGGTTGTAGCAGAAGATGTAACCACAACTCCTTCATTAACAGATAATACAACCTTGATTGATGAAGCAGTTTCTTCAACTGATGTGACAACACCGGTTGAAGAAGTGGCGAGTTCTGTAGAAACAAATACAACAATAGAAACAGAAGCGCAGCCTTCTTCAGCGAATGAAGAAGTTACAGATGTTGAAACTGACACTAGTGAGAGTGAAACAGTAGCTTTAGCAAGTGAATACAGTACAGATTTTGATGCCTACGATGAAGCAACGATGGCTAAAGCCGATTGGTGGAATGGAAATCCTTTCGGAGCTGTTTGGAAACCAGATAAAGTTGCTGTCGAAAATGGTGTTATGACTCTGACTATTGATAAGGGAACAGATACCAGCGCTCCAGTAGAATATATTTCTGGTGAATTACGCACTCAAGAATTCTTCCATTATGGTACTTATGAAGTGAGTATGAAGCCAATTAAAAATCCTGGAACAGTTAGCTCATTCTTTACCTATACTGGACCAAGTGACAATAACCCTTGGGATGAAGTAGATATTGAATTTTTAGGGAAAGATACTACAAAAGTCCAGTTTAATTATTACACTAATGGTAAAGGTGAACATGAATACGTTCATGAATTAGGGTTTGATGCTTCAGAAGCTTTCCATACTTACGCTTTTGATTGGCAAAAAGACTACATTACTTGGTACGTAGATGGTAAAGCAGTTTATACGGCTACAGAAAATATTCCAGTAACACCAGGAAGAATCATGATGAATGCCTGGCCAGGTAAAGGAGTTGATGAGTGGCTTCAACCTTATGATGGACAAACACCACTTGTAGCAAGCTATGATAGATTCAGCTATAAAGCGACTGAGCCAGTTAAAGAAAACGTTCCACCGATTTCTGAAACGCCTGATTCTCAACCACCAGTAGCACCGTCTACAAATGAGGACAATTTAGTTCCAAATACAAAACCAACGGTACCGGTAGAAAATATCCCACTGGTGAAATTATCTGGTGCTGACCCTGTTTCTAATACAGATAGAACTACAGAAGTACAATCAATTAAACGTACTGAGGGACCAGTTGTAGAAGAAGTTGTCCATACAGGATTCGTTACTCAAAAATCAACTATCTTGCCAAAGACTGGGAGTCAAGAAGGGGTTCTAGCGACCTTATTAGGCTTTGTATCTCTATTGACTGGCTTTATTCTTGTGCCACTTCGTAAAAAGAATAATTAAAACTATTTCAGAAAGCAGATTTTTTATGGAAGAAAAAGAAAAACATTTTAAAACTTGTTTTGATGTTTATGATGAAAGCACTATGGAATTACGTTCAGGTTCAAACGGTTTTATGTTTGACTGTGAATTTAAACCAGAAAATGTTGCTTTTGAAGATGGTCTTCTATGCTTGAAAATTGATAAGGACAGTAATGGCTATACAGGTGGTGAGTGGCGGACCAGGGATTTCTTTGGATATGGCTACTATCAGGTATGCATGAAAGCTATTAAAAACCCTGGGGTCGTTACTTCTTATTTTACCTATACTGGTCCGAGTGATGATAATCCGTGGGATGAGATAGATATTGAATTTTTAGGAAAGGACACAACCAAAGTACAGTTCAATTACTTTACAGACGGTGTTGGAAATCATGAATATTTACATCATCTTGATTTTGATGCTTCGGATGATTTTCATATCTACGGTTTTGAATGGAAAAAAGATTCGATAACGTGGTATGTTGATGGTGAAGCGGTTTATACAGCTACTGAAAATATCCCAAAAACAGCTGGTAAAATGATGATGAATGCTTGGCCTGGAATTGGTGTTGATGATTGGTTAGATGCCTATGACGGAAAGGGTCCCTTACATGGTTATTACAAATGGATCAGTTATGAAGCAAGATAGATAGGTACCTCCTAAGGTTTAGGGAAATCCTCATGTGGGGATTTCCTTTTTTAGCTTATTTGAACTATTCCCGCTGTTCTTCCTCCCAGTCCTATCAAGCGATTGGAAGACTATAAAAATAACAATCGCCACATGATATTAACGTTTTAGCTTATCAACTTATAGAAGAACATCCATTTTTCAACATTATCGCCACAAAGTTTTGGCGTTTTCAGATATGAAGGTAATTGAAATTGTTGGTGTAAGGACAGTTGTATCGCGCATAATATGGGTTATTTGATTGTTCTTTCAAAAAATTGACTTTTCTATCCTGAAATCACTCATTGAAATTAGCAACTACGGGAATGATTCTATTTTGAAAAGGCTTTCCTAAGGTTTTCAAATATGCTATAATTAAATGTGATATTTCTATTATCAAATGAATCATCAAGGTCAGGAGGAAAAGGAATGAGTTATAGAGAAGAATGGCGGCTTTATGAAGCAAGTGATCGATCTGATGAACTCATCCATCGCCCTATGACAGAAGAATTTCTCTTTTATCAAGCTGTCTCAAATGGAGATATTGAAGCTGTTAAAAGAAACTGTGAGCAGGAGCGTTTCATGGAAAAAGAGGGTGTTGGACAATTGTCACGTAATCAAGTTACCAACATGAAATATCATTTTGTTATTGGAACGGCTATGATTACAAGGATTTGTTGTCAAAATGATATGGAATTGGAGTTGGCTTTTCGTCTGAGTGACTTCTATATCCAGAAATTAGATGATCTTCACACTGTTCAAGAAATTCAAAACTTGCATGATGAAATGGTTATTGATTTTACAGAAAAAATGCGGCAACAAAAACAAAAAGATGTCACTTCTAAACACATTTCGGCTTGTAAGGATTATATTTATTGTCATATCAAAGAACGTATTACGGTTGAGCAGTTAGCGCTTGAATATGGTGTTTCAACAAGTTACTTATCACGTCTTTTTAAGAAGGAAGTTGGTGTCTCGCTTAGTACTTATGTCCGTAATAAAAAGATTGAAGTGGCTAAAGATTTATTGAAGTTTAGTCAAGATTCAATGATTGATATTGCTAATCATTTATCTTTTTCATCTCAGAGTCATTTTATTCAACAATTTAAAGAGGTGGTCGGCATGACACCTAAAAAATATCGTGATAGCCACCACAGAGTTAAATGGGATAAAACTGTTAGTCGCAACTCAACTGACATGATAGGAACAAACTAAAAGCCAAACTTCTTACAAGTAGAAGCTTGGCTTTTTTGAATGATAAGATAAGCATTAATTCCTAAACGATTTCATCACCTCTGCCACCATCTTCTTCTGTGGAGTTGCCATGGGATAGTTATCGAAATTATCTGGAGATACCCATTGTAATTCTTTTTGGCTAGTTAGCTCTGCTTTTTCCACAAAGCCTTCTAGAAGTTCTATCGTCCATTTTTGATGGCTAAAGGTATGTTTGACATAAGGGAATGTCCTTTCTGACCAAGTTGGCTTGAGTTGATAGTCCTCTTCAAATAATGTCTTTTGAGATACGGTCTCTAAAACGTCGTTTTCTTTTTCAAAGAGATTTAATTGCTGAGCGATAAAGTTAGTCTCAACAATGGGGAAAGACCAAAATCCACCTAGTAAGCGACCGTTATTATTTTTTTCAAGCAAGAATTCTCCCTTTTTATTTTGGATGACAAAGGCTTGGATTTGCAATGGTTTTGGCTTTTTCTTTGGAGCTTTGATGGGGTATTTATCATAAGTGCCATGTAAATAAGCTGCGCAGAAAAATCGAATAGGGCTTTCATCAGGTCTTGGCGTTTTAGCGGATTCGATATCTGTTCCTAGGTCCATCAAAGCCTGGTTGAAATCCCCTGGTCGGTCAGGATCAATCAATATTTCCATGACAGTTTGAAAAATGTTACGATTTTTGGGGTCGCCAATATCGTAATTGATTTCAAATAAGCGTGCCATGACCCGCATCACATTACCATCTACAGCTGGTTCAGGAAGTCCAAAGGCGATGCTTGCAATAGCACCAGCAGTATAAGGACCTATCCCTTTTAAGCTAGAAATTCCTTCATAGGTTTCTGGGAATTTACCATTAAAATCTGTCATGATTTGCTGAGCGGCAGCCTGCATGTTACGAACGCGCGAATAATATCCTAAGCCCTCCCAAGCCTTAAGGAGTTTTTCCTCGGGGGCGTCAGCTAATGCTTTCACAGTAGGAAACCAGTCCAAAAACCTCTCGTAGTAAGGAATAACCGTTATCACTTGTGTCTGCTGAAGCATAATCTCAGAAATCCATATCTTATAAGGGTCAGAGGTGCGACGCCAAGGCAAATCACGCTTTTCACGGTCATACCAAGCCAGCAAGGTACGACGGAAATCGGCAATTTTCTCCTCGTTCCACATCTCAATTCCGTAATCTTTCAAATTTATCATACCACTATTGTACCAAAGCCTTTTTATTTTGGAAAATAGCAGAGCTTTAAAAAGAAAGTGTTTTTATTTTCTTAAAGAAAATATTTTGTAATTTTCTCAAGTTCTGAATTGAGCTTTAAAAAAGGCGAATCGCTTGTTTTAAAGGAATAAACGAGTAAGAAAAACAGTGTCAGCCCTTCTCTTATCAAAAAATGTTAAAAAGATACAAATAATAATAAAAAAACTTGACAAAAGAAAACGCTTACGATATACTTAAACTATAAAGAAAGAAGAGAAGAAAGGAGGTCACTCTAATACTAATCTTCAATCGCAACAGGTATAAAAATGGAGACTAAGGTCTTCAAACAATCGTTTTTCAATTATAGGAGGTGGCGCTATGTTAACCTTTGACATTGGACGCTATAAGAACGGAGACAAGCCTCGATAGACAGTAGGCAAACAATGGCTTTATAGTTGCTATATAGGAGGATTCCTATGAGATTTAATATTAGTAGGTATAAAAATGGAGATTAACTCCTCGTGTTGCAGAAAATAGTCACGAGGGAGTGATACCAATGCAAACATAGATTTATTGTTAATGTAACTCAGTGTGAAAGAAAAATAAATTTGTAGTTAATGTTGCTCAGTGTGTAGGTTTCTCAATACAGGAGGGTCTTATGTGCGTTGCAAGATATAAAAACGGAGATAATTTCCTTGTTGCGTAGAATAGCGACGAGGGATACCAATACAAATATAGATTTATCGTTGTTGTAGCTCAGTGTGAAAGAAGAAATAATTTGTTGCTAGTGTAACTCAGTGTGTAGGTTTCTCAATACAGGAGGGTCTTATGTGCATTGCAAGATATAAAAACGGTGACAACTAAGCTTAAATTATTTTTCAGATAAAGCTCTATAAAGATAAAATGATGATATTTTTTCTAGGGGAATCAAAAGGAGATTAATAGAGAGATTGACATATATTGAAAATTATTTGATAATGTTTTGATTTCCTAAAGAGGTAAGAGACTATCACGGTTTTCCAGGAGTAAATAATCTGCTATCATCTCTACCTTGAAATGTAAGGTGGGAGAATGAAGCATCTCAGAAGACTGAAAAGACAAGAATAAGATAATCGTAAATTGGTGGAAACACTGTAGAGTTTTATAAGTTTATCTTTAATCTAATCAATTGTATAATCGCTTAGTGATGAGCACTTGAAGCTCGACGAACAAAGACTTGGTAGGAGGCATCCTTATGCTAAGATATAATTGTTCTAGGTACAGAAACGGAGATTTATAACCTCAGTTGATGATTCTTATAACAAAACAAATACACGAATTTAATAAAGAAAGGGCACCTGTCAGAGCGGCAGGTGTTTTTATGTACTCATTTAAATTTTCATCTTGACAATTTTGGGTTGTATGGTAACATTGATACATAGATATTGTATTGATTTAAACATACAAAAAGTTTCTAAAAATTCAGAAGGAGTATTGTAATGGCTGAAACATTGTTACAGATTAACAATATTAGTAAAAAGTATGGTAAGCAAGAGGCCTTATCACATGTTAGTTTTGAGATTAAGAAGGGCGAGATTTGCGGTCTTGTGGGACAAAATGGTGCTGGTAAAACAACTCTCATTCGAGTCTTATCTGGGCTTATCAATGCCAGTTCAGGAAAAATTGAGCGCTATCAAGATTATAAAATTGGTGCTTTGATTGAGTCTCCGACACTTTATCCTAATATGTCTGCCTATGCTAACCTGAAGTATACTGCTTTGCAGATTGGTTTGCCTAAGGCTGATGAGCGCATTAAAGAAGTTTTAGGTTTAGTTGGCCTAACAGATGTAGATCGTAAGAAAAAGGTTAAAAATTTCTCACTTGGTATGCGTCAGCGTATGGCGATTGCTCTTGCCATTATTGATTTTCCAGATTTTCTGATTTTGGACGAACCAATTAACGGGCTCGATCCGTCTGGTATCAAGGAGATGCGTGATATTATCCTGAACCTCAGAGACACATTTGGCATTACTATTCTTATTTCCAGCCATATCCTATCTGAATTGGAACTGGTGGTAGATCGTTTTGTTATCATGCATAAAGGGCGCGTGATTAAGGATATTGAAAAAGCTGCGCTGAGGGCAGAAGTTGAAAATCGTATTCATCTGGAGACCACTGATAATGATAAAGTTGCGCAAGCTTTGCTGGATAGAAACGTATCGTTAGATATGCTAAGTGATTACCTCAGTATTAAGCCAGAAAAAACGGTCCAAGAATTGATTGATTTGGTGTCAGAATTAAACGTTGAGATAAAAGGAATCTACCAAATAGGTTCAAGCTTTGAAGATTATTATCTAGGATTATTGCAGTAAGGAGAAAAGTAGATGTTAAAATTTTTAAAAGCAGATTGTTACCGTATTTTTAAAGAAAGATTGAGTCTGATTTCCTTAATTCTTCTTTTGCTTTTAAGTGGAGGAATTGCTTATATCATTGCTCTACAAAACATGTCTACAATAGGAGTAGCAACGTTCATGATGCCATTTTTTACCAGTTTTTTTCCTCTCTTTTTTGTCACTCCTGGTAAAATATTCTTTGGTGAAGATTTTGTACAGCGTACCATTAACAATAGTTTGATTAAAGTTCAGAGTCGCTCCAAGACTTTTGCCTATCGTTGGCTAATGAGTATGGTTGTAAGCTTCTTTTATATTTTTATTGCCTATATTTTTGCTGGTTTTGTTTATCAACTATCGACTGGCGATTCTATTTATGCAAGGCTCTTTGAAGGCTTGCTTTATCAGATTCCTTACTACCTAGCAACAGCGGCACTACCTTTGGTGTTTTTTAATCTATTTGACAAGCTGTACAAGACCAACACTCTATTTATCATTACCTTTACCATGTTTGAAACCTTTGCTAAATTGATTCTTGGTATGCTCTTGAAAATTGATTCAGAGGTTTATCAGCCCTACATGTTGTTTGGCAATCTTGCTAATACAGTAGATAGCTCTGCCGGTTTTATCAATCACTCAAGTATCGTGGCTTTTGTTTATGCGATTATTTTTACTGGTATTTCTTATTTCCTTTTTGCCCGTCGTGAGTTTAAGTAAAAAGTAGAGCAATATATGAGGATCTAGGTGGCTTACTGAAGAAGCTCTGCTATTGCCAAAAAAATCAACAAAATTCTTGCAAAACTTGTTGAAATCTAGTAGAATAATATCTTGTGAGTATCCCTCACTTCCTGCTGACAAGGTTCAGTAGGCATTAGACCAAAAGGAGGAACATATCAATGGCTAAATACGAAATTCTTTATATCATTCGTCCAAACATTGAAGAAGAAGCTAAAAACGCTTTGGTAGCACGCTTTGACTCTATCTTGACTGACAACGGTGCAACTGTTGTTGAATCAAAAACATGGGAAAAACGTCGTCTTGCTTACGAAATCAAAGATTTCCGTGAAGGACTTTACCACATCGTTAACGTTGAAGCGACTGACGCAGTAGCTCTTAACGAGTTTGACCGTTTGTCAAAAATCAACGGCGACATTCTTCGTCACATGATCGTTAAACTTGACGCGTAAGAAGGTGCTCTATGATTAATAATGTAGTGCTTGTGGGTCGTATGACCCGTGATGCAGAACTTCGTTACACTCCAAATCAGGTGGCTGTAGCAACTTTTACCCTAGCTATTAACCGTATTCGTAAAAACCAAAATGGTGAGCGTGAGGCGGACTTTATCAACTGTGTCATCTGGAATCAACCAGCTGAACACTTAGCAAACTGGGCTAAAAAAGGTGCTCTTATTGGAATTACAGGTCGTATTCAGACACGTAATTATGAAAATCAACAAGGTCAACGTGTTTATGTAACAGAAGTTGTTGCTGAAAACTTCCAAATGTTGGAAAGTCGTGCTACACGTGAAGGTAACGGTGGCGGTTCTTATAATCCAAGTTCTTCTCCGTTTTGGGGGACAACTGGTGGTGGCTTCCAATCGCAACCTGCACAATCAACACCAAACTTCGGTAGAGATGAAAGCCCATTTGGTAACGCAAATCCAATGGACATCTCAGATGACGATCTTCCATTCTAATGGATAAAACGAATTAAATATATAAAGGAGAATTAAACATGGCTCAACAACGTCGTGGCGGATTCAAACGCCGTAAAAAAGTTGATTACATCGCAGCTAACAAAATTGAATATGTTGATTACAAAGATACTGAGCTTCTTAGCCGTTTCGTTTCAGAACGTGGTAAAATCTTGCCACGTCGTGTAACAGGAACTTCAGCTAAAAACCAACGTAAAGTAACAACAGCAATCAAACGTGCTCGCGTTATGGCTCTTATGCCGTTCGTAAATGAAGACTAATAACCAAGAAACCGGCTTTATGGCTGGTTTTTCTTATGCTCTGAGATGTCAAAAGATAGTTTTTGTTTTGGCTAGAATTAACTAGCGCAACGGGTATTTTGTATTTTTTGTTAACCTTGTTGTCCTAATGTGGTGTAGGCAGAAGCGGGCTTCTACGGAGTTTTATTTCTTCTTGGCAAGCTTGGTGCCTTTCGCTCCCCGTTTTATAAGATCAGGCTGAAACTGTTGACTGGACAATCTCATCCCTCTTGAGACTGGAACAAACCAGCACTATGGCAGATCCCACACCCACAAAACAATGACAACCAATAGGCAAAGCCCTCGCTAAGTGCTATACTCTTAGTGAAGGCTTTGTGGTTGATCATTTAATGATAAAATCTATCAAGGGACAGACTAATCCACTTTATCTACGAGAACCCCAAAATATCGCCTCAGAAGCATGAGTATAAAAATACGACTACTATTAGAGAGACAAGTCCTCATCATTAGTTAGGAGGAAACGACTATGAATATCATCTATACATCTTGTGCTGGCATTGATATTCACCAAGCTATGATAGCTGTCTGTATCTTACACGGTTCTCTCACTAGTACTCGTCCCAAACGTGAAGAGGCTCGCTTTGATACAACGACAGAAGGTTTACAACAATGTCATGATTTTCTCACATCTTTTCAAGGACAAGCTGTTGGCATCGAAAGTACAGGAGTCTATTGGAAACTCGTTTGGCATGCGCTCTGTCAAGACTTTGAGCTTATTTTAGCGAATCCAGCACATATGAAAGCCATCCCTGGTCAAAAAACAGATAAAAAAGATGCTTTCTGGATTGCCAAATTGACTCGTATCGGACTGCTTCCAAAAAGTTTTGTTCCGGATGAAAGGATTCAAGAACTACGAGAGATAACACGTCAGCGAAAACATCAAGTAGAGACTCGTAATCGTGACGTGAACAGAATTCATAACATTCTTCAATCAGGAGGAATCAAATTAACGACTTACATTGAAGATATTATGGGCAGTTCTGGGCGTAACTTGATGACTCTTTTAGTTAATGGAAAAACCATCACACCAGAAGTTATTCGTGCTAATGTTTATACGACTCTGAAACAGAAAATTCCTCAACTAGAAAAAGCCTTGGATGGTTATTTTTCAGCTCACCAAAAAGTGTTTTTGTCGTGGACTAATGATCACGCCAAACGCATGAAGAAAATTTAGTTTTCAGAAAGCGAAAATCATAATGATAAAATCAATCAAAGCAGCACACTATAGATGAGGTGACTACGATGATTGATTTTATTGTTTCTATTGATGAGCACAGTGAAGAGTTGGACAGTCGCCAGCCTTGGAAAATTCGCTATCCCTTGTCAACTATTCTCTTTCTTGTGTTCTTTTGCCAAATGGCAGGCATTGAAACATGGAGGGAGATGGAAGATTTTATCGCCATGCATGAAGATCTCCTAAGAGAATATGTCGATTTAAGTGCGGGTTGTCCCTCTCACGATACGCTAGAAGGTGTTGTTAGTATGGTCAATCCTCAATTTTTGAGCGCTCTAAAGGTTGAATTTAATTACTCCCCAGATTGTGTATCGGTTGAGCGACTGATAGCCATTGATGGTAAGACCATGCGTGGCAATGGCAATAGACACCAAGTTCCCAATCATAATGGGACAAGTTAGTGTTGAGTAAAAAAGTAATGAAATCACAGCTATTCCTCGCCTCTTACGAATGATTGACCTTCGACAAGGGATTGTCACGATGGATGCCATGGGAACACAGACAGACATTGTGGCTGAGATTATTCAGGGTAAGGGTGATTACTGTCTAGCAGTCAAGGGACGCTTCACGAGGATATTGACCTTTATTTTAGTGATGCTAAATTGCTTGAGAAACTAAACAAGAAAGGTCAACATTACCAAACAGTAGAGACAG
>NZ_JBHSOJ010000005.1:0-8310 GCF_042656225.1 Streptococcus caledonicus
AGCAGTCCGATACGAATCAATTTGGCAATCCAGAAAGCATCTTTTTTATCTGTTTTTTGACCAGGGATGGCTTTCATATGTGCTGGATTCGCTAAAATGACCTCAAAGTCTTGGCAGAGCGCATGCCAAACGGGTTTCCAATAGCCTCCTGTACTTTCGATGCCAATAGCTTGTACTTGAAAAGATGTGAGAAAATCATGACATTGTTGTAAACCTTCTGTCGTTGTATCAAAGCGAGCCTCTTCACGTTTGGGACGAGTACTAGTGAGAGAACCGTGTAAGATACAGACAGCTATCATAGCTTGGTGAATATCAATGCCAGCACAAGATGTATAGATGATATCCATAGTCGTTTCCTCCTAACTAATGATGAGGACTTGTCTCTCTAATAGTAGTCGTATTTTTATACTCATGATTCTTAGGCGATATTTTGGGGTTC
Source organism: Streptococcus caledonicus (assembly GCF_042656225.1). Lineage (NCBI taxonomy): Bacteria > Bacillati > Bacillota > Bacilli > Lactobacillales > Streptococcaceae > Streptococcus > Streptococcus caledonicus. The sequence continues at coordinate 440 of NZ_JBHSOJ010000005.1, forward strand.
TCGTAGATAGAGTGGATTAGTTTGTCCCTAGATAGATTTTATCATTAAGTTATCAACCACAAAGCCCTCACTAAGAGTATAGCACTTAGCGAGGGCTTTGCCTATTGGTTGTCATTGTTTTGTAGGTGTGGGCTCTTCACCATCGTGATGGTTTGTCCCACTCTCTTTCTATGACATTTTGGTAACAAAACGGCCATGCTCTGCCTTTTTTTAAAAAAAGTGGTAAAATGAAAAAGTTAGTGAATATGGGGAGGTTTCTCATGAGATTAGATAAATACCTTAAAGTATCAAGAATCATCAAACGCCGTACGGTTGCTAAGGAAGTCGCAGATAAAGGGCGGATTAAAGTCAATGGTGTGTTAGCAAAATCATCCACAAATCTCAAATCAGGAGACGAAGTTGAAGTTCGTTTTGGTAATAAGTTATTGACGGTGTGCGTTTTGGAAATGACAGATAGTACGAAAAAAGAAGATGCTGGCAAAATGTATGAGATTATTAGCGAAACAAGGATAGAAAAAAATGAGCAAGAAGTCTAGTGTTGTTCAACTGAATAATGACTTTATTCAAAATGAAAATCAACGTCGACGCTATGAAGAAGAAGAAATCAGCAAACGTCATCGCTTCATAGGATTTATTATGGTCATTATCGTTCTTCTTTTTATCTTGCCAACCTATAACTTAATGTCTAGCTATGTAGAGTTGCAGGAGAAAAAAGAAACTATTATACAACTAAAAAAAGATGTTGAAGAATTGACAGAACAAATGAAGGAAAAAAAAAACTTAGCTGAGCAATTAAAAAATGAAGAATTTATCCTCAAGTATGCACGCGCCAAATATTACTACACCAGAGATGGAGAAGTGGTGTATTCTACACCAGATTTATTACCAAAATAATGGATGATTTAATAAAAATAGTTGAAACTTTCTTGGCTTATTCTGAAGAAAAATTGGAAGAACTGGCTGACAAAAACAAGTCTTTAAAAATTGATAAAAGACAATCAGAACAAGTCTTTAAAAAATAAATACCGTATTAAAAAATTTAGGGAAATTAATGGAAAGGGGATGTATGAAAAAAGTATTTGTTTTATTTTTAGTCTTATCTATTTTTACTCCCCTTAATATTGTTAGTACGGAACAAATGATTACAGAGGCGCCTCGAGATGTCCAGTATCAATTAACAAAAACAATATCCAATCAATTGACCGATTATACAACGATTCCAGAACGTCCTTTAACTTCGATGGAAGTGTTAAGTTATGATGATGTTAACTTAACAGAGCTTTCTCATGCTATTCCTATAAATACCTCACTTAAGATTACTAATCTTCTTTTAAATGAGCAGTTGAACCCGGTTTTTGAACTCTCAGATGGTACTTATCTTCCGGCAAACCAAAAATATATTATTTCGGATGTTGTTATGGAGGAGAAGCTTTTTGAGGGGGAGTTTTGGTTAGAAAAAGGTTTTACTGTCTATGCTAGTCCTTATTATGTGGGAGCAAAAGCTCTGTCTACGAAATTACAGCCATACACTAAGATTGCAGTTATTAAAGAAGCTCAAACCTTACATGGCACTTATTACTATAGTAAAGGTCAGGGATGGATTTCAGATGAGTTTTTATCTCCAGTAGATAATCGCATAAAAAAAGTTCAAACTCTCTTAGAGAATAAATATAATAAAGCAACTTTATCAATTTCTGTTACACAAACCTCAACAGGTTTATCAGCTGGAATCAATCCGGATAAGATTATGTATTCTGCTAGTGTCAATAAACTACCTCTGTTATATTATGTTCAAAAACAGCTAAATCAAGGAAAATTATCATTAACTGATAAAGTAAAATATACCGACAAAGTCCATGATTTTGATGGAGCATTTGATCCTGAAGGAAGTGGTTCAATTAGTAAAATAGCTGATAATGAAGAATACACTATTGAAGAATTAATGAAAAAAGTGGCACAAGAATCGGATAATGCAGCAACCAATATTTTAGCTTATTATGCGACAAATCAGTATGGTAGTGATTACCAAAAAGCAATGTCAGATTTTCCAAAATGGGATATGGAAAAACGTGAAGTTTCTTCAAAAACAGCAGCACAAGTAATGTCAGCTATTTATGAGCAAGGGGGGGAAGTTATTGACTACCTCTCTCACACTCGTTTTGATGACCAACGAATTTCCAAAGATATAGATGTTCAAGTTGCACACAAAATAGGTGATGCCTATGACTTCAGACATGATGTTGCCATTGTTTATACAAATGAACCTTTCATATTATCTATTTTTACAGAAAATATGAGTTACGACGATATTTCAGCTATTGCAAAGGATGTTTATATTATTTTAAGATGATTTATCAAAAATTGCTAAATGAAGTGATCAACAATCATTTTTTTGATCAACATAACAAGGTATTAATAGCTTTATCAGGTGGAGTAGATTCTATGAATTTACTGCACTTTTTGTCTTTATACCAGAAAGATTTAGGGATAAGCCTTGGAATTGCACATATCAATCATAAGCAACGCCCTGAATCAGATATTGAAGAAAATTATCTACGAAATTTTGCTGAAGCACAAGGCTATCCGTTTTATCATATGAATTTTTCAGGGATTTTTTCTGAAAAAGCTGCGCGTGATTTTCGTTATGACTTTTTCGAAAAGGTAATGTTTGAAGAAAGTTATACAGCATTAGTAACAGCTCACCATGCAGATGATCAAGCTGAGACAATGCTGCTAAAGCTCTTGCGAGGTAGCAGGCTCCGCCATTTAACAGGAATAAAAGCTGTTCAGGATTTTGGACCAGGTCAGTTGATTAGGCCCTTTTTGACAATAAAAAAATCTGAACTTCCAGATGTTTTTCATTTTGAAGATAGTTCTAACCAAAGTTTAAACTATTTCAGAAATCGTGTGAGACATGATTATCTACCACAATTAGAAAAAGAAAACCCACAATTTTCAAAATATTTAACAGAGTTAGCAAGGGAAAATCAAATTTTTCAAGTCGCACTTGTTGAATTAACCAGTAAAATGGATGTGACCGATTTGAAATTTTTTAAATCACAAAGTTCAGCTTTAAAAGAAGTTTTATTAGGAAATTATTTAGAGGAGTTTCCAAAACTACAACTCTCTAAAATTCAGTTTACACATTTATTGACACTTTTAGAAAATGACAACACCTATCAAATTCCTTTAAAAAATGGGCATGAATTAGTTAAAAATGAGAAAAAATTTTATATTCAAAAAATCAGTCCCAGGACCGATAGCACTCTAATACCTAAAGTGCTAAAATTTCAAGAAACCTTAATTTTTCAAGGATATAGATTTACATTTTTAGAAACTGGGGAAGGAATAGAGCTTCCTAGTAAAAGTCCTATCTTTCTTCGTGGACGAAAGCCTCAGGATAAAATTGATTTTGGATCATTTTCCAAAAAGCTTCGCAGGCTTTTTATTGATGAAAAAATTCCTAAAAAAGAGAGAACGAAAGCCATTATTGGAGAACAAGAAGGGCAAATCATTTTTGTACAAACAGCTAATAATCTTTATTTGAGAAAATTTGCTGAAAATGGTACAATGAAAGCTACATTAGGTATTCAAAAACTATAAAAGGTGGCAATATGTTAGAACAAGAGATAAAAAAAGTACTCTTCTCAGAAGAAGATATTATTACGAAGTGTCAAGAACTTGGAGCTCATCTTACTAAAGATTATATGGGTAAAAATCCTCTGTTGGTTTGTGTTTTAAAGGGAGCTGTGCCATTTATGGCAGAGTTAGTAAAACACATTGACACTCATGTTGAAATGGATTTTATGGTTGTTTCAAGTTATCATGGTGGAACAAGTTCCAGTGGTGAAGTTAAAATTTTGAAAGATGTAGATACTAATATTGAAGGACGTGATGTGATTTTCATTGAAGATATCATTGATACTGGTCGCACTCTTCTTTATCTACGTGATATGTTCAAATATCGTAAAGCAAAATCAATTAAAATTGCTACACTTTTTGATAAACCAGAAGGACGTGTGGTCGAAATTGAAGCAGATTATGTTTGTTACAATGTTCCAAATGAATTTATTGTTGGTTTTGGCTTGGATTACAATGAAAATTATCGTAACTTACCGTATGTTGGTGTTTTGAAAGAAGAAATTTACAACAAATAAGAGAGAATAGATGAATAATAAAAAACCAAATGGGCTCATGCGCAACTCCTTTGTAACCATTTTGTTACTAGTGACAGCTATTTTTAGTTTTCAATTTTTATTTAGTGACATGGGCGCAGATAGTCAAAAAATTAATTACTCTACTTTAGTAAAACAACTAGAGGCAGGTAAAGTCAAAGAACTCACTTACCAACCAAATGGTGCTATTGTAACAGTTTCAGGAAGTTATACCAAAGCACAAAAGGTTGAATCAGATACTTCTTTTCCATTTTTAGGTAATAGAATAGCAAAGGTTAATAATTTTACTAGCACGTTTCTTGCAAGTAACATTTCTCTTGAAAAATTAGAAACTGCAGCAGATAAAGCTGGAACAGAAATTACAGTAAAACAAGAAAGTTCAATAGGATCTTGGATTAGCACTTTATCACTTTGGATTCCGATGGGATTTTTAATCTTCTTCATGTTCAACATGATGGGGGCAGGACAAGGACGAGGTGGTAATAATCCAATGAGTTTTGGACGTAATCGTGCTAAAGCCTCCAACAAAGATTCTATCAAAATTCGATTTACAGACGTTGCTGGTGCCGAAGAGGAAAAACAAGAGCTTGTTGAAGTTGTTGATTTTCTTAAAAATCCTAAAAAATATAAGGCACTCGGTGCCCGTATTCCTAAAGGTGTTCTTCTTGAAGGTCCTCCAGGAACGGGTAAAACACTTCTTGCAAAAGCTGTTGCAGGTGAAGCTGGTGTCCCATTTTTCTCAATCTCAGGTTCTGATTTTGTAGAAATGTTTGTTGGTGTCGGTGCAAGCCGTGTTCGTGCTCTTTTTGAAGATGCAAAAAAGGCTGAGCGTGCTATTATTTTCATTGATGAAATTGATGCTGTTGGTCGTCGTCGTGGCGCTGGCATGGGTGGTGGAAATGATGAACGTGAACAAACGCTTAACCAACTCTTAATTGAAATGGATGGTTTTGAGGAAAATCAAAGTATCATTGTCATCGCAGCGACAAACCGTTCTGATGTTCTTGACCCAGCTCTCCTTCGTCCAGGTCGCTTTGACCGTAAGATTTTAGTTGGTCAGCCAGATGTAAAAGGTCGTGAAGCTATTCTTCGTGTTCATGCCAAGAATAAACCATTGGCAGATGATGTTGATTTGAAAGTTGTTGCTCAACAAACTCCAGGTTTTGTTGGAGCCGACCTCGAAAATGTCCTAAACGAAGCCGCTCTGGTTGCTGCTCGTCGTGACAAGAAGAAAATTGACGCTTCTGATATTGATGAAGCAGAGGATCGTGTTATTGCTGGACCCGCTAAGAAAGATCGTCAAGTTTCACAAAGAGACCGTGAGATTGTTGCTTATCATGAAGCTGGTCATACAATTGTAGGTCTTGTCTTATCTGACGCTCGTGATGTTCATAAAGTGACGATTGTTCCTCGTGGTCGTGCAGGTGGCTATATGATTTCTCTTCCGAAAGAGGATCAGATGTTACTTTCAAAAGACAATATGAAAGAACAGTTAGCAGGTCTTATGGGGGGACGTGTTGCTGAGGAGATCATTTTCAATGTTCAAACAACGGGTGCCTCTAATGATTTTGAACAAGCGAGTGCTATGGCTCGTGCCATGGTTACTGAATATGGAATGAGTGAAAAACTTGGTCCAGTCCAGTATGCAGGTAGTCATGCTATGATGGCTGGTCAGTTATCGCCAGAAAAAACGTATTCTGAAGAAACAGCACGCATGATTGATGATGAAGTACGCGATCTTCTAAATGCTGCTCGTAATAAAGCAGCTGATATCATCAATCAAAATCGTGAAACACACGCCCTAATTGCACAAGCACTTCTCAAATATGAAACCCTTGATGCAGCACAAATTAAATCTCTTTACGAAACAGGTAAGATGCCTGAAGAAAGTGAAGAACAAGAAGCACGTGCTTTATCATATGACGAAATCAAGGAAAAAATGTCTGAATAAGTATTAATGAGTCTATTGTTTAATAGGCTCATTTTGCTTGTCATAAACATCATATTTATGATAAACTAAGAAAGTTATTATCTTTTTATAGAAATATATTTTTGTTAATAATAAAAAGTATAGGAGGATTTTTATGCATTTTCTTAGAAAAAAAGAAAATCATCATCGTAAAAGTTTAATGAATCGTCACCTAAGAGTTATCGATTTAATCTTTCTTGGCCTAGGCTCTATGGTAGGAACTGGTATTTTCACAATAACTGGTAAAGGTGCTGCTATCTATGCAGGCCCGGCTCTAATAATTTCTATTATTATTTCTGCTATTGCAGTTGGAATTATTGCTTTATTTTATGCTGAATTTGCTTCACGTACTTCAGGAAATGGTGGAGCTTATAATTATGTTTATGAAACACTTGGGGAATTTCCAGCATGGATTGTTGGCTGGTATATTATTATGGAATTTATGACAGCTGTTTCTAGTGTTGCAGTTGGATGGGCCGGATACTTTAAAGGGATTCTTTCAAATCACGGTATCTTATTACCAACTGCCATTAATGGGACATTTGATCCTGAAAAAGGACAGTATGTTGATTTACTTCCAATTCTAGTTGTTTTAGCAGTCACAGGATTGGTTTTAATGAATTCAAAATCAGCTCTGAGATTTAATAGTGTTCTTGTATTATTTAAGTTTTCAGCCTTAGCCATTTTTATTGGAATAGGAGTCTTTTTCATAAATAAAGGGAACTGGTCAGATTTTGCACCATATGGATTTGGAAAAATCTATGGAGGACAAACAGGAATTATGGCAGGTGCTTCAATTATGTTCTATGCCTTCTTAGGTTTTGAATCCATCTCAATGGCTGTAGATGAAGTCAAAGAACCACAAAAAAATATTCCAAAAGGAATTATTTTCTCCCTAAGTATTGTTACGATACTCTATATTATCGTAACACTAGTATTAACAGGAATGGTAAATTATAAAGAACTTAATGTTGATGATGCAGTTGCTTTTGCTCTTCGTCAAGTAGGCTTAGATTGGGCTGGAAATTATGTATCCATTGTTGCTATTCTCACACTTATCACTGTTTGTATTTCAATGACCTATGCTCTTGCACGGACAGTTTATACCATTAGCCGCGATGGTCTCTTACCAAAAGGGCTGAGTAAGGTAACTGAAAAACATAAGGTTCCGAGAAATGCTACGATCGCAGTTGGTATTTTGTCAATGATTTGTGCAGGAGTTTTTCCATTAACCACAATAGCTGAATTTTTAAGTATCTGTACTTTAGCATACTTGATTATTATGTCCATTGCTCTTATCAAATTACGTAAAGATAAAGGTTTACCAAGTAATACAGAATTTAAAACGCCTTTGGTACCATTTTTACCTATTTTTTCAATTATCATTTGTTTATCACTTATGAGTCAGTATCAAACTATTACTTGGTATGCATTTGGAATTTCAACATTCATCGGAATTTTTATTTATCTTATCTATGGTTATAAGCATTCCAATGAAGCTTAGATATTATCTTATTTTCAGGAAAATGCTGCTTTTACATTTTCCTGAAATTTTTTGAAAATATGAAAATTTAAAGAAAAATCTATTGACAAGAAGAGGATATATTTGGTAAGATATATGAGTTGACTCGTAAGAGAGAAAGGCAGATATAGGAAAAAAACTAGAAAAAGTAGTTGACACCGTTAGAAATATTTGCTAGAATAAAGGAGTTGTCTCTAAGGAGAAG
>NZ_JBHSOJ010000006.1:0-22749 GCF_042656225.1 Streptococcus caledonicus
TGTAGGTCATTTATGTTAGTCCCTTTCAGACAAATGTGGTAGTTTATCTGAGACTAACATAGATGGCTTTTTCTGTCTAGCTTAATTTTACAAATTGGGAATCTAAAAAAACTATTCAATTTGGGTGTGTTAAAGATGATCGAATGTACTGCTTTGGAGGATTCCTATATAAGATTGCGATACTAGGTGATTGGCTAATTATTCGGGTTCTACAAGGAGAACGCTATGTACGCACAGGCAGCTATAAAACCGAATACCTTACTCTGTAACGGTGCATACGGCATCGTTATGAGGAATGTGCAAAAATGCACCTGTGCGGGTGCATCGTTAAGGGGTAGAAATTCCGCTTCATTATGTTGTATCAAATTAGACACGGCAACAGAGGTTACCTTAGGTACGGACGGCATACCTATTTAGATGAATTGTACTTGCCACATCAGATTGTGGGAGCTTTATAACATCATTAATGATCTATCTACTCATTGTATGGGTAGTTCATTTATTATTAGGAAAGAATCACCCTCGTATTTTTGTGTGAGGGTCTCTTTGTGGTATAATGAAAGCATTAGATAAACGAAGAGAGTATGAGTATGACGATTAAGATTTACGATACCATGACCCGTAGTTTACGTGAGTTTGTCCCCTTGGAAGAGGGCAAGGTTAAGATGTATGTCTGCGGTCCAACGGTTTACAATTACATTCACGTAGGAAATGGGCGGAGCGCTGTAGCTTTTGATACCATCCGTCGTTATTTGGAGTATAGAGGTTTTGACGTGACTTATGTGTCTAACTTCACCGATGTGGATGACAAGATTATCCATGGCGCAGCTAGAGAAGGTCTTACGACTAAGGATTTTTCAGACAAGTACATTGCGGCTTTTATGGAAGATACGGCTGCGCTGGGTATCAAACCTGCTACTAAAAATCCTCGTGTCATTGACTATATGGACGAGATTATTGCTTTTGTGGCTGACCTTGTGGAAAAAGGCTTCGCTTACGAGTCAGAAGGAGATGTCTATTTCCGTGTGGAAAAATCAGCTGATTATGCTAAGTTAGCCAATAAAACTCTAGCCGATTTGGTCTTGGGAGCCAGTGGACGTACAGATGAGGAAACCGATCGCAAGGAAAGCCCTGTGGATTTTGCCCTCTGGAAATCTGCTAAGGCAGGCGAAGTGTCTTGGGAGAGTCCTTGGGGAGCCGGTCGTCCAGGCTGGCATATTGAATGTTCGGTTATGGCAACTGAAATTTTAGGCGATACCATAGATATTCATGGTGGTGGAGCCGACCTTGAGTTTCCACACCATACGAATGAAATTGCTCAGTCAGAGGCCAAAACTGGCCACAAATTCGTCAACTACTGGATGCACAATGGCTTTGTCAATGTGGATAATGAAAAAATGTCCAAATCTCTTGGTAACTTCATTACGATTCATGATGCTTTGAAAACTGTTGATGGGCAGGTCTTGCGTTTCTTCCTTGCTATACAGCAATACCGCAAACCAATTAACTTTACTGAAAAAGCCATTCATGATGTGCAAGCTAATTTGAAGTATTTAAAAAATACCTACGAACAGCCTTTCACAGGTCAAGTAAACGCAGACGAATTAGTTGATTTTGTCGCTAAATTTACGGATGCTATGGACGAAGATTTCAACACCGCAAATGGGATTACTGTCGTCTTTGAAATGGCGAAATGGATTAACTCAGGGAACTATGATAAAAGCGTCAAGGCTGAATTAACAAAAATGTTAGAGGTCTTTGGGATTGTCTTTAAAGAAGAAGTCTTGGATACAGATATTGAGCGCTTGATTGAGGAACGCCAAGCAGCGCGTGCTAATCGTGATTTTGCCACAGCGGACCGCATCCGTGATGAATTGGCAACACAAGGAATTAAACTCCTTGACACCAAAGACGGAGTGAGGTGGACACGTGACTAATCTGGATGTCAATTTGATCAATGGCATAGCGCTCGCATTTGAAGGCGATGCGGTGTATTCCTTGTACGTTCGCCGTCACTTGATTTTCCAAGGTCAGACCAAGCCCAATCAACTGCACCGCCTAGCGACAAAATATGTGTCGGCCAAGGCACAGGCAAGCCTCATCACGGCTATGCGGGAAGCGCAGCTATTGACTGAAAAAGAAGAAGAAATCTACAAGCGTGGGCGTAATGCTTCAACCCACACTAAGGCAAAAAATACGGATGTCATTACCTATAAGATGTCCACAGGATTTGAAGCAGTTCTAGGCTATCTACACATGACTGAGCAAATTGAACGCCTAGAAGAACTGATTAACTGGTGTATTGAGGTGGTTGAAGAGGAGGGAAGATGATTTCATTTTTCAAAAATATGTTGGGAGGTCAAGAAGATTATCTTGAATTTGATAACTTTAATTTTAAATTAATGATTATCCAAGAGCTCATGTATGAACAGGAAGTTCTGACACCGAAGTTTGATGTCTACGAATATGCTAAGCAAGTTCCTGTTGATTTCGAAGCGACCTACGATGTTGTGGCACCAGAAGTTAAGGACTATTTTGAAGCTTTCAAAATTCCCAAACGACTAGCAAAATATGTTAAAAAGCTCTATTTAGATGGCGGTAATGACATTTATTTGCAGCTAATGCCCTATGGCGATGGTGAGGGAGATGAATTTGATGTTGTGGTTGTCTCTGAAAGAGAACTAAATCAGTTTAAGAAGTTGACTGTCATTGATGCTCAGTCAGTGAATTATTTTTCACCAAAAGCTACGGCTTATTTACGCAGTCAAGGCATTACAGTAACAGAATATCAACATGAAGTAAAAAAGAATTGAAATTTTCAATTCTTTTTTTGCTTTCTTACGAATAATAAGATAAGGGGGCGAAATCGTCCGATTGTTATATTGCGAGGAGAAAATCTATGTCATACAAACGTTTATCAGCTAAAGTGCTTTTAGGAATTGCCTTGTTTGGGCTATGTGGACAACAATGTGCTCAAGCAGAAGATATTGTGACTGAAGTTGGACAGAATATTGAGGCGCCGTATGGTTTAGCTATTGCTGTTAGTAACACCCTACGTTCTGAACAACCCATTGTGGATGTTGTTGTCAATTTGCCTCAAAAATTTGATACAGCTAAGGTTGTCACTGTTGAGTTACGTAATTTGGTCGGGGAGGTGATGAATACCTTGGATTACACGGTACCTAAAGGGGAACGTCGTTTTACTTGTTGGTTTGGTTTGGAAGGTTTAAAAGAGGATAGTTACCATGTAACGGTTAGTCTTCCAGATGGACCAGTAACGCATTCAGGTTATTCAAAAGGAGTTACATACACACCAACGACTCTGCCTAATGCAAGCTCGACAAAAACCTCAGCTCCGCAGTTGCCTTCAGAAAATGCCAGTCAGAATACGTCCAAGTCAGCAACCGCTACATCTCTCCAAACACAACAACCGTCAATTAGGCAAGGAGAGTTATCTAACAATCAAGATGTGACGACTGTAGCTTCAGAATCAAATCTGTCTAAGACGGATGAGGCCTCTAGTCAATCTGTTAAACAGGCCTCAGCTTCACAAAAAACAGGAATCAATCTCGCAGATCGAATGCCTGAGTCATCAGAAGAGAAAGGTTTTTCTAAAATAGTTTTAGGTACTCTGTTTGTTACTGGTATCGGATTTGTGAGCACTTTAGTCTACTTCATAAAAAAACGTTGATTGTATATAGTGATAGGTTTAATTACAGTCGTATGATTTCTTTTCAAAGAAAAGCGTAGCTGAATGATAGTGTAGAAGGATAGAAGTTAATGTAAAGAGATGTTTTGACTTTAGAGTTGAAATGTCTTTTTGACTGTTTAGACAATTCTATTGATATGTAAGGAAACAAAGCGATAACAGTCAGTATTATTTGGATAGGAAATTCAAATAAACCCCTGCACGTGTGCTATAATTCATGCTATAATGAAGACATGAAAGAAAAGAAACAACAAGAATTAACAGATATCGTTTATGGCGTTCACGCTGTCACTGAAAGTTTACAAGCAAATACTGGTAACAAACTCTACATCCAAGATGACCTTCGTGGCAAAAATGTGGATAATATTAAAACGCTAGCTACTGAAAAAAAAGTGTCTATTTCTTGGACACCTAAAAAGACCTTGAATGAGATGACCAATAATGGCATTCACCAAGGTTTTGTACTACGAGTAGCAGAGTTTTCGTATGCAGAATTATCTACGATTATGGAAAAAGCAGAGCAGGAAGAAAATCCCCTCATTCTGATTTTGGATGGATTGACAGATCCGCATAATTTGGGGTCAATCTTGCGAACAGCTGACGCTACAAAAGTAGCAGGTGTCATTATCCCTAAACACCGTGCGGTTGGTGTTACTCCAGTTGTTGCCAAAACTTCAACAGGGGCTGTCGAATATGTACCGATTGCGCGTGTGACCAATCTCAGTCAGACCTTGGACAAACTAAAAGCGGCTGGTTTTTGGATTTTTGGAACAGACATGGACGGAACGCCATCTCATAAATGGAACACCTTAGGTAAGCTCGCCCTCATCATTGGCAATGAAGGCAAAGGTATTTCTGCTAATATCAAAAAACAAGTGGATGAGATGATTACTATTCCCATGGATGGGCATGTACAGAGCTTAAATGCGAGCGTCGCAGCAGCCATTCTTATGTATGAGGTGTTTAGAAATAAACAATAGGGGCAACAGAGGAGGCAATCCATGAAAAAGAAACTTATGCTAGTTGATGGTTATAATATGATTGCCTTCTGGCAAGAGACTAAGCAGGCATTTAAAACTAATCAATTAGACGAAGCACGAAACATTTTGTTGCGTAAACTCAATAACTACGCTAATTTTGAACAAATTGAGATCACCTGTGTGTTTGATGCCCAATATGTTCCTGGCAATCGTCAACGCTATGATCAGTATAAAGTAGAAGTCATTTTTACTGAAGAAAATGAGACTGCGGATGATTACATTGAACGCATGGCAGCAGAATTAAACACTGCCTTGAACCTTGTTGAAGTAGCGACTAGTGACCTCAATGAACAGTGGACCATTTTTGCGCAAGGATGTTTACGTGTTTCTGCTCGTGAATTAGAACAACGGGTTAACACGGTTAAATCAGATTTGGACAAACTGTCTGCACAAATTGACTTGAAAAAACCTCGATTATCAGCGATTGCAGATGACCAGATGACGCAGTTGAAAGACTTGTTGCATTCATTAGGTGATTAGGACATAGTGACCTTGACTTTGCAAGCAGCATTGCAGTTATTAGGCTAGCTATCAAAAATAAAAGACGATATGTCAAAAGAGGCTGGGAAAAGTCTTAAAATAGTAAATGGCTTAGGATCAACGTCTTCAAAAACGTTGATCCTAAACCACTTTTTTTATTCACATTTCAACAGAAAGGCTGAAATCTGAGTTTCCCCAGCCTTTTTGTTTATTTTAAGATAATCACGCCGTCTTCGATTTTAAAAGGTTCAGCAATGTTGATGCGGTCGTAGAACATAACACCGTTGAGGTGGTCAATTTCGTGCTGAACAACGATGGCATTGTAACCTTTGAACTTGACTTTGTGTTTTTCACCATTTTTATCAAAATATTCGACAGTGATACGGGCGTGACGAGGGACGTAACCTTCAATAACGCGATCAACAGATAGGCAGCCTTCCCCATCGGCCAGCGCAGCTTGTTGGATAGAGTGGGCCACGATTTTAGGGTTGTACATAATGGCTTGTAAACTGTAAGCTTCAGTCGGAGGGTTTCCTTCTTCGTCTTCTGGATTTGGGACGAGACAAGCAATAATGCGTTTTGACACATCTAATTGCGGAGCGGCCAAACCAACCCCTCCACGGAGTCCCATTTTTTCAGCCATCACAGGGTCTTGGGAGTTTTTCAAAAATTGCATCATTTTTTCCCCAAGAATGATATCATTATCACTCAATGGCAAAGTAACTTCAGAAGCTTTTTCACGAAGAGTCGGATGTCCTTCGCGAATAATATCATCCATGTTAATCAAGTGACTAGCTTTGATTAATTTATCTTGTGCAGTCATAATAAAATACCTAGAGCCTGTTATTTTTTCGTGTTGACTAGAAAAGATTGAAAGAATAACTGATTTAGGCTCATAATCCTTTCCGTTCTAACAATTTCTTAATAATTCTATCACAAAAAAAGATATAATAAAAGCAAAGACAGATAGACGAACGATTGATGGATTTTAAACAAAAAAGTTCATAAATATTGCGGATATTTCCTTATTTTGTTATACTGTAATTTGAAAAATAACGAAAAGGTGTATTATGTCTAAAGATAAAGTTCTTATTGATCACGGACACGTGGAAGAAAAGCATGATGACATGCTCTATAAAATCGAAGATCATCCACCGCTTGGTGTGTCGGTGGTTCTAGCGCTCCAGCACATTTTAGCAGCTTTTGCAGGGATTATTGCAGTGCCACTTGTTGTAGCTGGTGCGATTGGACTATCAGTGGAAGATACGGCTGTCATGGTTTCTGCGACCATTTTTGTAGCAGGCTTGACTACCATTTTGCAGTCTCGTGGTTTGGGAGCTATTGGGTCTCGTGTGTCAGGAATGATGGGGACTGACTTTACTTTTGCGAATCCTGCTATTAGCGTTGGTGCTAAGTTTGGGATTGCAGGGATTGTTGGTGCGACTATTGCAGGTTCTTTGGTGGAAATTGTACTGAGTCGCTTTGTTAAGCCTCTGATGAAATTTTTCCCACCGTTGATTACAGGAACAGTAGTTTCTCTTATAGGTATTACCTTACTACCAGTCAGTATGGACTGGGCAGCTGGTGGTTCTGGTTCGGCAGACTATAGTTCTGTTGAGAATGTAGGCATTGCTTTTGCTGTCATGGTATTCACCCTTGCTCTCAACCACTATGGAAAAGGGATGTGGTCAACAGCTTCTGTTTTTATCGGTATGCTTTTTGGCTACGTGCTCTGTATCGCTCTTGGGAAAGTGGATTTATCAGCCGTTGTGGACGCGTCTTGGTTTGCCATTCCAAATGTTCTTCGCTATGGTGTAACATTTGATTTTTCATCAATTTTATCCTTTATTCCAGCTTATGTCGTTTCATTAATTGGTACGGTTGGTATCATGATGGCTATCGGTGAGGCATCGAACGAGAAAATCTCAAGTGAGCGTGCTGCAAATGGCGTTCTTGCTGATGGTGTGGGATCTTTTATTGCGGGTATCTTTGGTGCAGGACCAAACACTGCCTTCTCGCAAAATGTTGGCTTGATTACCTTGACAAAGGTTGCTAGTCGTCATGTCATGATTATTGCGGGGGTTATTCTTGCCATCCTTGGAGTCTTTCCTAAACTATCTGCTCTGATTTCCATCATGCCTCAGCCTGTACTTGGTGGTGTTGGGGTTATCATGTTTGGCCTCGTGGCTGCTCAAGGGATTAAGACGCTTGCTACAATCAAAATTGGTGATCGCGAACTTCTTATTATCTCAGTTGCTTTTGCTCTTGGTATCGGTGTAACCGTTCGTCCAGAACTCTTAGCCAGCCTACCAACCCCAATTCAGATGGTGCTTTCATCAGGTATCTCAACAGGGACTCTAGCAGCCTTGATTCTCAATGTTGTCTTAAAAGAAAAACATTAATGATTTTGAGGTTGGGACAAAAATATCTCAACCTTCTTTTTTGATAGCAATAACAGATTGACGCAGTGGTTGATTGGAGGTCTGCAACTGGACACTTCTTCATTTTCAAGTGTCCACCTCAAATAGTCCACTGTATTATTTGAGTACCATACAATCGTTAGCGGCCATCCTATACGAATGTGATGAACATCGTTCATCTTATTTCCAACCTCCAAAGATCTCCCAGACCTTCGGAGCTGTGCGGAGGTGGGAGTGAAAGTGCCCAGTGGACAGTTTCAGCCTGAGCTTAGAAATCAGAGAGCGAAGGGAAGTCAAGACTTCGGAATCATGACTTCTGTCCCACTCTATTTTTCTATGGGAAATAGCAGAGCTACTCTACCAGTTTTTCCAAAACTATCAGTTGACGAAGCTCAGCCATTTTGCTAAAATATAAAGGTCTATAAGACAAATAACTTCTTCTTGGTTGTAGGAATGCCAACCTGCCACTCGGATGAAGCCAAATAAAAAGGAGAACTATCATGGCAATCTCAAAAGAGAAAAAAAATGAAATCATTGCACAATATGCACGTCACGAAGGTGACACAGGTTCAGTAGAGGTTCAAGTTGCTGTCCTTACTTGGGAAATCAACCACCTTAACGACCACATCAAACAACACAAAAAAGACCACGCTACATACCGTGGCTTGATGAAAAAAATTGGTCACCGTCGTAACCTTTTGGCTTACCTTCGCCGTACAGATGTTAACCGTTACCGCGAGCTTATCGCTTCACTCGGTCTTCGTCGTTAATTTTAGGATTAAAACTTCCCCAGCGTCGTTAAGGCTTCTTGATGAACTTCAGTTCTATTATCCATCGTCACCTTGCCCAGCTGGATAAACGTTTTATCACCTAAAATCTGAGCCCCTCACTTTTGTGGGGAGTTTTTATTTTGGTTAAGTGTCGTAGGCCGTAGGTGGGTTTAAATAGGTGACTCTGCTTCAAGGGATGTCTTTTTAGGTTCTCGGAATAAACTTGATGACCCACTAGGATTTTAACTAGCGTTCGAAAAGTATACTGCTTAAAAAGGATATTTCTTCGACATCCTAGTTTGTGCTTAACGTGCGCTAGTTGAGATGAAGTTTTATCACCTAAAATCTGACATCCTCACTTCGGTGGGGAGTTTTTACTTTTGAGAGTGTAATAGGGCGTATTGATTGTTTCTATAAAAATTCTTTGACGAATAGGAATTTTTAGCGTAAAATAGTAAAGAATATTAAATTAGGGATAGACTGTGCTTTGTCTCTTAAAAAGGAGAATACCTTTGGAATTAGATGTATTTGCTGGACAAGAAAAAAGTGAATTGTCAATGATTGAAGTGGCGCGTGCTATTTTAGAAACACGTGGTCGCGGAGACGAGATGTATTTCAATGACTTGGTTAATGCCATTCAAAATTATTTAGAAAAATCAGATGCTGCTATTCGTGAAGCTTTGCCATTTTTTTACTCAGACCTAAATACTGATGGTAGCTTTATTCCGCTTGGTGAAAACAAATGGGGCCTTCGTTCATGGTACGCCATTGATGAAATCGATGAAGAAATCATTAGTCTTGAAGAAGATGATGAAGATGCACCAAAACGCAAGAGAAAACGTGTTAATGCCTTTATGGATGGTGATGAAGATGCCATTGACTACTCTGATGATGATCCAGAAGATGAAGATTATCGTACTAATCACGAAAGTCTTGAGTATGACGAGGATAACCCAGATGATGAAAAATCAGAAGTGGATTCTTATGACTCAGAATTGAATGAAATCATCCCGGATGAAGATTTGGATGAGGATGTTAACATCAATGAAGAAGATGATGACTATTCTGAAGATGAAGAAGTAGAAGAATAATTTTGTTGCAAGCTAGAGGAAACTCTGGCTTTTTCGATCTTTTTGGTTGAAGAGTTCAGGAGAAAGTAGTATAGTGAGATCACCTATCAAATAGAAAGAGGTTGAAAATGAAAAAGATTTATTCAGCTAAAATGATTAACACTGGTGGACGTACAGGAGAAGTTCATTCTCCAGATAATAGCTTTCAGTTACAGATTGTTCAACCAGGACAACGTGTAGAAGGTGCGACTAATCCAGAACAATTGTTTGCAGCTGGTTATAGTGCTTGCTTCAACAGTGCTCTTAGCTATGTTCTATCTAGTCATGGCGTAACAGCTGAAGCAACAATTACAGCAACAGTATCGCTCTTTAACCTTAGCGTCAGCAATGTTCCAGACGTCCAACTTGGTGTTGAACTTGAAGGACACATTGAAGGTGTTAGTTTAGAAGATGCGCAAGCCTATCTTGAAGAAGCGCATCAAGTTTGTCCATACTCACGAGCTACCAAAGGAAATATTGAAGTGACTGTTAAAGCGGTCTAATAACTGATGATAAGCATTATGTAACAGAACGACATTCTGGTGATAGATTAATGATATAAAGGGATGTGTCTAATTTCTAAAAATCAGACAGTTTACCATGATTGCTAGTCACTAGTAGGATCTAACCTCAGTTGGTATGACTGAGGTTTTTCTGTGTTTCGGCAAATTTCAAGTTCAAGTTAGCCACTCTGTAAAAACTCTTTAGGAGATTTATAATGGAATAGTTTCTTTGGATAGTTGTTAATCTAGTTTTCAATAAATGCGACTTGTTGTTGAGTCGCATTTTTGCTTCCCTTAGGCAACCAACGCCGGATGAGTCTATTATGATTCTCATCAGTTCCACGCTCCCAAGAAGAATACGGGTGGGCATAGTAGATATGAGCAGGGTCAAAAACTTCTGCTAAACGACTGAACTCATCCCCGTTATCAGCTGTGATAGAGTTCATTTGATAATCCCTAAGGATTGCTTTCAGAGCTTGATTGACTGAAGACGCGGACTTATCGGGAAAGAGTCGAATGATTTGATAACGACTCTTTCGATCGGTTAGAGTCAACAGACACTCGTTTTTTGCCCGTGTTTGAATAACCGTATCACTTTCAAAATCACCGATATTCTCACGCTTATTAATGCTTTCTGGTCGTTCCTCAATAGACTTTCCAGCTGGCTTAAAATTGGGACTAGCATGCTTTTTCTTAGCTTTCTCTTGTCGAGGATAAAGCATATCAGCCTTGGTCAATCCTAAGTGGCCATGATGAATCCAGTAGTAAATAGTGGAGATGGGAACAGGTATCCCTTTTGACTTTACCATCATCTCGGGAGAGTATTTCTGTTCGATGTAGTGAGTTATCTTTTCTTTGAGTCCCTTGGTTAGGGAGAACTGTTTAACAGAACGTTTACGATTGTTTTGATAGGCTTTTTGAGCGAAGTCAGCTGAGTAGATCACTTCAAATTTTCCTTTACGCACTTGTTGTCTAACCTAACCACGTTTGACTTCGTTGTGAATGGTTTGAGGAGCTTTAGCCAATCTCCTAGCAATTTCACGATTTGAGAGCCCTTCTTGAAGCCAACGTTCAATCATTCTACGTTCAGTTAGTGTCAAATGTTTACTTTTGGTGTATAATAGTTTTGCATCTCAGAGTCTTTCTAATTGTTGTTGTGGTGACTACAATTATATCTCTCTGAGATGTTTTTTGATACCCTTAGGTGGCTAACTTCATTTTAGAACTTTTCTTTTCTGTGTTTCTCTGTTTCAAATGCGTTTTCTATATAAAATAGTTCACTCAAAGTGTCGGAATGTGCTATAATATTAAGGATTGAAAACTATACAGGAGAAAACAATGTCTAACGAAATTCGTGTACGTTATGCACCAAGTCCAACTGGACTACTGCACATCGGGAATGCCCGTACGGCCCTTTTTAATTACCTCTATGCTCGTCACCACGGCGGGACTTTCATCATCCGTATTGAAGACACAGACCGTAAGCGTCATGTGGAAGACGGCGAACGCTCGCAGCTTGAAAACCTACGTTGGTTAGGGATTGATTGGGACGAGAGTCCAGAAACGCATGGAAACTATCGTCAGTCAGAACGTTTGGAGCTTTATCAAAAATATATTGACCAACTTTTAGCAGAAGGAAAAGCCTACAAATCTTATGTGACGGAAGAAGAATTAGCAGCTGAGCGTGAGCGTCAAGAAGCAGTAGGGGAAACACCGCGTTACATCAATGAATACCTTGGAATGTCTGAAGAAGAAAAAGCAGCCTATATCGAAGAACGTGAGGCAGCAGGTGTGGTTCCAACAGTTCGTTTGGCTGTCAATGAAGCTGGTATCTATAAATGGAATGACATGGTCAAAGGTGACATTACCTTTGAAGGTGGAAATATCGGTGGTGACTGGGTTATCCAGAAAAAAGATGGTTACCCAACTTATAACTTTGCCGTGGTGATTGATGACCATGACATGCGTATTTCACACGTTATCCGTGGTGATGACCATATTGCTAACACGCCAAAACAATTGATGGTGTACGAAGCACTTGGTTGGGAAGCGCCAGAATTTGGTCATATGACTCTCATCATCAATTCTGAGACAGGTAAAAAACTCTCAAAACGCGACACCAATACTCTTCAATTTATTGAAGATTACCGTAAAAAAGGTTACTTGCCAGAAGCAGTCTTCAACTTCGTTGCCCTTCTTGGTTGGAACCCAGGCGGTGAAGATGAGATTTTCTCTCGTGAACAATTGATAGAGCTTTTTGATGAAAATCGTCTGTCTAAATCACCAGCAGCCTTCGACCAGAAGAAATTGGACTGGATGAGCAATGATTACCTTAAAAATGCTGATTTTGAGACTGTATTTGAACTTTGCAAACCATTCTTGGAAGCAGCAGGTCGCTTGACAGACAAGGCTGAAAAATTAGTTGAACTTTACAAACCACAGTTGAAATCAGCGGATGAAATCGTTAACTTGACAGATCTCTTCTTCGCTGATTTCCCAGAATTAACTGAGGCAGAAAAAGAAGTGATGGCAGGTGAAACAGTTCCAACAGTCCTTGAAGCCTTTAAAGCTAAATTAGAAGCTCTATCTGATGAGGAATTTGTGACAGAAAACATCTTCCCACAAATTAAGGCTGTCCAAAAAGAAACAGGTATCAAAGGGAAAAACCTCTTCATGCCAATCCGTGTTGCGGTTTCGGGAGAAATGCATGGCCCAGAATTACCAGATACGATTTTCTTGCTTGGTCGTGACAAAGCGATTAAACATTTGGATAACATGCTAAACAGCTTATAATCTTAATAGCTCACCTAGCAAACTGGGTGAGTTTTTGCTATAATTGTGAAAAAAAGTATAAAGAAAGTGTACTCTAATGACAGAATTATTTCCTTATCGTTCCATGAATTTGTATCAAAATTACTTTGAAGCGAGTCAGGCTTATCCTCATTGTGAGATTATTTTTGATCAACCTGCAATAGCTTTTCCTGAATTGGGGACAGAGACGACTTATCGGGCTAGCCATAATGCTATCGTTAGGCGTGCGAAACAGCTGGCGCACCTTGGAATAAAAAAATCAGATAAGGTGATTATTTTTAAAGGCCAGGGCTTTGACACTTATATGTTGGCTGTTGCAGTCACTTATCTTGGTGCGGTTCCGGTTATGGTGTCTTATCATTTTAATAGCCCAGTCATTTCAGTCTTTGCGGATCGCCTAGAAAATCCTTTTATCATTTTTGATGATGTGACGGCAGCTGTTGTGACTGATGTTGAAAACATTTCTAATCATCATAAGATTTCGATTGCAAAATTGTTGGAAGCTGATGCTCTTGAAGTATCTTTTAGTCCGCTTTCAGATGATCAGATTGCTTACATCACACATACTTCAGGGACGACTGGAATTCCTAAATTGATTTGTCACTCGGCAAATACTATGGGGTGGCGTACTAAATATCAAAAAACAATCCTAAATCATATGCCAGAACGCCGTATTGTAGGATTCCATATCTCACCAGTGCATTCACGTTTTAATATCGGAATGTCCTCTTTGATGATTATGGGCTTCCCGCTTCTTACTTTGGCAAATGCTGACCGAGAAACGGTTGAACGTCTCTTTCTCAAGTACCAGCCCCAAGCTGTTGAAACTCACCCAAATCATTTTGTACAGTGGGCAACAATCGCGCGTGAACACCCAGCAGTTTTTGCAAAGACAAATTATTATCATTCAACCTTTGATGCCATTAACAACGCGACCATGTTGGCTTTTCTAGAAGCATCTGACAATGCGCAAGCCATTTTCCTTCAAATCTACGGTCAAAGTGAGTGTGGACCAATGATCTTAAAACCTCATACAAGAGAAAGCTTGAAACATTCAAATGCCCGTGATATGGGTGTTGGCTTGGGAGAATTGACCAAAGCGCGCATTACTGATGACAAGGGAAATCCTTTGCCGGTTGGTCATTCTGGGCACATCCAACTCTTTTCAAGAGGACGTGCGCTGACCTATTTCAAAGAAGACCAGCGTTTCCAAGATAATGTTTATGGAGGCTGGTGGGATAGTGGCGACTATGGTTGTATGGATGAAGATGGACACCTTTTCCTAAAGGATAGACAGGTTGACCTTATTGATCAAATCGATAGTAACCTCGCACTTGAAGATATGTTATTGGATAAACTGACTTTCTTAGCAGAGGTTGTACTGGTTCGTGATCAACATGGTAAACCTCAGCCTTTTATTGCTTTGGAAAAAGGCAGAGCAATGGATATGGACGCTTGGTGGCAGGCAGTATCAGAACTTCCGTTCTTGAATGCTCCGATTCTTCTTGATTATGACGAGCTACCACGTACGGCAACCATGAAAATTCAACGATTACAATTAGAAAAAGACTTAAAAGAAGGAAAATACCAACTTAGTTAATAGTAAAAAGGCACTCGGTTAACAAACCGGTGCCTTTAATGATTATATCGTTGAATGCATTAGTTGCAACTACGGCAAGTTGAAAGCAGTGATGTCTTACAACGAATTCAAGTGGCTATAAATTGCTATTTTTGACAACAGGGCTGTATTTCACAGCAACAAGCGTTGCGACAATTGCTTTTAGAGTGTCTCCTGGGATGAAGGCTAGGTTTGCCCAGAGTGCGGCATCTAGTGCCATTTCAGTCATATGCGCCAGCCAGATTGCTCCCAAAACATCGACGAATAAAACCCCACCAAGCCAAATAATAACAAATGTTAGAATGGGATTCTTATTAGGAAGTTTTGCCAATCCAGCTCCGATTAAAAGTGGGACACCAATCCAAGAGATGACATAACCTGCTGTTGGTCCCATAAGAACTGGAATAGTATTGCTACCGCCAGAGAAAGCAGGAATAATCGTTCCCAAGAGGAGGAATAGCAGGACAGCGATAGTACCACGCTTGGCGCCTAATAGAACTCCTGCTAACATAATAGCAAGGTTTTGTAGAACAATAGGTACAGGGATGAACCCTAGTGGAATACCAGGGATATTGCCCAGAATGATGATTAGAGTAGCCATCATTGCGATGTAAACTAAATCTCTTGTTTTGGTTGACATAAAACTAAACTCCTTTAAAATAAATAGAATAATGTGCTTTACAATTTGGATTAAAAGGATGATGACAGTTGGGGCAACTACCAGTTTGATAGCCTATAAAATCTAAATAAGTCATACAGTTACCGCACAGAATTGGCTTACCACTAGTGACATCGGAAGCTTGAAAACGATGATTTTCCAAACTATCATGACAATGATAACAAGCATAGTAATGTTGACAAGTAGCGCACTTTAATGCCACTACATCACAGGATGTATGGTAATGATGACAACGTCCAGCTGAATCTAAATCAAGTCCTTTAATCTCCATAAGTCATAGTTTAAAGGTTTTTCTCTTTTGTGTCAACCTAAAATTAAATAACGGTTAACAAAAAACAAAAAGAAAACCTCTGCAAAGATGATGCATGCAGAGGGAGGGTTAGTTTTTGAATGTAGTTATTATTTGGTTGTTAATTTGCGAAATGATAATATCCGCGGAGTCTTCATAAGATTTGTAATATGTTTCATACTGTTGCCGCCTTGCGAGATGTGTTTGTAAGACAAAGTCAGCGTGTCGGCCACGGACTTTGGTGTCACGCTCGAGACGACGGTTTAATTCAGTCTCTTCGTCTGTTACCAATGCGATGCTCAGGTCAAAAAGTGCCTCATTTAAAAAGCCGGCAGACATTCCCTCGATAATGAGGATAGGCTTACTTCCTTTAAGAATACGGCTAGGCGTCCAAGGCTCATCAATGGTTAAGATGTCCATTCCCATTTGTAAGGCTGTGATGTCTCTTTTTAGGCTATTAAGCTCGTGAGATACAGGCATGCTAGCAGTCACTTTTTGATTGGGAAAGTCCTTTGAAGAAACCAGTTGCCTGAGTTCTCCGTTGATAATATAGGGATCTGTTTCAAGAAGATTTACTTTATCGCTAGGCAGTATCTCCAGCAATTCTTTAGCAAAAGTGGACTTACCTGCTCCGCCATGTCCAAAAATACGGACAGTGTGTCTTTGGCCATCAGAAAGGTAGTTATGGAGATAATCTAGTAGTTCTATTTTGGTCATAAGTACCTCCTAATTTCCTAGTTGGAAGGTTTGGGCAAAATACTCATCCAAAATCAGTTGGTGTTGGGCATTAACGATAGTGATCTGTTTGGTTTCTTCTTGGGTAAAAAAGCGGAGCTCTAAGGTTTCTTGATTTGAAAAATTAGTAATATTGTAAGGTTGTGTTGCTTCGACCTCATAAGCTATACCAACCGTTTGAGCGATATCACCGTTAGGATAGGAATCTTCAAAATTCGTATAGACATTGAGTAGGCGTTTGGGAATAATAGAAATGCCAGATTCCTCTTTAAATTCCCTAATTAAAGTATCGACGGAACTTTCACCTAGCTCCATACAGCCACCAAGAAGTCCCCAAGTTCCCTTGTCCCCACGCTTTTGGAGAAGAATTTTTCCCTCTTCATTGGTTAAAATACCAACTGCAAAGGTTAGAAAAATGTAATCATGCCCAACTTTTGAACGGATGTATGAAATATAGTCTTGAGTCATAGGTGTCTCCCTTTAGTGATAATTGTAAAAAGACGTTTGAGACAATTAATGCTCAAACGTTAGTTGTTTTTAGAAATTACGCTTAGAACGGTTATAACCGTATTTTTCCATGAAATCTTGGCGGAATTCAAGAAGGTTATCGTCCACGATAGCTTGACGTACCTTTTTCATCAAATTAACTAAGAAGTAAAGGTTGTGGTAACTTGTCAAACGGATACCGAATGTTTCGTCAGCTTTCAACAAGTGACGGATATAAGCGCGCGTGTAGTTTTTGCAGGTGTAGCAATCGCACTCGGGATCTAGTGGCGTAAAGTCTTCTGCAAATTGAGCGTTTTTGATAACAAGACGTCCAAATGATGTCATGCAAGTACCGTTGCGGGCAATACGTGTTGGTAATACACAGTCAAACATATCAACCCCACGGATAACGCCATCGATAAGACTATCTGGTGCACCAACCCCCATCAAATAACGTGGTTTATTTTCAGGAAGTAGTGGTGTGGTGAAGTCAAGAACAGCGTTCATTTCGTCGTGGGTTTCGCCAACAGCAAGTCCACCAATAGAGTAACCTGGGAAGTCCATGCTGACAAGGTCGGCAGCGGACTGGCGGCGAAGGTCTTCAAATCCTGCTCCTTGAACGATACCAAATAAGCCTTGTTCATGTGGACGACGGTGTGCTTTAAGACCGCGTTCAGCCCAGCGACTGGTACGCTCAATTGAATTTTTGACGTAGTCGTAAGGTTGGTAGAATTGAGGGCACTCGTCAAAACTCATCATGATATCAGAACCAAGGTTGTTTTGAATAGAGATAGCTTTCTCAGGAGAAAGGAACATTTTTGAGCCGTTTAGATGGTTTTTAAAGGTTACCCCTTCTTCAGTAATGTTTCGGCTATCAGCAAGTGAATAGACTTGGAAACCACCACTATCTGTTAGGATGGCTTGGTCCCAGTTCATAAATTTGTGTAATCCGCCAGCTTGGGCAATCAATTCATCCCCTGGGCGCAGCCAAAGGTGATAGGTATTTGAAAGGATAATCCCAGAACCCATTTCTTTCAATTCCTCGGGGCTCTGCGTTTTAACCGTAGCTTGTGTACCAACAGGCATAAACATTGGTGTAGGGAAGGTACCGTGTGGGGTGATAATTTCACCGAGTCTAGCACCGGTATGTTTTTCCGTCTTAATGAGACGGTATTTAATAGGGTAATCTGTCATTTTTTCCTCGCTTTCAAGAAATACAGTCTTGTGCAATTTAGTGCTTATCTATTCTACCAAAAAGACAGGGGTTTGTCAGTTGTTATCAGAAGAAATGAAAAAGCGAGAAACTGTGGCAGAATGTTAGCCGTTTAAAATGTTTTGTGATATAATAAACAAGTAAACAAAAAAATTAAGGAGCTTACTAATGGCTAAATTGACTGTTAAAGACGTGGAACTTAAAGGTAAAAAAGTTCTTGTCCGTGTTGACTTTAATGTGCCTTTGAAAGATGGCGTTATCACAAATGATAACCGTATCTCTGCGGCACTTCCAACAATCAAATACATCATCGAACAAGGTGGTCGTGCAATCCTCTTCTCACACCTTGGACGTGTGAAAGAAGAAGCTGATAAAGCTGGTAAATCACTTGCACCAGTAGCTGCTGATTTGGCTACTAAACTTGGTCAAGAGGTTGTTTTCCCAGGGGCTACTCGTGGTGCTGAATTGGAAGCAGCTATCAACGCTCTTGAAGATGGACAAGTTCTTTTAGTTGAAAACACTCGTTTTGAAGATGTTGACGGCAAAAAAGAATCTAAAAATGACGAAGAGCTTGGTAAATACTGGGCATCACTTGGAGATGGTATCTTCGTAAACGACGCATTTGGTACAGCTCACCGTGCGCACGCATCAAACGTTGGTATCTCAGCAAACGTTGAAAAAGCAGTTGCTGGTTTCCTTCTTGAAAACGAAATTGCTTACATCCAAGAAGCTGTTGAAACTCCAGAGCGTCCATTCGTGGCTATCCTTGGTGGTTCAAAAGTTTCAGATAAAATCGGTGTTATCGAAAACCTCCTTGAAAAAGCTGATAAAGTCCTTATCGGTGGCGGTATGACTTACACTTTCTACAAAGCACAAGGTATCGAAATCGGTAACTCACTTGTTGAAGAAGACAAATTGGATGTTGCGAAAGCACTTCTTGAAAAAGCAAATGGTAAACTTGTCTTGCCAGTTGACTCGAAAGAAGCTGACTCATTTGCAGGTTACACAACTGTTCGCGATACTGAAGGTGAAGCTGTTTCTGAAGGCTTCCTTGGTCTTGACATCGGTCCAAAATCTATCGCTAAATTTGACGAAGCATTGACTGGTGCGAAAACAGTTGTATGGAACGGTCCTATGGGTGTCTTTGAAAACCCAGACTTCCAAGCTGGTACAATCGGTGTGATGGATGCTATCGTTAAACAACCAGGCGTGAAATCAATCATCGGTGGTGGTGACTCAGCAGCTGCTGCTATCAACCTTGGCCGTGCAGACAAATTCTCATGGATCTCAACTGGTGGTGGCGCAAGTATGGAGTTATTAGAAGGTAAAGTATTACCAGGTTTGGCTGCACTTACAGAAAAATAAGTTTTTAAGGCTAGAAACTAGAGAGTCTGGGATAAAAAGATTTTTAGTTTAGAAAATTTATACCAATAAATCTAATATTCTAATAAACTGTATATAAAAACGAACAAAGATACTCTTTAAATATATAAGAGATAATTTTTGTTCGTTTTTTGTTTTATTTTCCAGAATTTTGTCTCAAACTCTTTGCCTCTTTGTCAACTGTAGTGGGTGACTTTTTTTCTATACATTGTGTAAAGTTTCTATGAAGTACCACGAGTCAGAAAATCTAGCGATATAAAGAGTTCGCTCTGGATTTATAGTGCTTTCTAGGATATAATTTTTATTAGAAAAGGTGGATTTATGCGGAGGTGGACGACAAAACCGAAATCGCCTTTTTTGATAGGTTACTGATTTTCCCCGCTCTAAAAGGTGGTAATATTGTACGCTATAATTACATTAGTAGACGACAAGGTTTTTGAGAAAATCAAATGATTTGGAAAGCGTTAGGTGATAGAGGGTTCTCGCAGTATGCTTACGAAGTGACTGATAGTGACCTTCATATCATTTTGGCATCTTTTGATGATGTTGATATAAGTGAAATTATCGAATTATTTAAAGTTTTTTATCTGATAGTCGGACTTTATCTTTAGTTTTTAATCATTTATCGGCTTTTCTGGGCACGTGTATGGTGACCTTGAATCCAGTTAAGACATTAGAGTTAGCAGAGTTCTATCAAGACTTACATGATTTGTTAAAAGAAGTAGTCTCTGACAAATCCTTGTATAATACTAAAAATTGGGCTCCTCGCCTTACTTTGGTTAATCGTATTTGGGAAGAGTTATTTTCAGAAACTTTTCAGTATTGCTTAGAAACATTTAAATCAATTTCAGGGAAAATAACTGCTATAACGTTAATCAGAATAGAAAAAATCACCAGGTTAAAACCTTGTTTGACTATTATTTTGTCAATTAAAACTGCTGCTAAAAAGGTTGGTTGTTTTTAAGGTATTTCTTCCAAAAAAATGCTTATTCATGTTAGAATAATCTTATGTGGAAAAATTATCAGTTTGACCCTAAAAAATTTCGTTTAGGGATGAGAACGTTAAAAACAGGGATTGCAGTTTTTTTTGTTATTTTACTTTTTCAATTTTTAGGTTGGGAAGGGACAAATATCGCAGCCTTAACTGCAGTTTTTAGCTTGCGTGAAGATTTTGGTCAGAGTCTGTATTTTGGAAGTTCGCGCATTTTGGGTAATACGATTGGTGGTCTTTATGCTGTCGGGTTCTTCATTTTATCTCAAATGCTACAAGGACAAGCGTGGGTTGCTTTGGCTTTTGTTCCGATTTGTACCATGCTGACGATTATGACCAATGTGGCAATGAATAATAAATCAGGAATTATTGGTGGTGTATCTGCGCTTCTAATCATTACCTTATCAGTCCCATCTGGTGGACCAATTCAGTATGCTGTTGTTAGGGTATTTGAAACTTTTATTGGTGTCTTTATAGCTATTTTAGTTAATGCAGATGTTGATAAAATACGAACTTTGATCAAAAAAGACAAATAATTTCAACACATGTTATAAAATGTGACATAGAAACTTGACAAGGTTTTTTTTAAGCCCTATAATGTAAGAGTAATAGGAGTGTTTTCGTGAAAGAAAAAGAACTAAGGCGAACATTGGCGGTTTTCCCTATCGGTACCGTTATGAAACTGACGGATTTAACAGCTAGACAGATTCGTTATTATGAAGACCAAGGGTTAATTTTACCTGAACGTAATGAAGGGAATCGACGAATGTATTCCTTGAATGATATGGATCGTCTTTTGGAGATTAAAGATTTTTTATCAGAAGGTCTTAATATGGCTGCAATTAAACGTGAATATGAAGCTAGAAAAATAAAAAACCAGCAGAAAAAAACACTGTCAGACGCAGATGTTCGACGACTTTTACATGATGAACTTCGCAATCAAGCGGGATTTGGAGCTCCTAGTACACAACTAGGCGGTATGCGTCTATAACGCATCAGGATTTATATATTTATGGAGAATTCAAATGGCAATCACAGCAGCTGACATCCGTCGTGAAGTCAAAGAGAAAAATGTTACTTTCCTTCGCTTGATGTTTTCAGACATTCTTGGAGTGATGAAAAACGTCGAAATTCCTGCAACTGAGGAGCAGTTGGAAAAGGTTCTATCAAATAAAGTGATGTTTGATGGTTCGTCAATTGAAGGGTTTGTTCGCATTAATGAATCGGATATGTACCTTTATCCTGATTTAGATACTTGGATGGTTTTTCCCTGGGGGGATGAAAATGGAGCTGTTGCTGGCTTGATTTGTGATATCTATACAGCGGAAGGCAAACCATTTGCTGGTGATCCTCGGGGCAATCTTAAAAAAGCTTTGCGACATATGGAAGAAGTTGGTTACAAATCCTTTAATCTTGGACCTGAGCCAGAATTTTTCCTTTTTAAATTAGATGAAAAAGGAAATCCGACTCTTGAGGTGAATGATAAGGGAGGTTACTTCGATTTAGCTCCAACTGATCTTGCAGACAATACACGTCGTGAAATCGTGAATGTCTTGACAGAAATGGGATTTGAAGTAGAAGCAAGTCATCACGAAGTAGCGGTTGGTCAGCATGAGATTGATTTTAAATATGCGGAGGTTCTTAAGGCATGTGACAACATTCAAATTTTTAAATTAGTTGTTAAAACCATTGCGCGCAAACATGGTCTATATGCTACTTTTATGGCGAAACCTAAATATGGAATTGCGGGTTCTGGTATGCACTGTAACATGTCTCTATTTAATGACAAGGGAGAGAATGCATTCTTTGATTCGGAAGATCCACGCGGTATGCAACTATCAGAAGATGCTTACTATTTCCTTGGTGGTTTGATGAAGCATGCTTATAATTACACTGCCATTATCAACCCTACAGTGAATTCATATAAACGTTTGGTTCCAGGCTTTGAAGCGCCAGTTTACATTGCATGGGCTGGTCGTAACCGTTCGCCGCTGATTCGTGTTCCGGCTTCGCGGGGCATGGGAACGCGTTTGGAACTTCGTTCGGTTGATCCAATGGCGAATCCCTATCTTGCCCTTGCGGTTCTCTTAGAGGCAGGACTTGATGGTATTGAAAATAAAATTGAAGCACCAGCTCCGATTGAAACGAATATTTATGCGATGTCTGCTGAAGAGCGCAGAGAAGCAGGTATTATTGATTTACCTTCGACGTTACACAACGCACTTAAAGCTTTACAGGAAGATGACGTTGTGAGAGCAGCTCTTGGTGATCATATTTACTACAACTTCCTTGAGGCTAAACGTATAGAATGGGCATCATACGCAACATTTGTTTCACAATGGGAAATCGATAATTATCTTGATATTTATTAAAAACAATAGAGATTGGGACAAAACAGCACGATGGCAGATCCCACACCCACAAAACAATGACAACCAATAGGCAAAGCCCTCGCTAAGTGCTATACTCTTAGTGAGGGCTTTGTGGTTGATAACTTAATGATAAAATCGGCT
>NZ_JBHSOJ010000006.1:22889-58152 GCF_042656225.1 Streptococcus caledonicus
ATAGGAATGGACGGAGAGCATTGACCGCAGCGCCACTAACGGTTTGGACGCTAGCCTCTTTGTTTTTCAGCGCAATACGGATAGCATTGAATAGTACGCGTTGGCTCTCGCGGATAAGGTCACCAGATTCACGCATGTAAATAAAGCCGCGACTGAGAATGTCTGGCCCCGCCAATATCATTTTTGAACTAAAATCAACAGTAGCAACTGCTAGTACGACACCATCATCAGATAAATCTTTACGGTCACGAAGGACAGCAGCACCGATTTCTCCGATACGGTTTCCATCTACATAAACATCTTGCGCGTTAAATTTACCAGCCATGCGAGCCGAATCTTTAGTCAGAGCAAGTACGTCACCATTTTCCATGATGAAAATATTTTCTTTAGGAATACCTATGTCAATTGCTAGACCGGCATGGACTTTTTGCATGCGGTATTCACCGTGTACTGGCATGAAGAATTTTGGTTTCATTAGGCGAAGCATGAGTTTTTGCTCTTGTTGTCCACCATGTCCAGAAGTATGGATATTATTGATTTTACCATGGATAACCTCGACACCAGCTTCTTGAATGGTGTTGATGAGCTTGTTAACGCTGGTTGTGTTTCCTGGGATTGGACTTGATGAGAAAATAACGGTATCACCTGGTTGCAAGGTTACTTGACGATGCATACCATTAGCGATACGTGCTAGCGCAGCCATTGACTCTCCTTGGGATCCCGTACACATGATTAAAATGTCGCTAGCGTGATAGTTTTTCATCTCGCTAGGGTCAATGATTGTTCCTTTGGGTACTTTGATGTAGCCAAGTTCAACACCGTTGATGATGGCTTTTTCCATAGAGCGACCAAAGACAACGATTTTACGACCGGTTTTAACAGCAGCTTCTGCGGCCTGTTGAAGACGAAAAATATTTGAAGCGAAGGAAGCGAAAATAATACGGCCATCAATACCTTCGATAATTTTCATGATTGATTGCCCAACGACTTTTTCAGAATTGGTAAAAGTAGGGACTTCAGCATTGGTAGAGTCTGATAAAAGGCAGAGAACGCCTGACTCGCCAAGTGCTGCCATACGGTGTAAATCGGCTGGTTCTCCCACAGGAGTGAAATCGAATTTGAAATCTCCCGTGCAAACCACCTTACCTTGAGGGGTATGGATAACAATGCCTAGTGGTTCTGGGATTGAGTGAGTTGTGCGGAAAAAGGTCACGCTGAGATTTTTAAAGGTTAACTCAGTGTTGTGATTGATTTCATGAAGGGTTGCATCACGAAGTAAGCCGTGTTCTTCCAGTTTACCTTTAATTAATGCAAGAGCAAGTGGCCCAGCGTAAATTGGGACATTGGCTTGCTTGAGCAAGAATGGGATACCACCGATATGGTCTTCATGCCCGTGAGTAATCACCAAGGCTTTAACTCGGTTTAAGTTTTCAACGATGTAAGAGTAGTCTGGGATAACGTAATCGATGCCAAGTAAATCGTCTTCTGGGAATTTAATACCAGCATCTACGATAATAATCTCGTTTTGATATTCAATACCGTAAGTATTTTTTCCGATTTCACCTAAACCACCAATCGCATAAACCCCAACTTCATGTGGTTTTAGATTGATATTAGACATATTAAAGCTCCGTTAAGTTGAATACGCCAGTTTCTTTTTCATAAGCGAGTGATTTATCATCCAAGAGTTGGATGTGTTCGATGTTATAAGCAGTTTTTTCTTCAACTAGCTTACGGGCTTTGATGCGTCCTTCAAGTTCTGTCTGAGCATTAATTTCTAAATAAAGAGATTTAGTCGTCTCACGACGAGGACTACGGTCTTTGCTTTCTTGATAAAATACTTTATAAATCATTAAATTTCCTTTCTTTTGAGCGGGTTGACTGTGCAAAAAACAGATCAAAACAATAGCTATTTTGAAAAAAATATCTCATTACCAGTCTAGTCAATTTTTTACCCGAGTTTACAATTATTATAATTATATCATAAAGTCTATTTTGAGTAAAAAAATCAGTTGAAAATCTTTGTAAAGGTTCGTATTTATGATTTATGGTATAATTGAAATAGATTATATCAAAGGAAGAATAATGAAAGTATTAGCATTTGATACCTCGAGTACAGCATTATCGGTCGCTCTTTTAAATGGCGATAAGGTAATGGCAGAACAAACACTTAATGTCAAAAAAAATCATAGCATTAGCTTGATGCCAACAATTGATTTTCTGATGAAGCAACTTGATTGGGCGCCAACTGACCTAGAACGTATTGCCGTTGCAGAAGGACCGGGTTCTTATACGGGTCTTCGTGTGGCGGTTGCAACAGCGAAGACAATGGCTTACACACTTGGTATTGATTTGGTCGGTGTGTCAAGTTTGCAAGCGCTGTGCCCAAAAACAGAAGGCTTAGTAATTCCTGTAATGGATGCTCGTCGGAATAACGTTTATGCTGGTTTTTATGAAAATGGCAGAGCAGTACGACAAGATTGTCACATCAATTTTACAATACTTTTAGAGCAGCTAAAAGATATGACTCAAGTGACCTTTGTTGGTGAAGTAGAAGCGTTTCGAAGCCAAATTGTTGAAGCTTTGCCAAATGCAAGAATCCAACAGACCTTGCCGTCTGCAACACGCATTGGAAAAATTGGTCAATCCTTATCCCCAGTCTCAGCGCATGCTTTTGTCCCAGAGTATCTGAAAAAAGTAGAAGCAGAGGAAAATTGGCTGAAAACGAATCAAGAAGTTGAGACAACTTATATTAAGCGAGTGTAAGATGAGAGATAGGGCAAGTGAAATTTTCGAGGTTTTAACAGACGTCTATGGAACTTCTCCTTGGAATCTCGAACAGATAATTGCTGACTTAGAACAGGAAAATACTGATTATTTTTTTGAATACACAGACGGTCAGCTTAGCGGTTTTTTATCTATTCAAAATCTAGTTGGAGAGCTTGAAATTACTAATATTGCAGTTCGAAAAGAATATCAAGGTCAAGGGATTGCAAAACGCTTGATGGAACAGTTGGACGAACGTTCTGAGACTGTTTTTTTGGAAGTGAGAGAAAGTAATTTACCTGCGCAGGCTTTGTATCAGAAATACCATTTTAAAATGATTGGGCGTCGTAAAGAGTATTATCACAACCCGATTGAAGATGCGATTTTAATGAGAAGAGAAAGGAAATAACGAGAGAATCTGAGAGATTCTTCTTGCTTAAATTATGACAGATAGATATATTTTGGCCATTGAGTCTTCTTGTGATGAGACCAGTGTTGCTATTGTCAAAAATGATAAAGAATTATTAACAAATATTATTGCAAGTCAGGTTGAGAGTCATAAACGATTTGGTGGTGTGGTACCTGAAGTTGCCAGCCGTCATCATGTTGAAGTGATAACAACTTGTATTGCGGATGCCCTGACAGAGGCAGGTATCGCGTCTAAAGACTTGTCGGCAGTGGCGGTAACGTATGGTCCAGGACTGGTAGGAGCTCTTTTGGTTGGTATGGCCGCGGCAAAGGCTTTTGCGTGGGCACACAACCTTCCGCTAATCCCAGTCAATCATATGGCAGGACATTTGATGGCGGCGAACCAGACGCAAGAACTCCAATATCCTTTGATGGCACTTTTGGTTAGTGGCGGTCATACGGAGTTGGTCTATGTGGAAAAAGCTGGTGCATATGAAATTGTTGGGGAGACTAGAGATGATGCGGTTGGTGAGGCCTATGACAAGGTCGGCCGTGTTATGGGCTTGACCTATCCAGCGGGACGTGAAATCGATGAGTTGGCACACAAAGGTCAAGATGTTTACAATTTCCCACGTGCAATGATTAAAGAGGACCATCTAGAATTTTCGTTTTCTGGTCTTAAATCAGCCTTTATCAATCTCCATCATAATGCTGCTCAAAAAGGAGAAACGTTAGTAACGGAAAATTTATGTGCCTCTTTTCAAGAAGCAGTGCTAGATGTTTTATTGGCAAAAACGAAAAAAGCTTTAGAACGTTATTCTGTGAAGCAGTTGGTTATTGCTGGAGGAGTAGCGGCTAATCGAGGGCTTAGGGAACGATTGGCTCAAGAAATCTCAGATATTGAGGTTGTTATTCCTCCGCTACGTCTCTGTGGGGATAATGCAGGAATGATTGCCTTAGCAAGTGTTGTTGAGTATGAAAACAGTCATTTTGCTGATTTATCTCTTAATGCCAAACCAAGCCTTGCTTTTCCTGCAAAATATGGCAAAATAAAATGATTTCTAGGAAAAAATGGTTGACTTAAATTGTCGTATTTGATATTATACTAGACGGTACTTTTTACTTTTGGTCTCTCAAAAGTGTACAGAGACGTGCTGACAAATGTTGCAAAAGTACACGCAGGATTGAGGTTGTCACCAAACGCTCTTTCCAACCAGAATTAAAAAAATACAGGAGAAATGTAGATGCCTACTATCAACCAATTGGTACGTAAACCACGTCAATCAAAAGTTGAAAAATCTAAATCACCAGCGCTTAACGTTGGTTATAACAGTCACCGTAAAGTTCAAACAAATGTTTCTGCGCCACAAAAACGTGGTGTTGCAACACGTGTTGGAACAATGACACCTAAAAAACCTAACTCAGCCCTTCGTAAATTTGCCCGTGTACGTTTGAGCAACCTTATCGAAGTTACTGCATACATCCCAGGTATTGGACACAACTTGCAAGAGCACAGTGTTGTTCTTATCCGTGGTGGACGTGTAAAAGACCTTCCAGGGGTACGTTACCATATCGTTCGTGGTGCGCTTGATACTGCAGGTGTTGCTGATCGTAAACAAAGCCGTTCTAAATACGGTGCTAAACGCCCTAAAGGCGCTAAATAAGGAAGGGAGATAAGATAAATGAGTCGTAAAAACCGTGCTCCAAAACGTGAAGTTTTGCCAGATCCATTGTATAATTCTAAACTTGTAACACGTCTTATCAACCGTGTTATGCTTGATGGTAAACGTGGTGTTGCTGCATCAATCGTTTACGGTGCTTTTGAAACTATTAAAGAGGCTACTGGTAACGATGCAAACGAAGTATTCGAAACAGCTATGGAAAACATCATGCCTGTTCTTGAAGTTCGTGCTCGTCGTGTCGGTGGTTCTAACTACCAAGTCCCAGTTGAAGTTCGTCCAGAGCGCCGTACAACTTTGGGTCTTCGTTGGTTGGTAAACGCATCACGTGCACGTGGTGAACACACTATGCAAGATCGCCTTGCAAAAGAAATTATGGACGCTGCTAACAACACAGGTGCATCAGTTAAAAAACGTGAAGATACTCACAAAATGGCTGAAGCTAACCGTGCGTTTGCACACTTCCGTTGGTAAGATAGGATATTTTAGCGTTGAACAAATGCTAGCCAAAATAGGGAAATTGGCGCAGAAGTTTCAGTTTCTAGGAAATTTTATCTTTTTGGCAGACATTTGTAGCTAAAATTCAACTAAGAACAGGATGCGAGGGCGTCAAGAAAAGCCTAGGAAGATTTGCCTTTTTGACCGCTCGCTCTCAAGTCGAGTTCAATTTTTAACGCATAAACGTTAAAACGGGTGGGCCTCTGCCTATCCGTTTTTATTAAAATATGCTATAATAAAACGTAAACAAATTTTTATAGGAGAAATAACCTAATGGCACGCGAATTTTCACTTGCAAAAACTCGTAACATCGGTATCATGGCTCACGTCGATGCCGGTAAAACAACAACAACAGAGCGTATCCTTTACTACACTGGTAAAATCCACAAAATCGGTGAAACTCACGAAGGTGCATCACAAATGGACTGGATGGAGCAAGAGCAAGAACGTGGTATCACAATCACTTCTGCTGCGACAACAGCACAATGGGATGGTCACCGCGTTAACATCATCGATACACCAGGACACGTTGACTTTACGATCGAAGTTCAACGTTCACTCCGCGTACTTGATGGTGCGGTAACAGTTCTTGACTCACAATCAGGTGTTGAGCCACAAACTGAAACCGTATGGCGTCAAGCGACTGAATACGGTGTTCCACGTATTGTATTTGCTAACAAAATGGATAAAATCGGTGCTGACTTCCTCTACTCAGTGAGCACACTTCATGACCGTCTTCAAGCTAATGCTCACCCAATTCAATTGCCAATCGGTTCAGAAGATGACTTCCGTGGAATCATCGACTTGATTAAAATGAAAGCTGAAATCTATACTAATGACCTTGGTACAGATATCCTTGAAGAAGATATTCCAGCTGAATACGTTGATCAAGCAAATGAATACCGTGAAAAATTGGTTGAAGCAGTTGCTGAAACTGATGAAGAATTGATGATGAAATATCTTGAAGGTGAAGAAATCACTAACGAAGAATTGAAGGCTGGTATTCGTAAAGCGACTATCAACGTTGAATTCTTCCCAGTATTGTGTGGTTCAGCCTTCAAAAACAAAGGTGTTCAATTGATGCTTGATGCAGTTATTGACTACCTTCCAAGCCCAATTGATATTCCTGCAATCAAAGGTATTAACCCAGATACAGACGAAGAAGAAACTCGTCCAGCATCTGACGAAGAGCCATTTGCAGCCCTTGCCTTCAAGATCATGACTGACCCATTTGTAGGTCGCTTGACATTCTTCCGTGTGTATTCTGGTGTCCTAAACTCAGGTTCGTACGTATTGAATACATCTAAAGGTAAACGTGAGCGTATCGGACGTATCCTTCAAATGCACGCAAACAGCCGTCAAGAAATTGAAACTGTTTACGCTGGTGATATCGCTGCTGCGGTTGGTTTGAAAGATACAACAACTGGTGACTCACTGACGGATGAGAAAGCTAAAGTTATTCTTGAATCAATCAACGTTCCAGAACCAGTTATCCAATTGATGGTTGAACCAAAATCTAAAGCTGACCAAGATAAGATGGGTGTTGCCCTTCAAAAACTTGCTGAAGAAGACCCAACATTCCGTGTTGAAACTAACGTTGAAACTGGTGAAACAGTTATCTCAGGTATGGGTGAGCTTCACCTTGATGTCCTTGTTGACCGTATGCGTCGTGAGTTCAAAGTTGAAGCTAACGTAGGTGCGCCTCAAGTATCATACCGTGAAACATTCCGTGCTTCAACTCAAGCTCGTGGATTCTTCAAACGCCAATCTGGTGGTAAAGGTCAATTTGGTGACGTTTGGATTGAATTTACTCCAAACGAAGAAGGTAAAGGATTCGAGTTCGAGAACGCTATCGTCGGTGGTGTGGTTCCACGTGAATTTATCCCAGCCGTTGAAAAAGGTCTCGTAGAATCTATGGCTAACGGTGTTCTTGCTGGTTACCCAATGGTTGACGTTAAAGCTAAACTTTACGATGGTTCATACCACGATGTCGACTCATCTGAAACTGCCTTTAAGATTGCTGCTTCACTTGCCCTTAAAGAAGCTGCTAAATCAGCTCAACCAGCTATCCTTGAGCCAATGATGCTTGTGACAATCACTGCTCCAGAAGATAACCTTGGTGATGTTATGGGTCACGTGACAGCTCGTCGTGGACGTGTTGACGGTATGGAAGCTCGTGGTAACACACAAGTTGTCCGTGCTTACGTGCCACTTGCTGAAATGTTTGGTTACGCAACAGTTCTTCGTTCTGCAACTCAAGGACGTGGTACATTCATGATGGTATTTGACCACTATGAAGATGTTCCTAAGTCAGTTCAAGAAGAAATCATTAAGAAAAATAAAGGGGAATAATTCTCCTAGAGCACTCGATTATTTCGGGTGCTTTTTGATATTCAAGTAACAAGAAAATGAGAGAAAGTTTTATCTGAATAGTATTCGTGATGGAGAAATTCAGATATTTTCAGATAATTATATGTGATAGTTAGACTTTATTATAGCTTTCAGCCGGCTTTTCTCTGGGAGAAAAATACCTAAACTCATTAATCAAGTGATTAAATCATAACCTAACCCTGAGTTCAGCGACCCTCTCCTTAGGCATTGCTGAAGTTTAACGGTTTATAACTAGTGGACAAATCACTCGTTTTCATGAATGGTTTTAACTTAACATAATTAAGGGAATCTATGAGACGATTACATGGTAGTTTATGTTAAGGTATAGATTGCAGATCAGGCTTATAGATATTTTGATATAGTTATAGCTCTAGAAAGAAGAATTGTTAAGCATTAAGATATCATAGTAAAGAAGCCAAGCTAGTCAAAAAGGCTTTGAAAAATCTCCGAAAATTCTATATGGTAAAATTACTAGTTGAGAATCTACATTTTTTGTGTTTCGCCTTACAATGGAGCTAATTTTTATCTGTATTTTTGTAAAGTAGCTGCTGTTCGTGTTTACTTGATTGAAGGTTTATGTTACGATGATATCGTGCTGTAAAGCACTAATCTTTTTAGAATGAGGTATTATAGTGTCTAAATATAAAGTTTCAAGTATCATAATGCTTACTGCGTTCTCATTGTTTGCCAGTGTTTCTGCAAATGCAGACGAAGTTCCCACAGTGAGCTCTTCACAAGTTGTTGTATCACATAGAAATTCAGATCCATGTACAGCAGAAACCGTAGAACAAGGTGTTAATAGGGATAATTTTGTTAATATCGCGGCTCCAGGAGGGAGAGGAACAGAAGGGTCAGAATGGGTTGATGAACAAGTCCAAAATTTGAGGAAAAATGAAACCGTTACAGTAAGCGTTTCATCATTTGTTGTATCACATAGAAACTCAGATCCATGTACATCAGAAACCGTAGAACAAGGTGTTAACAGTAATATCTCGGCCCCAAGGGGGGGAGAAGCAGAAGGATCAGAATGGGTTGATGAAGACAGTGAAGAATTTAATAAAATTAAGAAGACAGTTTTCATCCCCCACTTTTTTAAGTTTGATTTTAATTAAATAATTAGATATGTATCGGCTAATTATTTCTAGTTTAAAAGAAACTGAAAAAGTTCTAAAAAATAGAAAAATCAGAAGTTCCTATTTGAGTGAACTTCTGATTTTTAGGTGCATGATAAGTCAAAACTACCCATGAAAACAGGTGGTTTGTACGCCGGCTATTAGCGATTAAAATACAGTGGCACCGATAGAAAATGAGGAAAGCGCGTGGTAATACCATTAGTTTGAGGAGATGATAGAATACACTATCGGAAAGAAAAAATGGGTATGGTGGCAGACTATATTTATAACTATTATCTTTGAAACGGAAAATTTTCTGATACTAAGGCTTCAGACTCACCAACTGTGTTCGCCTTAGGTTGGCATAAGTTGCTAGGAGCTACTAATTTGCTAAATATACTAGTTTACATTGCTAGAATATTATGATACAACAGTACGAACTATGTTGCGAGAAAGGAATTGACTATGGGTATAGGTTAAAAACAGTTTTTTGAGCAATTAGATGCCATTACAACTTCCAATTCTGAGTTGACTTCTGATTTCTGGAAGGATGAGATAGGGAAGGATTAAAAAGAGGCTCTTTTTCTACCATTTGTCAATTATAGTGGCGATTTCTTAGCTAATATAGTTGCTAATTTGATTATGCAATGCTCACCATATATCAAGGTATGATTGCTTGGTACTTTTTCTTGAGGATACTATGAATGCCAACAGCAATATGGCCATTGCTAAAGCCTTTCTTAGTGTAGGGAGGTGGAATGGTTCATTCTTGTAGAAAATTTAGTTATATCAGATTTTCTGAACACACACATCTATCTTTTTCTGATTTATTACATTTTAAAGTTAGGACGTTACTGCTTTAGAAAAAATACTTTTAATAAAGTTGTGAAAATTATAACAAAAAATGCATAAGAAAGCGGTTTAAGAATTTGCATTTTCTTGCTATAAGTTATATAATAGAAATGTTGAAAGTTACTTGTACTTTTACAAGTTAATCTTTTCACAATTGTTAAAGGGGTAGCCCTTAATAAAAATATTTACTTGATTTTCATAAGGAGGAAATCACACATGGTAGTTAAAGTTGGTATTAACGGTTTCGGACGTATCGGTCGTCTTGCTTTCCGTCGTATTCAAAACGTTGAAGGTGTTGAAGTTACTCGTATCAATGACCTTACAGATCCAAACATGCTTGCTCACTTGTTGAAATACGATACAACTCAAGGTCGTTTCGACGGTACAGTTGAAGTTAAAGACGGTGGATTTGAAGTTAACGGTAAATTCGTTAAAGTTTCTGCAGAACGCGAACCAGCTAACATTGACTGGGCTGCTGACGGTGTAGAAATCGTTCTTGAAGCTACTGGTTTCTTTGCTTCTAAAGAAAAAGCTGAGCAACACATCCATGAAAATGGTGCTAAAAAAGTTGTTATCACTGCTCCTGGTGGAAACGACGTTAAAACTGTTGTATTCAACACTAACCACGACATTCTTGACGGTACTGAAACAGTTATCTCAGGTGCTTCATGTACTACAAACTGTCTTGCACCAATGGCCAAAGCTCTTCACGATGCATTTGGTATCCAAAAAGGTCTTATGACAACTATCCACGCTTACACTGGTGACCAAATGATTCTTGACGGTCCACACCGTGGTGGTGACCTTCGTCGTGCTCGTGCTGGTGCTGCTAACATTGTACCTAACTCAACAGGTGCTGCAAAAGCTATTGGTCTTGTTATTCCAGAACTTAACGGTAAACTTGACGGTGCTGCACAACGTGTTCCAGTTCCAACAGGTTCTGTAACTGAATTGGTTGTAACTCTTGATAAAAAAGTTACTGCTGATGAAGTAAACGCTGCTATGAAAGCTGCTTCAAATGACTCATTTGGTTATACTGAAGACCCAATCGTTTCTTCAGATATCGTAGGTATTTCATTTGGTTCATTGTTCGACGGAACTCAAACTAAAGTTATGGAAGCTGACGGTGAGCAATTGGTTAAAGTTGTTTCATGGTACGACAACGAAATGTCATACACTGCACAACTTGTACGTACTCTTGAGTACTTCGCAAAAATCGCTAAATAATTAGTATGAAAAGAACCCTAGGGTTCTTTTCTTTTTGCTATTAACAGATAATATATCAAGTTGTAAAATATACTTATAAAAATTTAAGGAGCTATTTTATGACATTTGAAACAAAGGGTTTAGAGGTTATTGATGGTAAAGAGGTTGTTCAAATTCGTTTGGTCAATAAAAATCAAGTTGTTGCAAGTTTTTTGACGTTAGAAGCAACTTGGTAGGAATTTTTAGTGCCAACAGGTGATGGCAAGCATAAAAATCTCTTGTTAGGGTTTGATAAACCTAGTGATTATGGGAAAAATACCCTATATGCTGCTCAGACGATTGGACGTACAGCAGGTCGTATTGCGAAAGGTCAAGCGGCTATTGGTGGAAAAGTCTATCAATTGCCTATTAATAATAATGCTAATACTCTTCATGGTGGTCCTAATGGCTTTCACGGCCAAGTTTGGGATTATGAATTGGTAGAAGGCGATGATTTTGTAGCAGTTAAATTTAGCTATAAAGCTAAGCAGGCGCTTGATGGCTTCCCTGGAGATATGGATGTTGTAGCTACTTTTGCTTTAAGTGATGATAACAGCTTAACGATGACGTTTACGGGAAAAAATGCTACTGAAACTACGCTTTTTAATCCAACGACTCACCCATACTTTAATCTGAGTCAGTATCAGGATCTTCATAGCCATATTTTGAAAGTTCAAGCGGATCATGTTTTGGAAGTAAATCGTGAATTAATTCCTTCAGGAAATTTCTTAGATGTGACGAATACTCCTTATGATTTTAGAGGAGGACAAAATTTGAGCTCTGCTATTTCCCAAAACGATGGTTTCGATGGTGCTTGGGTGGTTAATAGCAAAGCTGGCGAGCCAATTGTAATTTTGACTGACGAAGAAAGTGGAAACCAACTTAGAATCTTCTCAGAGCGGCAAGGAGTTGTTATTTATACGATGAACTCACTTGAAGATGGTGTCTATTTTGCGCGTGATAATGGGCTAGTAGGCAAGGCACAGGAAGGTGTTGCGATAGAGCCTCAAGATTTATCAGATGCTGTCAATCATGAAAACTTTAATCAGGTCTTCCTAAAACCAGGTGAAGAAAAAAACTATGAAATTGTTTTTGCTTATGAGAAGGTGAAATAAAAGGATGCAAACTAAAAAGCATAAGATTGATAGCTGCTTGTTCAGTGGCTTAATCTTGTGCTTTTTGTGTTTTAATATTGTTTGTTTTAGATTTTATTATATTCTTCCAGTTAATCTCTCGGTCTTTGGCATAAAAATGGTTATCATAATCATCGAGTTTTCGAATAATCTTTGCTGGTGTTCTTAGTGCGATGACACCAGCAGGAATATCCTTAGTTACAAGGCTGCCTGCACCTATAATGGTATGTTACTCCTGGAAGTACAGTTACATTAGCTCCTAGCCAACAGTTTTCACCAATAGTAACTGGCAGATTAAATTGGTGAGAGAGGTCACGGTAAACATTCTGACCGACTTTGGCAAACATTTGTTCAAGTAAGTTTCTTCGCGTTTCTCCATCTGAGGGACGTATGTGGTTAAAATCATATAAGAGCTCTTGACATTGTAATTGCTGAGCTAGAATCTCAGGAGCATTTGGAAGATAAAGGTCTCCGGTGTGTTGCATAAAAACCTCTACTTACTACTGGAGCGTAAGGTGAGAAGAGTTGCGGTAGTCATCATAATTGGAATATCTGGTGAAGAGTTTTCTAGATACTGATCCAATGTGTTCATAGCCAATATTCCCATCTCTTCAGTAAAGACAGTTACACTACTCAAAGGAGGATAGACTTGTTTTGCTACTACAGTATCATTGAAAGAAATGATACTGACACGATCAGGGATTTTTATATCTGCTTCTTGTAATGCTCGTAGAGCTCCTATTGCTAAGGCATCGCTAGCAATGAAGAAAGCATCTGGCAAATCATCTCCTAGTTGGAAAATGGCTTGTTTCATCATTTGGTAGCCGTCTTCAGTGGAGAATTTTCCAATAAAGACATAATTAGGATTGTAGAGTTTATGCTGACTGAGGTAATTTTTAAAGGTTGAAAATCGAGGATCAATCAAAGGAAACTCATGGTCAGCGGTCCGTTCTTCGCCAGTAAGAATACCGATGCGTTTATGTCCACGACTGATAAAATGATTTAGGACATTGACAACGGAGTTGGTAAAATCTGTAGTGATACAAGTATGACCTTGGGTAAGGGTATCGCTATCAACAAAAATTAAATTATCATTAATTGCTTCTAACTCTTTAATTTTAGCATTGC
Organism: Streptococcus caledonicus; assembly: GCF_042656225.1. Taxonomy (NCBI): domain Bacteria; kingdom Bacillati; phylum Bacillota; class Bacilli; order Lactobacillales; family Streptococcaceae; genus Streptococcus; species Streptococcus caledonicus. The sequence goes on from NZ_JBHSOJ010000006.1 coordinate 36,102, forward strand.
TATATTTTCCGATAGCGATAATTCCATCACAATTTCTAGCAGAATCAAGTGGTGAATCGTTGAAGAGGCGAACAATTTCATAGTTTAATTCAATTGCTCTACGTTCAATTCCTATGCGGATTGAATAGTAATAAAGGTCATTGATTTCTTCTGATTCAGTGTACCATTGGATGATAGCGACCTTCTTGTTTTCATTTTTTGATACTAAGTTCTTTTTATATCGAGTATATCCTAGTTTATCAGCGGTTTGAAAAATTCTTCTTCGGGTATCTTCGCTAACAGACATGGATTCATCGTTGTTTAACACGCGTGAGACTGTAGCTATTGAAACTTTAACTTGTTCTGCGATGTCTTTAATCGTTGCCATGTTTTTCTCCTTGATGTAATCTATTGCTTATAGTATATCATAAAAATTGAGTTTCATTCATCCTATAAACTAAAATTTTACTTTTAAAAACTCTTTTCTGACATAGGTTTGTTGTGCGATTGATAAAAAATATGTTGAAATATAAGTAAAAAAACAGTAAAATAATTAGTGAAAAAACAAAAAGGAGTTTGTGATGACTTTAATTACCTTTATTCCTGAAACAAGAACATTCCATCTATCTAACGAAAGGCTATCTTATCTATTTATGATTGAAGAAGGTGGTTTGTTAAGCCATCTTTATTTTGGAAAAAAAGTTAAGCGCTATCATAACCATATGACTTATCCTAGAATTGATAGAGGATTTTCTGGCAATATACCATCAATTAATGAGCGTGGTTACTCGAAAGATACCTTGCCCCAAGAATTTTCGGGTGGACATTCTGGAGATTATAGGACACCGTCTCTAATGGTAAAAGGTGTTACCGGAAGTTATTCGGTAGATTTACGTTATAAGAGCCATCGTATGGAAGTTGGTAAGCCAGTTTTGGAAGGTCTCCCTGCATCGTTTGCGACAGTTGATGAAGCGGAGACATTGATCATTACTTTAGAAGATTCTTTATTAAATCTTGAAGTAGAACTTTTTTATACGATTTTTAAAAACCAAGATATCATTGCACGTTCTAGTCGTCTAATTAACTGTGGTAATCAGAACCTCATTGTAGAAAAGGTAGCATCATTGCAAATAGACTTTGTCGCAAAAGACTTTGATGTAATTTCTTTACCTGGAGCTTATGCTAATGAACGTCACATGGAGCGAGAAACGATTGGTTATGGTATTAAAACTTACAGCAGTAAAAGAGGAACATCTAGTCATCATATGAATCCATTTTTAGTTTTGGCTGATAAAAAGACGGATGAGTTTACAGGAGATTCCTATGGTTTTCATCTAGTTTACTCTGGTAACCATTCTTTTGAGGTAGAGAAGGATCATATTAGTCAGGTACGTTTAGTGGCTGGTATAAATGATTATGGATTCGAGTGGCATTTGGGAGCTGGTGAATCTTTTCAAGCACCAGAGGTTTTGATGACATATTCTGAAAATGGATTAAATGGGATGAGTCAGAATTTTCATCATATTATTCGTGATAATGTAGTAAGAAGTAAACATAGAAATAAAGAACGTCCTATTCTGGTAAATAATTGGGAAGCTACGTATTTTGATTTTAACGAAGAAAAGTTACATCCAATCGTTGATGAAGCTAAAAAAATGGGAATAGAGATGTTTGTTCTTGATGACGGATGGTTTGGTCATCGAAACGACGATCAATCTTCTTTGGGAGATTGGCAGGTATGGGAAGATAAGTTTCCGAATGGTTTGAAGCATTTTGCAGACTATGTCCATAAGCAGGGACTTAAATTTGGACTTTGGTTTGAACCAGAAATGATTTCTAAAGATTCTAATCTGTATCGCAGTCATCCAGACTATCTCATGCAGATACCAGGAAGAGAGCCATCGCCATCGCGTAGTCAATTTGTTCTTGATATGGGAAGAAAAGATGTTCAAGATGCCATTTTTACTCAACTTAAACTACTTCTAGATGAGGGATATATTGACTATATTAAATGGGATATGAATCGACACCTATCAGACATCCATTCTTTAGCTCTTATACCAAATCGTCAAGGAGAAGCTGGTCATCGTTATGTCCTTGGAGTATATGCTTTGTTAGAAAAAATAACATCAACTTATCCAGATATCCTGTTTGAAGGCTGCTCAGGAGGCGGTGGACGTTTTGATTTGGGTTGGGCTTACTATATGCCACAATCTTGGGCAAGTGATAATACAGATGCCTTGGCACGTTTAACTATTCAATATGGAACATCTTTAGCTTATCCAATTTCTATGATGACATCACATGTTTCAGCGGTACCAAATCATCAAACTGGGAGAGTGACAACTCTTGAAGCACGTGCACATGTTGCAATGAGTGGTGTATTGGGTTATGAGCTTGATTTGACAAAAATGTCTGATTCAGATAAGGTTGATGTTATTGAGCAAATTGCTAGTTATAAAAAAATTCGTCCTCTAGTTCAATACGGAGATTTTTATCGTCTTAAATCTCCTAAGGCTGGTAATGAGACAGCTTGGATTTTTGTGTCTGAAAATCAAAAAGAAGCATTGCTATTTACGGCTCATGTATTAGCTCACGCACAACCTTATTTGTCTAAGACTTTGTTGATTGGTTTGAATCCTGATTGGGATTATCGACTTGAGGAATTACCAACGGGTCAATTACTTGGCCATTCTGTGGGTTACTTTGACTCTATTTATGCAACGCAACCAATGAAGAATGGTAGTATTTTATCTGGTGATGAATTGATGCAGATGGGAATTTATAATCCTATCGTAAGACAGGACATGGCAACACAACTTTATTATTTCAAAGCTATTGATTAAGGAGAATATTATCAATGAGAATTAATAAACCTAGCTTAGAATGGCTAGAAAATCCAGAAATATTTGCAGTCAATAAAATTTCAGCACATTCGGATCATACTTACTTTACCAGTGAAGAAGAGGCAAAGATAGGTAAGATGAAGTTGAGGCAATCGCTGAATGGGAAATGGCGTTTTAGCTATGCTAGGAACCCAAGTCAACGCCAAGCGGATTTTTATAAGATAGATTATGATATCTCATCTTTTGACTGGATTGAGGTACCTGGACATATTCAAAATCAAGGATATGATAAACGCCAATATGTTAATACTCAGTACCCTTGGGATGGTATGGAGGAGTTACGTCCACCACAAGTTTCCAAAGAGTATAATCCAGTAGGTTCTTATGTTAAGTATTTTGAAATTGATGAAGCTCTTGTTGGTAAAAAAATAATGATCTCTTTCCAAGGGGTGGAAACGGCTTTTTATGTTTGGCTCAATGGCCATTTTATAGGCTATGGAGAAGATAGTTTTACCCCAACAGAATTTGAATTAACAGAGTTTTTAGTGGAGGGTGACAATAAATTAGCGGTTGAAGTTTATAAACGTTCAAGTGCTAGCTGGCTTGAGGATCAGGATTTTTGGCGTTTTTCAGGAATTTTTAGAGATGTTTACCTTTATGCGATTCCAGAAGTACATATTCGTGATCTCTTTATTCACCAAGATTTGATTAATCATTATAAGGATGGTTTATTAAAGATTGAAGTGGATATTTTAGGAGATTGTCAGGCCTTATCGCGATCAGCCCGTTTACTGGATTCAAAAGGAGATGTAGTTTTCTCTGGGGAAATAGCGGAGCTTGAAAAAGGGATTATTCTTCCAGGAGTTCATGCCTGGAGTGCTGAAAAACCTAATTTATATCAATTAGAATTACGTCTAGAAAGAGCTGGTCAGTTAATTGAGCTAGTTATTAACAAGGTTGGATTTAGAAGTTTTGAATTAAAGAACGGTCTGATGTTGCTTAATGGTAAGCGTATTATCTTTAAAGGAGTGAATCGTCATGAGTTTCACCACCGTTATGGCCGAGCAATTACAGAGGAAGAGATGTTATGGGATATTAAGTTTATGAAACAACATAATATCAATGCTGTTAGGACGTCTCATTATCCTAATCAAACACGGTGGTATGAGCTGTGTGATGAATACGGTCTTTATATGATTGATGAAACTAATTTAGAAACACACGGATCTTGGCAAAAGCTTGGGCACTTAGATCCATCGTGGAATGTTCCTGGCAATCTACCAGAATGGAAAGAAAATGTATTGGATCGTGCGAACAGCATGTTTCAAAGAGATAAAAATCATCCTGCAATTCTTATTTGGTCATGTGGAAATGAATCTTATGCTGGTGAAGATATTTTAGCAATGACGGAATTTTTCCATCGAGTTGATCCAAATCGGCTTGTTCATTATGAAGGAGTCTTTTGGAATCGTGACTACGATGAGATATCGGACATGGAAAGTCGTATGTATGCTAAACCGGCAGACATTATTGAGTATTTAGAAAAATGTCCTAAAAAACCATACATTTCCTGTGAGTATATGCACGCGATGGGTAATTCTCTGGGGGGAATGAGTCTCTATACAGATTTGGAGAACCGATATGAACAGTACCAGGGTGGTTTTATCTGGGATTATATTGACCAATCAATTCTTAAGAAAAATGAATTTGGGCAGGAAGTCTTGACCTACGGTGGGGACTGGGGAGATCGTGCAACAGATTATGAATTCTGCGGCAATGGTATTGTTTTCGCGGACAGAAAGCCAACTCCTAAAGCACAAGAGGTTAAAAAACTCTATGCCAATGTTAAATTATCCGTAACTCCTAAAAATGTGACAATTGATAATCAAAATCTTTTTAGTGATACTGGAGATAGCTATTTTAAAGCTACTCTTAGAAAAAATGGGGAGTTTATCTGGAGTCGAGATTATCATTTTATTGTACCTGCGGGTGAGAAAATAACATTTGATTTGGATTATCCTGAGGTTAAAGCAGATGGAGAATATACTTACGAAGTTACCCAGCATCTAAAAGTAGCCACTATTTGGGGAAAAATTGGAGATGAAATTACTTTTGCTCAGTATATAGAAAAAATGTCTAATACACAGCAAGGGAATAAAAATATCTTACCTATACGGGTTGTTAAAGGAGATGTTAACATCGGTGTCCATGGAAATGATTTTAGTGTTCTAATTTCAATAGCTGAGGGTGGTTTGGTATCATTTGTTAAAAATGGCATTGAATATATCACAAGAACTCCTAAGACTACTTTTTGGCGTGCATTGACAGATAATGATCGTGGTGTGAAGCATGGTTTTGATCGAGGTATGTGGTTAACAGCTGGACTTTATCAGAAGCATATCGGCATGACCATTGAAGAAGAAAGTGATAGAGTGACAATTGCCTTTACTCATCAATTAGCGATATCTGGGGAGTATACACATAAAGTATCGTATACCATTAATGGACAAGGTGATATAACTATTGATCTAACATATCCAGGATATGCTAATTTACCAACCATTCCTGCCTATGGGATGGAATTCAAATTACCTAGAACTTATCAGGAAATCACTTATTATGGAAATGGTCCGGAAGAAAATTATATCGACCGGAAAGAAGGAGCTCGCCTAGGGATTTTTGAAACAACAGTCCAAAATAATGAGACTCCGTATTTGGTACCACAAGAAAATGGTAACCGGACAGGAGTTCGGTGGTTGAAAGTTTCTGATAATGAGGATCATGCTTTATTGTTTGAAGCTGTTAATAAACCATTTGAGATGAGCGTTTTACCACACAGTGCTCAAGAGATAGATGCTGCAAGTCATCAAGAAGATCTTTCTCAGTCTCATTGGACCTGGATTCGCATTTTAGCAGCACAGATGGGTGTAGGTGGTGATGATTCTTGGGGGGCTCCGGTACAAGAGCAGTATCATTTATATGCTGAGAGAGAATTGACTATTACATTTACCCTTAGAGGGATTTAAAATATATAAACCAGCCTTAGGTTGGTTTTTTACTAAATTAATTGATGTGTTTTCTAAGAAAGTCTAGTAATTCTACATAAATAGTAGGAGATATGTCTATACTGAGGTCTTTATTAAGAACAGTTAAATATAAATTGCTATTTTAGGTTAGAAATGGTTAACAACATCAGAAGTTTATAAACTAAAAAAATAGTAAAAAATTACTGAAAAACACTTGACTTTTAATCGCTTACATTTTATAATGACAATGTAAAATAAAGGATTCAAGGAGAATCATAATGAAAAAACGTACTGTTAAAACACTTTTGGTTGGCGCTTTGTTTTCGAGTTTGTTGTTAACAGCTTGTGGATCGAAATCAGAGTCTGGTGCTTCAAAGACAGACAATTCAGGAAAAACTGAACTTACTGTATGGGCTTGGGATAAAAATTATAATGTCCGTGCTTTTGAAGAGGCTGAAAAAGTACATGATGCAGCCGAAGGGGATAAAGTTGATTTAGATATCGTTGAAAATGCACAAGCAGATATCGTTCAAAAACTTAATACTGCCCTTAGTTCAGGTGTGACAAATGGTTTGCCAAATATTGTTCTCATTGAAGACTATCGTGCAAAGAGCTTCCTAGAAGCGTATCCAGATAGTTTTTTCCCATTGACAGATGTTATCAATGCAGATGATTTCTCGGCTTATAAAGTTGAAGCAACTTCAGTTGATGGTACAAACTATGCAGTGCCGTTTGATACAAGTGTGACAGGTCTTTATGTTCGAACAGATATTCTTGAAAAAGCAGGTTACAAATTAGAAGACTTGCAAAATCTAACATGGGCACAATATACTGAAATTGGTAAAAAAGTTTTTGAAAAGACAGGTAAAAAATTACTTTCTACAGACGTTAATGACCTCGGATTGATTCGTTCGATGATTAATTCAACAGGTTCTTGGTATACAGGAAAAGATGGGAAAACGCCAACCCTTGCAGGCAATGCGTCATTGAAATTAGCATTCGAAGATTTCAAAAAAATATATGATGCTGGTCTTACAGATAGTAATAGTGATTGGGGGCAATGGCTAAGTGACTTTAATAATGGTGTCGTTTGGTCAGTGCCAACAGGTAACTGGATTACACCATCTATCACAGCACAAGAAGATCAGGAAGGAAAATGGGCAGTTGTACCATTCCCACGTCAAGAAATGGAAGGTTCAGTCAACGCTTCTAACCTTGGAGGTGCGTCAATTTACGTACTTAATGTTGATGGCAAAGAAGCAGCTGCTGATTTCTTAAAAGAAACATTTGGTACTAGTACAGACCTTTACAAAACACTTGTAGAAAACATCGGTGCTATTGGTTCTTATATTCCAGCAACTGAAGCAGGTGTTTATGACACAGAAGCAAAATATTTTGGTGGACAAAAAATCTATAGAGACTTCGCGGAATGGTCAACACAAATTCCAGCTGTTAACTATGGTGAAAACACATACGCTATTGAAGATATCCTTATCAAAGGATTGCAAAAATATTTGAGTGGAGAGGATATCGATAAAGTCCTTGAAGATGCACAAAAAGAGGCTGAAAATCAGTTGAAATAATCGCATGTTAGCCAAATAATTTAGGACGTTCATGGCATTTGCTTGATAACTAAATTATTTGGTTATTTTATTCAGAAAGTCGGAGTTTAGAATGAAAAAAATGAATCCATTTTTACGATCAAAGCTTGCGGGATGGTTATTTGTTATCATTCCGACTATATTGATCATCCTGTTCTATTTTTATCCAATGGTGGAAGCTTTCAAGTTATCGCTCTTATCAGGCAAAGGAAATAATTTGAGTTTTGTTGGTTTTGATAATTACAAGCGTCTCTTTAATGATCCAGTTTTTATCAGTGCATTAAAGAATACTGTTTTGTTCCTAGTTGTCCAAGTGCCAGTTATGATAATCTTAGCTATTTTCTTCTCAGTATTGTTAAATAATAAGTCATTAAAGTTGAAAGGACTTTTTAGAACGATTGTCTTCCTACCTTCGGTAACATCTCTGGTTGCTTATTCTATTGTCTTCAAATATCTTTTTTCAAATGATGGTATCATGAATAAGATTTTAACAACTTTACATATTTTACAAGAACCAATAATGTGGCTGGATGATGTTTTTTGGGCGAAAGTTGTTATTATTATTGCTATTACTTGGCGCTGGACAGGATATAATATGATTTTCTTCCTGTCTGCATTGCAGAATATTGATCCCGAAATTTATGAAGCAGCTGATGTTGATGGTGCTAGTGCAGTTAATAAGTTCTTTAATATCACTATTCCTCTCTTAAAACCTGTGATTTTATTTACAACAATTACTTCGACCATTGGGACATTGCAATTGTTTGATGAACCAATGAACATCACTCAAGGTGGTCCTGGGGATGCTACAACGACTATTTCACAATATATCTATAATTTGAGTTTTAAATACACGCCAGATTTTGGTTATGCGGCAGCTGTATCATATGCAATTGTATTACTGGTAGTGATTTTATCTATTATTCAAACACGAGTGGGAGGAAAAGATGAAAAGAGATAAACCAAAAACAATAGCAACTTATATTTTTTTGATACTTATGTCCATTGTCTTTGTATTTCCATTTTATTTTTTAGTGGTGAGTGCAACAAATAGTAGCATTGATGTTACTAATGGGCGCATGTTACCAGGTGGTGAACTTTTTACGAACTTGAAAAATATTTTTAGTCAAACAGATATGAGCAATGCTTTGAAAAACTCAACTGTTGTTGCCCTTTTTCAAACAACATTAGCTCTCTTAATAGGTTCTTCCGCAGGATATGGATTTGAAGTTTATCGCAGTAAAGGCAAGGACATTGTGTTTAATATTATTCTTTTATCCATGATGGTACCATTTGCGGCAATTATGATTCCGCTATTTCGTTTGTTTGGGAAAATGTCTATGGTAAGCTCTCTTGTGGGAATCAATTCTTACGCTTCTATTTTCTTACCATATATTGCGACTGCTTTTTTGATTTTTTATTTCCGTCAGAATACAAAAATGTTTCCAAAGGAATTGTTGGAAGCGGGGCGTATCGATGGTGTCTCTGAGGTGGGACTTTTCTTTAAGATTTATATGCCGACAATGAAGACGACATATGCAGCTGCAGCTATTATTACCTTTATGAACAGTTGGAATAATTACCTTTGGCCACTGGTTGTAGTACAATCAACTGAAAAACAAACTGTACCACTTTTGATTTCGCAGTTAGGATCAAGCTATTCTCCAGATTTTGGTATGATTATGGCTGCTGTGCTTGTAGCTACTGTACCAACACTAGTTATCTTCTTTGTCCTTCAAAAACAATTTGTTGCAGGGATGTTGGGAGCAAATAAATAGTAAAAATGAGGCTAGTCCATAACAGGTCATAAGCCTCTTTTATATGTTAAAATAGGTGGCTGATATTGTAGTGGGGACTTTAATATTTTATGTTATTATATGGTGTAATAAAAGTGACAAAATTACTAAAGTAAAAAAGGGTAAAAATAGATAAAAATTTTACTGATAATATTGATTTTTTTACTAATGTGCTCTATAATATAACTGAAAACGATATCAAAGGAGTATTTTATGGATACTGAACAATTAAAACAGGCTTTTCTAGACACTTTTGGTGTTGCACCTGATGCAACTTTCTTTTCACCGGGTCGTATCAATTTGATTGGGGAGCATACCGATTATAATGGTGGTCATGTGTTTCCTGCGGCGATTACGCTTGGGACTTATGGTTCTGCCCGTAAACGTGATGACCGTACCTTACGTTTTTATTCTGGGAATTTTGAGGATCTAGGTATTATTGAGGTCAGTCTTGATGACCTTGTTTTTAAAAAAGAGGACAGTTGGACTAATTATCCTAAAGGTGTCATTAAGTTTTTAAAAGAAGCAGGGCATGTGATTGAATCTGGTATGGATGTCTATGTTTATGGTAACATTCCAAATGGTTCAGGGCTATCGTCATCTGCTTCGTTAGAATTGCTGATTGGCGTTATTTGTGAAGAATTATTTGAGTTGACCCTTGACCGTCTTGATTTGGTAAAAATTGGGAAGCAAACAGAAAATCATTTTATCGGTGTGAATTCAGGTATCATGGATCAGTTTGCCATTGGTATGGGAGCAGATAAACAGGCCATTTATCTGGACACTAATACTCTGGAATACGAGCTTGTACCACTTGATTTAGGTGATTACATTGTTGTTATTATGAACACCAATAAACGTCGTGAACTGGCTGATTCCAAGTATAATGAGCGTCGTGGTGAGTGTGAAGCCGCTGTGACAGAATTAAATGCTCTGCTATCTGTCGAAACCTTAGGTGAGCTTGATGAAGCAACTTTTGATCAATATGCTTATCTCATTAAAGATGGGAATAGGATCAAGCGTTCCCGCCATGCAGTATCCGAAAACCAACGGACCTTGAAAGCCAAAGCTGCTTTGGTAGCTGGTGACTTGGAACAATTTGGGCGATTGGTGAATGCGTCGCACGTTTCTCTTGAACATGACTACGAAGTAACTGGTGTCGAACTTGATACGCTTGTACATACAGCTTGGGAACAAGATGGAGTACTTGGAGCCCGTATGACAGGAGCTGGTTTTGGTGGTTGTGCCATTGCTATTGTCCAAAAAGATAAGGTTGACGGCTTCACAGAGGTTGTTGGCAAGATTTATGAAGAAAAAATTGGATATGCGCCAGCTTTTTACATCGCAGAAGTAGCTGGTGGTAGTCGAGTATTATCTAGAAAGTAACGTTATGACAGTACTAGATCAATTTGTAGAAACTGTGATTGCTAATAGTGATTATACTGAGTTAGATGCTATCTATCTTAAAAATCGGATTATGGCATTGGTTGGTGAGGAACAGGTTAATGAAGAAACGGATGAGACATCCTTAATTCCTCTAAAAAATCGCCTTGTGGATATAGCTGTGAAAAATGGGAAATGTGGTCCTTTACAGGAGGAAAAAAACTGTTTGGGTGCTGAATTGATGAGTTTCATCACGCCGATTCCAAGTGTGCTTAATCAAAGATTTTGGCAAACCTATAAAAAAAGTCCGGAAAAAGCTATCGCTGATTTTTATGAGCTAAGTAAAAAAAATGACTATATCAAAGTTGATGCTATTGCCAAAAATATTGCTTTTAAAACACCTTCTAAATACGGGGATATGCAGATTACCATTAATTTGTCTAAACCTGAAAAGGATCCTAAAGCGATTGCGGCAGCTAAATTAGTTAAAGCTAGTGAATATCCGAAATGTCAACTGTGCATGGAAAATGAAGGTTATCAAGGCCGCATTAATCATCCGGATCGTGCCAATCATAGGATTATTCGTATGAAACTGGGTGAGGAGAACTGGGGTTTCCAATATTCACCCTATGCTTATTTTAACGAGCACTGTATTTTCTTGAATACTGAGCATGTCCCTATGGTGATTAGCCGTCAGACTTTTGAACAGCTATTGGACATTGTTGACATTTTCCCAGGTTATTTTGCGGGTTCAAACTCCGATTTGCCGATTGTTGGTGGCTCTATTTTGACCCATAATCACTATCAAGGTGGATGTCATACCTTTCCTATGGAAATGGCAGAGCTAACAGAGCGATTTACCTTCAAAGGTTTTGAAACTGTAGCAGCAGGTATTGTTAACTGGCCTATGTCAGTGATTCGATTGAAATCGTTTGACAAGACACGATTGGTTGAGTTGGCAGAACGGATTCGTCTAGCTTGGAGAGATTATTCTGATACTGAGGCAGATATCATTGCTTACACAGATGAAGTTCCTCACCACACGGTAACACCGATTGCTCGAAAACGTGATGGCAAATTTGAGTTGGATTTAGTGCTACGAGATAATCACACCTCGGCAGAACACCCAGACGGGGTTTATCATCCACACAAAGATGTTCAGCATATTAAAAGGGAAAATATTGGACTCATTGAAGTCATGGGTTTGGCTATTTTGCCACCACGCTTAAAGGATGAATTGAAAGAAGTAGAGAAATACTTACTAGGTCACGAAAATGATGTCGCAGATTATCATTTGGACTGGGCGAATCAAATCAAGGATACTCATCCAGAAGTGAAAGCTGAGACAGTGACTGGTGTTGTTCAAGATGCTGTTGGTGCAACCTTTACTCGTGTGCTAGAAGATGCAGGGGTTTACAAAATGACAGCAGAGGGTCAAACTGCTTTTAGACGTTTTATAGCGTCTGTTGGTGTAGAATAGTCAGATAAAACGTTTTTTGTTATAATAAAGTCACTTAAAATAAAAGGAGATAAGTATGACAGTAGTCGTTCTAGGTGGGGCTGGGTATATCGGTTCTCATATGGTTGACCGTTTGATTTCTGAAGGAAAAGAGAAGGTTATCGTTGTTGATAACTTGGTGACAGGACACCGTGCCGCAGTGCATCCAGAGGCTAAATTTTATGAAGGGGATTTGGCTGATAAGGACTTCATGCGTCAAGTCTTTACTGAAAATCCTGATGTTGATGCGGTGATTCACTTTGCAGCCTTTTCATTGGTGGCAGAGTCTATGGAAGACCCATTGAAATATTTTGATAATAACACATCAGGCATGGTTAGCTTATTGGAAATTATGAATGAATGTGGCGTGAACAACATTGTCTTTTCATCAACAGCAGCCACTTATGGCATTCCAGAGCAAATTCCAATCCTTGAGACTACACCACAAAAACCAATCAATCCTTACGGTGAAAGTAAGCTAATGATGGAAACTATTATGAAGTGGTCTGATAAGGCTTATGGCATCAAATTTGTAGCCTTTCGTTATTTCAATGTTGCTGGCGCTAAACCAGATGGTTCTATCGGTGAAGACCACGGTCCTGAAACACACTTGCTTCCAATTATTTTGCAAGTTGCACAAGGTGAGCGCGAGAAAATCATGATTTTTGGGGATGACTATAACACTCCAGATGGTACTAACGTCCGTGATTATGTGCATCCATTTGATTTGGCAGACGCTCATATCTTAGCAGTTGATTATTTGAGAAATGGCGGAGCATCGGCAGCCTTTAACTTGGGATCATCGACAGGTTTCTCAAACCTACAAATTTTAGAAGCTGCTCGTAAAGTGACTGGTAAAGAAATCCTAGCTGAATTAGCTGACCGTCGTCCTGGAGACCCAGACACCCTGATTGCAAGTTCAGAAAAAGCGCGTGAAGTGCTCGGTTGGAAACCACAATTTGACAATATTGAAAAAATCATTAAAACCGCTTGGGCATGGCATTCAAGCCATCCAAAAGGTTACGATGATCGTTCCTGAATGCTAAAGCCTCAATTTGGGGCTTTTTATGATGATTTCTTTTTGGGGAAATAGCAGAGCTGAGAGCTTTGTGGTATAATAAAGAAGATTACGTAGAATATTAGAAGAGGTAACTCATGAAAATTTCTGAAGAAGAAGTTCGCCATGTTGCGAAGCTGTCTAAATTGTCATTTTCAGACGAAGAGACAGCTGCATTTGCAACAACATTGACAAAAATTGTCGATATGGTGGAATTGTTAAACGAGGTTGATACAACTGGTGTTCCAATTACAACGACCATGGCCGACCGTAAAACGGTGATTCGTGAAGATAAGGCAGAAGCTGGCATGGATCGTAAATTGTTATTTAAAAATGTACCAGAAAGTGCGAATAACTTTATCAAGGTCCCAGCTATCTTTGAAGACGGAGGAGATGCTTAATGTCATTTAATAATAAAACGATTAAAGAATTGCATGACCTCTTGGTTGCAAAAGAAGTCACTGCCACAGAACTCACAAAAGCAACGCTTGAAGACATCAAATCTCGTGAAGAAGCTGTTGGTTCATTTATTACGATTTCAGAAGAAGCAGCGCTTGCACAGGCTAAGGTGATTGATGAAAAAGGAATTGACGCAGACAATATCATGTCAGGGATTCCTTTGGCAGTTAAAGATAATATCTCAACTAAGGGAATATTGACAACCGCAGCGTCTAAAATGCTTTACAATTATGAGCCAATTTTTGATGCGACAGCCGTTGCCAATGCCTACCAAAATAGCATGATTGTGGTTGGTAAGACCAACATGGATGAATTTGCCATGGGTGGTTCAACAGAAACGTCTTATTTCAAGAAAACAAAAAATGCTTGGGACCAGTCAAAAGTTCCTGGTGGTTCATCAGGCGGTTCTGCAACAGCAGTTGCTTCAGGACAAGTGCGTTTGTCGCTCGGGTCTGATACTGGAGGCTCAATTCGCCAACCAGCAGCCTTTAATGGTATCGTTGGTTTGAAACCAACTTATGGAACTGTGTCACGTTTTGGCCTCATTGCTTTTGGTAGCTCTTTGGATCAGATTGGACCATTTTCTCAAACAGTTGAGGAAAATGCGCAGTTGCTCAATGTGATTGCAGGAGCAGATAGCAAAGATTCAACCTCTGCCCCAGTGCAGGTAACTGACTTTACTAGCAAGATTGGTCAAGATATCAAGGGAATGAGAATAGCCCTTCCTAAGGAATACCTCGGTGAAGGGATTGATCCGAAGATTAAGGAAAATATTCTCGCAGCAGCCAAGCATTTTGAAAAACTAGGTGCTATCATCGAGGAAGTTTCTTTGCCTCATAGTAAGTATGGGGTGGCAGTTTACTACATCATTGCTTCATCAGAAGCCTCATCTAACTTGCAACGTTTTGATGGGATTCGCTATGGTTTCCGTGCAGAAGATGCTAGAAGTCTTGAAGAAATTTATGTTAATACTCGCAGTCAGGGCTTCGGTGAAGAGGTAAAACGCCGTATCATGTTGGGAACTTTCTCCTTGTCATCTGGCTATTATGATGCTTATTTCAAAAAAGCTGGTCAGGTTCGTACCTTGATTATCCAAGACTTTGAAAAGGTTTTTGCGGACTATGACTTGATTCTTGGACCAACAACGCCGACAGTAGCTTATGACTTGGATGGTCAAAGCCATGACCCAGTTGCGATGTATTTGGCTGATTTGCTAACAATTCCAGTTAACCTTGCAGGTTTACCAGGTATTTCCATTCCTTCTGGATTTGTCGACGGATTACCAGTTGGCTTGCAATTGATTGGTCCAAAATATTCAGAAGAAACGATTTACCAAGCAGCGGCAGCTTTTGAAGCAACAACAGACTATCACAAACAACAACCAGTGATTTTTGGAGGTGACAATTAATGAACTTTGAAACCATTATAGGACTTGAGGTCCACGTTGAATTGAACACCAACTCAAAAATCTTCTCACCAACACCTGCTCATTTTAGCGATGACCCAAATACAAATACCAATATTATTGACTGGTCGTTTCCTGGTGTGCTTCCTGTGATGAATAAGGGGGTTATTGATGCGGGTATCAAGGCTGCGCTGGCTTTGAACATGAACATTCACCAGCATATGCACTTTGACCGTAAGAATTATTTCTACCCAGATAATCCAAAGGCTTACCAAATTTCACAATTTGACGAACCGATTGGTTACAACGGCTGGATTAATATAACTTTGGAAGATGGTTCTACCAAGAAAATCCGTGTGGAACGTGCCCATCTTGAAGAGGATGCTGGTAAAAACACCCACGGAACAGATGGTTACTCTTATGTCGACCTTAACCGTCAAGGTGTACCATTGATCGAAATCGTGTCAGAAGCAGACATGCGTTCACCAGAAGAAGCTTACGCCTACTTGATAGCTCTGAAAGAAATCATTCAGTACACAGGGATTTCGGATGTGAAGATGGAAGAAGGTTCCATGCGTGTTGATGCCAATATCTCCCTCCGTCCATATGGTCAGGAAAAATTTGGCATCAAGACTGAGTTGAAAAACTTGAACTCTTTCAGCAATGTTCGTAAAGGATTGGAGTATGAGGTGGAACGCCAAGCGAAAATCCTTTGCTCAGGTGGCGTTATTCAACAAGAAACCCGTCGTTACGATGAGGCTAATAAATCAACCATTCTTATGCGTGTCAAGGAAGGTGCAGCGGATTACCGTTACTTCCCAGAACCAGACTTACCACTTTACGAGATTTCAGATGAGTGGATTGAGGAAATGCGTGTAGAGTTACCAAAATTCCCAGCGGAACGCCGTGCGGAATACGTAGAAAAACTCGGCTTGTCGGCCTATGATGCTGGACAGTTGACGGCAACAAAAGCTCTTTCTGATTTCTTTGAAAAAGCTGTTGAAATTGGAGGAGATGCTAAACAAGTATCTAACTGGTTACAAGGTGAAGTAGCTCAATTCCTCAATGCAGAGCAAAAAACAATTGAAACCATCGCTTTGACACCAGAAAATTTAGTTGAAATGATTGGACTTATTCAAGATGGCACCATTTCATCTAAGATCGCTAAGAAAGTATTTGTACACCTAGCTAAAAATGGTGGTTCTGCTAAGGAATATGTTGAAAAAGCAGGGCTCGTACAAGTATCGGATCCAGCGGTCTTGATTCCGATTATCCACCAAGTCTTTGCAGACAATGAAGCTGCTGTTGCGGACTTCAAGTCAGGAAAACGCAATGCGGATAAGGCCTTTACAGGATTCCTCATGAAAGCAACCAAAGGACAAGCAAATCCACAAGTTGCTCAGCAACTCCTTGCGCAAGAATTGCAGAAGTTGTTGGATTAGAACTATCGAGTGGATCGTTTTAACTGTAACTCTGGAGAGATAGGATAGTAAGCCTGTCTAGTAGACGATTTTAACGATAGCCTAGAAATAGAATAATAGGATATTAAGCATGTCCATTGAGGTGTTCTGACTAGGAACTCAGAGATTAGCTAGGGAAACTTTCCTATCGCGTTAGTAATTATCAATGACTTTTAACCAATCTTCGGATTGGTTTTTAGCGTTTTAAGGGATATCTACTGAATTCATTTCAACATCTGAAAATGTAGCCTTACATCGTATGGTGTCAAATGATAGAAGTGGTTAGTTACCATTTGTTTTAGAAATTCAACAAGATTTATGACCTATATTGAAAGTATAATCCTGTTCAGAAATGGTATTCACAAGTTAAACTTATTAGCGGTAACTTAAAATAATACGGCCACAAGATTTCTTGAGACCAGACAGTTGCCACCGTGGTAAAAAACGATTAGCCTCAGATGGTTAATCGTCGAGTGTGGGGCCACTGGACACTTTCACTCCCACCTCCGCACAGCTCCAAAAGTCTGGGAGACCTTTGGAGGTTGGAAATAAGATGAACGCTGTTCGTCTTATTTTCTATCTCAAATATTCCTCTTTTGAGCACCCGAACTTTTTAAAAAAGAAACAAAGAGTAGTTTTTGAAGTTGGATTAGTACAAAAATGGCTACATTTATCTTTTTTAGAAAAAAAGTGATAAAATTACTTTGGAGAAAATTAGTTATCTTCAAAATTATTTTAGGAGAGTTGATTTATGAAATTGAAGTGGATAAACCTGATTTCACTCTTTGTCTTGATTTTAGGGATGGTTTCAATTCCTATATTAGATGTAAGTGCTAATGTAATTAAGGATTATGCAAGTGAAGCTACGCTTTATTATGATCCAGATAAAAATAATGTTCAAATTACCAGTGAAACCGTGGATGTAGTGGTTGAATCGGGAGTTGATTTTCGGTTTGTTAACAAGTTGTCTTTTCCTGATAGTCAGATAATCAAAGAGGGAGATACATTAGTTTTAAAAATTCCAGAGGAATTTAATCTCATTACCATTATGAAATTTCCAGTGAAAAACGCTGAGGGTATTATTGTAGCTCAAGCTATTGCTGATCCAGAAACAGATACGGTTACCTTGACCTTTACGGATCATTTTTCAAAGGTCCCTGAGAATAAAAAGGTAGAGATTTCATTTGATGCAGTTATTGACCGTAGTAATGTTTCAGATGGTGAAAAAACAGTTCAGTATGGTGGAGGTTTGTTTAAGTTCACTTTTAAGAATAATCGTAGTAGTGCTGGTTTTACTGAAATGAAATACGGTTATCAAGATTCAAAAAATCCGGATCAAATTCAATGGCGTATTGTTGTGAACGCCGGGCAATCACTTCTTAACGATTTAGTGATTGTAGATACATTTGGAGAAAATCAGACATTAGTAGAAGGTAGTTTACGTGTTGTTGATTATGCAACGCAACCAGAAGCAATTAAATCTGAAGATGAACTATGGGAATTGGAGGCTTTGACTAACCTTACTGATAAAGTGGTTCTTAATCGTAATGGTGCAGGGGAAGTTATTGGTTTAACGTTACCTTACGGTAATAATGATAGACGTGTTATTTACTTTGAATATGCGACTCATATTCCTGAAGGTGTTGTAGAGGGCGCAACGCTAAGTAACGTGTTATCGTGGTCGTCAGCCACAACAACTGGTAAAGATGTTGAGGCACTCGTAAAGTTGCAGTCTGGTTCAGGTAAAGCGTCATCTGAAAAATCAGAAAATGTTGTCTTAAAAGCTACGAAATTGTTGGAAGGACGTGAGTTGAAAGATGGTGAATTTACGTTTGCACTATATGATGCAGACGATTTAGTGACACCGCTTCAAACAAAAACCAACGCTGGTGATGGTACGGTAACTTTTGATACCATTCGTTACAGTCAAGAGGGAAGCTATCGGTATGTCATCAAAGAGCTTGCTGGTTCAGATCAGGCAATCAGTTATGATTCTGTAACGTATCACGTCGTTGTCTCTGTTACGGATGTGAATGGGGTCAAAATGGGTGAGGTTAGCTATAATCAAGCACCGATATTTAAAAATAGTTATGCCCCAGTAACAACGGAGTCAACAACGGAAACGACAACAGAAAGCACAACGGAGTCAACGACCGAATCGACGACCGAGAGCACAACAGAGTCAATGACCGAAATCACAACCGAAAAACAACCCAAATTACCTAAATCAGGAGATAGGGAGAGTTTTGGAGTTTTGTTAGTAGGTTTTGTGTTAATAGGGCTAGGACTATATTGGAAAAAAACTGGCCAAAACTAGTATGATGGACGTTGTGAGAGTGATGTGATTGTAAGGCAGGGAGCAAAATGATGTTCCTTGCTTTTTTCGAGTAGAGTAGAAATGTGATAGGCTTAAACTATACTAACGATAATTTTTCTGTATTAGCTATTGTTTTCATTTTACGGTAAAATATAAGACATTAGAAAATGGAAAGTGAGGATATAACATGAAACCAGTCATTGTTGGAATTACAGGAAATGAAAAGGAAATACCGACTATGTCAGGAATGTATTATGATGCTGTCTCACGCCATTTGTCAGAAGGGGTGAAAGTGGCTGGTGGAGTGCCTATTATTCTTCCACTGGGAACACCTGATTTGGCTAAAAGCTACGTCGATATGATTGATAAATTGATTCTCTCTGGTGGACAGAATGTTGATCCTCGTTTTTATGGAGAAAGCAAAGCTACTGACTGTGATGATTACAATTTAGAGCGTGATGAGTTTGAATTTGCTCTTGTTAAAGAAGCGCTAGCGCAGAAAAAACCTATTTTTGCAGTTTGCCGTGGAATGCAACTTTTAAATGTTGCTCTTGGTGGAACCTTAAACCAAAAAGTGGACAATCACTGGCAGTCAGAATATCAAGGAACTCATCACGAAGTGACGATTGTCAAAAATAGTCGTGTTAGCCATTTAATTGAAAACGGCAGTAAAATCAATTCTATTCACCGTCAATCCGTGAAGGATTTGGCCCCTAGCCTTAAAGTAACAGCGCGTGATCCTCGTGATGGCACAATTGAAGCTTACGAAGGCAAACACGGAGCCCCTCTTCTAGGACTTCAATGGCATCCAGAACTCTTATTAGATCGAATGGATAATCAAAATCAAAAATTATTTAATTACTTGGTTCAAGAACTTTAAACATCCAAAAAGTCTAGAGAAAAAGAGGGAAAAGTTTATAGGAGACGTCTTCGTCTTCTTCTTTTTTGTTCACTTTCTAATAGATTATGATGACATTTGATATCACGATTGATTAGAGTTCTATAAGTGAATATCTATACTTAAGTGATCCTCTTTAATATATTTAATTTATATGATGACTGGCGTTCCTAAAAGGATGTACAAAGTAAGTTAGCGTAAAAAATTACTCTTCCAGTCACCTTAAAATATGAAGGGTCTAAAAAGTATAGGTTTAATGTTTTTGATAAAGTTGTATCAGGTCTTCTGTTATGTTCTTAAGTTTCGCCAAGGCAAGAACTACGTTTAGTTATTAGATTGCTTGGGGAATTTCGGGAGTATCTGGCCAGTATCTGATGAGACATGGTGTCCATATTAATTTATTAACCAGTCTGCGCATAGCTATTTCAGGAGTCATTAATATGAGGACCGCAATTCTAAATTTTGAAATGAATTCAGTATAAAATGGCTTAGAGTAACGTCGTTAAGCAACGTTACTCTAAGCCATTTACTATTTTTTCAACTTTTTTCTTTTTCATATTATAAAGATTTCTCAGCTTGATAATCCGACTCTTTTTTTATTATCTATACTTTGGGAGATGGTATAAACTGAACTTTGACATCATTAAGGCAAAAGCCGTAATGAGCGTTTTAGAGCGTTAGTTTTTAAAGAAAGCATCATATAAGGCACGAATGGCCTTTTTCTCACTTTCTGTTTTAACAACGAACATGACGGAAACTTCGCTAGAACCTTGTGAAATCATCATGAGGTTGATGCCTGCTTCTGATAAGGAACGAGTTGCGGTTGCGGTAACACCAACGTGACTCTTCATGTTTTCACCAACAATCATAATAATCGAAAGGTCACGTTCAATTGAGAGTTCATCAACTTCAAGGTGACGCAACTGAGTTAAGATTTCTTGTTCTTTGATAGGAGTTAATTCACGCCCACGAAGAACAATTGACATGTCGTCAATTCCTGTAGGCATGTGCTCAAAACGGATATTGAGGTCTTCTAAAATTTGAAGAACTTTACGCCCAAAACCAACTTCACGATTCATTAGGTATTTGGATATGTTGATGCTGACAAAATCATCATCGCCAGAAATGCCAACAACAGGTGACGATGTTCCACTGTGCTCAAGAACAATGCGAGTACCAGGGTGACTGGGATTGTTTGTGTTTTTTATAACAAGTGGAATTTTTCCACGATAAGCTGGAATAAGTGCCTCATCATGAAGGACAGAAAAACCAGCATAAGCCAATTCTCTCATTTCTCGGTAAGTTAATTCTTTAATAGAGTGAGGTTGTTCAACGACTCCTGGATGTGCTGCAAAAATACCGTCAACATCTGTAAAGTTTTCATAAAGATCAGCTTTAACACCAGCAGCAATAATAGAACCTGTAATATCAGAACCACCTCGGGAAAAAGTACAAATTTGGTTATCTATAGTCACACCGAAAAAGCCAGGAATGATTAAAATCTCATCCTGTTCGCGTAATGCCTCTAATTTATCGTAGCTAGAAGGTAAAATACGAGCATTTCCAGGTTCACTTGTTACAATCAAACCTGCTTGTTTAGGATGAATATATCGGGCATTTAATCCTTCTTTACGGAAATATTCGGCAATCAACTTAGCATTATTATCTTCACCGGCAGCTAAGAAAGTATCGTACAAAAAATCATTGTTTTCTTTTGGAAATGTTGCTAGATGTTTAATAGCTGTCGAGATTTCATCTAAAATTGTAGAAGAGAGAGCAAGACCATCAATAATTGATTTATAACGATCAATAATCCATTCTTGATCAATAACAATATCTTGATTTGCTGTATAGTGCTTATAGTATTTGATTAAGGCATCGGTTACTTTTGTATCTTCTGAACTTCGTTTTCCAGGTGCAGATACTACCACAAAGCGACGATTAGAGTCGCTTTTAACAATCTCTAACACTTTTTTTAATTGCTCAGCAGAAGCCAAGGAACTCCCGCCAAATTTTATAACTTTCATAAATAATCCTCGAAAATAAAATTGAAATAATTATAGCAAAATTCTGATAATTTGTCATTTACTTTAAAAATATCCTAAAATTTTTTGGCAAATTGTCAAGTCAAGTGCAACAAGTTCATGGATAGACTAGGATTCCATTATTTAGGCTGTTTGGGCTAGCCCAAACAGAAATTTTGAAGTTTTGTAATGGTGAAGTCGCCTAGGTCTTTCGTTAATAGCTGAGAGATATTGAGCAAGTTCTTCGTCAGTCAGCGGATTGAGAGATTTCCCTTTAGGGAGAAACTCTCTGAGGAGGCCGT
>NZ_JBHSOJ010000007.1:0-3122 GCF_042656225.1 Streptococcus caledonicus
GCTAAGCAACTACCCTATCTCACAGGGGGAACCCCCCAACTACTTCCGGCGTTCTAGGACTTAACTGCTGTGTTCGGCATGGGGACAGGTGTATCTCCTAGGCTATCGTCACTTAACTATCTCTTAGTCGACATTTTGTCAACTGAAAATTGAATACCTATATTCTATCAAGAAACTAACCCGCTGTCAATACTATCTTCTTCTCTTATGACTAGGATAAGTCCTCGAGCTATTAGTATTAGTCCGCTACATGTGTCACCACACTTCCACTCCTAACCTATCTACCTGATCTTCTTTCAGGGCTCTTACTGATATAAAATCATGGGAAATCTCATCTTGAGGGGGGCTTCGCACTTAGATGCTTTCAGCGCTTATCCCTTCCATACATAGCTACCCAGCGATGCCTCTGGCGAGACAACTGGTACACCAGCGGTATGTCCACTCTGGTCCTCTCGTACTAGGAGCAGATCCTCTCAAATTTCCTACGCCCGCGACGGATAGGGACCGAACTGTCTCACGACGTTCTGAACCCAGCTCGCGTGCCGCTTTAATGGGCGAACAGCCCAACCCTTGGGACCGACTACAGCCCCAGGATGCGACGAGCCGACATCGAGGTGCCAAACCTCCCCGTCGATGTGAACTCTTGGGGGAGATAAGCCTGTTATCCCCAGGGTAGCTTTTATCCGTTGAGCGATGGCCCTTCCATACGGAACCACCGGATCACTAAGCCCGACTTTCGTCCCTGCTCGAGTTGTTGCTCTCGCAGTCAAGCTCCCTTATACCTTTACACTCTACGATTGATTTCCAACCAATCTGAGGGAACCTTTGGGCGCCTCCGTTACCTTTTAGGAGGCGACCGCCCCAGTCAAACTGCCCGTCAGACACTGTCTCCGATAGGGGTAACCTATCCGGGTTAGAGTAGCCATAACACAAGGGTAGTATCCCAACAACGCCTCATACGAAACTGGCGTCCCGTAATCAATGGCTCCTACCTATCCTGTACATGTGGTACAGATACTCAATATCAAACTGCAGTAAAGCTCCATGGGGTCTTTCCGTCCTGTCGCGGGTAACCTGCATCTTCACAGGTACTAAAATTTCACCGAGTCTCTCGTTGAGACAGTGCCCAAATCATTACGCCTTTCGTGCGGGTCGGAACTTACCCGACAAGGAATTTCGCTACCTTAGGACCGTTATAGTTACGGCCGCCGTTTACTGGGGCTTCAATTCAGATCTTCGCTTTCGCTAAACCCTCCTCTTAACCTTCCAGCACCGGGCAGGCGTCACCCCCTATACATCATCTTACGATTTAGCAGAGAGCTGTGTTTTTGATAAACAGTTGCTTGGGCCTATTCACTGCGGCTGACTTTAAGTCAGCACCCCTTCTCCCGAAGTTACGGGGTCATTTTGCCGAGTTCCTTAACGAGAGTTCTCTCGATCACCTGAGGCTACTCGCCTCGACTACCTGTGTCGGTTTGCGGTACGGGTAGTGTATACTTAATCGCTAGAAGCTTTTCTTGGCAGGGTGACATCACTCACTTCGCTACTAAACTTCGCTCCCCATCACAGCTCAATGTTATAGGTATAAGCATTTGACTCATACCACACCTTACTGCTTAGCCCAGCTCTTCCAGTCGCTGGGTTGAGTTAGCCTACTGCGTCCCTCCATCACTATATACACTAGTACAGGAATATCAACCTGTTGGCCATCGGATACACCTTTCGGTCTCTCCTTAGGTCCCGACTAACCCAGGGCGGACGAGCCTTCCCCTGGAAACCTTAGTCTTACGGTGGACAGGATTCTCACCTGTCTTTCGCTACTCATACCGGCATTCTCACTTCTATGCGTTCCAGCGCTCCTCACGGTACACCTTCTTCACACATAGAACGCTCTCCTACCATGACCTTTAAGGTCATCCACAGCTTCGGTAATATGTTTTAGCCCCGGTACATTTTCGGCGCAGGGTCACTCGACTAGTGAGCTATTACGCACTCTTTGAATGAATAGCTGCTTCTAAGCTAACATCCTAGTTGTCTGTGCAACCCCACATCCTTTTCCACTTAACATATATTTGGGGACCTTAGCTGGTGGTCTGGGCTGTTTCCCTTTCGACTACGGATCTTAGCACTCGCAGTCTGACTGCCGATTATATCTCATTGGCATTCGGAGTTTATCTGAGATTGGTAATCCGAGATGGACCCCTCACCCAAACAGTGCTCTACCTCCAAGAGACTTAACATCGACGCTAGCCCTAAAGCTATTTCGGAGAGAACCAGCTATCTCCAAGTTCGTTTGGAATTTCTCCGCTACCCACAAGTCATCCAAGCACTTTTCAACGTGCCCTGGTTCGGTCCTCCAGTGCGTCTTACCGCACCTTCAACCTGCTCATGGGTAGGTCACATGGTTTCGGGTCTACAACATGATACTATGCGCCCTATTAAGACTCGGTTTCCCTTCGGCTCCGTCTCTTCAACTTAACCTCGCATCATATCGTAACTCGCCGGTTCATTCTACAAAAGGCACGCTCTCACCCATTAACGGGCTCGAACTTCTTGTAGGCACACGGTTTCAGGTTCTCTTTCACTCCCCTCCCGGGGTGCTTTTCACCTTTCCCTCACGGTACTGGTTCACTATCGGTCACTAGAGAGTATTTAGGGTTGGGAGATGGTCCTCCCAGATTCCGACGAGATTTCGCGTGTCTCGCCGTACTCAGGATTCTGCTAGGGTTAAAGACTATTTCGACTACGAGGCTATTACTCTCTTTGGCCTACCTTCCCAGGTAGCTCGTCTATAATCTTGTCTTCCCACATCGCAGTCCTACAACCCCGAAGAGTAAACTCTTCGGTTTGCCCTCCTGCCGTTTCGCTCGCCGCTACTAAGGCAATCGCGTTTGCTTTCTCTTCCTGCAGCTACTTAGATGTTTCAGTTCACTGCGTCTTCCTTCTCATATCCTTAACAGATATGGATACTAACCATTAGTTAGTGGGTTCCCCCATTCGGACATCTCTGGATCGGCGCTTACTTACAGCTCCCCAAAGCATTTCGTCGTTAGTCACGTCCTTCTTCGGCTTCTAGTGCCAAGGCATCCACCGTGCGCCCTTATTAACTTAACCTTATTAAC
>NZ_JBHSOJ010000008.1:0-26167 GCF_042656225.1 Streptococcus caledonicus
TGTAGGTCATTTATGTTAGTCCCTTTCAGACAAATGTGGTAGTTTATCTGAGACTAACATAGATGGCTTTTTCTGTCTAGCTTAATTTTACAAATTGGGACATATTAAACTTCTTCACCAAGTTCAAATTTAGTTCCCTTTAAGGCACCTTTGAGCAAAAACTTTAACGTTTTCCCTTCTATTGTTACTTGTTTTTTCTCAAGATCAACTTGAACTGATTTAACCCCCGGAACTTTTGAGAGTTTTTCAGTGACTGTTTTAACACAGCCATCGCATTTCATTCCAATGATTTGATAAGTTTTCATGTTATTTTCCTTTCATTTAATAACCAATTATGGACTGGTTTTAGAGTTTTTTTAATTTCAATCGGAGGCTATTTGCCACCACAGAAACCGAACTAAAGCTCATCGCAAGACCTGCTAACATGGGATTGAGAAGGGGACCTCCAAATAGATGTAATACACCCATAGCAACTGGAATCGCTAAAACATTATAAATAAAGGCCCAAAAGAGATTTTCTTTAATAGCTATTAAAGTTGATTGACTGACCTTGAGAACCTTCGTCACATCCATCAAGTCAGGCTTCATCAGCACCACATCAGCAGATTCGATTGCAATATCAGTCCCAGCACCCATGGCAATACCAATATCTGCTAGAGCTAATGCAGGGGCATCATTGATTCCATCTCCTACCATGGCCACTTTTTTACCTTGAGATTGAAGATCTTCAATAACTTGTGCCTTTTGATCTGGCAAGACTTGGCTGATGACTTTATTAATTCCTGCTTTTTGAGCAATGGTTTGCGCAGTCACCTCATGATCTCCAGTCAACATAATTAATTCTAAACCATTTTTCTGCAGACTTTTAATGGCTTTTTGACTGTCTTCTTTTAATTGATCGGCCACCCCTATCAGTCCGACTAATTGACCATCAATTGCTGCTAAAACAGGGGTTTGTCCCTCACTTATCAACTGATTAAAATCGGCTTCCATTTTTGATAAGTCAATACAGTGTTTTTCCATGAGTGAATAATTCCCCACTAAAAGTTCATACCCATCAACGATTCCTTTTAAACCAAATCCTGCCAATGATTCAAAGTGTATTACCTCTAGCAGTTCTATCTTTTCCTGCTTTGCCTTTTGAACAATGGCAGAGCTAATCGGATGTTCTGACAAACTCTCTAGAGAGGCTAAAAGCTGCAGGATAGCTTTGCTATTGTCATAAGTATAAAGAGAAACCAACTCTGGCTTGCCTCGTGTAATGGTTCCAGTTTTATCAAAAACAATCGTATCTACCTGATGGGCCATTTCAAGACTGTCACCCGTTTTAAAAAGAATACCATTTGAAGCTGCCAAACCTGTTCCAACCATGATAGCAGTCGGTGTCGCTAGCCCCAAGGCACACGGGCAAGCAATCACAAGAACAGCTACCGCAACTGTCATCGCAAAGGTAAAACTTTCACCACCAATAAGGTACCAAGCCAAACCAGAAATAATTGCAATCGCCATAACAATCGGAACAAAAACACCTGAGACACGGTCTGCAATTTTAGCAATAGGAGCTTTGGTTTGCTGAGCGTCCTCGACTAATTTAATAATCTGTGAAAGAAGGGTCTCACCTCCCAATTTTTCAGCAACAACAGTAAGAGAACCTTGACGATTGATAGAACCTCCAAAAACCTTGCTATCAAGTCCTTTTTCTACTGGGATAGATTCTCCCGTCAACATTGACTCATCTACAGAGGAAGAACCTGTGATGACTTTACCATCCACTGCAATTTTTTCACCTGGACGGACAATAATCAGATCACCCAAAATCACTTGGTCAATAGGAAGTATTAGTTCTTTTCCATCGCGAAGTACACGTGCTTCTTTAGCAGATAAGTGCATTAATTTTTTTATAGCTTCAGAAGTTTTTCCCTTTGACAAGGTTTCAAAGAATTTTCCTAATGTAATCAAGGTCAAAATTACCGCAACTGATTCATAATACAGCTCATGTGTCAAATGATAGTGACCCGATACAACATGGTAAGAACTATAGAGGCTATAAAGAAAAGCTGCGCTAGTAGCTACTGCTACAAGGCTATCCATATTAGGATGACCTTTGGCGAGAGCCCTGAAACCATTGCTATAAAATTTCCAGCTAATCACCATAACAGGCAAGGTTAATAGTAACTGACTGAGCGCAAACATTATCGGTGAGATTTCATGCGCCAGCCATTCTGGTAAAGGCAGACCAGCCATTGACCCCATAGAAATATAAAGTAAAGGAACGGTGAATACTGCAGACCAAATTAATCTCGTCTTCATCCCCAAAAGATGCTCTTGCTCTCGATTCTCCTGACTTTTTTCTTGCCCTTCAATAAAAACATGTGCTCCATATCCAGCGTCTGCAACTGCATCAGCAATCATCTCTGGTGAAACTTTTTCACTGTCAAAATCTACAGACATTTTCTCTGTTGTTAAATTAACAACTGCTGATTCAATACCATCTATTTTTTTTACGGCATTTTCAACATTAAGAACACATGAGGCACAAGTCATCCCATCTATAACAAATGTTTCTTTAACCATGCTTTACCTCCCCATGACGGACACAACGACATTGCCCTGGTATACAATCACAAATCACTCGTTCCACAGCATTTTCTTTTTTTAACAATAGCAAAGCTTCTAACTGCTCAATATCTGACAAGGTCATCGGCATTTTAGAAACCAAGTAATCAATAAGACTTCTGTGCTCCGTCACACAGATCCGATTAAAAATCATTTCAATTTCATCGCGATAAGATTGTTTCTCAGAAACCCTAGCTTGATAGATAAATGCCTTTCCCTCTCTTTGACTTGATACCAGGCCTTTATCAACCAGACGCCCCAGTAATGTTTTTATCGTAGAATCTGACCAAGAAAACTTATCTGCCAAGGTAGCAATAATCTCTGAACTTCTCGTCTGTCCTTTTGTCCAAATGACACGCATGACTTCCCATTCAGAATCCGAAATACGATACATAAAAACTCCCTTTCATTGCTTTACGTTTGTAAATTAATTTTAGCATCGTCTCTAAAAAACGCAAGTTTTTTGTTTACGTTTGTAAACTTTATAAATAAATCAAAGAGAGTGGACAGAAATCATAATTTCGAAGACTTAACTTCCCCTCGCTATTTTATTTTTAAGCTCAGGCTGAAACTACCCAGTGGGGAGTTTCACTCCCACCTCCGCACAACTCCAAAGGTTCGGGAAATATGATGAACGACGTTCATCACAGTCGTATAAGATAGGTGCTAACGATTGCGTGGTACTAAAACATCCAGTGAATGTTCTAGGTGGACACTTTAAAATGAGAAAGTGTCCAGTTGCATACTTCCAATCAACCACTGCGTCAATCTGTTATTGCTATCAAAAAGAGAAGATTGAGATATTTTATCCCAACCTCCTTTTCATTATGCTGTTTTTTCAACACTGATAATTTTCACTTCATAACTACCCGCAGGCGATTCAATGGTAGCAGAGTCTCCTTTTTTCTTACCAATAAGGGCTTGTGCAATTGGACTTTCATTAGAAATCTTACCTGAAAAGATATCCGCACCAGCCGCACCGACGATGTGGTAAGTATCTTTATCAGTGGTTCCCACTTCTTGAACGATAACTGTCTTACCGATAGCTACTTCATCTTTGGCAATTGCATCACTATCAACGATTTCCGCATAGCGAATTTTAGTCTCAATCGTAACAATTTGCCCTTCTATGAAAGCTTGCTCATCTTTGGCAGCATCATACTCAGAGTTTTCTGAAAGGTCACCATAAGAACGTGCAATTTTAATGCGTTCAACAACCTCTGGACGACGAACTAGTTTTAACTCTTCTAATTCTTTTTCAAGTTGCTCTTTCTCAGCAAGGGTCATAGGGTAAGTTTTTTCAGCCATATTTTTCTCTTTTCTTATCTCTATTTTAGTTATTGTAGTTTACTGTTAACGTATTTTTCGACATTTGCTGAATGTTCTTCATAAGTCTCAGCAAAGTAAACAGCACCTGTTGTGACATCTGCCACGAAATAATAGTATTTTGTATTCGCAGGATTAATTGTTGCAACCAAAGCAGATAATCCTGGACTATCTACTGGCCCAGGCATGAGACCAGTATTCAAATAAATATTATAAGGAGAATTGATGCTAGTGTCAATAGCAGCATCCTCTGCCAAGGTTGTTTTTTCTCCAAGCTTATCCATTGCATAAAGAATGGCAATATTACTTTGGAGAGGTTGCCCAATATTCCAACGGTTATAGAAGACACTGGCAATCATCTTACGATCATCATCTGTCGCTCCTTCTTTCTCAACAAGAGATGCTAAACTAAGCACTTGATTCACAGTCATCCCATTAGTTGTAATTTTCTCATAATAAGGAGCCAAGTTTGTATCCATAGCAGCAAGCATCTGATCTATGATATCGTTTATAGTAGTACCTTCATAATAATCATAAGTCGCTGGGAAAAGATACCCCTCTAAACGATATTTAACCGCAGAAGCTTCTGGAAGGCTTCCTAGAAGTTTTGGATATTTCTGAACCATTTCAGCAATAAAAGATTCATCCTGTACAGTAGACATGAACTCTTCAGCAGTGTATGGCGTGTTATCTCCTTTTTCCTCAGTATTCGCGTTTAAAGCAACAGCTTGCGCAATCTGCTTCAAAGTATACCCTTCAGGAATAGCGATTTTCCCTAAAACTGGCTTTTGAGGCTCCGCAGTTCCACCTTGTTGCAAATACTTAGCAATATCATCTAAGGACATACTCTTTTGGAAATTATAAAATCCGCTTTGGAAATTGCTATAATTTTTAAACTTAGTATAAAAATTAAACACTCGTGAATCTTTAATTACACCATGCTCTTTTAAGATATTACCAATCAACTTATTTCCAGACCCAGATGGAATTTCCACTTGAATATAATCCGTTGCTTGACTATCTAAAGGACCGATAGCACTAGTCACATATCGGTATGTAAAGAAACCACCTGATAAAATCACTAAAACTAACAGACTCACAAAAACAGTCGAAATTTTAGCGGCAAGGCGATTTGCTTTTCTGCGACTTTCTCGGCTCATTTCTTTTACTCCTATTTTTTCAATGTCACTATCTAAGTTCCTATTAACTGATTCTACTTGCTGAGTTGTCCAAACCGCTAATTCATCATTAGTTGGGAGAGTAGTCTTTCCAAACTCTTTCAAATTTGGCAACTCTTTCGTTTCTTCTAAGGAATTTTCAACAATCTCTTTCTGATCATGAAAAAGAGCAGAGCTTTCAGAATGTGCCTCACTATTCACTTTAGAAATGTTATTCTCAACATTATCCTTAGGAAATCCTGGCTCTAATTCTTCAGCATTTTCAGGAATACCCTTAGAAACGAATTTTGTCGATTCAACTTCTAAAGTTTCACCTACTACAACCTTATCAATCTTAGCATTTTTATCCATGCTTAGGTCTTGCTGATGCCATTCTTCACGTTTACGCTGACGTTCTTGTGTCGCTATTGCCAAGTCTGCTAATATTTTTTCTTTAAAACTCATGGCATCTAAATGTTCTTGAACATTCTTGTCCTTATTTGTATCGGTCAAGTCCAGTCCTCCTCATACTATCTTCGCCATTATATCCTAAAAAGCGCTTAGAATCAACCCTTTAGGGCTTATCACAGGCATTTTCACGTCACAAAACAAATATTATTCTATAATTTATCCAAATAAGGGTTTTCCCAAACCAAATTATACCAAAATGCTCCACCATGTACTGATGCAGATTCCCCCTCATCAACAAAACCATTCGCTTCATAATAAGCAATTAAGTAATCATGGCAAGTCAATGAAATTCCTTGTCGTTTTTGCGACACAGCTACATCTTTTAAGGCAGCAAGCAAGGCAGTTCCAATACCTTGCCCTTGAGACTCTTTAGCTACAGCCAAACTGGTCACGATAATAAAACCACCTTGATTAGTATTTTTCTCAACTTCATGAAACAAATTATCACTTAAGTAGCGCTGAAAAACAGCTTGTCCTACAATATATCCCGCAACACAACCACTAATTTCAACCACTAAAAAAGTATCTCTCAACTGGTTAATACGTCTTCGTAAGTCATTAGGTGTCGCTGCCTCTTGCTTAGGAAAATTGTCTGCTTCAATTTTACAAATTGCCGCCCAGTCCTCACTAGTAACATATCTGATAAGCATGCCTTACATACCACTCTTCGATAGAAAGTCCCATTAAAACCATCATTTAATTAACTTCTCAAATTTACTTTACTACCAAAGATATCCTTTCTCCTAATACGAAAAGGCGAGAACCATGTCCTGCCCTTCAATTTCATCTTAATCATTATTGCAAAATATATTTAAACTAATAAAACTGGCATTAAAAAAACATCTCGAACCCCCAACAGGATAATCTCAAGTTTTCTTTAAATAGAGAGCTTTAACAAAGAAATACTTTATTGGTTATTTTTACTCAAATTAGACAACAATTCTTCAAAAGAACGTTCATAAAGTTGGATATCTCCCGCCCCCATAAAAATATAGACAGCATTATCATGATTGAGAAGTGGCGAAACATTTTCTACAGTCACTAAAGCAGCGGGCTTAGTGATTTTAACAGCCAAGTCCTCTACTTTGACATCTCCATTATCCACTTCGCGTGCTGAACCATAAATTTGAGCCAAATAAACAGCATCAGCCTCATTCAAAGCACTAGCAAACTCATCTAAAAGTGCAATCGTCCGTGTAAAGGTATGAGGTTGAAAAATAGCTACAATTTCCTTCGTAGGATATTTTTGACGTGCCGCATCTAGTGTTGCAATAATTTCAGTTGGATGATGGGCAAAATCATCAATAATCACTTGATCATTAACAATTTTTTCAGTAAAACGACGCTTCACGCCAGAAAATGTTCTAAGATGTTCTGCCACTAAAGACATCTCAAATCCTGCAATATAGAGATTTGCAATGACTGCTGTCGCATTTAAAACATTGTGTTTTCCAAAAGCTGGAACATGGAAAGTTCCCAATTCTTTATTACCATACTTAACTTTAAAGTCCGAACCATTTACCGTACGTACTAAATCGTAAGCTACAAAATCATTCCCCTCTTCAAAACCATAATAATAAATAGGAGCACTTGACGTTAATTGACGCAGGTAAGTATCCTCACCGTAAACAAA
Source organism: Streptococcus caledonicus (assembly GCF_042656225.1). NCBI lineage: Bacteria > Bacillati > Bacillota > Bacilli > Lactobacillales > Streptococcaceae > Streptococcus > Streptococcus caledonicus. The sequence continues at coordinate 7,204 of NZ_JBHSOJ010000008.1, forward strand.
AAGTCCTTTTGATACTTGTTTTGCGTAATCATTGAAAGCATTAAAAACATCATCAATGCTTGTAAAATAGTCAGGATGGTCAAAATCAATATTTGTAATAATCGAATACTCTGGGTGATAAGGCATGAAATGTCTCTCATATTCATCAGATTCAAAAACAAAATAACGTGCTTTGTCTGACCCTCGTCCTGTTCCATCACCAATTAGATATGAGGTATCCGTAATATTCTTCAATACGTGTGACAAAAGCCCTGTCGTCGATGTTTTACCATGTGCACCGGCAACTCCCATACTCGTAAATTGACGCATAAAATCACCAAGAAACTCGTGATAACGCTTATATGAAAAGCCTTTATCAATCGCAGCATCAACCTCAATATTTTTCCCCTCTTTAAAGGCATTCCCTGCAATCAATTCAACATTTTCTGTAATATTATCTGCTGAAAATGGCAAGATTGGAATACCTGCTTGCTCTAACTCACGCTGAGTAAAATAATATTTATCAACATCTGAGCCTTGAACTCTATGCCCCATTTGGTGAAGCATTAGTGCAAGAGCGCTCATTCCTGAACCTTTGATTCCAATAAAATGATAATTTTTTGTTGTCATGATGTAACATATTAAGAACGATTTTAAGTATTGCGTATCGTTCTCTATCTAACTCACCTTTGTAAGCTAGATAACCCTTTCTATAATCATTTACACTTTTTCATAATTAATCTAAGCGACTTAAATTTAATTCTTGAGCCACCTGGTATTCTTTTCGTTTTTGATTTTCTTCATAATTGTAGATTTGACTCTTCTTTAAAAAATCATACGAATTTTTTCGTGTTCTCCCTAAATCAGTTGTTTGACCGGGAACATAAGTTGGTGTTATTTCAGCTAAAATATAATGTTCTTGTTGTAACTTACTTGCTGCACGCGATAATCCCGTAAGTTCTTCCTTAATCTGCACTAATTTTGCAGTAGGAGACTGCTTAACCTCCCTATGATGAACGGCTGTTTTTACAGTTTTTTTAGTCTCTTTTGCGAGAAAGGCTTGTCTCTTTTGCTTAACATCACGTTTAGCCTCTTGACGAGCTAATGTTGCATAGGATTTACCAGCAGCAATCGTTGCTGCGCGATCTGGTGCTGTTTTTTCAAGTAAAGACATATCCTTTACAACTTGGAAATCTTTAGTGACATCGTGATAATCTTTTTCTTGATAATCACCATGAATATTAGTAATCAAATCTTCCTCATCATACAAGGCCATTTGCCTCAACGGACCAACGACTGGTTCGTCATCCGCAACAAGAGGAAAACGTTTCACAAAATTGTCCACAAGCTTACCTTTCTACATCTGGCACTTACTAAAACCAAGTTATACTATACCAAAACATCACATCGCTCCAATAGTTCAGCAGGTAGGCCTCCAGATAAAGAGTAGTCAAACCTAATGAACACAGTAAAACTTAACTGTTTCAGACTAATCTTAACATTCGAGAGAACGGAGACCTAGACTTACAAAAAGAATAAAACTCCCTTCACCACATGACATTAGATGATGTGCAATTGCAATAAAGACTAAGTAACTATCAAAATAAATGTAATTTAAAAATAATAGTCAACTTGCAAATAGCAACAGTCCTATTATAAACTAAAATTAATATTTTATCAAAAAGAAAAAGGTGAGTCAGTTTTTCACCTCTTACTTTTGATTATTGAATACCTAAAATCTCCTTAATATCCTCAACACTTAGGCTACTACGACTTTCATTACCATCAAGCACTGTAGTCACAAGGTGCTTCTTACTCTCTTGGAGTTCCAGAATTTTTTCTTCTATTGTTCCTTTTGTTATGAGTCGATAAACTTCAACATTTTCTTTTTGTCCAAGTCGGTGAGCTCGACCAATCGCCTGCATTTCCACTGCAGGATTCCACCAGAGATCAACAAGAATAACGGTATCCGCACCCGTCAAATTAAGACCGACACCACCAGCCTTAAGTGAGATAAGAAAGGCATCTTTTGCCCCCTTATTAAACGCTCGAGTCATATCTTGCCGTTCCTTTGCTGGCGTTGAACCTGTTAGTTTATAAGCAGTCATGTCAAGATCATTCAGCTCATTTTCAACCAAATCTAGCATCCCTCTAAATTGTGAGAAAATAAGTGCACGCCTTCCATTGGCTTTGATTTGGAATAAAAGCTGACGCAGGCTTTCTAACTTACCACTGTTACCTAGATAGTCCATAAACAGTTTTGGAGTGTCACAAATCTGACGTAACCTAGTGATACCTGAGAGAATCTCTATCTTGCGACCATTGATCTGATCATCTGTTGCTCCACGAACAGATTCCTGCATTTGCCTTAATTGGGCAAGATAAACTGCTTTTTGTTCCTCCGTTAATTCATTGGGATAAGTCATTTCAATTAACTCAGGCAACTCTGGCAAGACTTCCTCTTTACGCCTTCTAAGAATAAAGGGTTTAATAAACCGAGCAATTTCTTTGGCAGACAATTTTAAAAATTCCTTTTTACTTGGCAACAATCCAGGTAAAACAATTTGAAAAATCGACCAAATTTCCAATAGATGATTTTCTATTGGCGTCCCTGATAAGGCAAAACAGTGCTGTACTTCAAACTCTCTTAGATGCTGAGCAATTTTGGTTTGACTATTTTTCATCACCTGTGCTTCATCTAAAATTAAGTAGGTGTAACTACCCTGACGATACTCCTCAAAATCTTGACGGAAGGAAGCATAGCTGGTTACCATCACCTGATGCCCTTCAGAAATTAACTGGTCTCTCTGGGACTTTGCTCCATAGGAAACCACAACATCTAGGTCAGGAGTAAACTTAGAAAATTCATCTTTCCAGTTATAAATAAGACTAGATGGCGCTAAAATAAGTACCCTATCTTGATCAGAAAGTCTGCTAGACAGAAAAGCAATGGTTTGAAGTGTTTTCCCCAACCCCATATCATCAGCTAGGATACCTCCAAAACCATAGTGCGCTAACATTGATAACCATTTGATCCCAAGTTGCTGGTAATCCCTAACCTGAGCTTTTACATCCAGTTTAGGGAGTTTAAACATCTCTGGATGTCTTAAATCATAGATTAAAGACTCAAAACTCTCCGTGAAGGAAACTGTTTCATTATCTTTAAGAGTCTCCATCACTTGAAAGGCCGAAGCCTGGTTCAGTTGCAAGTGACCATTTTCTACCTTTCGATGACGTAAATTTTGCAACACTTGACTAATTTTCTTAGTTTCATCATCAAAGATAAGCAATTTACCAGTTTTACTGACAAAATAAGCCGATTGGTTAATGAGCGCCTGCATGGCATCGTCAACATCACTTGCTTCAACGTCAGAAAAATCAAACGAGATATCTAACAGCCCTCCTTGACTGTCAATAATCAGTCTAGGAACAGACGAAACACCTTTTTCCGATAATTCTTCTGACACCATGACTTGCCCTAATCGTTCTAAACGAGGCAAGGTCTGGTTAAAGAAATGGTATATGGCTTCTGGGGTATCAATTGTTTTGTGGCTTGAAAATCCTAACGGGAAGCCCTCTTCTCGAAGTACACGAATAATTTTTTCTTCTTTTTTAAAGTGACTGGTAAAGGGAAGCTGATTAAGGTCCTCACGATTAGAAACCTTCACATTACCATAATCAAATGTCATCTGTAAGGAAACCTTATCTTGCTCTGCCATTTCCAAGAAAAAAAGAACCTCAAAATCCCGTATTTCAAAAGCTTTAGGGGCCTTAACAAAACCTAACGTCTTAAAATCCAAAAGGCTAGCTGCTAGTTTAGCTTGGTCATCTACGCTAAAATTTAAATGTTTTTTTAAATCGGCACTAATAGGTAAACTTGCTAACGCTTGTGCTATTTTTTGCTGACGCCTCGTTAAACGGTAAAAAACACCGTTATAATAAAGATAGGTAAAGTTAAAAAGAACTTGCACCTGTTTTTCGGCCACAATTAACTCCAAGAATTGTCTATGAACAAATACCTCAAACTGATACAAACTACTTTCAGCCGTTAGACTTTCAAAAGAAACATGGCTAAAATTAGCTCCCTTTAATTCCACCGTAAACTCATAGAGGGACTGGAGTAATGCCACCCCTTCTTCAAAAAAACCAGCTGGCAAGTTTAAATAGCGTCCCTGACTAGGAAATAACCGGTCACTTATTGAACGATCGCTATCAGGAAGTAATTTCCATAAAAAATGAATTAAGTTTTGACTTTCCTCATCAAATTGAAGATAAGAAAGTGGTTCAAAATAACCTTTTCCTATCTGGTAAGATGATTCTTTTTTGACTGACTGTAAAAAACTCGCAATGTCTCGAATCACATAGGCTCTGTCATCCGGGAGACGATTAAGCCGCAATGTCCAATGAATCTCCTTTGTGTAGAAAGCCTCTACTCCCTCAGCAGACAAACGATATTTTACCCTATCGTCTTCATTCATTGTAATCCCATCCAAAAATAACGAGCCAAAAGACGTTTCAACCTGTTTAGTTTCTTTCTCTTTTTCTTTTGAAAAAAGCTGTGCTGCTAAATCTTTTCCATAGGCATCATTTTTTAGAAACGCTTCAACCGCCGCTATATGTTCGCAATAGCCTTTGCTCACAAAAAAATCACAGGTACACTGAACTAGACTATCATCTTCCGTAAAAGTCACTTCTTCAGCATCTACTTTCAAAAGTAACTGATTAGCATTTTCGGAAATAAACGTAACCTTCCCCTCTTCATAAAGGGAAATCCCAGCATTTCTGACCCGTCCAGGAATTAATTTTGCCATATCATACCGCCTTTACATTATCCCTTCATTATAGCAAAAATAAAATTATTTTTCAGAGATAAAAGTGTCAATTTGCAGTCAAAACACTTAGTAAAATTATTAACTACCTAAAGAAACCTTGCCCTAATTTAAGGACAAGGTACTGATGTTATTGTTACTAATATTATTATTTTAAAGTAGGGGCTGGATTAGTTTTAACAAATTCTAAGCTGTTATCCCCAGATTCGGACAATGTTAACTTGATGATGCTGACTTTAATTTGTTGAGAGATAAGTGTAAGGAAGTTATTAAATTTAATTGGTAAAAAAAGGAACTCATTTATTGGGTTCCTTTAGTTTTTGTATATAATTTTTACTGTTAACCCTTTTATTATATCATAAAAACGCTTACAAAAATAGACTTGTTTTTTTTGGAAAGTTGGGTGTATACTGGAAGTGATAAAAAATAGAAATAAAGAAATAACTTGTTAGAAAGGAGAGTATTTGCTAAATAATCAAGTTATTTTATTAAAATTATGAAAATGTAATGGGGGTATTTGTTATGAAAAAAAATTATATCAATGCTAGTGATATTTTCTATGATTTCAAATTTAAGTATACTTTATTTGAATAATAACTCTACTGTCTATGCAAGTAGTTTTACACAGATAAGTAATAGTTATGAGGAGACATCTAAGCTTCCATTTGCAGATCCAACAAAGGATATTCCAAATTATAGTAGTGAAGGAATATTTTCTACAAGAAGTGCTTCTGAAAGAGATATAAATTATTATAAAAAATTGGGATATAAAAATATTGAATATGGTAGTTGGAGTGGAGTAACTAATGTTATTAGTACTAAAGCTACTAGGATTGCGAAATTTGCAGTAACACAGATATTGGGATTGATACCTTCTAATGCTGTGAGAGGGGCGTTGTTATTGTATGATGTATCAGAAACATTAAAAACACAAGATGCAGATATTTGGCCTACTGTTAATGCTAGATTTATTACAGCTACAGCTCCGGCTGGGTATAGAGTAATAATAGGCGAAGAATCAATTGTAAAATACTATTCAAATTCAGCTAGAACTAAATTAATTAAAACAATCCATAAGACATATTGGGTCTAATATGAAAAAAAATAAGTATTTAATTATTTTTGTAATTAGTAGTTATTTAATTTTTAATTTTATAGTTTCAGATGGGTATAGATATGAGAAAATATTTTATGGATTGATGGTTTTAGTTCTTATAGGAATAATAGTTATATCAAAGAATGAAAAATAAAAATGCTGGTGCAAGGTGCATCAGCTTTTTAAGTTGGGTTCGGCATTCGACTGATTCCACCGGAGGGGTATCAGTTTTGAGAATGAGCCGGACAAATCACACAGTCGGTTACTTGAAGAAAAGAGCGAACTTGTTCGCTTGTGCAACCCTTTTCTTTAAGTGACAAGTGGTAGGCTCAAGCAGTCGAAAAACTGAGAAGCCTCTATAAATAATTTGATTAACAAAGCATTTTTATTGTGATATAGTACCTTGATTTATAGAAATGGAGCTATATATTATGGCTAAAATGACACTACAACCAAAGCGTAAAGAGTTGGAAAAAGTTGCGAAACAGATTGAAGAATTAGAGAAAGAAGTAGCTTCTCAAATTGGAAGATGGGTAATCAATAATACTGCTTTTGATAACTTAAAAGATTTTCGTGAACATTATGAAATGCTTCAAAAGTTTTATGACGAAAATCATAATTTGGACAATAGCGGAGCGGTCCAAAATGAACCAAACGAAAATGGTAAACTACCGTTTGATATTGGTTCATAAACTGGGGTTCGAAGGGGATACATTGAAAACGTGTCCCCTCGCAAGCACTATTTGTGGTAACAGATGGTATGCTTGCGATATGGTAGTGGTACCATGGTTTGATGGTGGCACGTTTGGTCAAAATAGGTTTTGTGATTCGAAACCGTTGATCAACAAAATGATGAAGTGAGGTATTACTATGAATCTTGATTCAGAAATTAAATTACGAATAACGAGCGAGGAAAAAAGTATCATAAAAGAGATGTCTAACATATACAGAGTTAGCATGTCTGAAATGATACGTAAGCAAATTTTTGGCGATATGGAAGAATTAAAGAAGCGTTCAATAATGACAGATGAACAGTACTTTGGTATTGTTTCGGAGATTTCAAAGTTGTTTGAAAAGGTAGGTCTGATTGAAACTGATTTGCATAAAATAGGATCAGAATGGTGTAAAACGTCATGCAGTTGGTAAACGTCTTGATTCAAAATCAAAGAAATATACTAAAACATCAGTTTTAAAATCTATTGAATCTAATCAAAAATTTGAACCAGTTCAAGAAATGACTGATCTAGAAAAGATGTCATTCAAATATGAACTTGATAATTTAATTTATTGGGAATCTCATGAGGACTATACTGTGAGAAAGAATTCGCATTATGCTGATTTTTATGAAGAGTATAAACGTGAGCGTGAAGAAGCTGAACGCAGACGAGTTGAAATAAATAAACAAGAGCTTGAAGAAGTCAGTGAAGTGGCTTCTGATGGCTCTAACGATCCATTAGACGTTGAGAATGTCCAAGATGATGTTATTTATCAACATGAGCCTAAAAACGGCTCTAATAGGTTGTCTGATGATGAATTGTTAGCTAGATTAGATATAATTGAATCTGAAGCGTTAGATTCAAAAATTGCTACAGGCCTTGATATAGAATTTGGCAGTTAAAGTTAGATCCTACTACTGCACGAGTCTAAAACGAAGTGGGTTGAAGTGGCAGTAGTTAGTTCTAACGTTTATAAAAAAATAGGTAAACATGGCTAGATGTTTAACTTAAAGGGATGTTTTTGAAAAGAAGTCCCTTTTCTGAAAGAAGAATAAAATGCTGGTGCAAAATGTATCAGCTTTTTAAGCTATGTTCGCTCGTGCCCCCTTCTTTAAGCAACAAAAAAACGAAGCCGAAATATCCCTAGCTCCGTTCTATGTTTCAAGACGATAATCATTCATCTCTCTATTAATATTTTCTAAACCTTTGATAACGTTCTTGCAGTAAGGCTTCTGTATCTAGTTGGGCAAGTTCATCAAATGTTGTCATCAAATGTTGCTTCAAGTCTTCAACAATTTCACTTGAAAAGTAACCACGTTCAGCAATGACTTTATCGACAACCTTCATATTTAAAAGTTCACCAGCCGTAATTTTCATAAGTTCAGCAGCCTCTGATGCCCGGCTACCATCTTTCCATAAGATTGAAGCAAAGCCTTCTGGACTGAGGATTGAGTAAACCGTATTTTCCAGCATCCATACCCTATCTGCAACAGCTAGAGCAAGGGCACCTCCAGAACCACCTTCACCAATAATAACTGCAATAATGGGAACCTTCAGATCACTCATTTCCATGAGATTACGAGCAATAGCCTCACCTTGCCCACGCTCCTCAGCTCCAACACCTGGATAAGCTCCTGGGGTATTGATTAAGGTTAGAACTGGTCGGCCAAATTTTTCAGCCTGTTTCATCAATCGTAGTGCTTTACGATACCCTTCTGGATGGGGTTGCCCAAAATTACACTTGAGGTTTTCTTGGAGATTCTTACCCTTTTGGATTCCCACAAAGGTAATTGGTTGACCAGCTAAGCGACCAATGCCACCCACAATTGCTCCATCGTCAGAAAATTGGCGATCGCCATGTAATTCCATTACATCATCCAGAAGGAGGTTGGCGTAGTCTAAAGCATTCAGACGCGTCTGACTTCTAGCTTCTTTTAAAATACGTCCTACTGTGCTCATTTTTCACCTCCGTGAAAAGCTACTAACTGGGCAATCGTATCCTTCAACTCCAAACGATTGACAATGGCATCAACAAAACCGTGCTCCTGTAAAAACTCCGCCTTTTGGAAATCCTCTGGCAAATCTTCACGCACTGTCGTTTCAATCACACGACGCCCAGCAAAACCAATCAAAGCCTGTGGTTCTGCCAAGATAATATCACCCTCCATTGCAAAAGAGGCTGTGACTCCACCTGTCGTTGGATCCGTTAAAATCGTTAGGTAAAAAAGCCCTGCATTCGAATGACGTTTAACCGCTGCTGAAATTTTAGCCATCTGCATCAATGACATAATCCCTTCTTGCATACGGGCACCGCCTGACGCTGTAAAGGCAACAACCGGCAGATTTTTTTCAGTCGCTAATTCAAAAAGAAGTGTCAACTTTTCTCCAACAACCGTTCCCATAGACCCCATAATAAAATTAGCATCCATAATCGCAAGAGCAACACTCTTGCCTCCAATTTTAGCAACACCTGTCAGTACAGCTTCATCAAGCCCCGTTGATTCCTTTACCGCTTTAAGTTTTTCGTGATAATTAGGAAAGCGGAGAGGATTCGTATTTTCCAGACCTACAAACAATTCTTCAAACGATCCCTCATCAACTGTTAATTTTAAACGTTCTTGTGCTGAAATTCGAAAATTATAGCTACAAGTCGGACAAATCTTAGCAGGTCCTAAATCTTTTTGATAAATCATGTGCTTACACGCTGGGCATTTAGCAAAAAGTTCATCTGGAACTTCAGGCGCCTCACGTTTAACAGTAGGCTTGAGTGATCTATTTGGATTGATTCGGATATATTTTTCTTTCCTATCAAATAATCCCATCTTTATCCTCTTTTTCTTACTTTTTAATAAAAGCCTCAGGAGCAATCGAGACTTTTTGATAGTTAATCACTATTTTTAGTATAGGCAGGCAGGAAAGTTTCCATTAGAAAACTTGTATCATAGTCTCCTGCAATAACCTGTTTATCTGAAATTAAATCTAGCTGAAAATCCGTATTCGTTACAACACCTTCGATTTCAAGTTCATAAAGTGCACGTTGCATTTTCATTAGAGCATCAAAACGATTTTCACCGTGCACAATAACTTTAGCAATCATTGAATCATAGTAAGGTGGTATCGTATAACCACTGTAAACAGCAGAATCTACGCGTAAGCCCATGCCACCTGACGGAAGGTAAAGTTCACGAATCTTACCTGGACTTGGCGCAAAGTTAAACTTTGGATTCTCTGCGTTAATTCGACATTCAATGGCATGACCAGTAATTTGAACTTCTTCTTGTGTAACGGACAACGGTTGACCAGATGCAATGCGAATTTGCTCCTTGACGATATCAACACCGGTAACAAATTCCGTCACAGGATGCTCAACCTGCACACGAGTGTTCATTTCCATGAAATAAAACTCTCCTGTCTTTTCATCAAGAAGAAATTCTATTGTCCCAGCATTTTCATAGTTAACCGCTTGAGCAGCACGAACAGCAGCTTGACCAAGCGAGTGGCGCAATGTCTTTCCAATAGCTACCGAGGGAGATTCTTCTAAAACTTTTTGATTATTCCTTTGAAGAGAACAGTCTCGTTCACCTAAGTGAATGATATTTCCAAAAGAATCACCTAAAATTTGTACTTCAATGTGACGGGCAGGATAAATCACTTTTTCAATGTACATAGCCCCATTGCCAAAAGCAGCTTGGGCTTCTTGCGATGCCGATTCAAAAGCAGGTGCTAGTTCTTCACGATTCGTTACTTTACGAATCCCTTTTCCTCCACCGCCTGCGGAAGCTTTTAGCATAACTGGATACCCCAGTTTATCCGCAATAGTCAGCGCCTCTTCCGTAGAAAAAACCTCTCCTTCTGAACCAGGTATAACAGGTACATCAGCCTTTATCATCTCAGCACGCGCATTGATTTTATCACCCATTTTATCCATAACAGAACCAGAAGGGCCAATGAATTTGATATTCATCTCTTCACACATGGTGGCAAATTTAGAATTTTCACTTAAAAAACCAAATCCTGGGTGAATCGCTTCTGCTTTAGTCACAATAGCTGCCGATAAGACAGAATTCATATTTAAATAAGAATCTGTGGATTTTGCAGGACCGACACAAATAGCTTCATCAGCAAGAGCTACATGAAGAGCTTCTTTGTCAGCTTCTGAATAGATGGCTACGGTCGCAATGCCTAATTCACGTGCCGCACGAATAATACGGACCGCAATCTCGCCACGATTCGCAATAAGAATTTTTTTAAACATAATTTATGAGTTAGCAAACAACTATTTAAACCATTGTTGCTACCTTTTCATCCTCTCGTAAATTTTAGAAACCAATAAATCTGTTGATTATGATGAAAATTAAGCCTCGCAAACAGATTTCAAGCAAGTCATCCCAAAACAACCGATTCCTTAGTTTCCTATCGCAAAAGTCAAGGTTCCACTTGCTGCTAGTTTTCCATCAACCTCCGCTTTCGCTTCAACAACTGCAATCGTTCCACGACGTTTTACAAATTTAGCTGTCATGACGAGTTGATCTCCAGGAATCACTTGTTTTTTAAACTTAACTTTATCCATACCGGCATAAAAAACTAACTTGCCTTTATTTTCTGCTTTAGATAACTCTAATACTCCTGCAGTCTGTGCCAATGCTTCCATGATAAGCACGCCTGGCATAACAGGGTATTGCGGAAAATGTCCTTGGAAAAAGGGCTCATTAATCGTTACATTTTTTATGGCAACAATTTCATCATCAGAAACTTCTAATACACGATCAACCAGTAAAAAAGGGTAACGGTGCGGTAATGCTTCTTTTATTTGATTAATATCAATAATCATTTAATACGCACCAATCCTTTTCCAAAATCAACAACTTCCTCATTAACCACTAAAATCTCAGTAATAACACCGTCTTTTGGAGCTGGTACCTCATTCATGACTTTCATCGCTTCTACAATAAGGAGGGTTTGACCTTTTTTTACCATATCACCTACTGATACAAAAACAGGTTTGTCTGGTCCTGGTGATAGATAGGCGACACCTACTAACGGACTTTCAACAATATCCCCTTCAACTTCTTGAGAAGTTTGAACTGATTGAACAGTCTCATCTTTTTGAGACAAAACTGGCGCAACTTCAGATGTTACTGTCTGACTAGAGGCAGAGATGCTTTCTACAACATTTCTTGAAACATTGCTCTGCTCATTTTTTGAAAAAAACAGTTCATTTCCATCTTTTCTATAAGTAAATTCACGAAGACTCGATTGATCAAATTGAGCCATCAAATCTTTGATTTCACTAATATTCACGTTTTAATCCTCCCAACGTTTGAAAGCAAGAACAGCATTGTGCCCTCCAAAGCCAAACGTATTTGAAATAGCATATCGAATTTCTTGCTCTAAACCTTGTCCAGTGACAACATTTGCTTCAATATTTTCTGATAATTCTTGCGTTCCCGCAGTTTTTGGAATAAAGCTATGACGCATCGCTTCAACAGTAGCAATTGCTTCAACAGCTCCTGCTGCACCAAGCAAATGTCCTGTAAATGACTTAGTAGATGATACAGGAACCTCTTTCCCTAAGACAGCTACAATCGCTTGACTTTCTCCCTTTTCATTGGCTGGGGTTGATGTGCCATGAGCGTTAACATAGCCCACTGCTGATGCTTCAATACCTGCTTCCTGAAGCGCTAAGTTTATCGCCTTACGTGCCCCTAATCCTTCTGGGTGCGGTGAAGTCATATGGTAGGCATCACAAGTATTTCCATAGCCGACCACTTCCGCTAAAATAGTTGCTCCGCGTTGTTGAGCATGCTCTAAGCTTTCCAAAACAAGCATTCCAGAACCTTCTCCCATGACAAAACCATTACGATCTTTATCAAACGGAATTGAAGCACGTTCAGGATTTTCAGTCGTTGACAAGGCGGTTAAACTTTGGAATCCTGCAATTGCAAACCGTGTAATAGAAGCTTCTGCCCCACCTACCAACATCACATCCTGAAGACCAAATTTAATCGTGCGGAAGGCATCACCTATAGCATCATTGGACGAAGCACAAGCAGTATTAATAGATTTACATACCCCTTGAGCGTTAAAAGCCATTGCAACATTCCCAGACGCCATGTTAGGTAAACATTTTGGCAAGGTCATCGGTTTCACGCGTTTAGGACCTTTTTCATGTAAACGAATCACTTGCTCTTCAATCTCATAAATACCACCTATACCTGATGCCACAATCACTCCAAAACGATCAGAATCAATCGCTTCAACATCTAATCTAGCATTTTGTACAGCTTCTGACGCTGCGTAGAGAGCATATAATGAATACAAATCATAACGATTCGTGTCTTTTTTAACAAAATATTTGTCAAATGGAAAATCTTGAATTTCCGCAGCATTCTTAACAGCAAAATCACTTGTGTCAAACTTCGTAATTGGTTTAATACCAATTTTACCATCTCGAAGACTCGCCCAAAATTCTTCTGGTGTATTTCCAATTGGTGAGGTTACACCGTAACCTGTAATTACAACACGATTTGTCATCTTTTTCTCCTTGGCACTCTGCCCATTCACTTATCTTTACCCTTTGGCAAAATAAATATCTCATTGACTCAGCTTAGCCTTGCATGGTCATGCCGCCATCAATTGCAATAACTTGACCAGTTAGGTATTCTTGTTGAGCCAAGAATACAGCTACTTCCGCAACTTGTTCCGGTTTTCCAATAACTTTCATCGGTATTTGCGAGAGCATTACTTCTTTCATTTTTTCAGGAATAACATCCGTCATATCTGATTCTATAAAGCCAGGAGCAATAACATTTACTCGCACTCCTCGTGCTGCAACTTCCTTAGCAACTGACTTAGTAAAACCAATTAAGCCTGCTTTTGAAGCGGCGTAATTAGCCTGACCAATGTTTCCAGCTAAACCGACAACAGATGACACATTGATGATAGCACCTTCTTTTGCTTTCGTCATCGGTTTCAAGACTGATTTTGTCATGTTAAAAGCCCCCGTCAGATTAACCTTAAGAACTTTTTCAAAATCTTCCTCAGTCATTTTGAGCATCAATTTGTCATTCGTAATACCAGCATTATTAACCAGAATATCGACACTTCCTAGCATTTGATTCGCTTCAGTAATCATACGTTCAGCATCTTCAAATGTTGAAATATCGCCAGAAATGGCACAAACTTTAACACCATAATCAGCAAATTGCGCCAGCAATTCTTCAGAAATAGCAGAGCGCCCATTAAGAACGACATTCGCACCAAGACTGGCAAATTTATGAGCAATTGCTAGGCCGATGCCTCGAGTTGATCCTGTGACAAAAACATTTTTTGATTTAATTTCCATTTATTTTAACACTCCAAAAGAAATTTTAGAGAATCTAAATCCTCTACTGATTTGACTAAGAGGTTTTTATCAATTTTTTTGATAAAACCTGACAAAACTTTCCCTGGTCCAATTTCAATCATCTCATCCACACCAACCGCTCGAATACTTGTAATAGAATCATAAAAACGAACGGGTTCCATTACTTGACGAGCTAGAAGCGATTTAATCTGTCCTTTTTCCATAATCTTCGCTTCAGTATTCCCAACTAAAGGGCAACAAAAGTCAGAGAACGTCACCTCGTCCAGTGCAGTAGCTAACTTTTGAGAAGCCGAAGCCAAAAGGGCTGTGTGGAATGGCCCTGATACATTAAGTGGAATAAGACGTCTAGCTCCTGCTTCCTTCAATAATTCAGTAGCATAATCAACTGCAATAACCTCGCCACCAATCACAATCTGCGCTGGAGTATTATAGTTAGCTGGGGTGACAACGCCCATTTTAGAAGCCTTTCGACATATTTCTTCAATTAAGGTTGGATCGGTATTCATAACCGCAACCATTTTACCACTACCAGCAGGGGCAGCCGTCTCCATAAACTCACCGCGTTTAGCAACCAAAACTACTGCATCTTCAAACTTAAGTGCTCCGCTTGCTACCAGGGCTGAGTATTCTCCTAAAGAAAGCCCTGCTACAATATCAGGAGTGAACCCATTTTCCTCTAACAAGCGATAAATTGCTACCGAAGTTGTTAAAATAGCTGGTTGCGTGTAACGGGTCTGATTTAGCTTCACTTCATCATTATCAATCAAGTCACGCAAATCATAACCTAAAATTTGACCTGCAGCATCAAAAGTTTCTCTGACAACCGGATAAGTATCATACAAATCCTTAGCCATTCCAATTTTTTGAGATCCTTGCCCAGCAAATAAAAAAGCTTTTTTAGACATATTCATATCCTTTTTGAGCATCCGCTCTTCTTTTTATTTTATGATAACAGCATTTAAGACAAATGCCTCAGATTAAACCATTAATCCATCCAGCGTTTCGCTTCTGCTAGAATAACTTGGCGAGCACCAGAATAAAGGTCTTCTAAAATTTCTTGACATGTTTCTTCTTTATTTACAACTCCTGCAATCTGACCTGCCATAACAGAACCATTGACAACATCACCATCCACAACTGCATTTCTAAGAGCACCCGCACCAAGCTCTTCAATTTCTTCAGCCGTTTTGCGGCCTGCCAAAAATTCTTTCTCAGCATGAGAATAATTTGTTGACAATTTATTTTTGATAGCACGAACTGGATGACCGACTACAGAAGCCGATATGACAGTGTCAATATCCTTAGCCTTTAAAATTTTATCTTTGAAATTTTGATGGGCATTTGATTCCTTAGCAACAACAAAGCGTGTGCCTACTTGAATAGCATCAGCTCCCAGCATAAATGCTGCTGCTGCGCCATGTCCATCTGCAATACCACCAGCAGCAATGACTGGAATATTGACTGCTGCAACAACTTGACGAACTAGAGTCATGGTGGTCAATTTTCCAATATGTCCACCCGCTTCCATACCTTCAGCGATTACAGCATCAGCTCCTAATTTTTCCATACGTTTAGCTAAAGCAACGGAAGGTACTACAGGGATAACGGTAATCCCTGCCTCATGAAAACGTTCCATGTATTTTCCTGGATTGCCAGCACCAGTGGTCACAACTTTGACACCTTCAGCGATAACAAGATCAACAATGTCATCTGCGAATGGAGATAAGAGCATGATATTGACCCCAAAAGGTTGATCAGTAATTGACTTTACCTTATCAATATTAGCTTTGACCACTTCTTTAGGAGCATTACCACCACCAATAATACCAAGGCCACCTGCATTTGATACGGCTCCAGCTAAATCACCATCAGCAACCCAGGCCATTCCTCCTTGGAAAATAGGGTATTTAATCCCCAAAAGTTCTGTAATACGAGATTTCATTTTTCTACTAACCTTCTAATAGATACATTCATTATAATAATTTGAAAATCAAAGTATGATTCTAAGAAGAAAGGTTGGATATCACTCACAACCTCCTTTTACTCAAAAAGACTTTACTCAACAGTTGATTGAAAATAGCACTATCATTTAAAATGCTTATCTCAATCACCATATTGGAATACTGCTATAAAATCAAATTCGCACAGCGAACACATGATTTCTGCAGTTCTTCCTATTTTGTTTTTTCTTCAACATAGGCAACAAGGTCACCTACAGTATTAAGTCCTTCTTCTGTCTCAATTTGGATATCAAAAGCATCTTCAATTTCTGAGATAACTTGAAAAACATCCAATGAATCTGCATCAAGATCATCAAAAGTTGTTTCTACTTTTACCTCTTCTGCTTCTTTACCAAGTTCTTCAACGATAATTTCTTGTACTTTTTCAAATACTGACATGAGTTTTCTCCTCTATAAATATAAAAATTTTTAATTGCGTTTTAATTTTACGCAGATTAACTAAATTCTAACAATTAAATTTCCCCAAGTCAAACCTCCACCAAATCCTGATAAAAGAATTTTTTGAGTACCATCTAATTTCAAGGTTCCATTTGCGACATTCTCTGAGAGCAAAATGGGAATCGAAGCCGCACTAGTGTTACCATATCGCTGCATATTAGCTAAGAATTTCTCTCTATTAACACCGATTTTCTTAGCCATTTTATCTAAAATACGTTCATTAGCCTGATGAAGCAACAAATAATCAGGTTCTCCAACTTCCTCTATGATAGCTAAAATACTTTTAGATACTGTACGAATAGTGAATTCAAAAATAGCTCTTCCATCCATCTGTATAAAAGGATTGATAGCTTCATGCTCTTGAGTAAAGGGAGACTTAACTGTTGTAGCACCGCCAAGAAGACCACCTTTGCTACCATCCGTATGAAGGGACTCCGCTAAAAAATGAAGAACGTCTGCTTTTTCTAAGAGAACACCTCCTGCACCATCTCCAAAGAGAACTGCCGTTGAACGATCAGACCAATCCAACTGTTTTGATAAAACCTCAGCACCGATAACGAGACCACGTGTATAGGCTCCTGAATTAATCAATTTTTCTGCTGTCGCTAGTGCAAAAACAAATCCTGAACAAGCAGCTGATAAGTCAAAAGCAAAGGCATTGGTTGCACCAAGAGCGCCTTGAACACGCGCTGCCGTTGAAGGCATCATCGAGTCTGGAGACATTGTTGCGATAAGGATAAAGTCTAGTTCCTCTGGATCTAGATGAGATTTTTCAAGCAATTGCCAAGCTACTTTAATCGCTAAATCGCTCGTATTTTCATTTGTTGAAATGTGGCGCTCACGGATACCCGTTCGTGTTGAAATCCATTCGTCCGATGTATCCATGATTTTAGCTAAATCATCATTGCTTACCACTTGACTAGGAACGTAATGGGCTACTTGACTAATTTTTGCAAAAGTCATTAGCGTCTCTCCTCCAAGAAAGTATGAAGATTAACAAGACCACGTTCTAAACCTTCTAATTCATTTTCTGACATTCCCGCCAAAATTTGGTCAATCATGACACGATGAAATTTTTTATGTAAATGATAGACCACACGACCTTTTTTAGTCAAACTAAGATAGACGACACGACGATCCTCTTGTGAACGAGTACGGATAACATACCCCTTGCTCTCTAATTTATTAAGCGCAGTAGTAACTGTACCTAAAGTTACCATAAGCTCTTTAGCAATATCGCTTGGCGTCACCAAACGGTTCTTACCGATGATATCAATAGTATGCACTTCTTTGATGGTACAGTCGCTGAAGGGGCTACTGCGTAAGGTGTTCTCTTCAATAACTAAAATTCGATTAAAGATATCAACGAGATAGTCATTTATTTGATGAAAGTCCATTTAAGACTCCTTTATAATTTGATAATTTAAATAATATCACACTATAAATCATTTGCCAAGTAAAAATCCGTTACCACTTCCCAGAAAAGGCTGGTCTCCTACGTTCTGAATATGCTTTTACACCTTCTTTAAAATCATCTTTAAAAGCCAGGGCTTCTTGAAGATTTAGCTCCAGCTCTGCATAACTCTGCCATCCAGAAAAAAAACTTTGCCAAATTAATTCTTTCATAGCCCTATAAGAATTAAACGACCCTCGTTTTAGACGTTTAATTAATTGCTGAGTGGTTATTCCCAATTTTTCTGATAAGCACGTTTTATAGACGAAACCATACTCCAAAGCTTTTTCAGCTGTCACCGCCTCACCTGTCATTACCAAATGAGTGGCTTTGTTCATCCCAACAGCCCTCATCAAGAGATAAAGACCTCCAGCATCAGGAGCTAACCCAACATTTACAAAAGCTTGGATAAACTTTGCCTTTTCACTGGCGATACAAAAATCTGCTGCCAAGATCATATTAAATGCCGCACCAGCAACAGGTCCATCTACGGCCATAATGATTGGTTTAGGCAACTGCTTCATGGCATATGAGATATCTTGAACCAACTTTGCAATGTCAACTAAGGACTGAATATCGTCAGCCTCCACAGCTCTTTCCATTTCTGTTAAATCTCCCCCAACAGAAAATACTTTTCCTTCTGCTTGGAAGAGAATCATTTTAACGGCTTCATCATCTTTGGCAAGATTAAGTGCTGTTAGAATTTCTTGACACATCGGAATGTTAAAGCCATTTGAAACTTCAGGACGATTAAAGGTTATCGTGGCTAGGTCGCCAGATATATCATATAAGATGGTTTGAAAGTTCATATAACTCCCTCCTTAAAATTATTTATTTGATCAATAAATAATTTATGACTCAAATTATATCACAAAAAAATTATTCGTCAAGCAAAATATTAATAAGATTTTTAAAAAATTTTAGGCCCGCGTTGTAAAATGAAGTGCAACAGAAAAGACATGTTCGTCTGATATACTAGAATTCCCCAACTCAGTATAGAAAGCAGATGAACATGTCCACTAACCATTCTACCAAAAAATCTCGTTATTCTCACTTATCAGCTTCT
>NZ_JBHSOJ010000009.1:0-32350 GCF_042656225.1 Streptococcus caledonicus
ATAAGCATAGTGGAGCCTCTATTAGCCAGTTATGCCAATGACTTGGAGTGTCTCGATCAGGTTATTATAAGTGGCTTAATCACAAAGAGACTACATCTGAGGAGACAAATCGAACACTATTAAAAGCCATCAAGGAACTCCATACCAAACGCAAGGGAATTTTAGGCTACCGTCGAATGACGCGAGCTGTCAATCGGAAACTTGGAACAACTTATAACAAGAAGTGAATTCGTCGCTTAATGTGTATCCTTGGTATCTCATCAATTATCCGTCATTCTCGAGGCTATTGCACGAAGACTAGTTTTATAAAAATCGAAGAGAATTTTCTCAATTGAGAGTTCACAGCTCAAGCCCCTAATCAAAAATGGTGTACAGATGTGACTTTCTTACAGTATGGACGAGGTTGTAAAGCTTATTTAAGTGCTATTAAAGACCTTTATGATGGTTCTATCGTGGCTTACCATATCCAGTAAGCATAATGACAATCCTCTTGTCATGGAGAACCTAAGAAAGGCTATGGAAGCTAATCCAGATGCCATACCAATCATCCACAGCGACTAAGGAAGTCAATACACTTCACGGGAATGCTGGATGGTAACGACCCAATATTAGATGAAACGCTCTAGGTCACGAGTCGGAAAATGCATTGACAATGCGCCAATTGAGAGTTTCTTTGGTCACTTTAAGACGGAATGTTATGACTTGAAGGCTTACAAGACATTTGAGGAATTAGTTTATGATATTGATGACTATATCTATTTTTACAATAACGAACGATTTCAAGAGAAGCACAACGGCCTTGCCCCTCTTGAATTGAGGGACAAGGCCGTTGCTTAATCTTTTATTATTTCATTGTCCACTTGACAGGGAGCAGTTCAAATCGTTCATGCTTTTTTATTTTATTGACTAATCTTTGAAATCCCAACTCAGCAACTCTGCTATTCCCCAAATCAAAGGATAGGTGTCTCAAAAAAAATAGGATCTGTCCCGTGTTTTCACGGTAGAGATTGCCTTGGGAGAAATAGTGATATGTCTTTCTGTCAACCTCAAGGAATGAGGAGCGCCAACGAGCACCTCTGCGATTGATAGGATTCCAACTAATTTTCAACTGCCTATCTCGGCCCATTAGCTGGATATTAACACTAATCTTGCTTAGGGTCATGGTAGGAACATGGCAGAGCTAAGACACGATTTTCCTCTGTCAAAAAAGGATAAAACTCTTGAATACCTTGATAGTCATCACTTGGTGTGGCTTCTAAATCATCCTCTATCTGAACATGTCATTTTCGTTATACTTTGTCATGTATATTGTTCGCATGACACATATGCAGAGCCATTCCCCAATGGTAAGCATTTAGGTTCCTGGCTGTCATAGATATTCCCGTACGTGCTACCATTATAGTCCTTGCTATCCTATCTTTGGGAAAAGACATTACCTGAAAACTACAACGTTTCCGTTTGACATGTATACAACTGATATTTACACAAACAAATAAATTACTGAAATACATTGATTGCTTTTTCTATGAAAATAATAGACAATACAGACAGAATAAAAAAGGAGATTATTTATGACAAAGGCCATTTCAGTTATGGAATTGAAAACCTTGCTTGATACTGAAAGCATTAACTTAATTGATGTTCGTGAGAAAGATGAATTTGCAACTGGACATGTTCCTGGGGCTGTTAATCTTCCCCTTAGCGAACTAGGTAATCGTTCCACAGAGCTCACAACCGATAAACCCTACTACATCATCTGCCAAGCAGGAGGACGTTCTGCCCAAGTCTGTGCCTTTTTAGACAGTATGGGCTACGATACAACCAACGTCATTGACGGAACAGGTGCTTGGACTGAAGAGCTAGAGAAATAATAGTAAAGAAACCACTGCTGTTAAAAAGTTCACCAGTGGCTTTTTTACGTTAAAATCATCATAACATACAAAATACACCTATCATCCGATAATAAGTGCAGTAATTGAGTCTTAATTCTTAAAACTATGAATTGGCGCCGGAATTTGTTCGCCTCGATTGATAAAGCCTGCTGATGAGTTCTGATTGATGACCCAGATAGCTGCTTCATTGGCAATCATAGCCGCAATGGTTTCATAAGGAGTATCCTCCGGAATAGCAATCATATCAAGACCAATGGAACAGATAGCCGTCATAGCTTCCAATTTTTCCAAGTTAAGAGAGCCACTCTGCACCGCCGCAATCATTCCCTCATCTTCTGAGACAGGAATGAAGACACCCGAGAGGCCACCGACTTGGTTACAAGCTATCACGCCACCTTTCGTCTTGCAGCTCAATCAAGTGTATGCCCAAAGGAAAATAATCTAACGCATCCGTCGCTGCACCAATCAAGGCAATCGGTGTCACACTGACATGTTTGTTGACAATGGAAATCCCAAGCTTTGCTGCAATCTCATCTCCAACCGAAACCAGATTCGCAGCCTTAGTTGTAATTTTGTCATAAATTTTCTGCTCAATTGTTTCACGAACTTGTCTAATATCCATAGGTCACCTCTTACAAATTGTGCATGGCGTCAAAAATAGCTGCGCTTTAAATATTGATTTTAACATTCAGCGTTTGTCCAAAGGCCTCCAAGTCACTACGCAAAGCCGTGAAATCCTGTTTCTCCTCAGATGACACCACCGCCATCATGGTAAAATACTCATCCAAAACCGTCTGAGAAATATCATCAATGTTCAGATTCAGCTCAGCTAACTTGCCTGCCACACCTGCTACAATTCTTTTCCCATCCTTACCAACAACCGTCGTTATAATAGCTTTCATAAGCCATCTCCAAAACTTTTTGCTTATTTTAGTATAAACCATCTGAATCTTCTATCGAAAGAAAAAACGTCCGGATAAATCAAACGTTTTATTTTAAAATTCCTTCTTAGCCATCTCAATCTGCCACCTCACCTGTTCAAATCCAGTGCCTCCAAGTGAGTTACGACGCTCAACTGCTGTTTTTGATTGTAAAGCTACATAGATATCTTCCTCAATCAAGTCAGAGATTTCTTGATAACGTTCCAAGGGAATATCTTGCAAATAGTGTCCTGCCTTGGTACATTCTAGGACTAATTTACCTACGATTTCGTGTGCTTCACGGAAAGGTAAACCTTTAGAAGCAAGATAATCTGCTAACTCTGTGGCATTTGAAAAATCTTTTTCGGTTGACTCTGACATGTGTTTATCATTTACAGTCATACTGCTCAACATGCCCGCCAAAATATCAAGGGTTACTGTAATGGTTTCAACCGTATCAAACATGCCTTCCTTATCCTCTTGGAGGTCCTTGTTATAAGCCAGAGGCAGGGATTTCATAACCGTCAAAAGCCCAATTAAATTGCCATAAACACGACCTGTCTTCCCCCGAATAAGCTCCGCCATATCAGGATTTTTCTTTTGAGGCATGATAGACGAACCTGTTGAAAAGGTATCTGACAGGGTCACAAATTGGTATTCGTGACTACACCAGTTAATGATTTCCTCACATAAGCGACTCATGTGCATCATCAAAATAGAACTATTAGCTAAAAATTCCAAAATAAAATCACGGTCAGATACAGCATCTAATGAGTTGCTATAAGGTTTGGCAAAGCCCATCAGCTGCGCTGTCATCTCGCGATCAATAGGAAAGGTGGTTCCTGCCAAAGCTGCTGCTCCCAGCGGTGATAAATCCGTATGTGTCATATTAAACTCAAAACGCTCCGCATCACGAGTAAACATACTATAATAAGCCATTAAATGATGTCCAAATGAAATAGGCTGTGCGTGTTGTAAATGTGTGTAGCCTGGCATGAGAGTTTCCACATGCTTTTCAGCTAAGTCCACCAAAACCTGACGAAGGTTACTTAATTTAGCAAGGACTTCTCCCAACTTCATTTTTAAATAGAGATGCATGTCTGTTGCCACTTGGTCATTACGTGAACGTGCCGTGTGAAGCTTACCAGCGACTGGACCAATTTTAGCAGTCAGTAAGGCCTCTATGTTCATGTGAATATCTTCGTTGGTCACGTCAAAGGTAAGCTGCCCATTTTTGTAATCTATCAAAAGATCTTCCAAACCAGATTTAATCTGATGAGCTTCTACTTTAGAAATGATACCCGTTTCTCCAAGCATGGTGACATGAGCAAGGGATCCTATTAAGTCCTGCTCTGCCATTTTCTGGTCAAAGGAAATGGAAGCACCAAATTCTTCCACCCATTTTTCGAGGCTAGCCTCAAAGCGACCACCCCATAATTTGTAATTTTCTGCCATAATCTAACCCTTAGTTCCATTAACTTGACTATTTACTTGAGTAGGAAGACCCCACAGTTTGATAAATCCAACCGCTGCATTTTGGTCAAAACTATCTGCTGATGTGTAGGTCGCTAGGTTTTCGTCATAAAGAGAATTTGGAGATTTCCGGGCAACGACTTGAGCATGTCCTTTATAAAGTTTCACTTTAGCTGTCCCGTTAACCACTTTTTGCGTTTCTTTAATATAAGCAATAATTGCCTTAGTTGCTGGACTGAACCAAAGAGCATTGTAAATCAAGTTTGCTAATTCATTTTCAAGGATTGGTTTAAAATGAGACACTTCACGTACCAAAGTCAAGTCTTCAATTTCCTTATGAGCAGTTAAAAGTGTGATGGCACCTGGACACTCGTAAATCTCACGTGATTTAATACCCACTAAACGGTTTTCAACATGGTCAATACGTCCTACACCATGCGCTCCTGCAATAACATTAAGTTTTTGAATAAGGTCAACGAGTTTCATTTCTTCACCATTGATGGCAACAGGTTTTCCAGATACAAAGGTAATATCTACAAATTCAGGAGTATCAGGAGCTTTTTCTGGTGCTATTGTAATCCCAAAGGCTTCTTCTGGCGCTTGATTCCAGGGATTTTCCAAAACACCACATTCATTGGCACGGCCCCAAAGGTTTTGGTCAACAGAATAAGGATTATCAAGGTCAGCTGGAACTGGAACACCGTTTGCTTTAGCATATTCAATTTCTTCTTCACGTGACCATTTCCATTCACGGACTGGAGCTACCACTTTCAAGTTTGGATCAAGTGCTGCAATAGCAACTTCAAAACGGACTTGGTCATTTCCTTTTCCTGTGCAGCCATGAGCAATCGTTGTCGCACCTGTTTGGTGGGCAACTTCTACTAATTTCTTAGAGATAATCGGACGGCTTAGAGCAGAAACTAATGGGTATTTTTGTTCGTAATAAGCATGCGCTTGAAGAGCTGGAAGAATGTATTCCTCTGCAAATTCATCCTTAACATCAAGCACATAAGATTCAATGGCACCGACAGCCAAAGCCTTATCATGAATAAAATCAAGGTCTTTTCCTTCACCAACATCCATACAAACAGCAATGACATCATAATCTTTTTTCAACCAAGTAATGGCTACGGATGTATCAAGACCACCTGAGTAAGCTAAAATCACTTTTTCTTTTGACATAAATATACTTCCTTTTTTGTAATAAAATTATTTTATTGCATATTTATTCTTTTGTCAACTATTTTTATCAAAAAAATCGAAGGTTGTCCCTTCGATTTGTATTTTTATAATCAAACCGTAATCAATTCGCGGTTAAATATTCGTTTAAAACTCTGCGCGAAGGCTGTTATCTTCTTGAACATCAAAGAAAAATTCAAACAACGCCTCACCGTAACTCTCTGGTCTGTAAGTTGCAAACAAAATACCCTCTTCATCAATATCAAGTTGATTTAAATTAAATTTATCAAATACAAATGGCGTTCTTCATCCTCAGCCCACATCTCCAATTGTTCCTCGATCCATTTACCCAATTCTAATAATTGTTTTTCTTATAAATCAGCAGGTACATTGGTATGAGAGACGATATTTTTGAGTTGAGAGTATTTTCTATCCGAGATTGTATCAATAACTTTCTCTACAATCTTACTGATTTGTTTCTGATAGAGCATAAAGCTTCCTATGCCACAATTGCTTTTGCAACTTCCTCTGTTGTCATCCGTGAGAAGTAGTGTGTTGTGTCAATGCTTTGCAATTTCTCCAAAACATCCACATACTCATAGCGCGTG
This sequence comes from Streptococcus caledonicus, assembly GCF_042656225.1. Classification (NCBI taxonomy): domain Bacteria; kingdom Bacillati; phylum Bacillota; class Bacilli; order Lactobacillales; family Streptococcaceae; genus Streptococcus; species Streptococcus caledonicus. The sequence continues at coordinate 6,073 of NZ_JBHSOJ010000009.1, forward strand.
CCGATAAGGAGCTGTTCAATATCAGAAACATCACCAATACCGAAGAAATCCCCGTAAATTTTGATATTTTCAATAACTGAGTTCTCAGTCTTAATATAGCTCGTAATCTTACCAGCTGGGTAACGAACCGAACGCTCTACTGTATAATCTGGGGCAGCACCATAAGTCCACTCCCATGTTGAGAATTGCTCTTCATATGATTTTTGGATTTTAGCCAATTCATCTTCTGACAAAACATACTCTGTCATATCAGGATAGTGCTCTTTCATTTTATCCAAAATCTTATCCGCAAATTCATTAACCGTAATTTTTTCTGGCAATTCATTTAAGATATTGGTCACCCGCGCACGGACAGATTTAACCCCCTTTGACTCAATTTTATCTTTTGAAACCTTGAGGGCATCGCCAAGAACAGTCATATCCACATCAAACAATAAGCAACCATGGTGCATCATGCGTCCTTTATAATAGGCCTGCGCATTACCACAGAATTTCTTGCCGTCAATCTCAAGGTCGTTACGTCCCGTAAACGAAGCGGTTACTCCAAGATCAGCCAAGGTTTCAATCACAGGTTGTGAGAACGTTTTGAAATCAAACGCTCCCTCGTCAGCTTTGTTGGAAATGATGGTGTAGTTCAAGTTATTAAGGTCATGGTAAACAGCCCCACCACCTGACAGACGGCGAACCACATGAATCCCGTGGGCATCTGTGTATTCCTTATTGATTTCCTGCACCGCATTTTGGTGTTTCCCAATAATAATAGCAGGCTCATTGATCCAAAGGATAAAAATCTCATCTTCACTCTGTAATTCTTTGAAAGCGTAGGCTTCTAAGGCAATATTATAAGCCGGGTTATTTGATGTGTTAACAATATATTTCACAGATTAATCCTCCTATTAGATACTTCTATTTTAGTGAAAACGGTCGCAAAAGACAAGCCCAAAGTCTTTACTTGCTCTAAAAAGTTAAGAGGTCCTAGTTGACTGAAACATCTCCAAAATGATTGGTGATTGTCAACCGACGAGTCGCTTGATGATTGGTATCGGTATAACGTCCATTTTCTCCAGTATGACCTAACACGCTGTAATCACCAAATTTTGTTTCAACCACTATGGCTAAGTCCTCTGCCTGACCTTCTTTTAAGATAACAGCAGCATCGCCACAATGATGCGTTAGCATTAAATCTTTAAAATCAAGGTCTGACACCGTCGCATCTCCGTTAGATAATTTTGCCCTTGCATAATCAGCCTTACTGTAACGGTAGGTCAGGTCACCATTTGAGAGTTCTAATGCGAGAGTTTCTCGACTTTCCACCTTTTCTAATTCTAAATCACCATTGGCTAAATGAAACTCCGCTACTCCTAATTGGCTATTAATAACCTCACAATCGCCATTTTGGAAATTTCCTAAAACATTTTCAGTAGCACTATTGACCACTTCTCCATCACCATTTTGCAAGGTCAGCTTAAGGTTAGCAATACGGCAAGAATTTAACTCCAAGTCTCCATTTGTCAAGGCTACATTGCCTTGATTAGCAGTCAATCCTGATAATGTTGCATCGCCATCCCTTGAAATCACCGTAATCGTTTCAAACATTGTCTCCCGCGGCACTTTTACAGTGAACCGACCACCATAAGTCGTCTTGATTGAAAACAATCCTAAAATGGAAATGGTTTTATAACGTGCCGGATCAGAGATTTGCGCAATAGTCACCTGAGCATTTTCTCTGGAAATAGCTAAGAGTTCTTGCACCTCTTCTACCGCTTCGACAACAACTTCTGAAACATCATCCTGCTCAACAATCACATCAAAATCATTCAGAGTGATTTGAAGATTCGTCGCATCGGTTAGCGACTGACGAACTATCTGTTCTTGGGCTCTTTCTTCCAAAATGCCTTTTTCTTGAAATTGCCCAACCAATTCTTCAGCCACTTCTTCTGGCTTTCCAAGCTCAGCAATTGCCTCTGCATTATCCCCAGCTTCAGCAAGGTATTCTTTGAAATAAGCCATTACTTCTTGCTTTTGACTGTCTGTTAAACTAGCCAAAGCCATCTCTAAACGTTGTAAAAATTCTTGTCCTGTCATTTTTTCAATTTTCCTTTCGCCATATCCAGAATAGCAGCTGAGTAGCGTAGCCATTCTTCTTCTAAAAACGTAAACTGTTGGCTCCCTAGAGCGGTTCTACGATAATATTTGCGTTGCCTTCCTTGATGAGCTTCCGAATAGGTCTCGAGATAACCACTCAACTCCATTTTTTTCAAAATAGGGTAGAGGGTTGACTCTTTGATGGAAGTGAGCATTTTCAAGGTCTGACTAATCTCATAGCCATAAGAGTCTTTCTCAGCAACAATCCCCAGCACCAGAAACTCAATCACAGGGGACGGAATAGGATAATACATATTAACCTCCTTAATTTTTATATATGCTTAATTTAAGTATATATAAATTATAAAACTATCATTCCAAAATAGCAAGTAAAAACTGAAAAAATAATCATTCTCTATAGATGTTCTCCCGTAACCAAGAAACAAAAAAACTCAGACAAGTTTTTCCTGTCTGAGTTCATCTTATTATTTATTTTCCTGCGTGTTCAGCAACTTCTTCAAACATGAGGCGTGTTGACTCAAGTCCACCACCTGATAGGTACCACAGGTCTGATGTTAGCGTAATGATACGTTTGTTCTGACCAGCCTTTGTTCCTTGTAATAACGCGTTATTAAGAACATCCGCATTGGTTGAAATGTCACCACCAATAGCAAGGGTACGATCTACAACAAAAATCGTATCCGGGTTAACTTCTGCAATTGATTCAAAGCTGAGCCCTTGACCATGTCCACCACGGCCACCTTGACCGCCACGCGCTCCTTCTTTAATCTCAAGACTTGTTGGCTTGAAACCTAGAGTATTATAGACAAAACCATAGCGACCTTCCGATCCGATACCTGCAATATTCCCTTCATTTAAAAGAACCATCAAGGTTGTTTGATCTGCTCCTTCATTAGCTTTTGTGGCAATTGAAACAATATTATCTAGCTCTGCCAATTCTTTTTCGGCTGTTCCGACCGCTTCATCACCAAATAGTTTAGCCACTTCTGTCACATTGTTTTTAACAGAATTAAGATAGTCGGCACTATCTGTGGCAAAATAAACTGTCGGTGCAATTTCTTCAAATTCTGCAATTTTTCCTTGAGTTCGACCTGAGGCAATAATGATATCAGGTGCCAATTTAGCAATCGCTTCGAGATTAACTTCTTTCAAGTTACCAACATTTGTGACAGAATCCTTCTTACCAAGGTCAGCTAAGTAAGTTGGTAAAGATTGAGACGGCATACCAACGATCGCATCTTCATGCCCCAAAGTACGTAAGGTATCAGCCATTCCTAAATCAAGAACAACAATTTTTTTAGGATTCGCTGGGACAGTGATATCCCCATTTTCTGCTTTAATCGTTACTTCTGCTGGAACTGCTTTTGTTTCCTTTGATGTCTTCTCTTTAGCTGTTTTTGAACCACAAGCTACTAAAATAAGTGTTGCAACAAGTGCTATTGCACTAAGTAATCGTTTCATTGTTTTTGACATATCTGTCTCCTTTTTAGTGATAAATACAAATGCGTTTGCCATGAATTTCATCAACAGTAACATCCATGTTATAGAGGTCATCCAAAATCGTTTTTGTCATCACCTCTTGAGGGGTTCCTCGGCAAAAAATTTCCCCCTCTTTAAAGCCAACCATCTGATCAACAAATTGACTGGCAATATTAATATCATGGATGACGATAACGACTGTTTTCCCTAATTCATCGACCAAACGTCTCAGGGTTTTCATCATCGCAATTCCTTGCTTAATATCTAGATTATTCAGTGGTTCATCCAACAAGACAATATCGGTATCTTGTGCCAAGACCATCGCAATGTAGACTCGCTGTAATTGCCCACCTGATAGGGTGCCAATCAACCGACTACGTAAATCCTGCAAATCCATATAAGTCAGTGCTTCATTAATTTTAGCAAGGTCTTCTGCTGTCAGACGCCCCTGACTGTAAGGGAAACGTCCAAAAGCAACTAGCTCTTCAACAGTGAACTTGACTTGAAAATGAATTTGCTGTTTGAGCATGGTCAATTCTTTTGCCAACTCAGCCGAATGCCAAGCCTCAATTTCCTGCCCCTTAATCATCAAGAGCCCTTCATCTTTGACCAATAGCCGACTCATGATTGATAGAAGCGTTGATTTTCCAGCCCCATTCGGTCCAATAAAAGCCGTAAATTGCCTAGGAGCAATATCCAAGTTAACAGCCTTTAAAATGGCTTTTTCTCCGTAAGATTTTCCAATTTGCGCCATCTTCATCATGATTTCATCCGCTCCTTATATAATAAATAGAAGAAAAAGGCTCCACCTAATAGTTCCACCAACATGGCAATAGTAATCTGATAGTTAAATAAACGTTCTAAAACACCTTGGCCTATTACTAAGATCACAAACCCTAACAAACTAGCCACACCAAACAACCACTTGTGTTCATAATAATTAAGTAACTGATGGACGATATTGACCAACATAAAGCCAAAGAAAGTCATCGGACCAACCATCGCTGTCGAGGCAGACACCAACAGGACCACTATCCACAGGACTGTCTGCTGCGTTTTTTCCACATCAATCCCAAGAAGCGTAGCATTAGATTTCCCAAGATAAAAGACATTCAAAATCGCACTTTTACGATAAAGGAAAATCGTAGAGATAACGACAAGAACCGTTGCCATAGCTAGAACATCAGTATTAACATGTTGCAAGGAAGCAAAAAGCTTACTCTGTAATTTGTCATACTCATTAGGGTCCATAACCACCTGTAAGTAGGTAGAAAAACTTCTAAACAAAGTTCCCAGTGACATACAGATGAGTAAGATCGTTCCAAATCCCTTGGTCAATAAGTTACGAATAATCGGTTGGAAAAGACCAAAGAACAGCAATTGAATCAGTAAAACCACAAAGAATTCCACAATGGGATTCGGTGCCTGTTGCTCAATCCATTTCCAATAGAAAAAGAGATAAACGGATTGCATGAGAACGTAAAGACTTTCTAGCCCGAGCACTGATGGAGTTAAAAAGCGATTTCCTGTAATGGTCTGAAAACTAATGGTCGAAAAGCTCGCAATAACAGCCACAAGGGCATAAGTCAAAACTTTTCGTAACCGCAACTTCAAAATATAAGGAATCACACGGCCACCAAAAGGATAAGTATAGAGTATTGCGCAGCCTATTGCCAAAATAATCAGTAGCCACAATAACTGCTGACGTTTAGATTGTATCTTACCCATGTCGCTCACCTCGCCACAAGAGTAAAATGAAAATCAATGATCCTAAAACACCTAAAATCAGAGAGACTGACACCTCGTAAGGACGGATAACTAGCCGTGCAAAGATATCGCAAGCTAGTACGAGACACGAACCCGCTAACACCACTACAGCCTGAGAATTTTTCAAATGTTCACTAATATGCAAACGCACCAAATTAGGAATAATAATCCCAACAAAGGGAAGACTGCCAACTGTAATCATCGTTGTTGCTGTCGTCAGTGAGATCAACAATAACGCAAGTCCTTCCATATGTTCAAAAGGAAGACCCAGAACACGACTAGTATCCTCACCCAGACTCATCAGTGAGAATCCTTCTGAAAAATACCAAACAGCTCCTAAAATTACAAGGTTTAAGAAAAGCCATTCATATTGTTTCGTCTGAATCATGGCAAATGAACCCTGAGTCCAGGAAGCCATAGACTGTACCAGATTAAAACGATAGGCAATCATTTGTGCAAAGGCTCCAATCATCCCCCCATAAATCATGCCAACTAAAGGCAACTGCCATTTTTCCTTAAACTGTAACCGACGCACGACCTTAATAAAAAAGAACGTAGTTAGCATGGCAGCACTAAAGGCAAACACCATCTTCTGCAGTAAGGTGGCCTGTGGAAAAAAGAAGAGTGACACCAACATGCCTAACTGTGCTGCCTCGACTGTCCCTACAGTTGATGGTGCAGCGTAGTGATTCTGTGTAATGGTCTGCATGAGTAAGCCAGATAAACTCATAGCTCCAGCTGATAATAAAATAGCTAAGGTTCTTGGCAAACGTGATTGCCAAAAAACGTGACTTGCCATATCACCACCTTGAAATAAGCTCACCCAGGAAAACTGTGAACTGGCACCAATCGTCAAAGATAAAAAAATCAATATAAATAACACAGGGACTAACCCATTTAATGCTTTCATGAGTTACCTCCCTCAAAGCCTACAAGCATCGCAACACTTCTTAAATTAACAAAATATCGAGTTATCGTCAAGTTAATCTAAGCATTTTAAACAACATTAAAGTGATTCTAAATACTGATACAAAAGGACTATTCATATTTTGAACAAGCATAAAAAGACTCTAGCACTGTATACTAGAATCTTTAAGTCATTATTATTTACGACGTGGTGGGTTATGGATAGCTTCTCCAAGAACATCCATGAAGGCTTCATACATATTTTCTGAGAAGGTTGGGTGTCCGTGGATTGATTGTGCGACATCATGAACTGTCAATTCAGCTTCCATAATTGTTGACGCTTCATTGGCAAGTTCTGCTGCTGCAGGACCAATGATATGAACACCTAGGATTTCATGGTATTTTGGTTCTGCAATCACTTTAACAAAACCGTGTGCTTCATTAGAAGCAATCGCACGACCATTTCCAGCAAAGCTAGAACGTCCAACCAAAACATCTCCATATTGTTCACGCGCTTGTTCTTCAGTCAAACCAACCATAGCCACTTCTGGGTGTGTGTAAACAGCAGCCGGTGTGTAGTCAAGTTTTGCTTTACGAACATTACCATGCATTGCATTTTCAGCAGCTACTTCACCCATACGGTAAGCAGCGTGAGCAAGCATTTTCGTACCATTAACATCACCTGGGGCGTAAATACCTGGAATTGATGTTTCTTGGTAGGCATTGACTTTGATACGGTTACGATCCATTTCAAGGTTAAGGTTTTCAAGTCCTGCTAATTGTGGGACACGTCCGATAGAAAGCAGAGCTTTTTCAGCAACAACTTCTTCACCATTGTTAAGTTTCAATGTTAATTGGTTATTAGCTTCAACGATTTCTGACACACCAACGTTAGTCTTGATGGTCATACCTTTCTTAGCAAGGATTTTTTGAAGTTCAAGTGACACTTCTTTATCCATACCTGGGATAATGCGGTCAGCCATTTCGATAACAGTAACTGGTACACCATATGACGCCCAAACAAGTCCAAGCTCGATACCAACAACACCACCACCCATAACAGCAAGTGATTTTGGCATTTCTTTAAGGTCAAGGATATCATCTGAAGTCAATACAAGTGGTGATTCGATACCAGGGATATTGATACGTGATACTTTTGAACCTGTTGCAAGGATGATAGAGCGACCTTTGATTGTTTCAGAACCAATGGTAACTGTCTTATCTGGGTTTACTTGACCAAGTCCATTGAACATAGTCACTTTGTTAGCCTTCAAAAGACCTTTAACACCACCCGTCAAGGTACGAACAACGGAGTTCTTGAAGTCAACAGTTTTATCCATATCAATCGCATAGTTCGTAGAAGCAAGGTTGATACCACGTCCTGCTGCAATTTTAAGACCATCAAGAATTTCAGCATTTTTAAGGTAAGTCTTCGTTGGGATACATCCAACATTCAAGCAAGTACCACCAAATTCTGATTTTTCAACAATAGCAATTTTACCACCTAGTTGAGCACCACGGATAGCTGCGTAGTAACCAGCAGGTCCACCACCAACAACGACGATATCGTACTCGTTGTCTGCAAGGGGAGCTTTATCAGCTGCTGGTGTCGCTGCAACAGCAGGTGCGGCAGGTACTTCAAGACCAGCTGCTTTAAGATTAGCTGTGGCTTGTGCTACTTCAGCTGGAGCTGGAGCTGATGCGTCTGCAATAGTCTCGCCAGCTTCACCAATGTAAGCAATGATTTCAGTAACTGGAACTACCTCACCAGCTTGGCGAGTGATTTTCAAAAGAACACCTGATTCTTCTGCTTCAAGTTCCATATTTGTCTTATCTGACATGATTTCAAGAAGGACTTCACCTTCAGTGACCGTGTCACCTTCAGCTTTTTTCCACTCGATGATTTCACCTTCTTGCATGTCAACACCAAGTTTAGGCATAATTACTTCAAAAGCCATTTTATTTATTTTCCTTTCGGTTAAAGCTTTATTTCTCTTTTTTGCTTTCGTAACATAGCGGAGCAAAGACCATCAAATCAGTACCGTCAATTTATTTCTGTTGTAGAGCTACAAACGTCAATACTGATAATAGCCCAGCTTCTTATTTTTATATTACTACGATAAAGGCTTAAAGTCCACTATGGTACAAAGCAATCATTAGCGACTTCGTCGCCTTAAAGTCATCGCATCAAGAGTGCCGCTTATTATTCCGGACTACCTTAATGGGATAGCAACATGTTCTTATCAGATTAACAATTCTAATGGGTTTTCCAACAAGTTCTTGAGGTCAACCATGAATTTGGCACCATTCATACCATCCACAATACGGTGGTCAATTGTTAAGCAAAGCGCCATGATTGGACGAATCTTAATTTCACCATCAATAACAACTGGTGTTTGAACTGTTGAAGCAACACCTAAGATTGCTGAGTTTGGTTGGTTAATGATTGGGTTGAATGTCTTCGTACCAAACATTCCCAAGTTAGTGATTGAGAAGGTAGAACCTGACATTTCTGCTGCTTTTAACTTACCAGTTTGCGCTTTTTTAATCACATCTTTTGATGCGACTACAAAGTCTGACAAACTCATCTTATCTGCACCGTGAACAACCGGTACAACTAAGCCCTCATCAAGACCAACCGCAATACCAATATTAACAAACTTATGCAATTCAATTTCTTGAGCATCATTGATGAGAGAGGCGTTAAGGTAACGGTGTTCTTCTTTCATCAAAGTACGCGTTACAGCAAGACCAATAAGGTCTGTAAAGGTCACTTTAAGACCTGTTTTATTCATTATTGGTTCAAGCACTTGTTTACGAAGTGCCATAAGGTTTGTCATGTCAATGTCGTAGTTAAGCGTAAAGGTTGGTGCCGTCAAGTATGAGTGTGTCATACCTTTTGAAATAGCTTTACGCATTGCAGACATCTTGATGATTTCAACACCTTCTGGTAATTCTTTAGCTCGTTTTTCTTCAGCTTTAGGTACTTGTACTGTTTCTGCAACAACTGCTGGCGCTACAAGAGCAAGGACATCTTCTTTGGTAATCTTACCACGAGCACCTGTTCCAACAACAGTTGCAAGATCAATTCCTTTATCAGAAGCAATTTTAGCAGCCAATGGAGTTGCTTTAGGTTGTGCACCTTTAAAGTTCTCCACATCATCTTTGTGAACACGACCATTAGCACCTGTTCCAGGTACAAGACCAAGATCAACACCTTGTTCAACAGCCAACTTACGAGCTGCTGGCGTTGCACGAACCTTACCACCATGATTTTGTGGCGTAGCTACAACAACTGCTGACACTTCTACTCTAGGTGCAGCAACAGATTCTTCAACTGGACTTGCCGCCTCAGCAACTGTTTCAGAAGCCAAAGTCGAAATACTCTCACCAGCTTCACCAATATAAGCAATGATTTCAGTAACTGGAACTACCTCACCAGCTTGGCGAGTGATTTTCAAAAGAACACCTGATTCTTCTGCTTCAAGTTCCATATTTGTCTTATCTGACATGATTTCAAGAAGGACTTCACCTTCAGTGACCGTGTCACCTTCAGCTTTTTTCCACTCGATGATTTCACCTTCTTGCATGTCAACACCAAGTTTAGGCATGATTACTTCAAAAGCCATGTTTTTTCCTTTCAGTTTTATTAGAAAGTTTCTTTTATGATAGTGTCTTGTGGTGAGAAAGGGTGCTTATTCTCTGTACCTTTCATACTTATCAAACATAGAAAGTCTCACCACACAGAAACTACCGAGCTTTACTAACTCGCGCTAGCTTTAGCCCTAAACGTCTAAGTTGGAAAATTAGTTTCCTTTGTTTGCCATTTTGTAAATCGCTGCTTTGATTTTAGCAACATCTGGCAAGATTGCTTGTTCAAGAACACGCGCGTATGGTACTGGCACATCTTCTGAAGCCAAACGAACGATTGGGTGGTCAAGGTAGTCAAAGGCTTCGCTTTCTGTAACGATTGTTGCGATTTCACCGATGAATCCACCAGTCTTGTAAGCATCGTTGACAAGCATCAATTTACCAGTTTTCTTAACTGAGTTAATGATGATTTCTTTATCAAGTGGGATAAGGGTGCGTGGGTCAACAACCTCAACGTTGATACCATCTGCAGCCACTTCCTCAGCAGCTTGTAACACGCGCTCAAGCATACGTCCGTAAGATACAATAGTGATATCTGTACCTTCACGTTTGATCTCACCTTTACCAAGTGGCAAGTAGAAATCTGGATCTTGAGTCACTTCTTCTTTTTTACCGTAAAGTGCTTTTGGCTCCATGAAGATAACGATGTTATTATCTTGGATAGCTGATTTCAAAAGCCCTTTAGCATCGTTGGCATTCCCTGGAGCAACAACTTTGATACCTGGAATATGTGTCAACCACGCTTCAAGTGATTGTGAGTGTTGCGCTGCCGAACCAATACCTGAACCAGATGCAACACGGTAAACGACAGGTGTTTTCAATCCACCACCAAACATGTAGTTGTTTTTAGCTCCGTTGTTGACAATCGCATCAAGAGCAATTGTGATAAAGTCCATGAAGGTAAGATCAATGATTGGACGAAGTCCAGTAATCGCAGCACCAACTGCCGCACCAGCAATCGCAGCCTCAGAGATTGGCGTGTCTTTAACACGTTTTTCACCAAACTCAGCAAGCATACCTACAGATGTCCCGAAGTCACCTCCATAGATACCAACATCTTCACCCATAAGGAAGATGTTCTCATCTTTACGCATTTCTTCGCTCATTGCAAGGTTAATCGCCTCACGCAAAGCCATTAATTTTGTTTCTGACATGTTATTTTCTCCGAAAAATGATTTTTTCTTTTGCGACCTATGGTCGCCTCATTTTTGATTTGCCAGTCCACCTTTGGTTTTATGGCTAAAATGAAAGCCTAAAGTCCTTCATTTTGCCTGTATCGTCACCTACTGGTAACGATACTTGAACCACAGCGGTGACTGGCGTTAGACCGTCGCTTTTTATTTGTTAAGCGACGACTCCTAGCAACTTTGTCGCAATATTCTTTCAATAATTTCTTAATCTACCCAAATGTCTTCAAAAGCAACAGACAAGTCTGGATCTGGACTATTTTGAGCAAATTCATAAGCATCGTCAACTTCTTTTTTCACTTGTGCTTGAATCGCATCAAGTTCTTCATCAGTAGCGATACCTTCTGCTGTCAAGTATTGACGGTATTTGATCATTGGATCTTTTTTCTTCCACTCATCAACTTCTTCTTTGGTACGGTAAACACCGGCATCGGCTGTAGAGTGCCCAAACCAACGGTACGATTCAACTTCAACAATCGCTGGTCCATTGCCACTGCGCACATGCTCAACAGCTTTCCCCATTGTTTCATAAACCGCAAGAACATCGTTCCCATCTTCACAGTAAAAACCAGGGATACCATAAGCTTCTGCACGAGTGTAAAGGTGAGGCGTATTCGTCGCGTTTTCAATACTCATTGAAATACCGTAACGGTTGTTGATGATAAAGAAAATTACAGGTAGTTTCCATGTTGCTGCCATGTTAACAGACTCGTGGAATGAACCTTCGTTAGTTGCACCATCACCAGAGAATGCCACAACAATATTATTTGTGCCTTTGTATTGTTGCGTCAATGCAGCACCGACAGCCATCGCATACCCACCACCAACGATACCATTAGTCCCGTAGTTACCTTTAGCAAAGTCTGCAACGTGCATTGATCCACCACGCCCTTTTGAAACACCAGTTGCTTTACCAGCAAGCTCAGCCATCATGGCATTCAAGTCCATATCTTGGGCAATTGATTGACCATGACCACGGTGGTTAGAGAAGAAAATATCATCGTAGCTCAAGTGTTGAACCGCACCTACGTTAGCGGCCTCTTCACCAACTGAGAAGTGAGTCATCCCTTGCACGAAACCACGACGAACAAGTTTATTGATACGCATGTCAAATTCACGAATGCGTTCCATTTTCAGAAACATTTCTAAATGTTGTTCTTTTGAAAGTGTTACCATTACGGCCTCCATTTAATCATATTACTCCATTATGATATTCCTTTTTTTCACAAAGCGCAAATTTTTGAACCGTTAATTTTAAAGGGATTTAAGGCATCAAAAAGTCATTTTAGTTAGTGAACTCACAAACTTTTTCGGTCAATAAAAAACCTGAGAACTTCCCTCAGGCATTTTAAATTATTCAGCAGATAAAGACAGCTCATAAGCTTCTTGAACAAAGGTATCAATTTCCCCAGATGATTTAAGTTCTCCAATCACTTCATCAATGACTTTCTTCAGTGATTCGCTTCCTTTAACCATGGCTACAGCACTACCTGGTTCACCAGCATCTTCTTTTAATGGAATTCCAGCAATTGCCAACTCTTCATTATTGGCCACGTAACCTTTAGCAATGGTTTCCTCCATGACAATAGCATCAAGCTTCCCTGAATTTAACTCAGTCACCATTTCAGTAATCTGCATCAAAGAAACAAGATGACTATCTGGAAGTTGTTCTGTTACAATTGGTTCCTGGATGGAACCTTTTTGAGCTCCGACAGCTCTGTCAGCTAGACTACTAGCTGAAGTGTATTTCCCCATATTCTCTTTTTTAATCAAAACAATATTTTTAGCATTGTAGTAAACATCTGAGAAATCAAAGTTTTTAGCACGCTCCTCGGTTGCTGAAATACCAGAAATAGCAATATCAGCTTTCTTAGACACGAGACTAGCTAAGACATTATTAAATGACATTGGCGACAGTTCAAGTTCCACACCCAATTTATCTGCAATTGCTTTAGCAATCTCAACATCTGCTCCAACGATTGTATCTTTACCATCTACCAAAGTCTTAAACTCAAAAGGGGCATAATCTGGGCTTAATGCTACAACTAATTTCCCTTTATCCTGTATATCTTTTAAAGACGTATCTTCTTTAGTTTTAGAACTTCCGCAAGCTACTAATGTTAAAGTAGCCAATCCCATAAGAACTGTTGTAAATAATTTTTTCATTATTAAGACCTCATTTGTATTTTTATTATCTTACATGTATTTTATGTTATATTTATTCAAATGTCAACTGTTTTCTTGATATTTTTTCAAAAAATAAAAACCTGCCAAATCAATTGACAGGAATTAGGAAATTTTGTGAGTAATATTAGTTAAGAGCTGAAAGAAGTGCTTCTGCTTGTTTATTAAGATCTGAAAGAACTTCTTCAGTAGCAACAAATTGGCCATCTGCCCAAGCTGAGTCGTTAACTTTTGAGAAAGTCAACTGATCAACAAATTGTGTACGGATAAATGGCATCAAGTTACGGAAACCTTCTGCCACTTGCTCATGTCCGCCGTTTGCAACTACTGAAACAGTTGATACTTTATCTTGAAGTGCTGAAGCACCTGTTGTGTCTGAAAGATCAATAGCACGGCTCAACCAATCAAGCAAGTTTTTCACTGATCCTGGAATCGCAAAGTTATAAGCTGGTGAGAAAATCCAGATAGCATCTGCAGCAACAACAGCGTCACGAACTGCTTGAACAGCTGGCAACACTGGTGTTTCAAGGTCTTGTGAGAATACTGGTACATCTTTCCAGTTGAGGTAAGAAACGTTCGCTTTACCTTCTAAAACTTTTTCAGCATTAGCTGCTAGCTGATGGTTAAATGAGCCTTCACGTAGTGAACCAACGATAAATAGAATGTTTTTCATAGATTTTTCCTCTTCTTTATTAAAAAATGATTTGATAGTGTTAATGATTGACATAATGTCTCCTTCTAAAAACACTACATAGTAATGTTATGGCACTATATTATCACTACTTAGTAATATAGTCAACCCATTTGCTCAACAATTTTTAAATTTCTTAAGTAAGTCAATCAGCTGCGTCTGCTCATCTGACGACAAAACGGCAAATGTCTCCTCAACTTTATCAATATGGGCTGGTAAAGCTGCCGCAATAACCTCTCTTCCTTGATCTGTCAAATCAATCCAAAAAGCCCGTTTATCATTAGGACAAGCAGTCTTATTTATCCAACCCTTTTTCTCCATATTTTTAATGACCACAGTCATATTGCCAGAAGTAGCTAGTGTACTATCAATCAAATCACCAATTTTCATACTGCCTTTAGCATAAAGAACATCCAGGACACCAAACTGAGCTGGAGTTAGTTCAAAATCCTTGAAACTTTCTGAAACTTTAGCATCAATTGTACGAAATGCCTTACGAAGAACCACCATTGATTTGACCGCATTATTTTTGAAATTCGGCATAAAACCTCCATTATTACTATTTAGGGCTATTCTATCAAAGAACAGCTGTTTAAACAAGAAAAAACAGCTCTCACGAACTGTTTTCTTAAAATAAGTCGTCAAATAAACTTAATTGGTTATCTTCTGGCATATTACCCAAGATACCCATTTCATCTAATTTTTCAACAAGAGTCAATGATAAACCACCTCGTTTACGCAATTCTGTCTTAGAAAGAAATTCCCCTTCTGCACGCGCCGCAACCAGTTGCTTCGCAACGTTTTCTCCCAAGCCCTCAAGAGCTACAAATGGTGGAATCAAGGTATCTCCTTCAATTAAGAACTCAACCGCATTTGATTTATACAAGTCCAGTTGACCAAACTTAAAACCACGCTCTAACATCTCATTAACAATTTCAAGAGTGGTAAACAAGTCATTTTCAACATTACTTGCCTCATTACGCTGACGTTTTTCAGTAATATCCTTCATACGAGCCTTGACCGCATCCAGACCTGCACACATGGTTTTCAACTCAAAGGCCTTGGCACGAATAGAGAAATAAGCACAGTAATACATGATAGGATGGTGAACCTTGAAGTAGGCCACGCGCAAAGCCATTAAAACATAAGCTGCCGCATGAGCTTTTGGGAACATGTACTTGATCTTACCACAAGATTCAATGTACCAATCAGGGACATTGTTATCACGCATGGCTTGAATATAGCCATTACGCTCCTCCTCGGAAATCTTCAGCCACATCCCTTTACGAACCCGCTCCATGATGTTAAAGGCCATCTTAGGAGGAAGTCCCGCATGCATCAAGTAAACCATGATATCATCACGGCAGCCAATTACTGTTTTCAGTGTTGCAATACCTTGTTTAATCAAATCTTGTGCGTTGCCAAGCCAAACGTCCGTACCATGTGACAACCCTGACAACTGCAACAATTCCGCAAACGTCGTCGGTTTCGTCTCCTCAACCATGCCTCGAACAAAGTTTGTTCCAAACTCAGGAATCCCCAACATACCAGTTGGTGTTCCAATTTGCTCCGGTGTCACCCCAAGAATCTCCGTCCCAGAAAACAAGGCCATAACTCCTGGATCATCAGCTAAAATGTCCTTAGGATCAATACCTGATAAATCTTGTAACTTACGAACCATGGTCGGGTCATCGTGTCCCAGAACATCAAGTTTCAAAACATTCTCATCAATATCGTGGAAGTTAAAGTGAGTAGTCTGCCAAGCAGCATTTACATCATCTGCAGGATATTGAACAGGTGTAAAATCATAAACATCCATATAATCTGGAATAACAACGATACCACCAGGGTGCTGCCCCGTGTTTCGTTTAACACCTGCCGCACCTTTTGCCAAACGGTCAACTTCAGCCTCACGGTAAAATTTACCATAATCACGCTCATAGCCCTTAACAAATCCATAAGCCGTCTTATCTGCAACTGTACCAACAGTTCCTGCACGGAAGGCATAATCTTCCCCGAAAATATCACGCACATCCAAATGAGCACTTGGCTGATCATCTCCAGAAAAGTTCAAGTCAATATCAGGAACCTTGTCCCCATCAAAACCAAGGAAGGTCTCAAAGGGAATATCCTGTCCATCCTTTTTATAGAGCGTTCCACATTCTGGACAATCCTTATTCGGCAAGTCATAACCAGAACCATAAGAACCATCTGTAATAAATTCGCTGTGCTGACAATTTGGACAAACATAATGCGGTGGCATCGGGTTCACTTCTGTAATCCCAATCATCGTCGCCACAAAACTTGACCCAACAGACCCACGCGAACCGACCAAGTAACCACGCTCATTAGAGCGATTTACCAACATCTGAGAAGCCAAATAAATCACCGCAAACCCATTACCAAGAATAGACGTCAATTCTTTTTCAATCCGCAGATCAATAATATCAGGCAACGGATTACCATAAATCTCAAACGCCTTTTGATAAGTCATTTCAGCAACTGTTTCTTCCGCCTGAGGAATGTAAGGTGTATATAGGTCTCCCTTAACCACCTCTACTTCTTCAATAATGTCTGCAAAAGCATTCGTATTCGTCACGACAACTTCATAAGCCAACTCTTCACCAAGAAAAGCAAAATCATCGAGCATTTCATTCGTGGTACGGAAATGAGCTTCTGGTAACGGTGCCGGTTGCGCATTCTCACCACGACCAATCGTACGGTTTATCAAGGCCCCTTGCCCCAAACTACGTACAATAATCTCTCGATAAATAGCATCTTCAGGCTCTAAATAATGGACATTACCCGTCGCCATAACTGGCTTAGCCGAACGACGCCCAACCTCAATCAAGTCTTTAATGACCTGCTGAACAGCAGCTTCATCCTTAATCAAATCCTTAGCAATCAGCGGTGCATAAATCGCAGGTGGCATGATTTCAATAAAATCATAGTATTTAGCAACCTCTACCGCCCCATCAATCCCTGATGAGAGAAGGGTATCAAAGACTTCACCCTCTGAGCAGGCTGTCCCTAATAGCAGTCCCTCACGGTGCGCATCTAAAATCGTTCGAGGAATACGAGCCACCCCTTCAAAGTATTTCACATTTGACAAGGAAACCAACTTAAAGATATTCTTCAAGCCAATCTGGTTCTGCACATAAATAGTCACATGCTTGACACGAGCCTTTTTATAAGAATCCTCAGCAATCAGTTTGGTATTTAATTCTGACAAATCAGTAATTCCATGGCGGTCCAACACATCATTAATAAAGATAAAAAGAAGTCGCCCTGTAGCTTCCGCATCATAATTGGCCATGTGGTGATGT
Source organism: Streptococcus caledonicus (assembly GCF_042656225.1). Lineage (NCBI taxonomy): Bacteria > Bacillati > Bacillota > Bacilli > Lactobacillales > Streptococcaceae > Streptococcus > Streptococcus caledonicus. The sequence goes on from NZ_JBHSOJ010000009.1 coordinate 23,370, forward strand.
TCCAAAGAAACTTGGAAACGCTTAGTCAACGGCCCTAAACCATGACGTTTAAATTCTGGATACAAATTCCGAGCAAATTCCAAGGTATCAATCACAGGTTGGGTGATGATTGGCAGACCGTGACGCTCATAATTGGCATTCATGAAGCCAACGTCAAAGGTTGCGTTATGGGCTACTAGAACTGTGCCTTCACAGAAAGCCTGGAATTCCTCTAAAACCTGTTGCAAAGGCTTTGCTCCACGAACATGATTGTCAGTAATCCCTGTTAATTCGGTTGTAAAAGCTGACAAAGGATGACCAGGATCAATGAACTCATCAAATTGCTCAACAATATTCCCCTTGTACATTTTGGATGCCGCAATCTGAATCAAACTGTTATGAACCGCAGAAAGCCCTGTTGTTTCAACGTCAAAAACCACATAGGTTGCTTCCTTCAACGGCATCGGAACTTCATTATAAGTAATCGGAACACTATCTTCAACTACATTCGCTTCTAAACCAAAAATAGCCTTAATACCAGCCTTCTTAGCCCTATGATAACCGTGTGGAAAGGATTGTACATTAGCATGGTCCGTAATGGCAATAGCGGGATGACCAAAACGCTTAGCCGTATCAATCAAATCTTCAACCGTTGGCAAAGCATCCATAGTTGACATATTCGTATGAGCATGCAGCTCCACACGCTTTTGCCCTTCAGGCATCAGATCTTTACGAGGAGTATGCACAATTTCCTTAACTTGCTGAACATTCATTGTCAAACTCTTCGTGAAAGGATTCGTCTCAATATTTCCTTGGACACGAAGCCAAGCTCCTTTGGCAATCATATCAAATTTCTTGAGTTCTTCATCATCTTTAGCCCACTTTTGCATCGCAAAACTAGACGTATAATCCGTCATCTTGAAATTAATGATATGACGACCAGTCCTTGTTGTTTTCTTTTCAACATCAAACACAACCCCCTCAAATACAATACGATTTTCCTCAGTCTCAATCTCAATCATTGGCGTTATCGTCGCCTTCTCAAAACCAGCTTGACGCTGAGCCACACGTTCTTTAAAATCAAAACTAGGAGCTGCTTTTTCCTCTGCCATTGGTGCCATCGCCTCCAATGATTTCTGCGCCTCTAGATTCTCCTGAGTCGCCTTTTCAACTAAGGCCTCACGACTAGCCACAAATTCGTCTTGTAGCGCCTGAGTTATTTCCTTATGAGAAATTATATCAAACTGAGCTTTGTCAAAGCCAAAACGCTGAAACTGCTCTTCAAGCTTTGGTAAATGACTTTTTTTAAAATGATCATTATTGACAAAAGCTGGCGCTTCAATAATAAATTTACCATCAACAAACTGGACAGTCAAATTCATGAACGAAGCCTTAAAGCTGGCGCTGTTACACAATGGTAATTCAAAAGCCTCACGATAATATGCCTGAATTAAATCATCAGAAGCACTCGTATTTTCAGCATGAATATCAAAAGTCGCCTTAATATCTGCACGTTCAAAAGTCACCACTAATCGACTAGCTAATTCACGATAAAGTTCAATCGGTAGTATTTCACCAAACGAAAAATGAAACTCCCAATGCCGACTAACTGTATGCACCTTTACTTCAAGAATATCCCCAGACGAAAAAACACTTGAATTTCTCCATTCAAGCGGCATTTCTATCTGCTCCATTAATTTCTTAAACAGTTCAGACATAACTTTCTCCTTGTCCATCATATCACCATTTTAACATAAAAGTCCTAAAAACAAAACTCTCAAATAAAAACGATTCCAAACTTTAAATCATTAGTTACTCTTACGAAACATTCCCGTAGTTGCTAATTTCAATGAGTGGTTTCAGGATAGAAAAGTCAATTTTTTGACAAAACAATCAAATAACCCATATTATGCACGATCCAACAGTCCTTATACCAACAATTTCAATTGCCTTTATATCTGAAAACGTCAAAACTTTGTGGCGATAATGTTGAAAAATGGATGTTCTTCTATAAGTTGATAAGCTAAAACGTTAATATCATGTGGCGATTTTTATTTTTATAGTCCTCCAATCGCTTGATAGGACCGGGAGGAAGAACAACAGGAATGATTCTTTACACATTTATATTGACAAAAACGTTATAAGTATGCCATACCCCATCAGACATAGGCCACTGTCAATTAAAGTCGAATTATCCTATAAAAATTAAAAAAACGCTGATAAATCAACGCTTCCTATTTCTAAGCTATACCGGCGGCCGGGGTCGAACCGGCACGCCCGTGAGGGCACTGGATTTTGAGTTTGGTTCTTATGGTTTTATAAGAATAAAAACTAGTCAAATCAACACTATTAGCAATTCCCTCTATCGTAAAAACGGTAGAATTTTTTGTTTTTAGTAACTTTTTAGAAGTTAGGGGTTGACAAAGCTGTAGAGAAACATTATTTTAATTATAAACATGGTTATAATGATGAAAGGAGATTTATGGCAAGAGGTAAACCAGTCCCAGCGAGCAGTATGTTTGATAATCCTACAAATATTTCAGCAATTGTAGATAAATCAACCAAACTAAATTTGGAGATCATTGCAGGCGAACTAGTAAGAAATTTAGGTTATCCCCCAACTCAAGGGCAGGTAATAGATTTCCTTGCTAAGTTTTATCTTGAAAACACTCAAAAATAGACGACATCTATATCGTTTATTTTTTAAACAACATAACCACGTTTATATTTTTTAAAATTTTTATATACAAAAGGAGAAAGATATGAGAGCTAGAGCCTCGCCATGTACTGAATAATTTATAAATCCCTACACTATATTTCTACAATTCACAAGGAGAAACACTATGACACTCATTCAATTTATTTACTCTGCCAGCCCTGCACAAATTAAAGCCTTACAAATCAAAGCTAATGCATTAACAGGAGATGTCACAATTTCCCAAAATGTAACACCTATCACTGACGCTTTAAAAAATCGTCTCGGACTTAAAACTGTTCAGACAGCTCTAGCTCGTAAACTTGCATATGCCTCTGTTCGTCATCATTACAAAGATGGCACTACCATGATGGAAGACATCTTAGCAGGAAAGACAAGACGTCACCCTAAAAGTTATATCTAATTCAGTGGGAGGGGTTCCCTCCCTTATTTGAAAAAAGAAAGAAAGTTTGTTATGAAAAATATTTATAGAAGTTTATTTTACATGTTCTTCACAGGTTTCGGAGTAGCATTGTATTACATCCTTTTCTTAACTAGTGCGTATTCTCCATTATTAGAAACAATCATAATTCTAATGTCTATTGTTACTATTTTAGTCTTAGTTATTTGTATTGAGATAATTGTTTCTAGCGAGAAAGAGGAAAATAAGTATGAAAATGCTGAAACTGAACAAATCCGTGAGAGTGAAGTTTAATCCCTATGCTATTACTTCTCATAGGCTTTTTCTTAGTAGAATAGGGATTGAATTGCTAATGGGTATCTTATTGATAAATACTTGGCTTTCAATCCCCTTTATACCTTTTAGATTGATTATGTCATGTTTCTTCATAAGCCTTATCATTCTTGTAGAATTCTTTTTTAGAACTTCTTTTATGTCAAAAATTCAAAATGTGTTATTTGTCAGAGAATCTTTATTCGATATGCTGATTAGTTTGAATTTGTATGAAGAAAACGATAATGTAGTTATTAACAGTGCTACATTACATTTTGATATTGCGTCTGATAATAGTGTAATTATTACAGTTCCACTTTTTGGTAATAAATTTTTGAAACTTCTTAAAAACCTAGAGGAGTATCTTATACCAACATTAGGACTGCCTCTAATATCAAAACAAGAATTCCCTGATTATGTTATTTATAAACTCGGTCACATAGAAGAAATTGAACAGTATGTTTTCAATAGCCATACATTGACTAAAGAATTTTTTGAAGATATTCCTAGTCCAATAATCAAGCTATCAAATACTCAGCAATTTAGTCTAAAATCAAATACTAATCTCGGGATTTACGGTCGAACTGGAACAGGAAAGACAATAGCTCTACAATGGTACTTATTTAATGCAATAGCTAAAGGTTGTGGCATTACTGATAATACTTATTTAGGAATAGTTGATGGTAAGGGAGCTGATTTATATGCCCTTGGTAAACTTCTTCAAGAAGAGTTAGGGGAGCAAATAGCAGTAGGCTCTTCGCCTCAAATGTTAGCAAAATTATCAAGACAGTTTGTAGAAATAATGAATGAACGTTTTGAAATTATCAAGCAGAACAGTTCATTAAATGCTGATGCCTATGATTTAGAAATGACCCCAAATTTTCTCTTTGTTGATGAGTTAGCTTCTATCCGTGACAGCTGTGGTTCTAGTAAACAAGGTAAGGAACTATGGAATGAGATTTTGCAAAACTTAGGGTTGATTGCACGTAAGGGAAGGCAGGCAGGTTGTCACTTGCTTCTATCTACGCAAGACCCTAACGCTGAGAATATCCCAGTAGAATTGAGGAATCAAATTTCAGCAATTTTATACCTTGGTAATCCAGGGAATGACCGTTTGAAAATGGCTTTCTCTATGTGTGAATTGGAAAACGTGCCTACTGTATCTGATAAAAAAGGAGAAGCTCTCTTCTATGCTGACGGTATAGGTTCTGTTGAACCAGTGATAACAATTGTTCCATGCGTTGAGGTAAGAACCAAACAAGAATTTTTGCAGGTAGTTAGAAGTATACTACCAAACTACTAATGACGGTCTTTTTCTCTGTTGGAATAGGCAGTCTTTCCAATAGAGAAAAAGAGCAAACCGACTGCTTCGCAGGAGGTCAAAAGAAAGGAAGATATCATGAAATTAAATGATTTTTTGAAGCCAGAATTATTAGGTAATCGCTTCTTTGCTGTAAAAGGCTATACAGAAGTATTAGATAGAGAGACCAGTAAGCCTACCGCCTTTCGTCTTAATGTGTCAATTCAAGATGAGAATAGCGATTTTTTCATGGAAATGATACAGGTAAAAGTAAATACTTTAACACCTACTTTGACAGTTCAAGAAATGGCAAATAATAAAACTTGTCCTGTTATATTAAAGGATTTGAATGTGGGGCAGTTCAACGGAAATCTCTGGTTTTCTTGTTCAGACATTCTACCTGTAGCAAAATAATCATACTTCTAATGGAGGTCGGCAAGCTGGAAGCGTGTTTAGCAGAGCAGTGCTTAGGATCACATGATAGAAGTTAGGAGGAGCTTTGCTCCTCCTAGTTTATTTATTATATAGACAATCTTTTGGCGAAAAGCAAAGTTAAAAGGAACTATTTTTTATGACTTCATATAATAAAAAAATAGTCCGCACTTCTTCCTATTATGAAAAGCCAATATTTTCAAAGGGAAAATCAATTTTAGATACTAATGCTGAAAACAAGGAAAAATCAAAACGCAGAACATTTGACGAACTAACACCAGAAGAACAAGAACAACGTCTTGAACGCATGAAGAAAACTCGCTTAGAAGCAAAGTGGAATTTACTCCGTCTAGTCGATTGTAATTTTGATGATACGACTTCTTTTCTCACATTAACCACTAAAGAAAATATCAGCGATAGAAACCATTTCAAAGACTTACTCAAAACCTTTTTTAAACGCTTTAATTATCACATATTTAAGACTAAGAAAAGCCAATTAAGATATATAGCAGTATTAGAAAAACAAAAACGTGGGGCATGGCATGCTCATATTCTGCTTTTCAGCGTTCCTTATGTTCCACACCGTCAACTCTTGGAACTTTGGGGATATGGAGCAGTACGGATAAATAAAGTTGATGTCGATAGCAAAGAAAACCGCGGTCGATATGTTACCAAATATTTTGAAAAAGGTATCGGACAGGAGCTATTGGAAAACTTTGGTAAACAAGCCTATCTATCATCACGTAATTTGAAGAAGCCTGATGAGGATAAGTTTTATACTTATGAAACTTTTGACTATAATAACTCAACCGTCCTATATGAAGCGGAATACACCAGCAAAGTCTATAAAGACGGACAGTATTTCGATAATCACGTTACCTACAAAAAGATAAAGTTAGATACAAAGGAGTAAGTCACATGATAGCAACCGTAAATAAGAATGACCTCATTGCCCTCGGTTTCTCTGAGGGAACTTCTAAACGAATTATCAGACAGGGGAAAGAGCTTTTAATAGCAAGAGGATTTAGGGTTTATCAAAATAAGCGTATTGGAACTATCCCTGCTTCTATCGCTACTGAATTACTTGGTTTTGATGTCCAAAATAGCTCTCTTTCTAGGGGGTAATATATGGCAATTAGAAAAGATAAAGACGGCGGTTGGATAGTTGATATTAGCAATGGTTTTGACCCAATAACACTTAAGCAACGTAGAATAGTCAGAAAGGGCTATAAGACCAAGAAAGAGGCTACTGAAGCAGAACACTACCTAAGAAGTGTAGAGCTCAAAGAACGCTTCTATGGGGCTAAAATTACCCTTTCAATGCTCTATGAACTGCTAAAAGAAGAAGATAGTATAAATCATCGAAAAGTTAGCTATATCAACACACAAGAAAATAACTATAATAAACACATAAAAGGTTATTTTTCAAAGGTTGATAATGTCGCAAAACTAACCTATGAAGATATTTACCAGTTCAGAGAACATCTTAGGTAAAAAGTTGCCAAAAATTCTGATAATCCTTTAAGCACAAATACTATCAACAAAATCATGATTCTGCTTAAAAAGATTTTTGACGTCGGCTTGCGAAAAGGTTATTACTCTACAAACCCAGTAAAGCTACTAAAAAAATTGCCTGTTGAAAAGACTAAAATGCAGTTTTGGACGGTCAAAGAATTCCAGCAGTTTCTAACACTGTTTGAACAAGAAGAATATAATATAAAATTACTCTTTACTGTTCTATTCTTCACAGGGTTAAGACTTGGGGAAGCACTTGCACTAACATGGAAAGACATCGACTTTTCAAGCAATACAATTCATATCACAAAATCTGTCTATGTCAATAAAGGGATTAGCCATATCAGCACAACAAAAACTAAAGCAGGAACAAGAAGAATTGTTATCAATAAAAAATTAAGCCAAGAACTACAACATTGGCAAGAGCACCAAAAACATCTGTTAGAGAAATTTACTAGTGATAGCTTGACCCTACAAGTGTTTCAAAGTAACCCTATCACAATTACAAAAAATGCTATTGAAAAACAGTACAAGAAAATACTTGAACGTGATAAGTCACTTAAAAAAATACGAATACACGATTTAAGGCACTCACACGCTTCCTTGCTGATAAACCAAGGGGAAGATTATCTAGTTGTAAAAGAAAGGCTAGGACATGCTTCTATAACGACTACAATTGACACCTATTCTCACCTCTATCCAAGTAAGCAGAAGGAATTGGCAGAAAAACTAGACGATTTATTATAATATCAGAAAAACTTAAGTTGAGCAATCGAATTTTGTAGACTACAATCAAATAATATGATATATTATAGTTGCCAAGCGGATAGCAAAGTTCATTCATTGTATATCCAAATAAGAAAAAAAGTAGCTAACTATCAAATGAAATTGAAAGGAATAATGAAAATAAATATATTTATTGTATATAAAATATGACTACTTAGTCGTATGGAATGGTACAAACTTTAGTTTTATAATATATAAAAAAAGACTCAAAATTTGAGATCTAGTATAGGAAAAAATTGTTTATTCACACAGTTTAATGAAAACTGTAAATTTTTCAAATTTATTACTTAAAGATTTTCGTAATCATAGTTTACTACTTTTGTCTTCTTTCCTCGTCCACTGGGCGGGGTTTTTTAGTCAATAAAAAAACAGAGCGCCTACCAACTCTGCTATTATGATATAAAATCTTGATTAAAGACTATTTAATCAAGATTTGAATAAGCTCAATAATAAAGTGTTCAACTACCTTGGCGGTAATAGACATAGCTAGTTGCACTAGTAGCTGCCAAGCGGATAATGCAACAAATTTTTTTGTATTTTGTTCTTTCATCTGTATACTCCATTTATGGAAATACACACTTCATAACAAAACTAACGGTAAGCAATCAGCATTGAAAGAGGTAACTTAACTAAAAAATATAGCAAGTTTCACAATAAACAAATACATTGTGGTTTCAATTCCATATTCACCCCACCCTACCTCCGATAGTAACATTTTACATTAGAAATTAAAATTATGCAATATAAAAATTCTAGTAATTCTTAGTAATTAAAAAAGAGAATTAAAAAGACAAAAGAAAGGACAAGGCTTAGAAACCTTGTCCTTTCAATATTTTTAACTATACCGGCGGCCGGGGTCGAACCGGCACGCCCGTGAGGGCACTGGATTTTGAGTCCAGCGCGTCTGCCAATTCCGCCACGCCGGCTTAAAAATATAACTGGGGTAGCTGGATTCGAACCAACGCATGAGGGAGTCAAAGTCCCTTGCCTTACCGCTTGGCTATACCCCACTAAAATAGGCGAATGAGGGGAATCGAACCCCCGAATGTCAGAGCCACAATCTGATGTGTTAACCACTTCACCACATCCGCCATATTTTAAACACGGGCAGTAGGAATTGAACCCACACTGAAGGTTTTGGAGACCTTAGTTCTACCTTTAAACTATGCCCGTAAGATGGAAAGAGAGGGATTCGAACCCCCGAACCCAAAGGAGCGGATTTACAGTCCGCCGCGTTTAGCCTCTTCGCTATCTTTCCAATTAGTGCCGAGGACCGGAATCGAACCGGTACGAAGGTTACCCTTCGCAGGATTTTAAGTCCTGTGCGTCTGCCAGTTCCGCCACCCCGGCGCCTCAAGCGAATGACGGGATTCGAACCCGCGACCCCCACCTTGGCAAGGTGGTGTTCTACCACTGAACTACATTCGCATCTCTTTGACTTATGCCGGCTACATGACTTGAACACGCGACCCTCTGATTACAAATCAGATGCTCTACCAACTGAGCTAAGCCGGCCTATCTCTCTTATGCGGGTTAAGGGA
>NZ_JBHSOJ010000010.1:0-6068 GCF_042656225.1 Streptococcus caledonicus
TTTTCTCAACTACTGAATAATTCAACTGTTGATTTTCTCAACTACTGAATAATTCAACTGTTGATTTTCTCAACTACTGAATAATTCAACTGTTGATTTTTCAGTAAGTTGAATTATTGCTATTTGTGGATAACTCTTTTTCAAGGTAGTTTTTCAAATACTCAAGGTAACTATCATCAATCGGTACATCTTGAGCGAAAACATAATTTTCAACCCCTTTCTTATAACCACGACTGATTTTAACTACACGTATGTATCGAGCTTTTTGTAATTCTTTGTAAGCTACCTTATGTGCATCTCTACCATTAGTTGACCTTTTTTCAAGCTCACTGATATAGATGCGCCAATTATCCTTATTGCTAAGAATTTCAGCGAGTAGCCCCTTTGCTTGTAAGCTCAAGCTGGTATCTTGCAAAAAAGCATTATTCATAGAGGTATAATTTTCATGCGTATTTGTGAAATATATATTTCATTAAGCTAATAACCTCCAATTCTCTTTTACCCATTCACGCACCGCATCTCTTGGGTAACGTGGATGTTTACCTTTTTCTGCAATTTTTGGAAAACCAGGCATAGCTGTTATCTCTTGAAAACGTGTATCATTGATAACACCAAGCATCTTTTTACACTGGTTACCATTCAGAATTAAAGGCAATGCCATTTCAATATCAAATACCTCAAAGACTTCTATCAATCGTGATTTTAACTGACTGATAAACCGTGAAATGAGGCTTTCAGCTATATCATCCATAGTGTCTCCTTTCTAGCTGTTGCTAAAACTGTGAGCGTATCAGCAACCGTTAAACCAATTAAGCTATTGATCAATACCTCGCTTAATTGATAGTTTTTCCGCTGCCAATTAATTACTAATAGTTGTTGTATGCTGTTTAATTCATTCATTTTGTGCTATAATTTATGTAGTTCTTTTAGTAAGCGCCTCAATTGGATTGCCGTCCAGAGGTGCTTTTTTTGTTTGTTCCACTTATAATTCCTTTCTAAAACTGATATAATAAAAATAAAACGATTGGAGAACTGTTATGAAAAAGTATTTTGTTCCTGCGACAAATTGGAAGATGTTTTATCAATCTGTCTGCCCACTACCAGAGCCATTTAACTCTGCTATGTACTCAGCTATATTTGACCATCTAGCAAGTGTTACCCAAGGCATTTTTCCTAATTTCAAAGACGAAAACCTAGCGATTATCTTCGCTCCATTTATTGACTGCCCAGTGTCTTTTCCAGAAGACCATTTGATTTTCTTACATTTGCAAGAAATCAATGAAAATGCTCAAGTTATTTACCAACTAGGTCATGAACTATTGCACGCTTATTACAAGTCACCTTCTAATACGCCAATGTTTTGGCTTGAAGAAGTCTTTTGTGAGGTAGCTTCTCACCTTTTCCTACAAGGTTTTGTTAAAGAGTGGTCTAAATCTGCAAATTCGATAATTAAATCTTTCACAGACTTCACGCTTGAGTACAGCGAATTACAGCTACAAGAAAGTGAGCCTGTAAACCTCAAACAATTGCCTTTGGACTACTTAAAAGATAATCCAACCGGAAATCGCAGGTTAAACACTTACATAGCTGCGATAATACTACCAGTGTTTCAAGGAAGACCAGATTTTCTAGCAGAGTGTCGTAAACTGTCTGCACTATATACAGAAACTGATTTAAATATCTTTTTTAACAAGGCTTATAGCCTCATTTCTCCTAGCTATCATCAAGAGCTAAAGAAATTAGAAACGTTATTTATCTAACGCCTTCTATCCCTTGAGGAGTATTCGATTGGAACTTGACACCGTCAAGATCATTATCAGAGATACCCCTTCCTTTCGAAAGCGCATCATTAATCAATGCCAGAACCTCTTTTTTATCCGTTTCTGTAAGATGTGGATATAACTGTTCTCCGAGTCTATCCACCCTCTCAGCGATATATGTCACAGTCCTCAGTATTTCATTGAGGGTTGTTTTTTCTAATTCTTCCATTTTTGCCTCCTTTCTATTTGCTATAATTGACTTATCCTATTGAAAGGAGGATAAGCGTATGAATGACTTTGAAAGTCTTAAACAAGCTAGTTACAAACTAATTGCTGAGTACATTGAGAAAAATACAGCTGATGTTGCAACTAAAGCTACTATTGATGTCATTGAAAAGTTGCTGACTGCCAAAGATATGCAAGTTGATAGACTTGCAACTGAAAAAGCAGCAAAAACACTTAATGACATAGTTGATAGAGCCTCTGAGTAGCTCTCTGTAATTCTTGCTCAGACTTTTCTTGTTGTCTTTGATTGTTAGCAATAAAGTCTAAATAAGAATTTTTCCATACCTTGACTATTTCCATAGTTGAGGTATTTATTTTTTTATTGTATGGATAGTGTTTTGGTCTCATGTCATTCTCCTTTCTAGTCCTCAAGGACAAGGCGCTTAGTCTTGATGACAACTTCTTCAATCCGTGCCCGTCTCAAGCCCTCGCTGATGAAATAATCAACGATAGCACTACGGCTCATTCCTGTACCAATTGATAAGCTGTCAACCTCGTCATAATTTTCACGACTGATAACCACTGTGGGGCGGTTATTTCCTTTTTGCCCTGTACTTGGGCGACCATATTTTTGTTTTGTCATATTTTTTGTTCTTCATTTCTAGTTTGGTTGGTTTACGAAATTTTCGTATTTTTTACCTAAAAAAATATCATCAAATTTAACATTGAAATAATCCATGTATTTTTTTAGAAGCTGATATCCGATATCCGAGCTATCTTTTTCTAATCTTGCAATAGTTTGACTTGAAACTTCAAATTTTTCAGCAAGTTCAAGCTGTGTCAATCCTTTGTTAATTCTCATTGCTTCTAAAGTCCATTGCAATACCCCTCACCCCTTTCTAAATTTGGTATAATGTTTGTAAAAATGATTGGAGAATAAATATGCCACAAATAACCGAATTAGATGTTCAGCTTTGGACATTGTACGCTACTGCTGTAATTGCTTTAATCGGCTTTGTTTTTAATGTCATTTCCCTATGGCAGACCAAGAAAGCTACCGAAGATATGGCAAAACCGTTTATCAATATCTACGTAGATAGATATACTGTAAAAACACAGGAAAAAATATATGTGATAAAAAATTTTGGACAAACTCCAGCATACATAGATAAGATAGAACTCATTGACGGTGAACTCGACGAATTAAACCAAAAACGACTGTTTCAATCACTCATCGGAAATATGCTTGCTCCAAATCAAAGGTTAACATCTGCCATCCATCCTGACTTTAACAGTGTAGGAACAATCAGAGTTACCTACCACGATCAACGAAAGCGAAAATATAGCGATACATTCAAGCTAGATACAAAAATGGTTAAAGATCTGTTTTATAGTGTCAATGAATCAAATAAATCTGATGAAATACCAACAGCAATCCGCCAATCAACAATGGCTTTACTTCGTGATTTAAAACCTTAAGAAGTGATATAGGCTCTATTAACGTAAATATCCATGTTAACCAATTCTTTATCAGTTGTATTGATAAGGATTTGGTTTTTAATATCAATCGCATCTTCTGGACCTGAGGCATAGATAGTATAGCTAATTTTGTGTTTATCTGTTTCCATATTTCCCCCTTTCCGCCCTTTCGGGCTTTTTTCTTCGGTCATTTCCCTGACCTTGATTAGATTATAATACGAAATTTTCGTATTGTCAACCCTGAATACCAAAAAAATAAGTTTTTTTCGTATTTTTGTTTGATAAGCTATCAAAAATGATATATAATACAGTTATAAAACGATAGAGAGGTAATGAATATGGACGAAAAAAAGCGGATGCAAGTTATCGCTGAAAATATTACCTATTACAGAAAACAACGTGGCATCACTCAAAAAGAGCTTGCTAAGGAAGTCGGTATTACTCCGAGCACTATGACCGACTATATGAAATTAAGAAGTGCCCCTTCTTTCGGAGTGATACAGAAGTTAGCAGATTTTTTTGGAATAAAAAAATCAGATATTGATACAACATTTAAAGAAGAAAAATCCACAATCCCTTCTACCACCCCCACGCAAGCCCCAGATTCGCTTGTAACAGCGATTAACAACAAGGTGGTATATTTAGACCAAGAGCTTAAAGAACCACGTCACAGCGCATGGATAAGCCACGGAGAACGTCTCTTGGATGAACAAAATACAGTAGAAAACAGTACGAATACAGTAGATGAACCAGTAGTCACATACTACACCTACAACTACTACGACCAACCAGCCTCAGCTGGCACAGGACAGTATCTAAATGATGTTCAAGTAGAAACAATTGAATTACCAGTCGATTATGACGCAGACTTTGTCGTTCCAATCTACGGCGATTCTATGGAACCTGAATATCATTCTGGCGATTATGTCTTTGTAAAACTTTCTGTCAACCTAGCAAATGGCGATATTGGAGTATTTGAATACTATGGAGATGCCTATATCAAACAACTACTAATCAATGAGGATGGAGCGTTTTTACACAGCTTAAATAGCGAATACAACGATATCAAAATTGATAGAGACAGCGATTTCCGCATCATTGGTGAGGTTGTAGGAATGTATAGGGAGGGGTAGAAATGGCAAACTACGAGATGGAAATTATCCACCATAATTTAGATTGTAAATGCCATAGACGCCGTGAATGGATTGAGGTCGACGGAAAAATGACCGCTATTGAATTTTCAGTCAAAAATCCAGATGAGCCGCCTATGAGCGATGAGGAAAAGCAAAAAATAGCAGAACTTATCAAACAAACACGTAAAGAATTATCACAAAGAAAATAAAAAAAGCCCCACACTTCCAACCGACCAAAGCGAAAGTGTGAGGTATCTCGTATAAGAAACAGCCATTAAATGGGCGGTTTTCTTGTACCCATTTTATCAAAAGACAGGGGTAAAATCAATATGGCATATTTTAGAAAAAGAGAAAATGGCTGGGAATACCGTATCTCATATAAAGCCCCAGACGGCTCATATAAGCAAAAATCCAAGTCTGGGTATAGAACTAAGGCTGAGGCAGTTCAAGCCGCCTCACAAACCGAAATGGAGCTATCAGAAGGTGTCATAGAAGATAAGAGTATCACACTTGCTGAATACTTTGAGAAATGGTACAAAATCCATCGTGCTCCTGCGATTTCTGTCGGAACTATTAAACACTATGAAACCGCTACTTCTGCTATTATAAAATATTTTGCTAAAACTAAATTGATTGATATCACCCCATCTACTTACCAAGCTACTTTAAATGAAATGGGTAAACATTACCAAAAATCAACGCTACGCCTCATCCACACAAAGATTAAGGCCTGTGCAAAATATGCAGTTATGGACAGATTGATAAAAGTAAACTTTGCGGATCTTGCTAAAGTTGTCTCAGAAGTAGAACCCCATTCACTCGACAAAAAGTTTTTAACCCAAACTGAGTACCTAGACCTTATCAAGTACACTAAAGAGAACCCTTATCAATACAGACAATTGCAGATATACCTATTGGCAGTTACTGGTATGCGTGTTGGCGAGTCATTAGGCCTTACGTGGGATGATATAGATTTTGACAATCATCAGTTAAATATCAATAAAACATGGAACATTTATACAAAAAATGGTTTTGCTCCCACGAAAAATCAGCAATCAGTTAGGACAGTTCCCTTAGATAATGGTACAATAGAGCTATTAAAAGATTATAAAGCTAACCATTGGCAACCAAATGACTTTAATCGCTTGTTTCCAACAAAAACTCAAACTTACCTAAACTCTCGATTAAAAACAATTGTTGGGCGCTCTGTCCACATTCATTCACTACGCCACACTTATGTGAGCTATCTACTAGCAAATGGCATTGAAGTTTTGACAATTTCCAAACTAATTGGACATAAAGACCCAACTATCACACTTAACACCTACTCACATCTCCTAAAAGAAAAAGAGGTTGCAGATTTTGACAAAATCAAAACTCTTTTTTAAAAATTTGGGGCAGATTTGGGTCGATGCTTATCAAAACACTATAAAATAAAGGATTTTTAACGTATATCATGATTACCAAAGAA
>NZ_JBHSOJ010000011.1:0-945 GCF_042656225.1 Streptococcus caledonicus
TATCAGCTATAGCTGATAGACATTTTTGAGAAATACCCTTGAAGTCCATCTGCTTAGGAAGTCCGTGCCGTCTTAATAGACCATTAGAATGTTCATTAAGCCCCCGCTGCCCCGGACAGCCTGGATCCGCAAAGAAAATGTCAATGTCATGTTTATTTGAAATGGATTTCCAATTGGAGAACTCTTTCCCGCAATCAAAGGTAATGGATTTGAAGAGATGTCTTGGAAACTGTGACATCCACTTGCTGACTGATTCCTCAATATCACTCGCTTTTCGTCCATTAGTTTGAAGTGTGATAATCGCTTTTGACTGCTTCTCAACCAGCGTAATAACAGCACTTTTATGATTCTTGCCAACAATGGTGTCCCCTTCAAGATGACCGAATTCACTTTCGAACTCTGGATACATTTCAGTCCGCTCACGAATATTTCTGCGAAAAGCTTGTTTTCCACGCGTTTCTTTCTTCCCATTGGGGTTTCGTTTCCCTTGCCAGGGTAAATCATTTTTATGGAAGATGCCACGGTCAGCTAAGCGATAGAGGGTTCTCATAGAACAAGGGATGCGCTCAGGATAGGTACCTTTTATCACATCGAAACTCCAATCTAATTCTAAATATGATTGGATAAAGTCTTGTACTGGTTTTGTGAGTTGAGTGTTTTTCCGGCCACAACGCTTCTTGTTGGTTTGGTAACGCTCATAATAGTCATAAGCCGAATGACCAGTTTTCAGAAAAGAAAGAACATTGTAAATCGTTTGTCGTGATCTGCCAAGTGACTTCGAGATGTCACAAACTTTCTTACCTACTTGGTAATATGCCTCTATCATTACGAGTTCGTTTGTGGTAAGATGAGTGTAGGTCATTTATGTTAGTCCCTTTCAGACAAATGTGGTAGTTTATCTGAGACTAACATAGATGGCTTTTTCTGTCTAGCTTAATTTTACAA
>NZ_JBHSOJ010000012.1:0-638 GCF_042656225.1 Streptococcus caledonicus
TTTAATCAAGCCTTGGACTGCCTCGTTGATGGTTTTGGCTTCCTTATTAGGCAATTTACAAGCTAAGGCAAACCGTGTCTGACGTTCCACCAAAGTCATGACAACAGCCTCTCCCTTAGTCTTTTTCCCGAGAACCAAGTCAATCTCCCAGTGACCAAATTCAGAGCGGTTGTTAACTGTTTCTGGGCGTTCTTCGATGGATTTTCCAAGCGTCTTCTTATTGACCGTGGTTTTAGTCCTAGTCCGTTTTCTGATGCTCACCATCTTAGGTAAATCGATTGGCTTGATAGAAATAAGACCCGATAAAATGTAGCGATACACTGTCTTCGTTGAAGGGACAATTTCTGTCGGATGTTTCGCTTTGTATTCTTGGACAAAGGTATCCACACTATGACGAGGAATCTTGGCCTTTACGGCTTCTTCGAGCTTGTTAAAGAAAGTCGGAGAGCACTGGTCTAGTTTCAGATAGACACTGTGCTTTCGATTGTCTTCGTAGACACGTTGACCGCTATCGGCGAAATAGGATGGATAATAAGTCCGTTTGCCATTCTTATCCTGAACTTGCGTTACTGTGCCACGCTTAATCTCACGAGTAATGGTAGAACGGTGACGATTGAGTAAACGTGCAATCTCAGCGG
>NZ_JBHSOJ010000013.1:0-4275 GCF_042656225.1 Streptococcus caledonicus
CACACTTAGACGTGGCGCCAACAACTGACTACACTTACAACATCAAGACAGTTGTTCCAGGCAACATCTCAAGCTACAAATCATATGTGATTTCAGATACACTTGAGAAAGAGTTGGAAGCTAAGAGCGCAACGATTAAAGGTGCGGCAGCGGATTACTTCACTGTTACAGTGAAAGACCAAGTTGTTACTGCAAGCGTTAAAGACTTTGCGGCAGCGAAAGCTATTGCAGGTCAAGAGGTTGAATTGGTGATTGTGTCTCAAATCCGTGAAGGAGTGACTCGTCAAAACATTCCGAACACCACGAAGATTACGTTCAGCCACAAGCCAATCGTTAACGGTGAGGAAGAACCAAAAGGAGAAACCCCACCTAAGGATACGCCACCAACCCCACCAGTAACAGTAACGCCACCAACTCCAAATACTCCGCCGTTGACTAAGAAAGTTAATGGAGCTGAGAGAGCAGAGCTATCTTCTCGTCAAGAAGTATTTACCTATACGATTGACACAACTGTACCGACAGGAGCCTCTGCGTTTGAAGTGTCTGATACATTGGAATCTGTACTTCAATTTGAAGGAACAGTTTCTGCGACGCTTGATGGCAAAGCTTTAACGGAAAATCAAATCGTAATTAACGATCAGACCTTGACTGTTATGCTAACGAAAGATCAAGTTCGTTCAAAAGCAGGTAAGGCAGTCCAAGTTGTCTTCAAAGCAAGCGTTAAATCAGGCGCTGACTTGACTCCTTATATTGTCGAAGGTGTGACAAGCGTACCAAATACAGCAACTTACACGATTAACAATAATCCATCAACGAAAAAACAATCTAATACAGTTCCAGTTGTTCCACCAACTCCAGAGGAACCAAGCATTGATAAGAAAATCAATCAGACACTTGAACACTTAGAGATTGCAACTAATACTTCGTACATGTACAATGTAACAGCTAATCTCCCAATTGATATAGCAAGCTATGAATCATTTGTCGTCACTGATAAATTGGAAGATGTTTTGGCTATCAACGGTCAAGTTGTTGCTTACGTGGATGGCTCTGAAACAGATGCCGTTAAAGTAACAGTAGAAGGCAATTTGGTTACAGCAACAGTGGTTGATTTTACGAAATTAGCTGGCGCTAAGCAAATTCAACTCTATATTCCTGCGTATATCAAAGCAAATGCTGATTTGAGTTCTTACCTTGTAGAGGGCGTAGCTAAGGTTCCGAATACAGCTCAGGTAGCCTTTAGAGACAGTAATGGCAAAGATGGTCATAAACCAACTAAACCAGTAACTGTTACTCCACCAACTCCAGTTGAGCCTCCAAAACCGGAAGAGCCAACACCAGGCGAACCAGTGAAGACTGTTAGCCGAGTTGAAGGGCTAGAGCAGGCCGCTCTCCTGCGTTTATTGGATCGGACAGAAGCTTTCCGCTTCGATATTAAATCAGTCGTACCTTCTGATGAAGCTGAGGATAAACGTATTCAATTAACGAGCTTTACATTAACGGACTTGTTAGATCCACTCTTCGTTGTGAAGCATGAAGGTATAGCTGTTAAAGTAACTGAAGTTCCTGCTCCAACGGCAAACTTTGTTGATGAAGATGTAGAGAAATCTCAAGTAGCACTTGAACAAGCTAAAGCTAAACTTGAGGAACTGCGAGCTTCTCTGGATCAGACAGCAATAAAGGCAGAGCTTGAAAGTGCACAAGAAAAAGTCGCACAATTAGAGTCTAAGCTGATTCAAGCTAAGGCAACGTTAGAAGAATTGAAGTTGAAAGATACTACTTCAAATTCAACTGAGAGTTCTGCTCCTGCAGAAGAAACTACTCCTAAACCGGTAGATACTAGCGCTACAATTCAAACGCAAGAACAAGTTGTTGCAGATCTCGAGGCAACCTTGACTGTCGCGAAAGAAGAGTTAGCTAAAGCTCAGGCAACTGTTGATAGTGCGAAAGCAATACCAGAAGTTCAGGTTGATCTCGCAAATCAAGAGCAAGTAATTGCTAAAATTGAACAAAAATTAGCAGAAGCCAAAGCCAAACAGGAGAAAGTAAACGAACGTCTAGCTCAATTGACTAAAGTCAATGAGAAAGGGGAGTTGACAGCTGATGCTCTTGCTGCATTAGGTGGCAAGGTAAAAGTTGATGGTCAACAAGTTACGGTCGAATTCGATGATGAATTGACGATGGAAGCTTTGAAAGGTCGAACAGTAACAGTTATTATCTATACTGCTATTAAAGATGGTGTTAGCTTGATTGAAGAACACTATACTGATGGTATTAGCAATACGGCGACTGTTCAGTATAACCATAATCCAAATGGAAACTTCACCAAGAAGACAAATACGGTCAAGGTTATTCCACCAAGACCAACTCCACCAGCACCAGAGCCACCAGCACCGGTGCCACCAGTTCCAACCCCTGAACCGCCAGTTCCGACTCCACCAACCCCGCCTGTTAATCAGAAAATCTTACCGAAAACAGGTGCAACAATTACGGCTGTTTGGGAGATCGTTGGTCTGATAGTAGGATTAGTATCTTTAGTTTTCTACACAGCTAAGAAGAAAAAGCAAGATGCTTAAAACACATTAGATAAACTAGTATAGAAGAGCCAAAGCTCTTCTATACCTGTATTATCTTCTTATTGAAAAAGAAAGAAAATAGCATGAAAAAACAAGTGAAAACATTGGCGGCGGTCATATTAGCTATTAATACAGCGGGATTATTTTCTCCTGCGTATAGTTTAAATTCACACCTCTTGCAAACGGTTTATGCAGCGGATGAAGAACCAGCTCCTGATGAAGAGTTACCAGATGCAGCTGAACAATCGGCTTTGATTAAATTTGATCAGGCTTTGAAACAGTTGGAATTAGATCTTTCTGAAGGTGAAGAAGAACTAATTGAAATGAGTTTAGAGGAGGCTGTAGCGGCTCAACAGACTGCAATAAATGCATCTAAAACTCCAGGCGCAAAAGCTCGATTGGCTGAATTAAATAAGCGCTATGAAGCACTAAAAGCTAAAGCAGCTGGCAATACAGATCCAAATCCGTCAGAAGAGCAACCGACAACAGAGACAGAAGAGATTCCTGTTACAATAGTTTATAGAGCAGATGAGACTCGTGACTATGGTGTTCGGGAAACTGAAAAGGAAGGGACTCCAGGTCAGCGCACATATACTATTATCAATGGTAAGCGTGACGAAGGTCGCATCACAAAAGATATGGATCCCAAGGTTATCGTTGTTGGAACAAAACCATCAGTAACACAAAAGGAAATTCCTGCTGGTGAAATTTATGAAGATGATTCAACTCTTGAAGAAGGACAAAAAGTTTTAAAACAAGCTGGTAAGCCAGGTATTGAAACAACTACTACAACTTACCAACTTGATACCGCGACAGGTGAAGTTACACCTAAGGTAACCCAAAATGCCACTCCAGCAGAAGCAGCCGTTTATCGTCGTGGTACGAAGAAAGCAGACACACAACCACAACCAACAGTTGAAGTCAAGACAGAAGAAATTCCAGTGGCAACAACCTATGTTGCGGATGAGACTCTTGCTTATGGAGAACGTCAAACCAAACCAGGTATAGCAGGTGTTCGTACGATTACGATTACAAATGGTCAATCAGATGGTGGTAAAATCACCAAAGAAATGGTGCCAACCGTTATTACTGTAGGTACCAAGCCAACTGTTGTAGAAAGTGCAGTTGTAGCTCCATCAGATAAGGTTTACGAAGATGACGCTAGCTTGGCAGAAGGAACAGAAGTCCTAAAAACTCCAGCAGTAGCAGGTAAGAAAGTTGTGACAACAACCTACAGTTTGAACCCTCAAACAGGTGAAGTAACCTCATCTTCAAGCGAACAAGTTCAACCAGGTCAAGCGGCTGTTTACCGTCGTGGTACGAAGAAAGTAGAACCAACAGTTGAAGTCAAGACAGAAGAAATTCCAGTGGCAACAACCTATGTCGCGGATGAGACCCTTGCGTACGGTGAACGTCAAACCCAACCAGGTACAGGAGGTGTTCGTACAATTACGATTACAGATGGTCAATCAGATGGAGGTAAAATCACCACTGCGATGGTACCAACCGTTATCACTGTAGGTACTAAGCCAACAGTTGTAGAAAGTGTAGTTGCAGCCCCATCAGATAAGGTTTACGAAGATGACGCTAGCTTGGCAGAAGGCACAGAAGTCCTAAAAACTCCAGCAGTAGCAGGTAAGAAAGTTGTGACAACAACCTATAGCTTGAACCCTCAAACAGGTGAAGTAACCTCATCTTC
>NZ_JBHSOJ010000013.1:4541-27676 GCF_042656225.1 Streptococcus caledonicus
AAAGGCACAGAAGTCCTAAAAACTCCAGCAGTAGCAGGTAAGAAAGTTGTGACAACAACCTATAGCTTGAACCCTCAAACAGGTGAAGTAACCTCATCTTCAAGCGAACAAGTTCAACCAGGTCAAGCGGCTGTTTACCGTCGTGGTACGAAGAAAGCAGATACACAGTCACAACCAACTGTTGAAACACCTACCTCTACGCCTTCTAAACCAGCTTCAGTGTTACCTAATACAGGGTCATCATCAGGAGCTATATTGAATCTAATTGGATTACTATTTCTTAATATTTTCGGTTTCATCACATTTAGAAACAGAAAATCAAAAGATTAAAAAATAATTGGCTCTTTGTCAACTGTAGTGGGTGACTTATAGCTAAAGACGAGAGGAGACGAGATTCGTCTTCTCTTTTTTGATGTTCAAAGCGATTAAGATACGTTTCTTGAAATTGTCAAAGTTATTGTAACCAAAGGCATTGCGTTTGATATCTTTGATGAGTTTGTTAGTGGCCTCAAGTTTAGCGTTAGAATAAGGCAATTCAATGGCGTTAGTGATATAGTTTTTATAGCGAATAAACGTGTTCAAAGGGGTTTTAAAGGTGCGATTAAGATGAGATAACGTGTCTTGAATTAATCCCCAAAACTGGTCAGTATTCTTCTCTTGTAGATGCAATAGGAGCAGTTGGTACAGGTCGTAGTAATCTTTAAGTTCAGGTACTAGAGTAAAGATTTTATTCAGACATTCCCTAGGAGTTAAGGTTTCTCTAAATGTTCGATCATAGAACGCCTTAAGAGAGAGTTTCCGACTATAAATTTCCAGTAGTATTTAAGAGCTCTGTATTCCAGAGATTTATCATCAAATTGCTTCATGATTTTGATTCTAGTCTGATTAAGAGCCCGGCTCATGTGCTGGAGTAAAATAGTCCAGTGGACTATTTTAGCCTCGAGCTAAGAAATTCGGAAGCGAGGGGTGGAAACGATCAAGAACAATTTTAGCTTGAGGAAATAGAACTTTGATGAGAGGAATATAACTTCCAGACATATTGATAATGACCACTTTAACCTTGTTTCGAGCTTCTTTCGAGTACTTAAAGAAATGATTTCGGATGGTTGTTTGTGTTCTGTCATCAAGGATGGTCATGATTTTCTTGGTGTTGAAATCCTGAGCAATGAAGGCCAATTTCCCCTTCTGGTAGGGGAGAACTCATCCCAGGAGAGGATATCAGGCAAAGTGGTGTCATCCTCTTGGAAATGAAATGGCTTGAGCTTACGATAGACGGTGGAGGTAGAGATGGCTAACTTAGAAGCGATATGTGTAAGAGCCTCTCTGTTGAGTAGGAGTTGGGCAATTTTCTGTCTAACCATTTCCGAGATTTGGCAATTTTTCTTAACGAGAGTTGTTTCAGCTACAGTGACTTTCCGACAGGACTTGCATTGAAATCGTCTCTTTTTCAAGCGAATAAGGCTAGGAAAACCAGCAATCTCAATAAAAGGAATTTTAGAAGGGTTTGGGAAGTCGTATTTGATTTGTTTTCCTTTACAGTGTTTCCATTTAGGAGGGTGATAATCAAGTGTAGCGAAGACTTCGATATGGGTATCGTGCTGAATGGCTTTATTTAAGGTGATATTTTTGTCTTTCATTCCGATGAGTAATGTGGTATGATTGATGTGTTCCATAAGATACTTTCTAATGAGTTGTTTAAGCGCATTTCATTATAAGTCTTATGGGACTTTTTTGATACTCAAAAAGTCCTATAATCTCCAAAGTAGATTTACCCACTACAGAAATTATAGAGCCTAGATTTGTTTGTTATATTCAAACCTAGCCGGTTTCTTCGATATGTTGTAGTTAATATAATTAAAAGGGAAAATTTTGATTTTGGATAAATGGACATTATATACCACCATTTAGCTGATAGAATTATGAAATTATAAATTTATTCAAATATGCAGAATGTCTTAATGATAGATTAGTAGCGCAATTGTTAGCTATATCTGATTATCTTAAAAATTATAAAGCAGATTAAGTGCTTTTGTTAAATTAAAGTGATATAATATAATGGTTTAAACTATTTATCAGTGGTGTAAAATAGTGTATATTTTCTGAAAATTTTAGTTTTCCAATGGAAAAATGAACAATTTTTAGAGAAATATACATTTTAAAAAGAGAACTTTTCTTAGTAACGACTGTTAGTTATTAGGAATACAAAAAGGCATAGGATTAGCTCATATATGGAGATTAAACAACTAAAAAAATTAAAAAGAGAACAATTAATTACCATTATGCTAGAACAGCAGGAAAGGATTGAGCAACAAGAAGAGGAAATAAAGCAATTGATAGAACGTTTAGAAGATAAAACTATTTTATTGGAAAAATCTGGTTCGATTGCGGAAGCTTCTTTAGCGCTTAATAAAGTTTTTGAGGCAGCTCAGGCAGCGGCTGATCAGTATCTACAAAATATTAAGAGAGACAATTGAAATTATAAGAGGATGATCAAAAAGTATATGAACAATTCTGAGCTAAGTTCTAAAGAGCTAGCACAAGAGTTAGAGCGTCTAAGGTATAGAGGACGTTTTTGGACGATTATTAAACAAACGTTATATACGTTGTTAGCGGTTGTAGCTGTAGCTATTTTAATAGCGGTATTGTGGTTACCGGTGCTTAGAATTTATGGACAATCTATGAATAAAACATTGCAAGAAGATGATCTTGTGCTTACTGTAAAGGGATCTAGCTTTGAAACTGGAGATGTTATCGCGTTTTATTACAATAACAAAGTTTTGGTAAAGCGTGTGATTGCGCAGTCTGGGGATTGGGTAAACGTTGACTCTGAGGGTGATGTCTATGTCAATCAGAAAAAATTAGATGAACCTTATGTTCTGGATAAAGCGCTGGGAAAAAGTGACATCACGTATCCTTATCAAGTGCCAGAACAAGAAATTTTTGTGCTAGGTGATAATCGTTCGGCGTCTATAGATTCCCGTAATACAGCCATTGGTGGCATTTCTGAAGAACAAATTGTTGGAAAAATCTCCTTTAGAATTTGGCCGTTAGATAGGTTTGGAGTCATCAAATAAAAGGTGTAACGAGAAAAAGTTATTTTTACAACGAATTGTATGAGATTATTATGATGGATTGGAGGTAAGGTGGACAAGATTTATAAATACGTAACGAATTATGTTGGCAAATTTGAAAATCGAATGAAATGGAAGAGTATGACTTGGACTATCTTGGTTTTGGCAACTTTTCTAACAACGTATTTTTTGATTTTACCAGCAATTACAGTTACAGATAAACAAGCTGACGAGGCTGCGATACGTCTGGAGGATCCGACAACGGAAGAAAATTTTCTAGAAAAGGTAGAGGAAACAGACCATGTTGATTCTATAACTAGTTTGATGCATTCGGAAGAAACCGTAGAAAGGTCAGAGCAAACAAAAGCTACTACAGAGGCAACAACGGAAATCGAAACTACCAGTGAGAAAGGGAAGGAAGAAACTCATTTTGATAGTGCTTTGACTTATCGGGGTAGTGATTACAAAGTCAGAGTAACCATCCCGAAAGAGGCAAAAATACCTAGCACGGTTCAGTTGGTTGCTGAAGAGATTAAGGAAGAAGAAGCTGAGTATCATGGTTATAAGGAAAAAGTTCTAGTCAAAGTTGCTCGTCAAGAGGAAGAGATTCAACTGCTGAGGCTATATGATATTCGCTTGCTTGTTGACGAGCAGGAAGTTGAACCACAAGCTTCCGTGAAAGTTGAAGTGTCTTATGACGAAAAGTTAGATGCTAAGGATGAAGACCTGAAAATTGTCCATTTTAAAGATGATGGACAGACAGAAGTTTTAAAATCAAAGGCAACTAAGGAAACTAAAAATACAGATAGTGACATTGCTTTTAAAACTGACTCTTTCTCCATTTATGCAATTGTACAAAATGGAAAAGAAGTCCCAAGGCATACTTATAAGTTTCAAAATGCTGATGGTTCAGAGTATAAGTTTATCAATAAATCTGGTGATGAAATTTCAGAACAAATTATAAAAAATGGTGAAGAATTACACGGCGTTGGAATTCCGATTACGGCACATGGTCAACACTTTAATGGTTGGTTTATTTGGAATGAGGATCAAAGAACATTAGAGGAAGCTATTAAATTTGATGAACCTATAACAGTTAACGAAAGTAAAACTATTTATATTCGTCCAAGTATGGGGAATATGGTTTACCTTACTGTCTACGATGATGAAGATGGGAAGATTATTCTTGAAAAGGAACAATTAGCACTTAATGGCGGAAGTGTTACTGAAGATTTGAGTAAGTTTAGTCAAGTAATCAAACCACCAACATCAACACAAGTTTTGGTTGGGTGGTCGCTGACACCACACGGTACGTTGCTACAGGGAGGTGTGAATGCAACGCTATCTTTAAGCCAAGATACAAAAGTTTACCCTATTTTTGGAGAGTCAAAACGATTAGAGTTTTACACGGATACTTTAAGTGAGACTGACAGTATTTCTAATGGTGCTCCTTATATTCCTCCTAAACTTGTTGTTTCAGGAGAAACTGTAACTCAATATAAACCAGAAGATCCTAAACGTTATGGATATACTTTTGGGGGATGGTATGATACAAAACCTATTAATGGGCAGAAGCCTAGTGGAAATTCGTTTAATTTTGATGCTCCTTTAACGACAGATAAACAGCTATATGCTTATTGGATTCCTGATAAAGCGAGTTATACGGTTGTCTATTGGTTGCAGCGAGCAACAGATAGTAAGAATGCGACGAAAGAGCTAAAAACGTATGATTACGCAGGGCAGCGTTCAGTAGCCTCTGCGACTGTTGGCTCTACAGTATCAGTAACTACTGCTGATAAGAATGGAACACATATTACAGGTTTTGTGCCAGCTGGATTTGAGTACACAACAGATCGTGGAGAAACCACTACAACTGTTAAGGCAGATGGCTCTACAGTATTGAATGTGTACTTTAATCGGCGGTTAATTACCATGAAGTTTTATGATAGCGCAAGTTACATTGCCTATAATAGCCCAATCTGGAATAGTAATGATCGTAATTTGAAAGTGCTAACAGGTTTATATGGGACTTCGTTGGAAAGTAACAACTATACTTGGCCGAATAGTGGCACTAATACTTGGAGATATTATGAGTATACTGGTAGTGACATAGGCATGACTTACTTAGGAGAGTTTGTTCTACCAGAAGGAACTTATCCGAGGGTTGCAGGTTCGTCAATAAGCCAAGAAATCCGATTGTTTAAATCAGGGACAAAAGCCAAAACAATCCATTTTTATAAACAACGAGTGGATGGAAGTTATGCTCCAATATGGAGTCCAGATGATACTGGTGTGTCTAGTTCAAATTCTACTACGTTTACATTTTCAGAAAAGTACAATGGATTTAATGTTCATAGTTACATCCGTTATGATATAACAGCAGGCAGGTACGTGGATAATCAATGGCGTTTAACCAGTTCTGGAAATAATACCTCAACAGCCTCTGGATATTATTATTATAATAATTACTATATTACTAACCATTATGACTTACATGTGCGATATGAACGTAAGAAATTTAAATTAGACTTTAGATATCCGGAAACAAATGCTTCGCTAGATAATTTTGAGTCAAAGGAAGTCTTATATGAGGAAAATTTATCTAAGTTTAAACCAGATACCACTACGATTAAACCGACTCCGCCTAAACCGGGGTACGAGTGGGATGGTAAGTGGTATAAAGATCAGACACTAACGCAAGAGTTTGATTGGAATGATAAAATGCCGGATCATGATTTAGTTGTCTATCCAGGATTTAGAAAAATTAAATATAATATCGTCTTGGATCCTAACGGGGGAGAATTGTCAGGTTCACAAGATACGCATTTTACTTTGTATTATGGCGATTCTATTCCTGAGTATGACAACATGACACGTAACTATATTGAGGATCCTAACGGTAGTTACTATTATCGTAAAGATACAGTAGCGACACTCGATATTGCTAATGATAGTGAAACTCAGCATGCACACTATACGACAAATCCAGCAGAGTCAAATGTTAATCCAAATCAACGCTATAGAGCAGATAAAGATGCGTATCATTTGATTGGTTGGTATGTCGTTGGAAAAGATGGTAATTTGGAGCGACCATATAACTTTAGTGGTGCTGTAACGAGCAATCTCACACTGCGAGCAGAATGGCGTCGTACTGGGGAGTATAAAGTTGTTTATAGTGATGTTGTTTATGGACTAGATCTTAACCCAATTCAAAAAGATGGAACACAATTAAAAGCAACGAATTTACCAAACGATCTTAATAAGTATGATGATAAATCGCACGCAGAATTGGAGCGTCGTCCAACATCGCCAGAGGGCTATCGTTTTCGTGGTTGGTTATATGATGGCAAAATCTATAATCCACATGATACCATCATTATTAACGCTCTAAAAGCAGATGGTAATAAAACTTTGACGGTTTATCCAGTTTATAAACCAGTAGAATCCATACAGGTTGAGACTACTCATCTCACCTATGATGGAAATGGTGGTGCTCGTTTAGAGAATGGTCAGAAAGTAACTCAAAAAACATATGATAAATTACCAGTGAATACGATCCATAAGACGCATGGAGATGATTTCTTTGAAAGAGTCGGTTATGACCTAATTGGTTGGCATACGGTAAAAGCAGATGCTGAGCGTGGCAATGTTGAGTATCGCTTGGGACAAGATGTCGGATTAGATAACAAGCCAGACGCTTCAAATACTCTCTATGCGGTTTGGAAACCTAAAGAATACACCGTTACTGTGATTAAAAAGGTTATTGGTAACGATGATGATAAACAAAAGGAATTTAAGTTTGACCCGAGTACAAATCTTCAGCAAGGAAACTTTGCATTAAGAGATTCTGTTACTAACAATAATGAGAAGAAAGTATTTACTAAAGTTCCATATGGAACAATCATTTCAATTGATGAGCAAGATTATACTGAGTTCTCTAAGACAGAAGATATAACTCATTCAAAACCAGCTTCTGGTGAACAGCCTTGGACAGATCGTGTTGTTAACCTACCTCAACTAACTGTTGATGGTGATATTGATATCGTTTTCACTAATACACGGAACATGCAACAAGTTGTCTTAAAGAAAGTTAGCGTCGAAAATATCAATACGAGCTTATCTGGTGCTGAATTTAATATCTATAAGGTTGAAAATGGGCAGAAGGCTTCAACGCCACTTTACACCAAAGTGACATCAAATGATGCAGGAATAGTTGTTAATGGACATACACAGGAGCCATTCTTCAATTTGCCAGTAGGTAGCTATCTTATTACAGAGACTAAGGCGCCAGATGGGTACAATCTTGAAAAAGCAGATATGTCTTTAGAAGTTACGGCGACAGGCGCAAGTTTTATTCAAAATGGTAACGCTGCGGCACCAACGGTGATTAATACACCAACTGCTCAGCAATTTGAATTCAAAATCACAAACTCAAAAGGTGCTGAATTACCATCGACTGGCGGTATCGGAAAACACCTTTATCTTATCCTAGGAATGCTATTAGCATTACCGGCAGGATTACTTTTATATAAAAAACACAAATTAATGTATTGATAGGCAATACTAGAAAGAAATTATTTATTTTATGAAAAAGAAAATTATTAAATCTATACTAGCAGCAACACTTATTCTTGGAACTGTAGCACCAGCTACAACACCCGTGTTTGCAGCGGATACTGGGACAATTACAATTAAAGATACTCAAACTAACACAAAATATACAGCTTATAAGATTTTTGATGCTACTAATGATGGAGACGCTGTTTCTTACACACTTCCTACTGGCAATGCTCTTCTAGAGGATTCTGGTTTTAAAAGCCTATTTGACACAAATACTAATGGGAATTTGACTTATATTACACCGAAGGTAGGTGTTACATCAGAACAAATTACAACTTGGGCTAAAGGGTTAAAAGATAAGCTTGGTAATCCTGTTGATACCAAAACAGAAAGTGGTACAGATTCAACTGAAACCTTGCAAGTAGGGTATGGTTACTATCTTGTTGATTCATCACTTAATCAAGGTTCAGTAACTATGGTAACTTCTGCATCTCCAGATGCTATTATTCATGAAAAGGAATCAGAACCGACTTGGGGGGACACTGGTGGAAAAACGACTAATGAAAAGTCTTACAATGTAGGGGATGAAATTACTTATACTGTTACCTATACAAATGCTACAAATTTCAATAAAGGTAACAAGGTTTATCAATATGTGATGACTGATGACATGCCAGATGCTACGGTGGTTGAACTTGTACCTAATTCTTTTGAAGTTAAGGTCAATGGCACTGTATTAACTCAAGATACTACAGGTGCAGCAGGGACTTATAAGTTTGAACAGTCTAATAATGATTTTACGTTGACAATTCCTTGGGCTGCAACACAAACTCAAACTGCTGAAGCTCAACTTGGTAAAGGAGATGATTTCTATTATAATCAAGGTGTAAATGAAATCGTTGTAATTTACAAAGGAATTTTAAAATCAGGTGCTACTGAAGGTTCTAGTGCTCAAAATACCAATACGGCTCGTATCAAGCCTAATGATAAACCGGATCCAAATGAGCCAGGTAAATCTGTAAATGTTTATGATGGTGAAATTAACATCAAAAAAGTTGACGGTATTGATATGAATAAAACATTGGCTGGAGCTGAATTTGTTCTTAAAAAAGGAGATAAATATTACAACTTTGAAGGTGAAAAAACTACCTGGGTTGACTCTGTAGAGCAAGCGACTAAAGTTGTGACTAAAGAGGATGGTACGGCCTCCTTCTCTGGTCTAGCTGAAGGTGAGTATGAATTGATTGAAACAGTTGCTCCGAAAGGATACAATCTCAAGAAAGAGCCAACTTTGGTGACTTTAAAACTTAAAGGTGATACAGATGCTACGGATACGTTGATTGCTACACCTGAAATTAAAAACAATCGTGGTGCTGAACTTCCATCTACTGGTAGCTTTGGAACAAAACTTCTTTACATTGTTGGTACGACGTTAGTGATTGCAGCTGGAGTTACTCTTGTGGCACGTCGTCGTGCGGAAGACTAATGTTAGGCTAGCAAATGGATAAGGAGTTGTTTTGAAAGCAGTTTTACAAAGGAATCGGGTATCCATTTTGCTTGTCACAATCATGATTGTAGGGATAGGTTTGATTGCCTATCCCTCAATCGCTAATTATTGGAATTCTTTCCACCAATCGCAAGCGATTATGGATTATCAAAAGAGTGTGTCTTCAATTGATACAAGTCAGTATGAGAAAATTCTTTCCAGTGCTAAAAAGTATAATGAAAAGTTTAAAGACTCTGGTATCAATTGGCACATGACTTCGGAAGAGCGTGACGCTTATAATAAAGAGCTGGCTATTGATCAGACTGGAAATATGGGATTTATTTCCATTCCAAAAATTAATGTCACGCTTCCGCTTTATCATGGGACTTCAGAGGATGTTTTACTAACTTCTATCGGTCATATTGAGGGGACGAGTCTCCCTGTTGGAGGTGTATCAACTCACTCAGTTTTATCTGGTCATAGAGGGTTACCATCGTCACGCTTATTTACCGATTTGGATAAATTGAAGGTAGGAGATCGTTGGACGGTAGGTATTCTTAATGAATCTTATACTTACGAAGTGGATCAGATTAGAACGGTTTTACCGACAGATTTGAGTAATATTCAAATTGAAGAGGGTATGGATTATCAAACCTTGGTAACTTGTACGCCGTATGGAATTAATACTCACCGTCTTTTGGTACGTGGCCATCGTGTTTCTAATGAAGATGGTGATGGTTTAGTGACTCCAGATGCTATCCAAATTGAACCTATTTATATCGCTCCATTTATTGGTGTTCCAATTGTTTTGATTCTTCTTATGATTTTTATGATTGAATCTAGAAAACATCGTAAACGCCGTCAGATTTTGAAAAAATTGGCTAGTAGTGAAGAGAATTAGGATGCTCTTAGTGATAATTGGGGATTATGGAACTGACTGAGTGTCATATCATAGAAGTTTTTTGACTTTTTTATAAACTTAAAAACGAGGAATGGCAGCTTATTTGTTGAGCTGTTGGTTCCCGTTTTTTTTTATTGAGGTTTAAGGATTAATGAAAGCTTGAGAGTTTTTCTTCTTGCTATGTTCTTGTCGGTATTGCCGTGGTGTGATGAGGTATTGTTTTTTGAATTGACGATTGAAATGTGAAAGATTGGTAAAGCCTGTTTGCTCTGCCACTTCTAAAATACTATCGTGGCTATGAATGAGGAGTTGGCTGGCTTTTTGCAAGCGAACACGGATGATAAAGTCTGTGCAGGATGAGCCAGTATGTTGCTTGAACAAGCTCATAAAGTGGGCCTTACTGTAACCAATGAGAGTTGCGAGTTGCTGAATAGATAGGTTTTCTTGATAATGGTCATTAATGTGGTCGATAACTTGTCGAATTTTGGCGTTTTTACGGTAAGTATCGTCAGTTACTTTTTTGAGGACATGGCGGTGCAAAAAAAGGAGGTAAAGGAGTTCATTGAGTTTGGCTTTTAGCAATAATTCGAAGTGCCGTCCTTCTTTTTTAGCTAATTCTATAATGGTTAACACACAGGATTTGATGTCCTCATATCCTGCCATGTGTGGTTGGATACGGGGAACAAATTTTAAGGAACTATTTTGCAAGGGTTGAAGGTAATGAAGGCTGGTTTGGTCAACTAAACGTTGTCCAATCATGTCTAAATGGAAGATAAACGCCTCTGAAACCTGCTCTGCTTTTTCCAAAGGATGGATGGAATGCATCCCGTTAGGATGAACTAAAATAATGTCCCCCTCATTACTATTAAAAATATCATAGTCAATATGGTAACGGGCACTGCCAGAAAAAATATAATGAACTTCCATTTCTGGATGCCAATGAAAAAGGGTATCGGGTCGACCATTTTGGATGTGCATGCGCTCAAACCGATAAGGTAGGAGATGATGAAGTTTTTCCATATATAATGTCTCCAAATCATAGGATAGTATCAGTATAACATAGAATAGTGGCAGAAAAAAGCCTAAATCTATTTTAAAATAATAGTATGATAACTTAAGGACAGGAATACGAGTAAGAGTAAATGTGACCTGTCTCTAAAAATAAAGGAGTTTATAATGGCCTATACATTTCCTAAAGATTTCTTATGGGGCGGTGCAACAGCTGCTAATCAATTTGAAGGTGCTTACAATGTTGATGGTAAGGGGCTATCCGTTCAGGATGTGACGCCTCGTGGTGGGGTTCCGGCAAAACCAGGGGATCATAATCCCTTGATTACTGATAAACCCACAGCTGATAACCTAAAATTAGAGGGAATTGATTTTTATCATCGTTATAAAGAGGATATTGCCCTCTTTGCGGAAATGGGATTCAAGGTCTTTCGACTATCGATTGCTTGGTCACGGATTTTCCCAAATGGAGACGAGTTAGAACCTAATGAAGCAGGTCTCCAATTCTATGATAAGGTCTTTGACGAGCTTTCTAAATATGGGATTGAGCCACTTGTAACGCTATCTCATTATGAAACGCCTCTACACCTCGCTCGCCAGTACAACGGCTGGGCAAATCGTGACTTGATTAGTTTTTATGAACGCTATGTGAGTACCGTCTTTACACGCTATAAAGACAAGGTTAAGTATTGGTTGACCTTTAATGAGGTAAACTCAGTGCTCCATGCTCCATTTATGTCTGGAGGCATTGCGACACCGTTTGAAGAGTTGTCAAAACAAGACCTCTATCAAGCTGTTCATCATGAATTGGTCGCGTCAGCTTTGGCGACGAAGGTTGGTCACGAGATCAACCCAGATTTCAAGATTGGCTGTATGGTACTTGCCATGCCAGCTTATGGGATGACCTCAAATCCATTAGATCAGCTGGCTGTCCGCCAGTTTGAAAATCAAAATTACCTTTTCTCAGACATTCATGCGCGTGGGAAATACCCTAACTATATTAAACGCTTCTTCAAAGAAAATGATATTGAGATTCAGTTTGCAGAAGGTGATGAGGAGCTGTTGAAACATACGGTTGACTTTATTTCCTTCTCATACTATATGAGCGTTGCTGCGGCTCATAATCCTGAGGCGTACAACTCGGGTCGTGGGAACATCATGGGTGGCATTAGTAATCCATATCTTGAAGCGTCTGAGTGGGGGTGGCAGATTGACCCGGTTGGTTTGCGCTTGGTTCTCAATGATTTCTATGACCGCTACCAATTGCCACTCTTTATCGTGGAAAATGGTTTAGGTGCTAAAGATATTCTCGTTGAAGGACCTAATGGGCCAACAGTTGAAGATGATTACCGTATTGATTACCTCCAAAAACATTTGGTGCAGGTCGGTGAAGCGCTTCAAGATGGGGTGGAACTGCTTGGTTATACCACGTGGGGACCGATTGACTTGGTATCAGCATCAACCGCAGAGTTAAGCAAACGTTATGGCTTCATCTATGTTGACCGTAACGATGATGGAACAGGAACCCTAGCTCGCTACAAGAAAAAATCATTCAACTGGTATAAAGAAGTAATAGCGACAAATGGTGAGAGCCTTTATCGTTAAGTTAATACTCATTTAAAATTAAAATTTTAGAACCTCTAATATCATCAAGGGATTGATGAACGTAGTGAGGATAAAACGTTTCTTTCGCGATAGTGATATTCTGAGAGTGGGACAGAAGTCATGAGTTCGAAGTCTTGACTTCACCTCGCTCTTTGATTTCTAAGCTAAGGCTGAAAGTGTCCAGTGGACACTTTCACTCTCATTTCCGCACACCTCCAAAGGTCTGGGAGACCTTTGGAGGTTGGGAATAAGATGAACCAAGTTCATCACATTCGTATAGGATGGCTGCTAACGATTGCGTGGTACTAAAATAGTCCACTGGACTATTTTAGGTGGACACTTAAAATGAAGAAGTGTCCAGTTGCAGACCTCCGATCAACCACTGCGTCAATCTGTTATTACTATCAAAAAAAGAAGGCTGAGATATTTTTGTCCCAACCTCGAAATGGACTTTTGGGAGAACTATATAAATTGATTACTAATAGATAATTTCGTAGTCGTTCCCCGCAAGGATGATTAGGTTGGAAGCTATCAAGTAATTGATAAGTACAGCCGCCAATTATCTCCTGCAATAAGCAGAATCAAAAAGTAGCAATGAAACATCGAAGGAGGTTGCTTGTGTCCGCACTTTTTAAGAAAGAAACAAAAAAGTAATTTTTTAATTTGGTTCAGTATAAGAAAGGAATTAAAGATGGTAAAAGCATTTCCAAAAGGCTTCTTCTGGGGAGGCGCTATCGCAGCTAATCAAGCAGAAGGAGCCTATAATGAAGGTGGACGTGGCCTTGTTCAAACAGATGTGACAACAGGTGGTACGGTTAATTCACCACGTTACACAACCTATATTGATAAGGATGGCAAACCAGGCAAGGCTGGCGGTATGGGTCACCACGCTCGTATCCCTGAGGGTGCCAAATATGCAGTGCTAGATACGGAGTATTACCCAAATCACAAGGCGGTGGATTTCTACCATCGTTATAAAGAAGATATTGCCCTTTTTGCAGAGATGGGATATAGCATTTTCCGTCTGTCCATTTCTTGGGCACGGATTTTCCCAAACGGTGATGATGTTGAACCAAATCAAGAGGGGCTTGATTTCTACCGTTCGGTCTTTGAAGAATGCCGTAAGTATAATATCGAGCCTTTGGTGTCGATTTGGCACTTTGACACACCGCTGGCTTTGGAAGAAAACTATGGTGGTTGGAACAACCGCAAATTGGTTGGTTTCTATGTGCGCTATTGTGAAGTTATTTTCAACGAGTACAAGGACTTAGTTAAGTATTGGTTGACCTTTAATGAAATCAACAATACCACTATGTTCCTCGATATGATGGGCAATAAAGGGACTGATGCGGATTATCAAGCAGGTTACCAGCAGTTGCACCACCAATTTCTAGCGTCAGCTCGTGCGGTACAAATTGGTCACAGGATTAATCCAGATTTCAAATTTGGAAATATGATTTGTGGGATTACCTTCTACCCTGCAACTTGTGACCCAGCAGATATCTTGGCTAACCAACACAAGTGGGAAAGTGGTATTTACTATTGTGGTGATGTTCAGGTCAAAGGAAAATACGGTACCTATGCTAAACGTCTTTGGAAAGAGCATAATGTTGAGCTAGATATTCGTGAGGGCGATTTAGAAGACCTTGCCAATGGTACAGTAGATATGTACACCTTCTCCTATTATATGTCTAACAATGTAACAACTCATGATACGGATGATAAAGTGGCTGGAAACTTCTCAACAGGTGCGCGTAACCCTTACTTGACTTATTCAGACTGGGGATGGGCTCATGATCCAAGAGGGCTTCAATACTACTTGGAGAAAATCTACGACCGCTATGAAGTGCCACTCATGGTTGTTGAAAATGGGCTTGGTGCCTTTGATACGGTTGAAGAAGATGGTTCGATTCACGATGATTATCGTATTGATTACCACCGTGCTCATATTAAAGCAATGGCTGACGCTATTGATAATGGGGTTGACCTCATTGCTTATACGACTTGGGGCTGTATTGACATTGTATCTGCAGGGACTGGTGAAATGCGCAAGCGCTATGGTTTCATTTATGTTGATATGGATGACGAGGGAAATGGTACCATGAACCGTTCTCGTAAAGACAGTTTCTACTGGTATCAAAAGGTTCTTGCGACCAATGGTCAAAGTGCCTTAGAAGAATAAAGATAAGCGAGATAAGGAGCAGTGGCAGGTGAATTGGCTAGCTGCTCCTTTTTGATAAGGAGAGAGGATGACGATTAAACTAATTGCTTCGGATATGGATGGCACTTTTTTGGATGCCAAAGGAAGTTACGATAGAGACCGTTTTGAGAAGATTTTGGATGCCTTAGACAAGCGCCAAATTCCCTTTGTGGTAGCAACCGGAAATAGCATGCCACGCTTGGAACACATGTTTGGAGACTTGGTACCACGACTTAGTTTTGTAGCTGAAAACGGTGCTTATGTTATAGATAAACAGGAGGTTTTGGTTAGACAGGTGATGACACCTGATATGGTGGCAGATTTTCTAACATTTTTCAAAGGAAAGGAAATTGATTACACCATAACTCTTCTGGGGGATGGGGATATTTATTTGCTAGATGACACTGTTTTTCCAACCTTTGATGGGATTGAGCCGGAACAACTGGAACTCTTTCGTGAGCGTATGCGATTTGTATCTGACTGGTCAGAAATTGAAGGTAAAGAGATTTACAAGATGAATCTTGTTGTTCCAGAAAACATTAGCGATAAGGTGACTACTGATTTCAACCATGCTTTCAAGGGGCGCTTACAGGCTGTTGGGAGTGGCTATGGAGCGATTGATGTGATTATCGAAGGTTGCCATAAAGCTTGGGGACTAGAGCAACTTTTAGAGCGTTACGGGATTTTACCTGAGGAAGTGATGAGCTTTGGCGATAGTGACAATGACCTTGAAATGTTAAAACATACTGGAGAAAGCTATGCTATGGCAAATGCTTCTGACCGTATCAAAGCAGTAGCTAAGCATATCGCCCCGAATCACAATGACGCTGGTGTACTGACAACGATTGAGCATTTTTTGTGGGGATAGGCCGGCGGTAGTGCTATTTTATCACTAGATAGTGGCAGTTGAGGCTTAGTATATGAGTGTAAGGGAAACCAATCACTGGTAAATGACCATTTTAGGAGAACGTGATGACAAAAGTATTTTATCTAATGAGACATGGAGAAACTCTTTTTAATACCCAAAAACGGGTTCAAGGGGCTTGTGATTTCCCTCTCACTGAGACAGGAATCGCACAGGCTAAAGTTTGTGGGTGAGTATTTTGCTGAAAAGGGCATTCGCTTTGAAGCCGTATATAGTTCGACACAAGAGCGTGCAACAGATACGGCAAAATTAGCTGGTCAGACCAATCAAGTAACTCAGCTCAAAGGTACTAAGGAGATGAATTTTGGGATTTTTGAAGCGCAGCCAGAAATGCTATTACCCAAACATCGTCCAGGCTCGAAATCATTTGAGGATTTATTGGTTCCTTTTGGAGGTGAAGATATTGTTAAAGTAGGTGAACGAGTATCTCAGACCTTGGTAGATACAATGGTAAATCATAGAGAACAATGTCTTTTTGTTAGTCACGGAGCAGCCATGTGGGGACTGCTCCAGTACCTACAGATTGACCTGCCTAAGGGAGCATATTTTAGTAATTGTGCCATCACAAAATGGAGTTTGGAAGATGGGCAGCTAAGATTAGAAGAATTGATTCTGCCAACTGAACAGTTCAAAACTTATCAACTTAGTTAAGGAGACATAGATGCCAAAAGTAATTTTTTTAGATGTAGACGGAACCTTGGTTGACTACCATAACCGTATCCCAGAAAGTGCTGTTACAGCAATTCGCAAGGCGCGTGAAAATGGGCATTTGGTCTATGCCTGTACAGGGCGTAGTCGCGCTGAGATGCAACCGGAAATTTGGGAGATTGGCATTGATGGTATGATTGGTGGCAATGGTTCTTATGTTGAGCATCAGGGCGAGGTAGTGATGCACCAGCTGATTGCTAAAGAAGATGCTGTATCCGTTGTGGATTGGCTTCATGAGCGTGGCTTGGAGTTTTATCTTGAAAGTAATAATGGTCTTTTTGCTAGTGAACATTTCCGTGAAAAAGGCAGAGAAACGCTCCATACCTACATGCTTGGAAAGGGCATGACTGCTGAGCAGGTTGCTGATTTAGAAACTGAAGATGTGCTTCATGGTTTGGTTTACGGCGCAGACCTCTACCGAGATGATCTCAATAAAATCAGCTTCATCCTATCATCCTACCAAGACCATTTGGATTCCAAAGAAGCCTTTCCGCAACTGGTTGCTAATACTTGGGGTGGACGTGGTGAGACAGCACTCTTTGGTGATTTAGGGATAAAAGGGATTGATAAAGCTAAAGCGATTGACCAGCTATTGGCTCACCTTGGTCATGATAAGTCAGATACCATTGCATTTGGTGATGCCAAGATTGATATCCCAATGTTTGATTATTGTGCACTTGGTGTGGCTATGGGAAATAGCGGAGCGGAGACTAAGGCAAGTGCCGATATGGTGACAGATGATGTCGAAGATGACGGGCTCTACAATGCCTTTGACAAATTAGGTTTGTTAGGGTAATTAGACACCCTAATATAGGCTCTTCTTTCTCGAATGTGCGGAATACTATCCTAGGATACTATCAGTATTTCCATTGATAGCACAAGAAAAAGCCTTCAAAAAAGAGTATGATACTATTATTAATGAAACAAGGAGAATTTTTATGACAAGACAATTTCCAGATGGTTTCCTTTGGGGCGGTGCCACAGCAGCTAACCAATTTGAAGGTGGGTTTAATGAAGGCGGTCGTGGGTTTGCGACTTCTGACACGGCACGTGCAGTTCGACCGGAAGACCGTAAAACGATGGGTGGCGAATTTACCACACCAATGAACCGTGAAAAGCTAGATTTTGCCCTTAATGATAAAGAAGGCCTCTATCCGAAACGTTGGGGCTCTGATTTCTACCATCGCTACAAAGAAGACATTGCCCTCTATTCTGAAATGGGCTTCAAGACCTTCCGTCTATCGATTGCTTGGCCACGGATTTTTCCAAAAGGGGACGAGTTGGTACCAAACGAAGAAGGTTTAGCGTTCTATGATAACGTATTTGATGAACTCAACAAATATGGTATCGAGCCACTCGTTACCCTGTCTCACTATGAATTCCCAATCCACTTGGTGACGGAATACGGTGGTTGGAAAAACCGCAAGGTGATTGATTTCTTTGTGCGCTATGCAGAGACTGTCTTTAACCGTTACAAAGGTAAGGTGAAATACTGGCTAACCTTTAACGAGATCAATATCCTTGGGTTGACAGGTTACCTTTCAGGAGGCCTTCTCTTTGAAGATGGGAAGTTGCACCTAGATGAGATGTATCAAGCGGTGCATCACCAATTTATTGCGTCAGCTTTGGCAACAAAAGCAGCACACGAGATTGACCCTGAAAACAAGGTTGGTATGATGTTGGCACGCATGGAAGCTTACCCAGCGACCTGCCACCCAGACGATATCATGAATGCCATTCAAAAAGATCAATCAAACCTTTTCTATTCCGATGTGCAAGTGCGTGGTGAGTACCCACGCTACATGAATCGCTTCTTCAAGGAAAACAATATTGAGATTCAGTTTGAGCCAGGGGACAAGGAGATTTTAAAACAGTATCCTGTTGACTTCATGAGTTTCTCTTACTATATGACCTCTGTGACACGTCATCCAAACAATATGACGGATGAGCAAAAAGCAACAGCAGGGAACTTGATGCTAGGTGAGGCAAACCCTTATTTGGAAGCTTCTGACTGGGGCTGGCAGATTGACCCAGTTGGACTTCGTGTGACCTTGAACAAACTCTATGACCGCTATCAAATCCCACTCTTCATCGTGGAAAATGGTCTTGGCGCACTTGACAAGGTTGAAGCAGATGGCTCTATCCATGACAGCTACCGCATTGATTACCTTGAAAAACACGTCAAACAAATGTATGAAGCCATCGAAGATGGTGTTGAGCTTATGGGTTACACCTGGTGGGGCTGTACCGACCTTGTCTCTGCCTCAACATCTGAAATGTCCAAACGCTATGGCTTTGTCTATGTTGATGCCGATGATGAAGGAAACGGAACTTTTGACCGTTCACGCAAGGATTCCTTCTTTTACTACCGTGATCTCATCGCCTCAAACGGCGCTAACATTTTGAATGATTAAAACTATGGGATAGTGCCGAAGAGCCACTCTCCTGTTTTGGAAAGGAGTAAGAAATGACAAAAATATTTTATCTGATGAGACATGGCCAAACCCGTTTTAATCAGCAACAACGGATTCAAGGAGCCTGTGACTCTCCGCTGACAGCATTAGGTATTGAACAGGCGCAGGCAGCATGTGATTATTTCGTGGCAGAAGAAATTGCTTTTACGAAAGTCTATTCTTCCACGCAAGAACGAGCGGTGGATACAGCTGAAATCGCGAGTGGACGCACAGATATCATCCGTCGGAAAGGGCTTAAAGAAATGGACTTTGGTGCCTTTGAAGGGCAACAAGAATTTCTGAATCCTCCTTTTAAGAGAGATGGGTCTGGCTACGGAGATTATTTTGTAACCTATGGCGGAGAGGATTCTGTTGCAGTTCGAGAACGTGTGCATGCAGCTATGCAAGAAATTATGGCTGAAAACAAAGACAATGATGATACCATCCTCGTCGTTAGTCATGGAGGAGCAATCGCGCAGTTTTATCGTCATTATGCTAAAACATCACCTCAGCTGAAGACGCGTATCAGTAATTGTGCTATTTTTAAAATGACTTTTGAAGATGGAGAGTTTGATCTTTTGTCAATCTATGACCCGGTTCATAAGCTGTATCTATTTGAGAAGGTTTAATCCTATTATAGTATCGTTTTATACGATAAAACTACCAGTTTTACTAAATGATTTATGCTATACTATAACTAAATAGAATTGAAAGAGGTTACAAAATGACAACTTACAAACCATTTCCAAAAGATTTTCTCTGGGGTGGTGCAACAGCTGCCAACCAATGTGAAGGTGCTTACGATGTTGATGGGCGTGGTCTAGCTAACGTGGATGTCGTGCCAATCGGAGCAGATCGCTTCCCAATTATTGCTGGTAAGAAAAAGATGTTTGATTTTGAAGATGGCTACTTTTATCCAGCAAAGGAATCTATTGACTTTTACCATCACTACAAAGAAGATATTGCGCTTCTTGCTGAAATGGGTTTCAAAACCTATCGCATGTCAATCGGTTGGACACGCATCTTCCCTAAAGGTGACGAATTAGAACCAAATGAAGCAGGGCTTCAATTTTATGAAAATGTCTTCAAAGAGTGTCGCAAATATGGCATTGAACCATTAGTTACCATTACGCACTTCGACTGCCCGATGCATTTGATTGAGCACTATGGTGGTTGGCGTAACCGTAAACTCATCGATTTCTACGAACGTTTGGTGACAACGCTCTTCACTCGTTACAAGGGTTTGGTTAAATATTGGTTGACATTCAATGAAATCAACATGATTCTCCATGCCCCATTTATGGGAGCAGGGCTCTACTTTGAAGAAGGGGAAAATGTTGAGCAGGTGAAATACCAAGCCGCACACCACGAATTGGTAGCGTCAGCTTTGGCAACTAAAATTGCTCATGAGATTGACCCTGAAAATAAAGTTGGTTGTATGCTGGCTGCTGGGCAATATTATCCAAACACAGCGCATCCTCGTGATTACTGGGCTGCCATGCAAGAAGATCGTGAAAACTACTTCTTTATTGACGTTCAAGCGCGTGGGGAATACCCAAATTACGCGAAGAAAAAATTTGAGAAACTCGGTCTTAACATTGAGATGACTGAAGAAGATCTTGCTCTTCTCAAAGAGCACACAGTGGACTTTGTATCCTTCTCATACTACTCAAGCCGTGTGGCATCAGGTGATCCAGAAGTCAATGAAAAAACAGCTGGAAATATCTTTGCGTCATTGAAAAACCCATACTTGGATGCTTCAGAATGGGGTTGGCAAATTGATCCACTCGGGCTTCGCATCACTTTAAATGCAATCTGGGATCGTTACCAAAAGCCAATGTTCATCGTGGAAAATGGTCTTGGAGCTGTTGATACACCAGATGAGAATGGTTATGTTGAGGATGATTACCGTATTGATTACCTTCGTGAGCATATCAAGACCATGAACGATGCCATTAACGAAGATGGTGTAGAACTTCTTGGTTATACCACATGGGGTTGTATCGACCTTGTTTCTGCTGGAACAGGTGAAATGAAAAAACGTTACGGCTTTATCTACGTTGACCGTGATAACGATGGTAATGGTACTCTCAAACGCTCTAAGAAAAAATCATTTGATTGGTATAAAAAGGTGATTGCCAGTCAAGGAACCGATTTAGGTTAAAATAGGATGACAATTACTGACAAAGGAGGTGCACGCATCTCCTTTTTAGGTTATAATGAAGAAGGAGAAAATAAGACAGCAAAGTAGGAGAAATGTTCCAAGCAAGCCTTATAGGTGTAACAGTCTGAGGTTTGCTCAACTCGGCCTAACAGATGCCTGTTACAGTGTTCGAAAGGATTGGACCAGCTATCACGGTGACTTGCTTGTAGGAGGTCTGTTAGTTCAAACTG
Source organism: Streptococcus caledonicus (assembly GCF_042656225.1). Classification (NCBI taxonomy): domain Bacteria; kingdom Bacillati; phylum Bacillota; class Bacilli; order Lactobacillales; family Streptococcaceae; genus Streptococcus; species Streptococcus caledonicus. The sequence continues at coordinate 25,853 of NZ_JBHSOJ010000013.1, forward strand.
CTAAAAGGCTTTATAATCTTGCTTCTGAGGATGATTTAACATGAAAATTGATAAGGTATGTAATAACAATATTGTTCAAGCATTTGGTGACGATGGCAAAGAGTACATCGTTATGGGGCGTGGGTTAGGTTTTCAAAAAAAATCAGGGGATATGATTGATCCTGAAAAAATTGAAAAGACTTATATTTTAGAAAATCCAGAGACTTCGCAAGAATTACAACAATTAACACGCAATCTGCCACAGGAAGAATCTGATGCTTTTTTGGCCATCTTATTGAATGTAGAAGAAGAGCTAGGACAATCCTTTGACTCCTCTTTCTTTATTGCCTTGATGGATCACCTACATTATGCTATTGAGCGTTATCATGAGGGAATTCCATTGCAGAATCCCCTATCTTGGGAGATTCGAAAATTCTATCAAACCGAATACAAACTAGGTCGGAAAATTGTATCGGACTTGAACCAAATTTTTGGAATTGGTTTGGATAACGAAGAAGCATCCTCAATTGCTTTGCACCTGGTGAATGCCCAAAAAGACAGCGGGTTCATCACCAAGCATCAATCGTTGACACGCTTGGTTGCCAATGTTATGGATATCGTTCGTCTACATTTTGGTATTGATTTTGATGAAGACTCTTTAAATTACCACCGTTTTGTCACACATGTTCGCTACTTTGGTCAACGTGTCCTCCAAGGCAATATCCAAGGGCAAAATGATGCGTTTTTATATGAACAAGTACAAGACAATTACCCCCAAGCCTTTGACTGTACCCAAAAAATTGCGGCTTATGTGGATAGTACCTACAACTTTATCATGAGCAAAGATGAACAGGTCTATCTCACGATTCACATACAACGTGTCACCGAAGGTAGCTAATATTTAGCCGCCTTTTTAATCCGTTTATTGGATGAGCGACGGTTTGAGAGGAAGTCTTGTCTAGCTATCTAGTGTTTGCTACATTATTACTTTGGCGTGTTGCTTGATTTGAAGTTAATATTGTCAACCTTTTTAAGAATAATATTTTGCTTGTGTGATGACACGCCAAATGCATGAAGAAAATTTAGTTTTCAGAAAGCGAAAATCATAGTGACAAAATCAATCAAAGCAGTACACTATAGATGAGGTGACTACTATGATTGATTTTATTGTTTCTATTGATGATTGCGCAGGTGAATTGGATAGTCGTCAATCTTGGAAAATTCGCTATCCCTTGTCAACTATTCTCTTTCTTGTGCTCGTTTGCCAAATGGCAGGGATTGAAACATGGAGGGAGATGGAAGATTTTATCGCCATGCATGAAGATCTCCTAAGTGAATATGTCGATTTAAGTGCGGGTTGTCCCTCTCACGATACGCTAGAACGTGTTGTTAGTATGGTCAATCCTCAATTTTTGAGCGCTCTAAAGGTTGAATTTAATCACTCCCCAGATTGTGTATCGGTTGAGCGACTGATAGCCATTGATGGTAAGACCATGCGTTGCAATGGTAATAGACACCAAGTTCCCAATCATATTGTGACAGCTTACGACGGCTCAAATAAAATCAGTATGGGACAAGTTAGTGTTGAGTAAAAAAGTAATGAAATCACAGCTATTCCTCACCTCTTACGAATGATTGACCTTCGACAAGGGATTGTCACGATGGATGCCAAGGGAACACAGACAGATATTGTGGCTGAGATTATTCGGGGTAAGGGTGATTACTGCCTAGCAGTCAAGGGCAACCAAGGGACGCTTCACGAGGATATTGACCTTTATTTTAGTGATGCTAAATTGCTTGAGAAACTAAACAAGAAAGGTCAACATTACCAAACAGTAGAGACAG
>NZ_JBHSOJ010000014.1:0-43311 GCF_042656225.1 Streptococcus caledonicus
GAAGCAGAAGAATTGGTTCGTGAAGGTTATAAAGTGATTGACTGGGCCTCAAATGTCTCACCAGATGAAGAACCAGATGTTGTCTTTGCGGCAGCAGGTACCGAACCAAACTTGGAAGTTTTGGCTGGTATTTCTATCCTACATAAAGCCTTCCCAGAACTTAAGATTCGCTTTATCAATGTGGTTGATATTCTGAAACTCCGTTCACCAAAAGTGGATCCACGAGGTTTGTCAGATGAAGTGTTTAACAAACTCTTCACAACGGATAAGCCAGTTATCTTTGGTTTCCATGGCTATGAAGGGATGATTCGTGACCTCTTCTTTGACCGTACCAACCATAAGGTTTATATCCATGGTTACCGTGAAAATGGCGATATCACAACGCCATTTGATATGCGAGTGATGTCAGAGATGGATCGCTTCCATATTGCCAAAGATGCGGCCCAAGCTGCACTAGGAGACAGGGCGTCAGCCTTTGCCCAAGAAATGGACGAGAAGGTTGCTTACCATACCGCTTACATCCGAGAAAACGGAGATGACATCCCAGAAGTCCGGGATTGGAAGTGGGAGAATATTGGTAAATAGCAGATTGATGCTACTAAGCAAATTTATAATCTAATAAAGTGAGAGGAGAACGTTACTTGTTAATATTACCAAGTCTCCTCTTTCTTTATATTAATATTGGTATTCGTAGATGATCGTTAAGGAGAAAAGACGATGAGAGAGGTTCTATTAAAACAAGTAACCGTTGAATCTGAATTTTGGAAAAGCTACTTGAACCTCATTAAAGAGGAAACGATTCCGTATCAATTAAGTGTATTGAAGGATGAGATAGATGTAGATGTCCAAGCTGAGCGAAAAGATGAAGAATTACCATCTGGAAAGAGTCACGCTATTGAAAACTTCAAGATAGCAGCAGGAATATCACAGGGAGAGCATTTTGGATGGTTTTTCCAAGATAGCGATGTCTATAAATGGTTGGAGTCGGTAGGGCTATTGCTTCAGACTACTGAAGATCCTCAGTTAGAAGCTCATGCAGATGATGTCATTGCTATTATTGAGAAAGCTCAAGAAAAAGATGGTTATTTAAATACTTATTTTCAAGTGAAATTTCCTCAGCTAAAATACCGGCAACTTTATTTTAGTCATGAATTGTATTGCGCAGGGCATTTAATAGAAGCTGGGATAGCTTATGATAAGGGAACTGGTAAATCTCAACTGCTAGACATTGCCAAACGTTTCGTGAAACATATTGAAGACCATTTTGGTTACGAAAATAGAAAGATTCAAGGTGCAGACGGGCATCAAGAAATTGAGTTGGCCTTGGTTAAGTTATATGATTACACAGGTGATGATACTTACCTTAAATTAGCTCAATTTTTTGTTAATGTACGCGGTAAGGATCCTAAGTTTTATCAGAAAGAAATAGAATCCAATCTTAAATTAGGACTCTCTGCAGACAATCCCCGTGTTGACTTAACTTATCTACAAGCTTTTACGCAACCAAAATATCAGACGAAAGCAGTTGGGCATGCTGTCAGAATGCTTTATATGGCTACTGGGATGGCAAAAATTGTAAATCGAGAATTTGATGATGAACTCTATCAAGCCTGCTTGGCTATTTGGGACGATATTGTTAAGTGTAAAATGTACATTACTGGTGGTGTGGGATCAACAGTTTTTGGAGAGTCTTTCACGGGTCCCTATGATTTGCCAAATGATACGATGTATTGTGAAACTTGTGCGGCAATTGCACTATTAAATTTTGCTTATGAATTATTTCAACTATCTCCAAAGGCAGAATATCTGGATGTAATTGATCGTTTAATTTACAATGGGATTCTATCGGGAGCCTCCTTAAATGGAAAGCAATTTTTCTATGTGAATCCTTTGGAAGTTGATGTTGATTCTTGCCATCATAATCCAGGGAAAGGCCATGTCAAAACGCAAAGACCAGACTGGTTGGGCTGTGCTTGTTGCCCGCCTAACTTTGCAAGGACAGTTGCATCAATAGGACGCTATGTTTATCTAGAAGATGACGGTAAACTATTTGTCAACCTTTTCATAGCAAGTCGATTATTAGGAGAAGGCTATATTATTGAACAAAAAACGGGATTTCCGTTTGAAAATAGTGTTGATATTAACTATCAGGGACCGGAAAAAATAATCATTATTCATGTGCCATATTGGGCTAAAGGGTTAGAAGTAACTTGTGATAAGGGTGAGGTTATTAAGAAAAATACGCAGCAAATTGACGTATTAGTTCGTGGTAATAGTTGTCTAAGGATAAGGTTTGAACAGCCTATCTACAGTGTAAGCTGCCATCCGGAAGTACGATCTAATATTGGGAAAGTAGCCATTCAAAGAGGCCCCTTCATTTTCTGTTCACAGGCTTTGCAAAATCCAGATATGAAAAAGTACCGAGTTGATCGTCAAAAGTTACCTCAAGCGACGTGTGAGATTCAAAATGATAACTTAGGAAAGTATATACAATTACATCTTCCTTGCCAAAAGATAAAAGGCTGGCCAAACGAGGCATTGTATTTGTTTGACTCGGAAAATTAATTTGTCTCTTCTGATATGACCTTAATACCATATTATCTTTGGGGTAACCAAGGTGAAACAGATATGCAAGTATGGTTTTCGGAAGTAATGTAGGAGGTTGAAATGGAGGCATGTCCGGGATGTTCTGTGAAAGAAGTGTTGTCAGAAGATGATATAGAGCTACTTATTCAAGAACAACTAGCCTTAGAATTTAATTTAGTCAGTGATGCAGAATGGGAAAAGCGTCAAAAAATCTGTCGGCAATGCCCGTTTAAGGTAGGGGCAACTTGTGGTAAGTGTGGTTGCTACTATAAGTTTAGAAGTGCATTACTTGTCAAATCTTGTCCTGTTGGAAAATGGTAAAAAACTCCTTGAGCCTATAGTGTTCAAGGAGTTTTTTAAATCAGCTATAAAATAATTTAATTTTAATGTCTTGATTATGGTTGCCAAATTCTCGACCGAATAAGGTACACCCACCGATATTTTCAGCATTGTCTTTAACTTCAATACGGAATTTCCAAGTTGTTGTTGAAGTGTCTAAATCAGAAATGTTAAATGTTGACAAAAAATCACCATCAATATTGGTTCCATGTTCAGTAATCCGGATTGTTTTTAATAGACCGTACTGATTGAGGTTGTCAGGATACCATTGAGGAGTGTATTTACCACGAGTATCTGCAAAATCACCAGGGCTAGTCCAAGCCCCTAATTCATGATCATTAAAGGAAAATGTAATATCAGATGGCCAATTATTGTTAGCAAACGGGAATTCAGATGAAATTTCAAAAGATATTTCAATCATTTTTAGAGTATCCGTCGATTTTAATAGATTTGGAGACTGGTATTCTAAGAATCCTTTGGTAAACCAAACAATCTGTGCACTCATACGTTCAGGAACCATAAAAAAGCGAGGTTCATCCACAGGGCCGATGAAATCTTCCCCACTTGCTAGGCCACAAGTTGGTTCTACCTTATAATCAGTGTAGTGCCCTACGGGAATAAAAGTTTCAATTGTAGAATACGCATTAAAAATTTTATGTGGAAAATTAATTTCAATTCGATCAACAGCCAGACGTGCAATTTTTTGATGACCGACACGCTCCGTTTTGATGATATGGGCTGTTTCGAGTTTTTTAATGTGTTGGGTGATGATGGCACTGCTCAAATTTAAAGCAGTAGCAATTTCTTTGACATTCATCTTTTCATTGGATAATAGTTGAATGATTTGTAATCTGACGTTACTAGCTAATGCTTCGTATACTGGTAGTGCACTTGTGTTAATTTCTAATTGCATAGGTTTGCTCCTTTTTTTAATGATAACATATTTATTAATATATGTAAACACTTTCTGTTAAAGATTAATGATTTTATAAATCTTAATCAAAAAGATGTTTTTTAAAATAATTATATAAAATGCTTGACATTAGGTTTTTGTAGGTATATAATTAAACCACAGAAATATGAAAGCGCTTCAAAAAATAAAAACAAAAGGAGAAAGTTGTTAATAAAAATATAAATGATACATAGCTAACATTTTACAAGATTAACTTTTTGGTAAATTGAAAAATATTTATAATTGACGCATAAGGAGAAAGCAAAATGAAGAAATGGTTTAAACTTGCTACAGTAGTAACAACTTTTAGTGCAATGGCCTTAACAGGATGTGGCAATAATTCAGAAAGTAGCGGTGGCTCGGATTCGGAAACTTTAACATTCATGTTCCGTGGAGGAGAAGATGAGAAAAAAGCTTATCAGGCTGCCATTAGTGAATTCGAGAAAAATGAAGACGTGAAAGTAAAAATTGTTGCGACTGATGCGGATCAGTATGCAACAAAATTACAAGCTGCCATTTCTGGTGGTAAAGTTCCAGATGTTTTTTATGTAGAACAAGGTAGTGTGATGGCTTATGTTGATAATGGTGTATTGCAAGACATTACTAAGTATGTAGAAAATTCTGATTTTGATTTAGATAATATTTGGGAATATGGGGTCAATAGCTATCGTTATGACGGTGAAAAAGTAGGATCTGGTCCAATTTACGGGCTTCCAAAAGATGTTGGTCCGTTTGCTCTAGGCTACAACAAAAAAATGTTTGAAGAAGCGGGAATTCCACTTCCAGATAAAGATAAACCATACACTTGGGATGAGTTTGTCGAAGTATCTAAAAAATTGACTAAGGACACAAATGGAGATGGTATTTTAGATCAATGGGCAACTGGTTTTAATGTTAACTGGAGCTTACAAGCATTTGTATGGAGTAATGGCGGTGATTGGGCTAATGAAGCTAAAGATAAGGTAACTATTGATACTCCAGAATTTGCAGAGGCTTTACAATATTTTGCAGATCTTCAAAATGTTCACAAAGTCACACCATCAATTGCAGATGCTCAAACATTAGATACCTACCAGCGTTGGATGAATGGTGAAATTGCTTTCTTCCCTGTGGGGCCGTGGGATATGAGTACGTACGCAAAACTTGATTTTGAGTATGATTTGATGCCATGGCCAGCAGGAAAAACTGGTAAATCTGCTACTTATATTGGGTCACTGGGTATTGGTGTATCAAGTACAACTAAGAATCCGGAGAAGGCAGCTAAATTAGTACAATATCTTGCGGCGTCTGAGGATGGTCAAAAACAATTAGTTGATGCGCAAATTCAGATTCCAAACCTTAAAGATATGGCAGCTGAATGGGCATCAGATACTTCTTCTGTACCAAGTAATAAACAAGAATTTATCGATGTTGTCGAAGATTATGGACGTGCACTCCCTGGTGCAAATACTTATAATCCTGAATGGTATGATGAATTCTTTATTAACATTCAATCAGTACTTGATGGGGATATGACTGCGAAAGAATATCTTAAAGAAACACAACCAAAAATGCAAGAAAAATTAGATGCTACAAATCAGCAAAAGGCTACAGCTAAATAATACGGTGAATAAACATAGAAGTAAAAATTTAAAGTAGTGTTTAATTCCTAAAGTATCAGTTAATGATAAAGTAGGCGGCTGAAAAGTCGCCTACAATTTTTACAAGGAGATGTTAGAATGGCGAGAATACATACAAAGAAAAAAAGCAATCTATATGCTCATGAGCATCGTGTAGCTTTCATGTTTGTTATATTACCAGTAATTGGATTTTTGGTATTTTCTTTACTACCATTTTTATATTCTGTCTATGCTTCGTTGACAGATTGGAATGGTTTAGGGAGAATGAACTTTATCGGATTAGAGAATTTTCAAAGGTTAGTACGAGACCCATACTTTTATCAAACGATGGGAAATACTATTTTTCTCATGATAGGTATTCCTATTGGTTTATTGGTCTCTTTTGCTTTAGCATCAGCATTGAGTAGAGGAATTAAGGGGACAACTATTTTTAGGACAGTGTACTATATACCAGTGATTTCATCTCTAGCAGCAATTTCTATATTGTGGCAATGGGCTTATAATGGTGATTTTGGTCTTATTAATCAAGTACTTGATATTTTTGGAATTGACGGTCCAAACTGGTTACAAAATCCTGTGACAGTAAAACCAGCCATTATTTTAATGACAATTTGGAAAGGTTTGGGATACTCAATGTTATTGTATTTAGCCGCTATCCAAAGTGTGCCTAAAACGTTTTATGAGGCAGCAGAATTAGACGGTGCCTCCCCGTTTCAAAAGTTTACCAATATTACGTGGCCAATGGTTCGTCCAGTAACGTTTTTCTTAATTGTGACTAATATTATAGGTGGAGCTCAAATCTTTACAGAGATTAATATTATGACACCTACTGGGGGTCCAAAATATAGTTCAGCAACTGTTGTATGGTACATCTGGCAAAAAGCTTTTAAAAATTGGCAAATGGGATACGCTAGTAGTATGGCTCTAGTTCTAGCGGTAATTGTATTTATTGTTACTGCTATCCAATTTTGGATGAATAGTCGTTCAGAATATACAATTGACTAGGAGGTTACCATGAAAAAAATAAAAATATCACATGTTTTGATTTTTGCGATCTTACTATTAGGATCAGTTGTCATGATTGGGCCTCTTCTTTGGATGGTGTCAACATCATTAAAAGATAAAACAGGCGTCTTTCAATTACCACCACAATGGATACCGAATCCAATAAAATGGGATGCTTATCAACGATTATTGGAATTAGATACTCTAGGATCAGGGATAAAAAATACAATTATTGTATCTTTGACGGTAACAATAATTGGTACTGTCACCTCAAGTATGGCTGCTTTTTCTTTTGCTAAATTGAAAATGCCATTCAAAAATCTATTGTTTTTAGTATTGTTAACAGCAATCATGATTCCTTATCCAGCTGTTATGATTCCACAGTTCATGCTATTCTCAAAAATTGGTTGGGTAGATACATTATTGCCATTGATTATTCCAGGTTTATTTGGAAACATTACAATGATATTTTTCTTGAGACAGTATCTATCAAATATTCCAGATTCTATTATTGAAGCAGCTAAAATTGATGGCGCAGGCTATTGGAAGATATTCTCTAATTTGATTTTTCCACTTATTCGACCAGCAGTCGCAGCACAGTTTATTTTATGGTTTATGGGAGCGTGGAATGATTATTTGGCACCATTGATTTATTTAAATTCACCAGAAAAACAAACACTGCAAGTTGTTATTGCTAATTTGAATGCGGCATATGCTATTCAGACAGACTATCCATTGATTATGGCCGCATCAGTGATTTCATTACTTCCAGTATTAACAGTGTTTATTATTTTCCAAAAACAAATTATCGAATCCGTTGCGATTTCAGGTATGAAAGGTTAAAAAATGTGGGAAAGAGCGATGAAGTGGCTACATGTAGCTGTATTATTTGTCTTTTTAAATGTTTTGTGGTTGTTGGGGACATTACTAGGAGGAGTGGTATTTAGTCTTGTTCCAAGTACGATTGCTATATTGAAAGTACTTCAACTTCCAAGAATTTTTGATAATGATTATAGTTGCTGTGAAATTATAGGTAGTTACTACCGATTTTTTAAAGAAGCATATAAGCATAACAAGGTTTTTCTTTTTTTACCGATTATGATTGCCACTATTGCAGTGTTAGAGCTTCAAATGATCACTCAAAATGTTTTTCTTCAAGCGACTTTCCAAATTCCTTTAACGATTTTACTTGTCTACGTTGTTATAATAATATTCCATGTCAGTTATTTAGCAACGCAGTTGGAACTTATAACGTCTAAACAGTATAAATTACTATTATTAAGTCCGTTGATTTTTAATCGTTCCACTATATTGATACTAGTCGTAATTATGACTTTAACAATTATTGCATTGATAAAAGGTTGGATACTGATGGTTTTCTTCTCGCTTGTTATTTATGCCGCGTCACAATTAGTTGGACATGATTATAAAAGTAAAGGGCTGATTCGATGAAGAAAAAGTATTGTCTATTATCTCTAATAGCTTTAGTTACTCTGACCGCCTGTCAAAATATAGCTGTGGACCAAGTTTTGAAAAAACCAAATTTTGAAAATGTCTCGGTACATGATCCATCAATCATCAAAACTAATGATTCTTATTATATTGTTGGTTCTCACGCAATGTTTGCTAAGTCTTCTGATCTTATCCAATGGGAACAGTTAGCCTCCTCAATCAATACAGATATCATGTTTGAGAATGTTAGAGAAGAGCTAGTAGAAGATTTTAAATATGCCAAAACAAACACTATGTGGGCAAGTGATTTAGTCCAGTTAAAAGATGGTAAGTATTATTTATATTATTGCCTTTGTGAAGGGAACTCCCCTCTTTCAGCACTAGGAGTTGCGGTCTCAGATTCAATAGAAGGGCCTTATAAAAAGGTTGAAACCTTCCTACATTCTGGAACCTCTCCGCAGTTTGGTAAAACTTACGATGCGACTAGACACCCCAATGTTATAGACCCTAATGTTTTTTATGATAAAGATGGTAAATTATGGATGGTTTATGGTTCTTATTCAGGTGGGATATATATTCTTGAAATGGATGAAACGACGGGCCTTCCCAAAGAACGTAATACTTACGGGAAACATTTACTGGGTGGGAATCATGCACGTATTGAAGCACCTTATATTCAATACCATTCAGAAACAGATTACTACTACTTATTTACATCTTTTGGAGGTTTAACAGCTGATGGTGGTTATAATTTGCGTGTGGCACGATCTAAAAATCCTGATGGACCTTATGAAGACATATCAGGCAATAAGATGGATAGTGTTAAGGGAAAAGCAGGAACCACATTTGATGATTTGAGTATTCAAGATTATGGTAATAAAGTAATTGGTAATTTTCTTTACGAACCAGATGATGGATTAACAAATGCTGGTTATGTTTCACCTGGTCATAATTCAACTTATTGTGATGAAAAGAGTGGTAAATATTTTGCGATTTTCCATACACGTTTTCCAAATTCTGGAGAAATACATGAGGTCAGAGTTCATCAATTACTCTTTACAGAGTCAGGTTGGCCAGTAATGGTACCGCTCCGCTATGGTGAAGAAACGATCGCAGACTACAAGAAGAATCAGATTGGTTTAGAGTTTAAGGCTATTCTCTTTGAAAAAGAAATTTCAGATGCTGTCTCAGAGCCCCAGATGATTCATTTAACATCAGATGGTAAAATTCAGGGAGAGCTAGAGGGGAACTGGCAATTATCGGATAAAAATACTAGTAAAGATTCTATAATTACTATCAATAATACAACTTACAAGGGTAGGTTTATATCAGCTTGGGATGAATACCAAGAACAGCAGGCTATGACATTTACAGGCCTATCTGATAATGGCTTGCCAATATATCTAATTGAAGTGAGGAAATAAATAATGTCAAAACAACTAATTTATCAAAACCCTATTGTATTGGAGCGGGCCGACCCGTGGGTCTACAAGCACACGGATGGTTATTATTATTTTACAGGGTCTGTACCTGGATACCAGACGATTGAGTTACGCCGTGCTAAGTCATTAAATGATTTAGGTGAAAAAGCTGAAGTAGTAACCGTGTGGTATGCGCATGAAACAGGGCCTCTGAGCGAACTGGTTTGGGCGCCAGAAATTCACTATCTAAGAGGTAAGTGGTATATTTATTTTGCTGCAAGTGATGATGCAGTGGAACGCAATCAATATCATCATCACCGCATGTTTGTACTGGAGAATGAAAGCGCTAATCCGATGAAAGGTGAGTGGATTGAAAAAGGTCAAATTAGAACTCAGTATGAAAGTTTTAGCATTGATGCAACAGTCTTTGAATTAGAAGACGAGCTCTATTATATATGGGCACAACTTGACCCAAGGATTCCAGGTAATTCAAACCTTTACATTTCTAAAATGGCTAATCCTTGGACGTTGACAGGTCCTCAAAAATTATTGACCATTCCAGAATACGATTGGGAAAAAATTGGGTTCTTAGTTAATGAAGCGCCAGCAGTTATCATTCGTAATGGCAAAGTATTTGTGACTTATTCTGCCAGTGCGACTGATGAAAACTATGCTATGGGCTTATTGTGGGCTGATGCTAATTCGGACTTGTTGGATGGTTATTCTTGGCATAAGTCTGAAAAACCGGTCTTTGTTTCTTCAGAAAAAAATCGTCTTTTTGGTCCAGGTCATAATTCGTTTACACGAAATGAGGATGATACGAAAGATGTTTTGATTTTCCATGCACGTCCTGAAAAAAATAAAGAAGGCGATCCGCTAGATAATCCTAATCGCCATGCCAATGCTCAGGTGTTTTCATGGGATGAAAATGGATTCCCAGTATTTGGAGAACCGGGGGCAGGCTAAATCATTAAATATAAGAGTTTAGGAACAATATTTTTATACTTTTAACGATATCAGTGAGATATCTAGAGGAGTTTGAATGAAAGACAATCGTTATTTAAATGCAGAATGCCATCAGCGTTTTTCAATTAGGAAAAGTCATTTAGGGGCAAGTAGTGTCTTGCTCGGCGTATCGTTATTGTTACTTTTTGGTGCAGCACCTGCTGCAGCAAATGAATTAGAAAACTCATTAGAAAGTCCTCCATCTACTGTTCTGACAACAGAGGCTGATTCAAATAGTGTGGTAGATAAAGTTACAGATCAAGAAAATGAAGCAGAACAGACAGTTACTCCAGAGGTAGAGGCAAACCAAGCTCTTGCTGAGGAAGTGAACGACCTAGAAACTATTCAGATGGTTGATGACAATATGACAGTAACATTACCAGATACAAGTGAGGAAGCTATTGAAACATCTATTGATGAAGATTTTTCACGTGTTTCTGTTCATGACCCATCTATTTTTTATGATGAGGCTTCAGGAACTTATTATGCATTTGGTTCACACTTAGCTCAAGCAAAATCAGATGATTTACAGAATTGGGCACCATTGTTTAATCATGAATATGAAAATCCATCAAGTGTCCTAGGAAATCTCAATGAAAATCTTGCTAAACCTTTTGAATGGGCAGGTTATGATGATGCTGATACGGCTAACGGACGTTATTCGGTTTGGGCACCGGATGTTATCTGGAATCCGGCTTATCAATGGGATGATGGCACGACTGGTGCTTACATGTACTATTTCTCAAATTCATCGACTTGGCGCCGTTCGGTTATTAGTTATGCGGTTTCCAAGACTGTTGAAGGGCCTTATGATTATGTAGATAGCTTGATTTATTCAGGTTTTACTAAAGAAGATGCTACAGATGGAAGTAGTCGTAATGTTAATTATAAGAACACTAATGTAGATGATTTGATGGAAGCTGGCGTTATTGAATCTGGATTTAGCGATAAATGGAATAGAGATAATGGGCACACTTATAATAATGACTACGCCCCAAACGCTATTGATGCCAATGTTTTTTACGATAAAACTGGAAAACTTTACATGAGTTATGGTTCTTGGTCAGGTGGTATTTACCTTTTGGAAATCGATCCAACAACTGGTAAGGCAATCTATCCTGGTAAGGATAGCATGACACCAGATGGTAGACATATTGATAAATATTTTGGGACACACTTGATTGGTAGTTGGCATCAATCAGGTGAAGCCCCTTATATTACTTATGACCCATCAACAGACTTTTATTATCTTTTTGTAACTTATGGAGGCTTAGGCAGAGAAGGCGGTTATAACATGCGTCTTTTCCGTTCTAAAACTGTTGATGGCCTTTATGTGGATGCCAAAGGAGAACATCCTAAATATACAGGATGGACACCGAATCCCATTAATGCTGCTTACGGTGTTAAGGTGATGGGAAATTATAGTTTAGATTCATTAAAAACCTCATACATGTCACCTGGACATAATTCTGCACTTATTGACAAAGATGGGAATTGGTTCTTAGTTAATCATACTCGCTTCAATCAAGGAACGGAGTACCATGAAGTTCGTGTTCACCCAATGAAAATGACAGAAGATGGGTGGCCAGTCGCTTTACCTTTTGAATATCGACCAATCAACGTGGCCTTAACAGAGCGAAGTGTCAAACAATTTAGTGGTGATTACGAATTTGTTAATCATGGAACGGAGACGTCAGGTCAGCCCTTAGCGAAATCACGTTTACAATTGAATGATGGTGGTTCAGTTTCAGGTGCTTTAACAGGAAATTGGACGGTTACTGAAAAAAGTGGTCATTTCTATGTGACGCTAATAACAGACAGTGGCACAACTTATCAAGGGATTTTTGAACTTCAAAAGGATGAGAGTCCTGGGAAAAAAGTAAGTCTCGTTTTCGCTTTGGTGGGGAACAATAATGAAGTTATCTGGGGAGTCAAACCTTATGAAGTAGAGACGAAATCTACTATTAAAATTCACTTTTTAAACGAAAAAAATGCTGAGATTTTACCTACTCAAACAATAGATGGTTTTGTAGGGGAAACTGTTGCTTTGCCAGAGGTTCCTTTTGTAGAAGGTTACCACTTTGAGACTATTTTGAAATTTGTTGATGGAACAAATAAAATCATTTACCGTTACCAATCGCCCAAAGAAACGTTAAACACTTTAGATATTAATCAGCCAGGGAAAAACTATGGTCAGACTTTAACTTCTGATGTTACTGGAAATGTGAAAAACAATGTTACTAAATCAACAGTGCAAATACTAGGTAATGAAGAGTTATCCGTTGTATTAAGTGGTCGGTCTGCTGATGTATCACATGATAGTGAAAAACCATTGCATACTGCACTTCCTAAAACAAGTAGTATGGATAGCATGCTAACAATGATAGGTAGCTTTTTATTATCAGGAGTGATGTTGCTATTAAAGAAAACGAAGCGATGGAGCTAGTCGTTCTGCATGAAAGGAGATTTCTTTATGAAAGAGAGTGCGTTAACATTCGGTGTTCATGATCCGACGATTATTGAGTCGGATGGGAAGTTTTATTTGTATTCAACAGATACGCGCCAGCCAGAAACGTCAGGAATTCCTATTAGAAAATCAGAAGATCTTATGACATGGGAATTTAAAGGCCAGGCAATGCCAGAGGTGCCTAATGATGCTAAGCGTTGGAGTCAAGCGGTAGGACTTTGGGCTCCGGAAATTATTAAATATGGTGATGAATATCGTATTTATTATTCTGCTTCAACCTTTGGTAGTACAATTTCTTATATTGGTTTAGCTACTGCAAAAACACCTATGGGCCCTTTTGAAGATAAAGGGGTTATTGTCAAAACAAACCCAGAGATATGTGATCATAATGCCATTGATGCTAATGTGGTGATAGATAAAGAAGGTGAGCAGTGGTTTGTTTATGGTTCTTTCTTTGGTGGTATTTATATTTTGCCTCTAGATAAAGAAAGTGGGAAACCTAAAGAAGCTGGTTTTGGGAAGCGTATTGCGGTACGTCCAAAGAGTGTTGATACAGCGATTGAAGGTGGTTTTATTTACTACAATTCAGAAACGGATTATTATTATTTGTTTTGTTCATATGATTCATTGAACGATAGTTATAATATCCGTGTAGCGCGCTCTCGTCAAATTGATGGTCCTTATGTGGATAGTAAAGGTTTGGTAATGGATGACTTAGAGCATGAACCCAACGATATCGGTGTGAAGTTGCTAGGCAGTTATCAATTTACTGGTGAGAAACCTGTATTTGCACCCGGCCATAATTCTATTTTTAAGCGCTCAGATGATAGCTTATTTATGGTTCACCATGCTAGACGTCAGACTTTCTCTGACAAATTTTTCTTAAATATTAGACAATTGGATTGGCTATCAAGTGGTTGGCCTGTTGTATCTCCAGTTTTTTATGAAGGGGCTTGTGATGAGGAAGCGTTAGAACTGGAAGGAATTTGGAATATTGTCCGATTTGACTCCGATAGTGGTCTAAAAGAGAGTACTACAGAAAAGATTGTTGTTAGTGACTACGAACGAACTATCGGGAATGAATTTAACTGGAAAGACGTCTTAGTGAAAACAAGGTTAGTCGTTAAAGATGGGGGTAGCAGGCAAATTTTCTCTGGTTTAACTCCAGAGGGCTATGCATTGATTGCGATAAAAGAGTGAGTATTAAGCTTGTAGGAAAGTGTTCAGAAAAGGAGTATTATGCAAAAAGCTTCGTTAAGAATTGTCAGAGATATGGCAATTTCAACAGTTGATAAAAGGCTCTTTGGTTCATTTGTGGAACATATGGGTAGAGCTGTCTATGGTGGAATTTATCAGCCTGATCATGTGACTAGTGATGCTGATGGGTTCCGTAATGATGTGAAAGCGTTAGTTAAAGAGTTAGGAGTTACCTTAGTCCGTTATCCAGGAGGTAATTTTCTTTCAGGTTATAATTGGGAAGATGGTATCGGTCCAAAAGAAAAGCGCCCAGTACGAACAGATTTAGCCTGGCGCGCCATTGAAACGAATCAAGTAGGAATTCATGAATTTGCTAACTGGGCAAAGGATGTGGGTGTCGAAGTTAACATGGCGGTTAATATGGGGACACGTGGCATTGATGAAGCACGCCAGTTAGTCGAATACTGTAATTTTGATAGTGGAACTTACTGGAGTGACAAGCGGATTGAAAATGGTCAAAAAGAACCATTTGGTTTTAAAACCTGGTGCATTGGTAATGAAATGGATGGTCCGTGGCAAATTGGGCATAAGACAGCTGACGAATACGGACGTGAGGCCGCTGAAACGGCAAAAGCAATGAAGTTGGTAGATGACTCAATTGAATTAGTTGTTTGTGGAAGTTCTAACAGTCATATGCCAACTTTTGGAGATTGGGAATTAACCGTTCTGGATCATACCTATGATTATGTTGACTACTTATCGCTTCACCAATATTACGGAAATCCTGCAAATAATTTAGAAGACTATTTAGCTTGTTCTTTGGACATGGATGAGTTTATCAAAGGTGTAGTAGCCATTTGTGACACTGTTAAAGCTAAAAAGCGCAGTAAGAAGCAAATGAATCTTTCCTTTGATGAATGGAATATTTGGTACCATTCTAATGAGCAGGATAAACAAATCAAACCATGGTTAATTGCACCACCACAGTTAGAAGATCAGTATAATTTTGAGGATGTTCTTGTTTTAGGGACGTTGCTGATGACATTATTGAAGCATGCGGATCGTATTAAGATTTCTTGTTTAGCTCAATTAGTTAATGTGATTGCGCCGATTTTTACAGAGCAAGATGATAATCAAAGCCCTGCTTGGCGTCAAACAACTTTCTATCCTTTTATGCAAGCTGCTAAATATGGTAAAGGAACAGTCCTAACACCGCTTGTGTCGTGTGACAGTTACCAAACAGAAAGCTATGATCAAGTGCCGTATCTTGAGACAATTGCAGTACTTAGTGAAGATGAGAGTGAAGTAACGATTTTTGCGGTTAACCGTTCCCGTGAAGAAATGGCTTTCGATGTAGATAGTTTGGGACTAACTTTTGGTGAAGTTCTTGAATTTAGCCATATGGCGGGTCATGACATTAAGGCTGTGAATAGTTTGAGTTCTGATGCTATTAAACCAATCGCTTCTGATAGCTATCAAGTGGCAGATGGTAGTCTTCGAGTCACACTTGCAGGCTTGTCTTGGAATGTTATTCGAGTAGCGGTTAAATCATGAGATAAGGAGAGTGACATGAAAATTACATTGACTCAAGAAAAAGGACCAAAAATTTCAAAATACATTTACGGCCATTTTGCTGAGCACTTAGGGCGTTGTATTTATGAAGGTCTTTATGTTGGAGAGGATTCTACGATTCCAAATATCAATGGTATGCGAACAGATGTCGTGGAAGCCTTGAAAAATATCCAAATTCCAGTGCTTCGCTGGCCAGGAGGCTGTTTTGCTGATGAGTATCATTGGAAAGATGGTATTGGCCTTAAAGAGAATCGTAAAAAAATTGTCAACACTCACTGGGGTGGGGTAACCGAAAATAATCATTTTGGGACACATGAATTTTTTGAACTGATTAAACAGCTTGGCTGTGAAGCATATATTAACGGTAATGTAGGTAGTGGTACTGTTCAAGAAATGCAAGAATGGGTCGAATACATGACGATGGGTGGTGAATCGCCAATGGCAAATCTTCGTCGTGAAAACGGTCAGGAAGAGCCTTGGAAAGTAGCCTTCTTCGGTGTCGGTAACGAAAGCTGGGGTTGCGGTGGTAACATGCGCCCAGATTACTATGCGGATGAGTATCGTCGTTATCAAACATATGTGCGTCAATATGGACAAGAGAAAATTTACAAGATTGCTTGTGGTCCTAATATTGATGATTATCACTGGATGGATCGTGTCATGGCAATTGCTGCGCCTTTTATGGATGGTATCAGTCTGCACCATTATGCCTTAACAGGTGCTTGGGAGGATAAAGGTCCTGCTACTAATTTTGAAGAAGCTCACTGGTGGTCATTGATTAAAAGCGCTCAAAAAATGGATGAACTCATCACCAAGCACAGCACAATCATGGATAAGTATGACCCAGAAAAACGAGTTGGTTTAATCGTTGATGAATGGGGTTCATGGTTGGCAGTTGAACCAGGTACAAATCCAGGTTTCCTTTATCAGCAAAATACGATTCGTGATGCTATGGTAGCTGCAGTAACCTTAAATATTTTCCATAAACACGCCGAACGTGTTCACATGGCTAATATTGCTCAAACAGTCAATGTTTTGCAATCCATGATTTTAACAGAAGGCAGTCAAATGGTGAAAACACCTAGCTATCATGTCTTTGACTTGTATAAAGTTCACCAGGATGCAGAGCTTGTAGCTTCCTATGGCGACAGTGCAGAACCCCTTTCTTACACCGTATCGCAAAAAGATGGTATCGTGTCCGTGTCTTTGTGTAACTATGCTTTGACTGAAGAACAAACCGTAGAAGTAGATGGTATTCTAGGAGATATCATCAAGGAAGCACGATACATTACTGCAGAAAAGATGGATGACTATAATGACTTTGATCATCCGGAAACAATTGTTATTAAAGAGTTTGAGGGAGCTTCACTTCGCGATGGACGATTGACGGTGCCCCTGCCTCCAATGTCCGTTGCAACAATTCAAATTGCTTAGAAGGAGAAAATAATGACTATTTTAGAAGAAACCTTTACATTGGCAAATGGTGTCAAGATTCAAAAGGTTGGTCTTGGGACTTGGCAGTCGGAACCCAATGATGCCTATAAGGCGACTAAGTTTGCTCTTGAAAATGGTTATTTCCACATTGATACAGCCTATGTGTACGGTAATCAAGTAGAGATTGGTCAAGGTCTCAAAGACAGTGGTGTCGCGCGTGATAAGATTTTTATCACTTCGAAAATTCCGGCAGAGTGGAAATCCTATGATGAGTCCATTAAGGCGATTGACGAAAGCTTAGAACAACTTGGTGTTGACTACATTGATTTGATGTTGATTCATGCTCCCAGACCATGGTCTGAAATGCATCAAAGACCGATTGGTGAGCGTTATTATGACGAAAATGCAGAGATGTGGCGTGCACTCGAAGATGCCTATGAATCTGGGAAATTAAGAGCTATTGGCGTTTCAAATTTTGATGTTGATGATTTGAAATACCTTGCTCAAAAGGCACGTATTCAACCTATGGTTAATCAAATTATCTACCATATTGGCAATACTAATGCAGAGGTTTTAGACTACTGTCAAAAACATGACATCTTAGTAGAAGGTTACTCACCGATTGCTACAGGCCGTTTACTTGGCAATGAGCGTGTACAGGAAATTGCAGATAAGTACGGAAAATCCATTCCACAAATCTGTATTCGATATTTGCTAGAGAAAGATATTTTACCATTGCCAAAATCGGTGCATGAAAACTATATTGTGCAAAACGCAGCTGTTGACTTTGTTATTGATGCTGTAGATATGGCGTATTTGGATAGCTTGTAATAATATATTTAGGAGATGGGGTGACCTTTTCTCCTTTTTTATTTGAATCATCAATACAGCTAGTATCAATTATTAAAATTTACCAAAATGCATCCGATAATATAGGGGGCTGTAGTTACTGAATTTTTTAAATACTTTTCCAAAATAACTTTGAGAACTATATCCTAAACTTGTTGTAATCTCTGAAAGGCTGAGATCAGTATAGATCAAGAGTTGTTCAGCGTAAGTCATTTTTTCTTGATAAATATAGTTTTGTATACTTGTGTTAAGTTCTTTTTGAAATAATTGTGTTAAATAACTTGATGAACAGGGAATAGCTTGAGCAACTTCTTCTGATGTAATAGGTTGGTGTAAATGTTCTGTAATATATGTTTGAGCCTTAGTCACAAAAGGATGAAAAAATGCTGAATCAGATGGACTTATAAGTAAAGAATTTTGTTTTGTGTATTGTTTGACTAACAGGGTAAATTCAATTTCTGATTGGCGGATATGAGCTATAATCTCTTCAAGTGATGTTAATGTTTCGACAGCTGAAATAAATTGATCACTCATGGAGTAAGCAATTTCTGGCGGAACCCCACCTTTCATTGCAGAACGACTAGCTAAGGTTATGACAACAATTGCTAAATTTTTAAAGTTTCTCAATTCATTATCTGCTAAGATTCCTATCTCACCAGTGTAGACCTCTTCCCAGCTTTGTTTTAATTTAACAAGATCACCTTGAGCAATACTATTTTGTTCTCTTAATTCTTGTTGGTAAGAATTATGGTGTTGAGCATGTTCTCTATTGTTGAATAAAAGTGCTGTTGATTTACCCTTGATCTGCTCAAAGGTCATCCTAAAATTAGAAATCCAAATTTCTTCTTGATTGAGTTCGTAGTTATGCAGGCAATTATGAAGTAATAAAGAATATTCTACAATAACCATCAAAGTATTTGTGGGTAGTGTATTGACTAATTGTGAAAGGTCTAATGGTTGTGATTGAAATTGATGCTTAAGAGCTGTAGAGTTGAGTGCTTTCAATGGGCCGATAATATAGATATCTTGTTTATATTTGATGAGTGAAAAGACAATATTATTATTGTAGGTAATGATTTTGGGGCAAGAGTGATTTCCTAGTGTCAGTAGTGGATACTCTAGGATTTCTTGACAATTTTGATAATGAGCGATGATATCAAAATTGTCACAATAACTTTTTATCAAATTATGCTGATGGTAGTGTGTAACACATGTCTGTAGTTTTCTAGAAATATATTTTAAAAGATAATTTTCAGTTATGCGATGTAACCCCTTTTAGAATATGATTGTATTTTACCAAAAAGTAGTGAAAAATGATATAAAAAAGGATATTTAGACTTTATAATGATGTTTGTAAAAACGCATACAAAGGAGAGTCGTGTAATGAAAAAACAAGTATTTAATCCCTATTTACCAAATTATGAATATCTTCCGGATGGAGAACCAAGAGTGTTTGGGAATCGCCTTTATATTTATGGAAGTCACGATAGATTTGGAGCAGATTATTATTGTTTAAATGATTATGTTACTTATTCGGCTCCCTTAAATGATTTAAGCGACTGGAGATATGAGGGAGTTATCTACCGGAAAACTCAAGATCCTTTTAATGCCGAAGGGAAATTTAGTATGTTTGCACCAGATGTAGTACAAGGTCCAGATGGTCGATATTATTTGTACTATGGTATGGATTTTTATAGTCGAATTTCTGTAGCAGTTGCTGATAGACCTGTAGGTCCATTTGAATTTTATGGCAATGTTAAGCACGTAGACGGTGAATTGTATGGTTCTGATCCTATTTGTGATCCTTTCCAATTTGATCCCGCTGTATTAGTAGACGATGATAATCGAGTTTACCTCTATACAGGTTTTGGACCTGGTAGAGAAGTAGTTGAAAATGTTAAAAAAATGATGGGAATTACTCTGGGTGATACCGGTAATTACGTTGTGGAATTGGACCAAGATATGCTTACGATAAAGACAGAACCTAAACAAGTTATCCCAAATCAATGGGATAGTGAAGGAACTGGTTTTGAGGGACATGAGTTTTATGAAGCTAGTTCTATTCGCAAATTTAATGGAAAATATTATTTCATTTATTCTTCTGTTTTGAGTCATGAGTTAGCCTTTGCGATGAGTGATAAGCCGACCGAAGGTTATGTTTATGGTGGCAGTTTACATTCTAATGCTGATTTGGGTGTAAACGGCAATCAAGTGGCGCAGGCTTACTGGGGGAATAATCATGGATCTATTGTAGATATCAATGGAATCTATTATATCTTTGGGCATCGTCAAACAAATTATAGTGAGTTTTCAAGGCAAGGCATTGCTGAAGTTATTCAAATGAATGAAAAAGGGTTATTTGAACAAGCAGAGTTAACCAGTTGTGGATTAAATGGTGGACCGCTTCGAGGTTTAGGGACTTATTCAGCAGCGATAGCTTGTAATCTCATTGGACCTAAAGGTGCTATGAAAAGTGTCGAAGTTAATTCAGAAGCTTTAAAAGCGATACATCCTTGTTTAACTCAATTTGAGGAAGATAATGAAAAACGTGAGTCCCAATATATCCATAACCTTTGTGATAGTGCTATCGTAGGCTATAAATATTTTGAATTTAGTTCTCCAAAATGTCTCTCAGTAGAGGTTCGTGGGGATGCGAATGGCTATTTTAGCTTTAGTACGGAAAGATTTGGGAAGGAAGTGGCAAGAATAGAGGTTTCTAATAGCTCAGAATGGGTAATTTTAAAGACTAATTTCTTAGTTGATTTACAGGGGCAGAAAGCTCTTTATGTCACTTATAAAGGACAGGGAAGTATTGATTTTAAATCAATTACATTTGCTTAAGGAGGAGATGGATGAAAGAGATATTATACGGTGCTGCTTATTACGATGAGTATATGCCCTATGATCGCTTAAAAAAAGATATAGCAATGATGTTAAAGGCCGGTATCAATGTTGTTCGCATTGCTGAGTCAACTTGGTCCACCTATGAAAAAGAACCAGGAAAATTTGATTTTTCAAGTGTTATTCGGGTTATTGAAGCTATGAAAGAAGCCGGTATTAAAGTGATTATAGGAACACCAACTTATGCTGTTCCATCTTGGCTGATATCACTGGATCCGACAGTTATGGTTGAGCGAAAAGGAAGTGGTCGTGCCATTTACGGTATGCGACAATCAATGGATATTACCAACAAGACTTATCTTCATTATGCAGAGCGAATTATTAGAGAGCTGATGAAGGTATCTGCTAATTATGATAATGTGATTGGGTTTCAAATTGATAATGAGACAAAAGCATATGGAACATCTAGTAAAAATGTTCAAGTGGGTTTTGTTCAGTATCTGAAAAAACAATTTCATAATGATATTGAAGCCATGAATAAGGCGTTTGGGTTTGATTATTGGAGTAATCGAGTAGATTCTTGGGAGAATTTTCCTAATGTTAACGGAACTATCAATGGAAGTTTAGGTGCAGAGTTTGAAAAGTACCAGCGTTTATTAGTTGATGACTTTCTTCAGTGGCAGGCAGATATTGTGTCAGAATATGCTAGAGATGATCAATTTATTACCCAGAATTTTGATTTTGAGTGGCGAGGATACTCGTATGGTGTTCAACCTGAAGTGAATCATTTTAAAGCTTCTAAAGCTATTACGATAGCAGGATGCGATATCTATCATCCAGCACAGGATAAATTAACAGGATTAGAAATTGCCTTTTGTGGAGATAGTACGCGTCAGTTAAAGAAAACTAATTATCTCGTTCTAGAGACGCAAGCTCAAGGCTTTTCTAACATGATGCCTTATCGTAATCAACTTATTCTTAATGCTTATAGTCATTTAGCGAGTGGTGCAAATGCGGTTATGTATTGGCATTGGCACTCTATTCATAATTCTGCTGAGTCCTATTGGAGAGGCCTTTTAGCTCATGATTTTGCTGAAAACAAAACCTATCAAGAAGCAGTTGTTGTCGGTAATGAATTGAAACGTTTATCATCGAAGTTAGTTAATTTGAAAAAGACCAATCAAGTAGCCTTATTAATTAGTAACGAAGCTTTAACCGCTTTAAAATGGTTCCCGATTGATATTAAATCCGATTTTTCATCTACACTATCTTACAATGATATTGTTAGAGCTTATTATAGGGCTCTTTATAGTCTAAATATTGAATGTGATATAGTTTCAGTAGATTCAGATGACTGGCAAAATTATGAAGTGCTTGTTGTTCCATCACTATATGTAGCACCAGATGATGTTTATGAACGCTTATCATATTACGTAGAGTCAGGTGGGAAACTGTTGATGAGTTTCAAATCAGCTGTTGCTGATGAGTATGTAACCATTTCACATGAAGGAACACCTCATAAATTACAAGAGGTTTTAGGGTTATCTTATAACCAATTTGCATCTCCTACAGGCCAAACCCTATCTACGAGCTATTTTGAAAATGGTGGTGTAGTTGAAGGATTTTTAGAATTTCTACAACCAACAACTGCTCAGATATTAGCAGAGTATGAAGATAGTCAATGGTATGATAATGTAGCTATCACGGTTAATCATTTTGGTAAAGGGAAAGCAGTGTATGTAGGATGTCATGTTGATGAAAAATCTCTTATGAAGATTATTGAAAAAATTTTTGAAGATCAATTTAATTATGACTTATCAAAATATCAATTCCCTATTATTGTCAAAAAGGGAAAAAATGATTTTGGTAAATTAGTGACCTATTTGTTGAATTATTCCGATCATACCCAGCAGGTTGTTGCAGAACAATCAGGTTTAGACTTAAGAAATGGCCGACAGATTTTAGAGGGACAACTACTTAGTATTGCCTCTTGGGATGTTATTATTTTGGAAGAAAATTAATCAATATTATTAAAAGGAGTTTTAATGATGGCAACAAAGAAAGAGTTTGGAATGACTTATAATCCAGATCCGCAAAGTAAACTTAGTTTTCTAGAACGTTTTGCTTATGGGACAGGTGACTTTGCAGGAAATATTGTTTATTCTGCGATTTCGATATTTTTAGTTTTTTATTACACAGATGTTGTTCATGCGGATGCTGCAGCTGTGGGTACCATAATGTTAGTTTCACGGATATTTGATGGTATTAGTGATATTATCATGGGGATTATCGTCGATCGTACGAAGTCAAAATTTGGTAAAGCTCGTGTATGGTTAGCTCGACTAGCTATTCCTTATGCTCTCAGTGCCGTTATCTTGTTTTCAGTACCGACAAATGCTAGTAATACCTTTAAGCTGATTTATATCTTTTTAAGCTATAATTTAGTATCAACAGTTATTTTCACAGCTATTAACGTTCCTTACGCAACAATGAATGCAATGATGACGCAAAATCAGTATGAGAGAACGTTATTAGGAACCTTTCGGATGTTATTAGCAACTGCTGGAACATTATTTATTAATACCTTTACCTTAAAAGTTGTTAATGTCTTTGGCGGAGATGCGAAAGCTTGGACACTAACATTTGTTGTTTTCGGGGTTTTATCAATTGTTATTTTCCTATTTTCATTCTTTTTCACTCATGAACGTGTTATTGAGGAACAAAATAGTGACACACCGAAAGCTAATATAGCTCAAGAATTTGGAGCCTTATTAAAAAATAAATATTGGTTAATTGTAGCGCTTGTTGTTTTTATCATGTATTTTTCTCTAACTGTAGGTGGTGGAACGGCTATTTATTATGCTAAAGCAGTTCTCAATGATCAAAACCTAGTAGGACCACTTGGAAATGCGACAACAATAGCACAAATTGCAACAATGTTTGTGGCAGCTCCTCTATTTGTTAAACGCATGGGGAAAGGTAAAGCCATGGTTTGGGGAATGTCGATATCCGCAATTGGATATTTGATGACAGCCCTAGTTGGAGCAAATTACACATTGATTATGGTTTCAAATGTTATAAAGGGTATCGGTAACGGTTTTGCAGCTTCATGTATGTGGGGAATGCTTTCAGATACCATTGAGTATGGTGAATGGAAAACAGGAATTCGCAGTGCAGGGCTTGCAAATGCTGCCTCTTCATTTGGTTCAAAAGTGGGTTCAGGTGTAGCGGGAGCTGTTCTTGGTTGGGTAATGGCTGCCGGTGGATATGACGCGACGGCAGCAACGCAATCTGCAAGTGCAGTAGCGGCAGTAAGCACCTTATATATCTATCTTCCGCTTGCTATCAGTGTCATTTCGGCTGTCGTTCTTCTAGTATTCTACAAATTAGATAAGGAATATGATGGCATTATCGCAGATTTAGAAGTGCGTAAGGGCATTAAATAGTATAATAGATAATATAAAAAGAATACTTTCTCTCGTTACGTCTCACTAATGAAAGGGAGTAGCTTTTTAACATGATGAAGGAGATAATAATCATGAAAGATTATTTAAGCATTGATATTGGGGGAACTCAGATTAAGTATGCCCTTATTGATAGGTCTGGGAACATTATTGAAAAATCAAATAGGTCGACTCCTGATAACTTACCTCATTTTTTAGAGGCGATTGATTCTTTGGTTACGCATTATAAATCAAGGATCAGAGGTGTGGCTATCAGTTGTCCAGGTAAAGTTGATAGCAAAGAAGGGATTATTTATTTCGGTGGTTCGTTACCTTTTTTGCATGGTTTAAATTTACCAGAATACTTATTAGAACATTACGATTTACCTACCACGGTGATTAATGATGGCAAAGCAGCCGCTCTTTCAGAATTGTGGCGTGGAAATTTACAAGGGATTGAAAACGGCTTAGCCTTAATTCTTGGAACAGGAGTTGGTGGAGGTATTATTTCTAAGGGAGAATTGCTCCAAGGAACTCACTTTCAAGCGGGAGAGTTAAGCTTTACAGCTGTACCAGTAAGACCCTTCGATTTTCAAAATATTTATGGGGTAAAAGGCTCCGCTGTTAGAATGATTGAGACCTGTGCAGAGATTCTTGGTTTGGAAGATACTAAAGATGGGATGACTGTGTTTAAAGCGATCAGTCAGAAAGATGGACGTGTCTATCCTATTTTTAGAGATTACTGTCAGGGTATTGCTTATTTGATTTACAATGTTCAAGCTGTATTAGACATGGCGCGCGTTGTCGTAGGTGGAGGGATTAGTGTTCAAGAGATTGTTATTGAAGAAATTAGAAATCAATATCAGATCATTTTACAAAAACTAGGAGATTTTTCACAAATGATTACCCCAGTGGAGATTATGCCATGTGCTTTTCATAATGAAGCTAATCTATTAGGAGCTTTATATCAATTTTTATTAACTGTTGAAGGGAACCACTAGAGCACTTACATGACTATGGCTTTAAAAAAATTGCTGATATTATAAATGTCAAAAGTGATTATTTTGTTTTTAATGATAATGACTTTTGCTTTGACAGGGGGAGCTCTTTTAATATTATTGTGTATTACTATAAATGATCCGATATATAAATATAGAAAGATTTTACCTTTGATTCCTAGAAAATGATTTTCCGTATCAGAAATTTGTCATTCTAATGATTTTAGGTTATGATAAAGTCACAAAGTTAGGTCAGTAGCTCTGCTATTTTCCTAAAGAGAAAGGAACAAATAAAATGGCAAAAAATATTACAGATGCAACGTTTGAGGCAGAAACAAGTGAAGGTCTTGTTTTGGTTGACTTTTGGGCAACATGGTGTGGTCCATGTTTGATGCAAGCACCAATCTTGGAGCAGTTATCAAACGAATTGAGCGAAGATGAACTTAAAATCGTCAAAATTGATGTGGATGAAAATCCAGCAACAGCTCAAAAATTTGGCATCATGTCAATCCCAACACTCCTCTTCAAAAAAGATGGACAAGTGGTCAAACAAGTGGCAGGTGTGCATACAAAACAACAACTTCTAGCAATCGTAGAAGAATTGAGCGCTTAAAGTCTTAATAAGTTTATAAAAAAATCTTAGAGCGTGTGAGTTCTAAGATTTTTTGCGTACGACGGCATATCGTACATCTGAGGTGCAAGTCCTCCGTGGGCATCCGCTGAAGGTAGAACCCAATAGCGACTCTGCATCCTGACTATCGTGAGGTAGCGGATTGAGGTTGGGGAAAAACTCAAATTTCCGCCTTGCTATTGAAAATTGAACAAAATAAAATGGCTTAGAATCAACGTTTTTTGACGACGTTACTCTAAGCCATTTGCTATTTTTTAGACTTTTGCCCAGCCTCAAGTCTGACGTTAGAAATTGTAACCGTCAGAGGAAGGGATAGCGAAATCGTGGCTCTACGAACAGAAACGTGATATCAAGGCGTAAATAGGGGATGAGGAGGCCCAAAACTCTAAAGTCCCAAAAGGTGGTCGTAACCTATGTGCGTAAATCACGAGAGTAATTGAAGTCGGACTAAGTTCTGTGTGAAAAAGATAATTCTTTCTAGAGTCTCAGGACTCTTCGTCGGAATTCCTATTTTCACTTAGACCTTTTAACGTCCTCATATCTTGTGTAAACGAGGAAAGATGTACGACTTATCCCGTGAGGTCTCGTGAGCGTCAGTTAGACGTAGTAACAACGAACCATAAGATGTTATTCTAGGTCATAGTAGTGATGAAGCTCATGTAATAAGAACAGAGAGAAGGATCGAACGATTAAATGATTATCTATCTAATACTCAAAGAAAATCAAAATCAGACTAGGCGGTAAGCCGTAGATAGTACTGGAGTACAGCAAGGTGAAAGAAACGACGTATTATTTTGATTTTCAAAGAGTATAACTGATTTTGTTTGCCTGACACCTAGTCTGAAACGATCATATTCGCGGAACGTATATCGAAAGAGGTTGTTCATAAATATAGGACGGTATAGGAAGAACAGAATCTTATACAGATAGATGTGGGAACGAGTAGAGTTCTCGCTGAAGTTTAATTGAACCACTGTGTGCCGAATGGCACGAACGATGGTGTGAGAGAGCCTAGAGAATAGCCTATACTCGATTTATCTAATCTAAAATGCCTAGTCTGGCATTTTCAATTCCCAAGAAAGTTGAAATAACTTTGGCGGCACCACCATAAAGTGTGGCCATTTCACCTAATTCACTGTTAGAAATGGTAAGATGTTGTGCAAATCTACTAGGGACTTCTGCTTTTAAAACAGCGATTAGTTCGGGATTTTTTTGGAAGATAGAACTATTGATAATGATTAAATTAGGGTCGTAAAGCATGGTTAGATCATTCACACCAATAGATAACTCCCAAATTTTTTTATGAACAATACTTCTCACGACAGGATTGTCATTGTTGAGTTCATCAGTGATTAAGTCAGAATCAACGTTTTGAATATCTGTTTCTGCTGTGAAAAGTTCATAGATTGCTTTATTAGAGGCATATTTTTCTAAACATCCTCGATTGCCACATGGGCAACGGTGCCCGTTAGGGTAAAGAATAGAGTGACCAATTTCACCAGCTTGACCGTGGGAGCCTGTCTGTAATTCACCTTTTTGGATAATACCTGCCCCTATACCTGAGTGGATACTGATGCTAATCATGTTGTCTTGGCTATTTTTTGAAAAAGTATATTCACCCAGAGCAGCTAAGTTAGCTTCGTTTTCCAAATAGATAGGGTATGAAATAAATTTTTCGAGTTCTTCTTTTAAATTGATTTTATCTAAATCATAGGATGGCGTAAACTGTATTTGATCATCAAGAACGATACCATGGATACCGAGGCAAATCCCAACAATCCCATGCGTCGTTTTTGGTAAGGACAGTGTTGTTAGTTTATTGATGACATTTAAAGTGGCAGAGATGACATTTTCTGTGCTTATAGGAGCCTTTTCTTTGACCTGATGTATGGAATGCCCATTGAGATAGGAGAGCATGCCATGAACATAATTACTTCCAATATCTACAGACAGAGCAAGCCCAGCTTGGGGGTTGAATGAAAGATTGATTGGTTTACGTCCACCACTTGTTCCAGCATCTCCAATACTACTTTCGAAAATAAGCTGTCGCTCGATAAGTGCCGATGTAATAGAAGACACGCTGGCTTTATTTAAGCCAGAGTGGTTAGCAATATTCGCACGTGAAATAGGTTGGTAATTGATAATTGTTTTTAAAACGAGAGCTTCATTTTGCTCTCGAATGAGGTATTTATCTGCGATCATAAGCAAAGATCTCCTTAATGTTACTATTAGTTTATACCAAAGCTAAAAAAAAAACAAGATTTTTCAATGAAAGCGCTTGACAAAAATGGCATGAGGCGTTATACTGCTATTGTAAGTTAGTTCATCGAACAAACAAACTAAATTTAAATCATTTTGATAAAAAGGAGAAACTTTATGACTTATTTTCCAAATGTAGAAAAAGTTCAATTTGAAGGACCTAAAACTACAAATCCCTACGCTTTTCGTCATTACAATCCAGAAGAAGTAGTGGAAGGGAAAACCATGCGTGAGCATTTGCGCTTTGCCCTTGCTTATTGGCATACCATGACTCAAGATGGATCTGATCCATTCGGCTATCCAGTGAACCAGCGTACATGGTTTGGTGCTACTCCAATGGAAACTGCTCATAATCGTGTTGATGCTTTCTTTGAAATCCTTGAAAAATTAGATGTTGATTATTTCTGTTTCCACGATATTGACATCGCACCAGCTGGTGACTCTTTGGAAGAATTCTTTGCTAACCTTGATGAAATCACTGATCACATCAAAGTAAAAATGGAAGAAACAGGCAAAAAATTGCTTTGGAACACTGCAAATATGTTCTCACATCCTCGTTTCAATAACGGTGCCGCTTCTTCAAATAACGCAGAAGTCTTTGCTTACGCAGCTGCTCAAGTTAAAAAAGGTCTTGACCTTTCTAAAAAACTTGGTGGTGAAAACTATGTTTTCTGGGGCGGACGTGAAGGTTATGAAACTCTTCTTAACACAGATATGAAATTTGAACAAGATAATATCGCGCGTCTATTTAAAATGGCAGTAGCTTACGGTGAGAAAATTGGTCACAAACCACAATTCCTTATTGAGCCAAAACCAAAAGAACCATCAAAACATCAATACGACTTTGATGCTGCAACAACTATGGCTTTCATTCAAAAACATGGTCTTGAAGGTGACTTCAAACTTAACTTAGAAGCAAACCACGCAACACTTGCAGGTCATACCTTTGAACATGAGCTTAACGTAGCGCGTGATTACGATGCACTTGGTTCAATTGACGCTAACCAAGGTGATGTTCTTCTTGGATGGGATACAGATGAATTCCCGACAAATATCTATGATACAACATTTGCAATGCTTCAAATCCTTGATAATGGTGGTCTAGCACCTGGTGGTATCAATTTTGATGCTAAGGTTCGTCGTTCTTCGCATGAAATGGATGACCTTCTCTTTGCCCACATTGCAGGTATGGATACTTTTGCACGTGGTTTGAAAGCAGCAGCTAAACTTCGTGAAGATCGTTTCTTTGAAGACCTTAAAGAAAAACGCTACGCTTCTTATAAAGAAGGTGTTGGTGCTCGTATTCTTGCTGATCAAGAAGATCTTGAAAGCTTAACTGCATACGCTCTTGAACATGACAATCCTGTTCTTGAATCTAGCCACATTGAATTAGTGAAATCTCAATTGAACGATTATCTTGTTTAATCTTAATTATTAATGCTGAAGGAGCATGTCGTTGTAAGGTCAGCGATATGCTCTTTTTATGAAAAAAGGAGGAACACATGTCTTACGTATTAGGAATTGATCTTGGCACAAGCTCCTTAAAGGGACTCTTGGTTGATCAATCAGGAAAAGTTGTGGCTTCAGCGTCTGCTGATTATGGCTTAATCCATTTACAACCTGGTTATAGCGAACAATATCCCAGTGATTGGGTAGTCGCTTGTGATAAGGTATTTGAAGAATTGGTTGAAACGGTCTCTGATTTTACGACTGGGCTCGAAGGAATTAGCTTTTCTGGTCAAATGCACAGTTTAGTGCTTTTAGATGAAAATAGTGAGGTTTTACGTCCAGCGATTCTTTGGAATGATACACGTACAACGGCTCAATGTCGTACGATTGAAGAAAAACTAGGTGATAAACTTCTTGGAATTACTCGTAACCTTGCATTAGAAGGTTTTACCCTTCCTAAAATTCTTTGGGTTCAAGAAAATGAGCCAGAAGTTTGGTCTAAGGTGCGTCAGCTCATGTTGCCAAAAGATTACTTGGGATTTTATTTAACTGGAAATTATCATACCGATTTATCTGATGCTGCAGGTACTCTTCTTTTAGATGTTGAGAAGGCAGAATGGTCAGAAGAAGTGGCTAATATCTTTGATATCCCGCTCAGCTATTTGCCAAAAGCAGTGGGAGCTTCAGAACAGGTAGGTACTGTGCGTGCTGAGTTGAAAGAACGTTTTGGCTTGCAAAAAGAGGTTACAGTTTTTGCTGGTGGGGCAGATAATGCTTGTGCAGCAGTCGGTGCTGGAATTCTCTCAAGTGAAGTCGGTATGGCAAGTATTGGAACTTCTGGTGTTTTCCTTTCTTATGAAGGAAAAGAGACGCCTGATTATGAAGGAAAATTGCATTTTTTTAATCATGCTCTCAGTGAGAGTTACTACTCTATGGGGGTAACTTTGGCGGCTGGTCATAGCCTTAACTGGTTCCGCGATACCTTTGCAAAAGAGCAGAGCTTCTCAGACTTACTAGCACCAATTAGCCAAATCCCAGCAGGTAGTGATGGCTTGTTGTTTACACCATATATCGTTGGGGAACGTACTCCTCATGTTGACAGCAGTATTCGTGGTAGTTTTATTGGAATTGATACCAGCCATACTTTAGCGCATTTTTCTCGCAGTGTTCTTGAAGGGATTACCTTCTCTTTAAAAGATTCTCAACGTCTCATGTCTGAAGTAGCAGGAAAAACATTTACACGAATCGTTTCCGTTGGTGGAGGCGCTAAAAATAAAGATTGGCTTCAAATGCAGGCAGATATTTTCAATGCGGAAATAGTTGCTTTGACAGCTGAACAAGGTCCAGGCCTCGGTGCAGCCATGCTTGCAGCTCTTGGATGTGGATGGTTTAAAGACATTGAAAGTTGTGCAGAAACCTTTGTGGAGTATACAGAAGCAGTCAAACCAATTCCGGAAAATGTCGCTGTCTATGCTGACGTTTATGAAGATTACAAACGCATTTACCCAAATGTCAAAAAGATAAAATAGGATATTATGAAGGAGGAAGTAGTGACAACTGTTTATAATAGTATGTATTACTTTCTCTTTTTAGTTTTATCATGTAGAAAGGAATAACATCTGAGTAACAACCGTAATAAATTATTTTAATGTGTTAAGCTTATTGATGTTAGATTGGTATAAGAAATTATGGAAAACTTTACATTTTATGCTCCAACCTATTTTGTATTTGGTAAGGAGCAAGAAAAAGAGACTGGAAAATATGTGAAACGCTTTGGTGGTACGAAGGTTTTAATTCATTATGGTGGTGGAAGTGTTATACGCTCAGGTCTTCTCGAGCGGGTCAAACAGTCTTTAGATAAGGAAAACATTGCTTATGTAGAACTCGGTGGTGCTCAACCTAATCCTCGTGATGGTCTTGTTTATCAAGGGATTGACCTTTGCCGTGCTGAAAATGTTGACTTTATTTTAGCTGTCGGTGGAGGCAGTGCAATTGATTCGGCCAAAGCAATTGCTGCTGGTGCAAAATATGATGGCGATTTTTGGGATTTTTATTCTGGAAAAACAGTTGAAAAAGATATGGCTTTGCCCATTGGAACTGTATTAACAATTGCTGCAGCAGGTTCGGAAGGGTCGCCAGACTCTGTTATTACAAAAGAAGATGGCATGTATAAACGTGGTGCCAGTGGTGAAGGGATGCGGCCTGTTTTCTCTATTTTAAATCCAGAACTTACTCAAACCTTACCTCCTTATCACACAGCTGCCGGTATCACAGATATTATGGCTCACCTTCTGGAACGTTATTTTACCAATACAAAAAATGTTGAAGCAATAGACCGTATAATTGAAGGTCATCTTTTAGCGATGATTAATGAAGCACCTAAAGTTATTGCAAATCCTAATGATTATGAGGCGCGTGCTAATATTATGTGGACTGGAATGATGGCCCATAATAATTCTTGTGGTGTAGGTCGCCAACAAGATTGGGCAAGTCATGATATTGAGCATGAATTATCTGCTGAATATGATTGTATTCATGGAGCAGGTCTTGCGGTTGTCTTTCCAAATTGGATGCGCTACACCTACAAACATAATGTCATGCGTTTTGCTCAACTAGCAACAAGAGTTTGGGGATGCCAAATGGATTTTGAAAATCCAGAACGAACAGCTCTCGAAGGTATTGCACGTTACCGACGTTTCCTTACAAGTATAGGCATGCCAGAAACTCTTGCTGAACTTGGTGGAAGAGAAGAAGATATTGAAAAAATGGCTCACCGTGCTGCTTATGGTAATGGTAGAGCAGGGACTATTGGTGGATTTGTGCCACTTGGGGAGAAAGAAATTGCAGAGATATATCGTATGATGTTATAGTCTCAAAACTCCAATCGAAGCTAAGAATTTTAGAGGAAAGTTTTTTGCCAAATTTTTTTAAAAATATAAAGAAAGCGCTTTACAAAAATACAACCAGATGCTATAATTTATTTAGTAAGTTTAACGAACAAACAAATATAAAATTGTATCTTATAAAGGAGGAACTTGATGGAAACACTATTTTCAATGTCAGGAATTTACAAGTCCTTTGGTCCAGTTTCTGTTTTGAAAGATGTGTCCTTTGAAGTTAAAAAAGGAGAAATTCACGCGTTGATGGGTGAAAATGGTGCCGGGAAATCAACACTCATGAATATCCTAAGTGGAGTTATCTCTAAAGATGAAGGAACCATCACCTTTGAAGGCGAGGGAGTTAGCCATTTGACTCCTAAGATTGCAACAGAAATGGGAATTGGATTTGTCCACCAAGAATTCAATTTAGCTGAACATCTAACAGTTGCTGAAAATATTTTCATGGGACGGTTGCCGTATATTAATGAACGATTTGGAATTGTTGATTATAAAAAATTATATGAAGAGACTCAGCGTCTCCTTAACTTAATTGGTGTCAAATTTAAACTAACAGATTTAGTTTATAAATTATCAACAGCTGGTAAACAGTTGGTTGAAATTGCTAAAGCTCTTAGTATGAATGCCAAGGTTATTATCTTTGATGAGCCAACAACATCTCTTTCAGATAAAGATGTTGAGGTCCTATTTATCATTATAAGGGCATTGAAAGATAAGGGAATTTCAAGTGTTTATATTTCCCACCGCATGGAAGAAATCAAAACCTTGTGTGATCGTATTACAATCTTACGAGACGGTCAGTATATCAGTACTGATATGATTTCTGATTTGACTGACGCACAAATTATCCAAAAATTAGTTGGCCGTTCACTGGATAATCTTTACCCAAGTCGCGATAATGCTATTGGTGATTTACTTCTTGAAGTAAATGATCTTTCTGACAAAAATAATTTTGTTAAGAATGTTAGCTTCAATCTACACCGTGGAGAGGTCATCGGTTTTGCGGGTCTAGTCGGCAGTGGTCGTACTGAGATTATGCGCTTGTTATTTGGAGCAGACAAGGGTTATACAGGTAAGATCAGTTTAAAAGGTAAAGAACTATCAATTTCTTCGCCGGTTGACGCTATTGCAAATGGAATCTGTCTCTTACCAGAGGATCGGAAAAATCAAGGAGTTGCTTTAGGGTTGTCTATTAATGAAAATGTTAATATGGCTGGGTATAAGGCAAATATTGTAGATCACAAAGTTTGGCGTAAAACAACAGATAAATTTGTTAAAGATTTGAATATTAAGATTTCTAATATTGAAAATCCGGTTTCTTCATTGTCTGGAGGTAACCAGCAAAAAGTAGTTTTGGCTAAGTGGCTTAATACAGATAGTGATATTTATATTTTTGATGAACCAACAAAAGGTATTGATATCGGTGCTAAAAGTGAAATCTATGGTTTGATTAATCGATTAGCTGCTGAGGGTAAAGGGATTATCATTGTTTCTAGTGAGATTCCAGAAATTATTGGTACCTGCGATCGTATTTATGTTATGCATGAAGGTCGTCTAGGTGGTGAAATTGCTGATAAATCAGCCTTTAGTCAAGAAAAAATTATGGAATATGCAACGCTTGAAGCGAAAGGAAATTAACTATGTTGAAAAATTTTGATCTAAAATCATTCTTTTTGAAACATTCGGTCTATGTGGTGCTAGTCATCTTATTTGCTTACTTCTCAGTAGTTAGTCCGATGTTTTTGAGCCAAGGAAATGTGGGAAACTTCTTTAGACAAATCCCACCTGTAGGGATTTTGACAATTGCCTACACAATGATTCTGATTACAGGTTATGTTGACTTGTCAATTGCTTCAAATGCAGCTTTTGTTGGAACTGCAGCGGTTTATTTATCAACTAAAGGTTTATCACCCTTTATTGTTATTCCAGTAGCTCTTCTGATTGGTATGTTCTTTGGAGCGGTGAATGGTCTCTTGATTAAAACGATGAATTTGCCTGCATTTATTTTGACTTTAGGTACTAACTACGTTATTCGTGGTATCATCATGTTTGTAACTAATGGTATTTATGTAACCGGTACCCCAGATTGGTTTGCTAAATTAGCAGGAACACATATTTTTGGTAAAGTTATCTATAGTAATACATTGATTTTTGTTGTCTTGATAGCAGTGTTTGCTTATGTGATGAAAAATACGCGTTTTGGTCGTAATTGTTATGCAATCGGGTCAAACCCAGAAGTTGCCCGTCTTTCAGGAATTAAAACTGATCGACATGTCATCAAACTCTTTATCATTGAAGGGGCTTTGGCAGCTGTAGCAGGATTGCTTTTGATGAGTAACCTTAATGTTGGTGGTCCAAATGAGGGTCAAGGTCTTGACCTCTTAGCGATGGCAGCACCAATTATGGGTGGTACTCAATTTAGTGGAGGTGTCGGTACAATCGGCGGAGCTATTGTTGGTATCTTCACATTACAAGTGTTTAATAATGGCTTGGCTATTCTAGGTGTTAATGCCTTCATGCAGCAAGCCGTAACAGGGGTTGTCATTGTCTTCTCAATTATTGTGGATTACATCAGAAGAAAATCTGATATGTCAAAATAGCAAAAAATTTTTTAACGAGGTGTTAAAATGAAAAAATTTCTTAAATTAGCTACGGCTCTTATTGCAACTTTGCTTGTTTTGGTCGCATGCGCTAGCGGTGGAGGAAGCAAGTCTTCTTCTAATGGTGGGGATGCTAAAAAGACTCTGTACTTTATCCCAATCGTGGATATTGGTGCTTACTGGAATCCAATGCGTCTAGGTGCTGAAGAAACTGCTGAAAAACTTGGATATGAATTGATTGTTAAAACTTCACCACCAGCAGAAGCACAAAAAAATGAAAAACACATTGGTTTCATTAACGAAGCTGTAAGTAACGGTGCAGCAGGTATTGCTATCGCTCCAATTGAAGCAACCATGTTCAAAAACCCAATTAAACAAGCAGGAGATGCAGGCATTCCAGTTATCACATTTGATGCTGACTTAGAAAATCCTGAGGATCGTGTTTCTTATGTTGGTACAGATAACGAACTTGCAGGAGCTGAACTTGGACGTCGTGCTGCTGAACGTTTGATTGCTGATGGAATCACAGCTGGTTCAATTTCTATCGTCTGTGTTGACCGTGCTCAACCAACTATGATTGCTCGTGAAAAAGGTCTAAAAGCTGGTTTTGAAGAAGTAATGGGTGATAAAACTAAGAACTTCAAGTTCTTGGAAACTATCCAAGATAAAGACCAAGCTGCTGTTTCAAAAGAACAATTAGAAGGTCAAATCACTGCTAATAAGGATCTTGTTCTTGTCTTCTCACTTGGTTCAGAAGGACCAGACGTTGGTGTTATGGAAGCTCTTGCTTCACAAAACAAAGCTGGTAAAATCCTTCACTTTGGTTTTGACTACACACCAACTTGGGAAAAAGGTATTGAAGATGGCCGTATCACTGGTATCGTTGACCAAGATGCTTACAATATCGGTGTACAAGTTATCGAAAATCTAGTTAAATCAATTGATGGTAAAAAAATTGATAAAAATATCCCAATTGATGTTAAATTTGTTGAGGCTAAAGATATCGTAGAATACGGTAAACAAAAAGCAGAGCAAAAAACAACGACAACAGAATAAGATGTTAGTAACATGACCCCCTAAATAAAAATGACTAGACAATATTAGGGTCTAGTCATTTTTTAATCAAGGGGAGGCAGTTGGTAACTGTTGTTGAGATTTTAGTAATAGTCATAGAAAAGGTAATGTATGACAAAATTATTCAAATGGGGCTTTATTGGCTGTGGTGGTATTGCTGAAAGTGTCGCAAAAGAACTTAAACAGTCGGATAAACACCAAATTGTAGCACTTTGGAATAGAACTTTGTCAAGAGCTGAGCGTTTTTCAGAACGTTTTGGAGGCAAGGTATATGAACATGTTACGGATCTTCTTAATGATTCTAATGTTGATGGAGTTTATATTGCAGTTACAGCTGATCGTCACGCTGAATTTATGAAGCTCTGCATTGCCCATAAAAAAACAGTACTTTGTGAAAAGCCATTTACGGTTAATGCGAAAGAAGCTCAAGAAGTGATAGAGTATGCTCGTCAAGAAGGAGTCTATGTTTCTGAAGCCATGTGGACATGGCATAATGATGTGGCTAAACAAGTCAAGGATTGGATAAAAGAAGATCGTTTTGGACAAGTTCAAGATGTAGAGGTTTCTTATTCTCTTCCTATGATTTGGAATTATGGGAACCCACGCTTAACTTCAATTGAATTAATTGGTGGAGCGGTTATGGATATTGGAGTTTACTCTCTTCGCTATTGTTATGAGCTATTTGGGTATCCTCAAAACATCACCTGTACAGGAGAGCTGAAAGACGGTGTTGATTTAAATGAGGAAATCATTCTTGATTATGGCGATTTCAAAGCTAGATTGTATGTTGGTATTAATGGTTCACGTGGAGAACATTTTCTACTTTTTGGAGAAAATGGAACACTTCATATCAAAGATTTTCACATGGCAAAAAGTGCCAGTGTCTTTGGAAAAGAAAAGGAAATTTATCAAGCAGAACATCAGTTATTATTCTTAAGACAAGCTGATATCGTTACTGATGAGATCTTATCTGGTCAGCTAGAGAGTGAAATCAGTCTTGGAAGTACACTAGATGTTATGAATATGTTAGATGATTGTCGACGACAATTGGGAGTTATCTATCTTTCTGAAAAAGAAAAGGAGACAAAATGAAATATTACGTTAATCAACAAGCGCCACGTAGTGGGCAAGGAACGAAAGAGTATCCTTTCAAATCAATTCAAGAAGCAGCTAATTTAGCTAAACCAGGTGACGAAGTCTTAGTCTATCCTGGGGTTTATCGTGAAAATGTTAATCCGGTTAATGGTGGTACAGCAGATGCAAGAATCACCTATACGTCTGTAGAAAAAGAAGCAGCCATTATCACAGGGGCAGAATCCGTAAAAACTTGGGAGCCGTATGATGGTAATGTGTGGGTAGCACGCATTTCTAATGGTCTTTTTGGTGACTTTAATCCCTATGTTGAACGTGTCTATGGTGACTGGTTTGTACAAACAATTTTAGCGCACTTAGGGGACGTTTTCTTAAATGATAAATCACTTTATGAAGTTGAAACTCTTGACGATGTTTTATCCCCAGTGATTAAGTTAGAATCATGGGATTCAGATTTTTCAATTTACACTTGGTATACGGAGCAAGATGAAACAGCTGATGAGACTATTATCTATGCTAACTTCCAGGGATTGAATCCAAATGAGGAAAATGTTGAAATCAGTGTCCGTAAGAATTGTTTTTATCCAGTGGAAGAAGGTCGTGGTTATATTACTGTGTCAGGCTTTACCATCTGTAAGGCCGCTGTTCAATGGGCTCCACCGACTGCTCTTCAAGAAGGGATGATTGGTCCACACTGGTCTAAGGGCTGGATTATTGAAGATTGTGATATCTACGAGGCAAAATGTAGCGGAATCTCACTTGGTAAGTATTATCAACCTGAAAATGAT
Organism: Streptococcus caledonicus; assembly: GCF_042656225.1. NCBI lineage: Bacteria > Bacillati > Bacillota > Bacilli > Lactobacillales > Streptococcaceae > Streptococcus > Streptococcus caledonicus. The sequence continues at coordinate 37,971 of NZ_JBHSOJ010000014.1, forward strand.
AATAAGTGGAGTAAGTGGAAATATAAAGATGGTACTCAGACAGAACGTGAAGTTATCTTACAAGCTCAACGTGAAGGATGGACGAAAGAACGCATTGGTTCACATATTATCCGTCGTAATAACATCCACGACTGTGGACAAACAGGTATTGTGGGTCATCTAGGCTGTGTCTTCTCAATCATTGAAGACAATCATATTCACCATATTAATAACAAACAAAATCTTGCTGGTGCCGAAATCGGTGGGATTAAATTGCATGCGGCGATCGATGCACAAATTCGTCGAAACCATATCCATCATTGTAGTCGAGGTCTTTGGTTAGACTGGCAAGCTCAAGGAACTCGTGTTAGTCAGAACCTTTTTCATGATAATACTATTCCAAAAGAATTTAAAGGAGACAGAGTAGCGTTATCGGTGTCGGTTGTTGTAGGTGAAGATGTTTTTCTGGAAGTTTCTCATGGTCCAACACTTTTAGATAATAATCTGTTCCTATCTGAAAGGTCAGTAAAAATGGCTACCCAAGGTGTTGCGTTAGTACATAATATTGTTGCAGGTGGTTTTGTAGCTGTTGGGGTTGGTACTAATAATGGTGCGAAAGGTATTAGTAGTCCTCGCTACACACCATATCATGTGCCCCACCAAACAGAAGTGGCTGGCTTCATGACTTTCTTGCATGGTGACGATCGTTTCTACAACAACATTTTCATTCAACAAGACCTTCGTCCTGAAATGGTTGAAATTATGAAAAAATCTAAGGCTGAAAAAAATGATTGGGACGATAATAATGTTGAGACTGGAACCTTCCCATTTGATTCTTACCCAACCTTTGAAGAGTGGGATAAGGAATTTGAAGGCTATTGTGGAATGGGCTCTGCGCCAAGTGATCGTTATTACAATCCGCTTCCTGTATGGACAGGTGGTAACATCTTTATGAATGGCGCGAAACCATCAACTAAAGAAGTTAACTATGCAGAAAACACCACAGATAAAGTGTCTATTTCCGTTGTTGAAAAAGCAGATGGCTGGTACTTAGAGACCAATCTCTATGATGTTTTACCTGAACTTAAAACAGGAATCATCAGTACAGAAACTCTAGGCATGGCCTTTGAACCAGAACAAAAATTTGAAAATCCAGACGGTTCACCAATTGTCTTCGATACAGATTATTTTGATAATCGCCATAGTCTAGTGCCGTTAGCTGGACCATTTGTAGATAAATTCAGTGGTCTACAAAAACTTATTTCTAAGATTAACTAATAGATAACATAGAGATTCAACTATTTAAGCTTCTGTATGATTTATTATTGGTTGATAAAAAGATCAAACGTTATAGATTCGATCTAACCAATATTTTCAATATACTTAAAACTAGAGGTAGTAATATATGTTAATCAAAAAATTTAATTTAGATAATAAACGAGATAATGTGGATTTAACATCTTATATTTTAGAAGATTCACCAGAGCTCTTGAATGGGAAAAAAAGACCAGCGATCATTATTTGTCCTGGTGGGGCTTACATTAATTGTTCTGATCGTGAAGGAGAGATTGTCGCCCTTAGATTTGCAGCTATGGGCTACCACGCATTTGTATTAAGGTATCATGTTCTTTTAGATGATAAAGAAGACTATAATAGTATTTTTTCGGATTCTATTAATTTTAAGGATGATACTATTTTTCCTACTCCTATGTTGGATATCGCTAATGCCTTCTCTATTATTCATGAGCATGCTGACGATTGGCTAGTTGATACAGATAAATTAATTTTATGTGGATTCTCTGCAGGCGGAAATAATGTTACGAATTATGGTGTTTATTGGAATAAGCCAATCATAACTAATAGTTTTGATATAGAAAGAACACGTCCTGCTGCTATTATAGTTGGTTATCCCTTGACAGATTATTTTGTACATCAAGAATTTGTGAAAAGTCAGGATAAATCAGGAACAAGATTTTTTGAAATCTCAAATCGTACATTTTTGGGAAATGAAAATCCGACTGAGGAGCAATTGCTGAGTGTTAGCAGTGCTAAATTAATTGATGACTCTACGCCTCCAATGTTTATTTGGACAACTACTAGTGATCAATTGGTTAATGTAAATCAATCTACAATTTTAGCGACGGCTTTAGCAAATAAGGGTATTCCGTTTGAATTACATGTATTTGAAGATGGTCCGCATGGTTTATCTCTTGCTACACAGGCGACAGCTCCAAGTATAGTCGAAGTAGATGATACCGTACGTATTTGGATCGATTTAGCTGAAAAATGGTTATCTAAGCGATTTATGCTACCACTGGAAAAGCAGAGTCCTTGGAATTAGTTTGTATGTGTTGATTTATTTAAACTGTAGGAGTGAGACAGAAAAGGTGTTTTCACATTCTTACTGTATAGACTAGCTTATTAGGAGACTGAAATAATGGATCAGAAAATCATGGAAATTGTAAGAGAATTAAATTATGAATTCTTACAAAATGATATTTTAAATAAGATTGAAAATTTTTCAAAATTAAATAAATTTGCTGAAACAGGGCAAGTTGTCTTCTTAGGTGATTCAATCACAGAAGGATTTCCTATTGAAGAGATGCTTAAGAGTTCAAAAATTTTGTATAAACGTGGAATTAGTGGAATCAGATCTGATACAGTTTTAGAGCATTTTGATGAAATTATGGGCGGTTTAAAAGCAGGTGAGGTGTTTATATTATTAGGTACTAACGATTTGGCTCATAATCGTAGTACTGATAGTATTGTTGAGACACTTACTAATATTTGCGATAGACTTAAATTAGAGAATCCCGCCACAGAAATTCATATTATTAGTATCTATCCTGTTATTGAAGGATATACTGATATGGTTGATATTAGACAAAATAAAGATATTATTACTATTAATTCTCAACTAGAGGTATTGGCTGAGACGGACAGTAAAGTACATTATTATGATATTTATCCTCTGCTTTTAGATGACAAAGGACAGCTGGAAAAAAATTATACAAAAGATGGTTTGCATTTAACTATTGAAGGTTATCAGAAAGTGTGTGAAGTATTGCAAGAAGCATTGGTGTAAGTGTAGTATATTTTTAGATGTAGTTGAAAACCGAATTCTATTCAGAAAGACTAGAAGTAGTTAAAAGATATCATCAATAATGCTATTTTAATAATAACTCTAATATAGAGGAGACAAAATGAAATATTACGTTAATCAACAAGCGCCACGTAGTGGGCAAGGGACAAAGGAGTATCCTTTCAAATCTATTCAAGAAGCAGCTAATTTAGCTAAACCAGGTGACGAAGTCTTAGTCTATCCTGGGGTTTACCGTGAAAATGTTAATCCGGTTAATGGTGGCACAGCAGATGCACGGATTACCTATACATCTGTTGAAAAAGAAGCAGCTATTATCACAGGAGCGGAATCTGTTAAAACTTGGGAACAGTATGATGGTAATGTGTGGGTAGCACGCATTTCTAACGGCTTTTTTGGTGATTTTAATCCTTATATCGAACGTGTCTATGGTGACTGGTTTGTACAGACGATGGTCGCTCATCTAGGAGATGTTTTCCTTAATGATAAATCACTTTATGAAGTGTTGAGTTTGGAAAAAGTTCTTAAACCTGAAGTTTATGAAGAATCATGGGATCCAGAATTTACAGTGTATACTTGGTATACGGAGCAAGATGAAACAGCTGATGAGACTATTATCTATGCTAACTTTCAAGGCTTGAATCCAAATGAGGAAAATGTGGAAATCAGTGTTCGTAAGAATTGTTTCTATCCAGTAGAAGAAGGTCGCGGTTATATTACCGTGTCAGGATTCACCATCTGTAAGGCTGCTGTTCAATGGGCTCCACCAACAGCTCTTCAAGAAGGGATGATTGGTCCACACTGGTCTAAAGGCTGGATTATTGAAGATTGTGATATCTACGAAGCAAAATGTAGTGGAATCTCACTTGGTAAGTATTATCAACCTGAAAATGATAATAAATGGAGCAAGTGGAAATACAAAGACGGTACTCAGACAGAACGTGATGCTATTTTACAGGCTCAACGTGAAGGATGGACGAAAGAACGCATTGGTTCACATATTATCCGTCGTAATAATATCCACGACTGTGGACAAACAGGTATTGTGGGTCATTTAGGCTGTGTCTTCTCTATCATTGAGGATAATCATATTCACCATATTAACAACAAGAAAAATCTTGATGGAGCTGAAATTGGTGGGATTAAATTACATGCGGCTATTGATGCACAAATTCGTCGAAACCATATCCATCATTGTACGCGTGGCCTTTGGTTAGACTGGCAGGTGCAAGGAACTCGTGTTAGTCAGAATCTTTTCCACGATAATAGTATTCCTCGTGTTGTTGATGCGGAAGCTTTGAAATCATCAGCAGCCATTTCTATGGGTGAAGATGTCTTTATCGAGGTGTCTCACGGTCCATCATTGCTAGATAATAATATTTTCCTTACAGATCGTGCGGTTAAAATTGCAGGGCAAGGTGTTGCTATGGTACATAATATTGTGGCAGGTGGTCTCCTTGCGGTTGGTAAAGGAACTAACAATGGTGCTAAAACTTTGATGAGTCCTCGTTACACACCATATCATGTGCCTCATCAAACTGAAGTGGCTGGTTTCATGACCTTCCTGCATGGTGACGATCGTTTCTACAACAATATTTTCATCCAACAAGATCTTCGTCCTGAAATGGTTGAAATCATGAATTATCTTAAAGAAATGAATGATGATTGGGATGATAATAACCTTGAAGCGGGAACTTTCCCATTCAGTTCATATCCAACCTTTGAAGAATGGGATAAGGAATTTGAAGGTTATTGTGGAATGGGTTCTGCACCAAGTGATCGTTATTACAATCCGCTTCCAGTATGGACAGGTGGTAATATCTTCATGAATGGCGCAAAACCATCAGCTAAAGAAGTTAACTATGCGGAAAATACCACAGATAAAGTGTCTATTTCTGTTGTTGAAAAAGCAGATGGCTGGTACTTAGAAACCAACCTTTATGATGTATTACCTGAACTTAAAACAGGGGTTATCAGTACCGAAACACTAGGCATGGCCTTTGAACCAGAACAAAAATTTGAAAATCCAGATGGTTCACCAATTGTCTTCGATACAGATTATTTTGATAATCGCCATAGCCTAGTACCGTTAGCTGGACCATTTATTAATAAAGTAGTGGCATTGGAAAAATTAGCTAATAAGTAAAATTACCTTAAACTAGGGAGAACTGGCTGAGCAAAATCAGCCAATTTCTTTAGAAAGACACGTGATAAAACTCACAAAAAATAAAAAGGAAGACAAACATGACAGATTTTAATGCA
>NZ_JBHSOJ010000014.1:43321-43620 GCF_042656225.1 Streptococcus caledonicus
CTTGAGAATATCAACCACATTGATAAAGCGAATCTTAAGTTCTGGGAAAGCTTTATGTAGGATAGAAATACCTGCCAAAACTTCCAAGTTTGGTTCGGTACCTGCTGCCGCAAAGACAACATCTGGTTCTTCATCTGGTGAGACATTTGAGGCCCAGTCAATCACTTTATAACCTTCACGAACCAATTCTTCTGCTTCTGCGATGGAGTAGAACTGTGGTCGTGGGTGCTTAGAAGTGACAATCACATTAACCTTATCTTCGTCTGCAAAAGCTTTTTCCATAACTGCAAAAAGTGAGT
>NZ_JBHSOJ010000014.1:43630-43869 GCF_042656225.1 Streptococcus caledonicus
GGCGATGGAGTAGAACTGTGGTCGTGGGTGCTTAGAAGTGACAATCACATTAACCTTATCTTCGTCTGCAAAAGCTTTTTCCATAACTGCAAAAAGTGAGTTACTATCTGCTGGCAAGTATTCTCGGATATACTCCGGCGTCTTCTCTGCCAAATGCGTCAAAAGACCTGGATCTTGGTGAGTGTAACCATTGTGGTCTTGTTGGAAAACCGTTGAAGTCGCAATCAAGTTAAGGGATG
>NZ_JBHSOJ010000014.1:43879-44607 GCF_042656225.1 Streptococcus caledonicus
TGTCTTCTCTGCCAAATGCGTCAAAAGACCTGGATCTTGGTGAGTGTAACCATTGTGGTCTTGTTGGAAAACCGTTGAAGTCGCAATCAAGTTAAGGGATGGGTAGTTTTTACGCCAGTCCGTATGTGTCTTAGACTTACGTAGCCATTTGAAATGTTGCGTAATCATTGAGTCAACGACACGGAGGAAGGATTCATACGACGCAAAGAAGCCATGGCGACCTGTCAAGACATAACCTTCTAAGAAGCCTTCTGCTTGGTGCTCAGAGAGTTGTGAATCAATAACGCGTCCTACTGGAGAAATCCACTCATCGTAAGATTCATCGCGACGACCAAGCCATTGACGATTCGTCACTTTAAAAACATTATTGAGACGATTTGACTTGGTTTCATCCGGACCAAAGACACGGAAGTTATCTGGGTTAGCCTCTACCAGGTCAGCCACATAATTCCCAAATTCAATCATGTCTTGTTTCATAAGGGCACCTGGAGTTGAGGTATCAATAGCGTGTTTACGCCAGTCTGCTAAGTCAAGTTTTTTCACAACACCTGCATTGGTGATTGGGTTCATGGACATCCGACGATCACCTTTTGGGGAAATGGCACGAATCTCTTCTGTCACATAGCCTTTTTCATCAAATAATTCTTCTGGGCGGTAAGACTTCAACCAGTTTATTAAATGATCAATGTGTTCCATATGACCTGCTTCGACTGGAATTGGTACTTGGT
>NZ_JBHSOJ010000014.1:44617-45398 GCF_042656225.1 Streptococcus caledonicus
GCCTTCTAGGAAGCCTTCAGCTTGGTGCTCAGAGAGTTGTGAATCAATAACGCGTCCTACTGGAGAAATCCACTCATCGTAAGATTCATCGCGACGACCAAGCCATTGACGATTCGTCACTTTAAAAACATTATTGAGACGATTTGACTTGGTTTCATCCGGACCAAAGACACGGAAGTTATCTGGGTTAGCCTCTACCAGGTCAGCCACATAATTCCCAAATTCAATCATGTCTTGTTTCATAAGGGCACCTGGAGTTGAGGTATCAATAGCGTGTTTACGCCAGTCTGATAAATCAAGCTTTTTCACAACACCCGCATTGGTGATTGGGTTCATGGACATCCGACGATCACCTTTTGGGGAAATGGCACGAATCTCTTCTGTCACATAGCCCTTTTCATCAAATAATTCTTCTGGGCGGTAAGACTTCAACCAGTTTATTAAATGATCAATGTGTTCCATATGACCTGCTTCGACTGGAATTGGTACTTGGTGGGCACGGAAACCACCTTCAATTGGTTCACCATTCCATTCCTTTGGTCCTGTCCATCCTTTTGGAATACGAACAATCAATACTGGCCAAGCTGGTTGGGTGGCTTCTTCTGCTGGATGCTTGCGAGCCTCTGTTTGAATGGCTTTGATTTTTTCAATCACCTTGTCAAGGGTCTCTGCCATTTGAGCGTGGACAAGATCTGGATCTGTCCCTTCGACAAAGTAAGGGGTCCAACCGAAACCATTGAAGAGCTGTGTTAATTCTTCATCTGTCTTACGAGCCATGATA
>NZ_JBHSOJ010000015.1:0-64168 GCF_042656225.1 Streptococcus caledonicus
TCAAAACTCTTTTTTAAAAATTTGGGGCAGATTTGGGTCGATGCTTATCAAAACACTATAAAATAAAGGATTTTTAACGTATATCATGATTACCAAAGAATTTTGTGCTGAAAATTTAACAGATTTGCACCGCTTAGTTGGTACTGACATCACACGTGTCGAGCTTTGTGATAATTTAGCTGTTGGTGGCACAACACCGAGTTATGGTGTCATAAAAGAAGCTAACCGCTACCTACATGAGAATCACATTACCTCTGCTGTGATGATTCGTCCTCGTGGTGGCAATTTTGTCTACAACGACCTTGAACTTCGTATTATGGAGGAAGATATCTTGCGTGCGGTTGAGCTAGAAAGCGATGCTCTTGTTCTCGGTCTACTTACTGAGGATAACCAACTGGATCTTGAAGGTATTGAGTACCTTTTACCTGCTACTCAAGGACTGCCCCTCGTCTTTCACATGGCCTTTGATTTGATTCCAAAAGCTGAGCAAAAAGCTGCACTGGATAGCTTGATGGAGTTAGGATTTACCCGAGTTCTTCTTCACGGTTCTGCCATTCGCCGAGATATTTTTAAAAATGTAGACCACATCAAAGAACTCATTGCCCACGCCAATGGTCGCATTGACATTCTCCTCGGTGGTGGGGTCAATGCTGATAACTATCAAGAACTCATTGAAAAAACGGGAGCCAGCCAAGTTCACGGAACAGGACTTGTCGCTGACTAAATCATCTTAAAAAGCACTGGAAAACCCAGCGCTTTTATTGTGCCCAAAGATAGCATTTCTATCAGTCCATTTTATGCCTGATAGACAAGATTCCCATTACAAATCGTGTATTTGACAACGCCTTTGAGTTTGTCTCCGATAAATGGCGAATTGGCTGCTTTTGAATGGAAATGCTCCGAGATGATGCGATCTTCGTTATCAGCGAAAATCACAATATCTGCTGGGCCATTTTCCGCCAAATAACCGGCGTCAAATCCGTAAAGTTCTGCTGGGTTGACGGTCATTTTTGCCAGTAATTCCGACAAACTAAGGTGCCCTGCTTCAACCAAATGAGTCAGTCCCAAAGAAAGGGAGGTTTCTAAACCAGTCATACCTGACGGTGCTTGGGTCACATCAGAGACCGCTTTTTCATCGGTATGATGAGGAGCATGGTCGGTTGCAATCACAGAAATCACGCCTGATTTCAACCCTTCAATGACTGCCAAGCGATCACTCTCCAAGCGTAACGGGGGATTCATTTTTGCATTGGACCCTTTTTCAAGGAGCAGGTCTTCGGTTTTTGAAAAATGTTGCGGTGCAACTTCTGCGGTTACCTTGGCACCTAATCCTTGCACAAATTCAATAACTTTCACTGACTCCGCTTTAGACAAATGCTGCACGTGGAATTTATTTTGCACCTCATAGGCAATCATGACATCACGCGCCACCATGCTATATTCAGCCACGCCACGAGCACCACCACAGCCAAAATGATGTTTGGCGATGTGTTCATTTAACCCTAGAATGCCATTCAACTGAGGGTCTTCCTCGTGAAGCGCCACAACCACATCCAATTCCTTGGCTTTTTTGAAGGCCTTGCGAACCACACCGGTATTTTCAAGAGGAATCCCATCATCTGAAAAGCCGACTGCACCAGCTGCTAACAAGGCATCAAAATCCGTCAAAGTTTCACCGTCAAAGTTTTTGGTTATAGTAGCATTGGTTTTTATATGGATAGCTTCTTTTGCTGCTGACTCCAAAACCTCGGTCAAGGTCTCCACGTCCGAAATGGTTGGATTGGTATTGGCCATCATGACCACAGTTGTAAAGCCACCTGCTGCCGCCGTCAAAGCACCTGTGTGAATGTCTTCCTTATGCGTCTGCCCCGGCTCACGGAAGTGCACATGGATGTCAATGAGACCAGGTGCCACCACAAGGCCCGTGGCATCAATCACCTCGGCACCTGCCGCTTCAATACCATCTGCAATGCTTAGGATTTTTTTCCCTTCAACAAGCACATCCGTCACCCTATCCAAACCAGTTTTTGGGTCAATCACTCGACCATTTTTAATTAAAAGCATGTGTTCTCCCTATTTTAGTTGCGTGATTAGCTCTTCCACTTCAGCTGCACCTATGGTATCTCCGATGGTTAAAAAGAGGTCTTTGGCCTTTTGGAAATAGCTGAGCTCCTTGGTGATTTCACCGAGACCACGATAAGCGCAGGCTTTAGCCACCTCATCATCGGTCTGTAATGCCAAATCTAGTGCCGTTCTCATCTTAGCTTCCGCAGTAGTTTTGTCACCCATTAAAAAATGTAGGTAAGCATCTTCATAGCCAGCTACTGAATCCGCCTGTTTCCGATCACTGTCATCTAAGTCTAATTGTGCTATTAAGGCTTGTTCTTGAACAATATAGTCGAGAGCTTTAGGGTAGTCTTTGGCCTCTCGTTCGACATAAGCCAGCTGGTGAAGAGCTATGTGCTTCATTTCCAAGTCACCAAGCTTTTCTGCTAGCCTTACATTACGTCGGCCTGACTGCCTTGCTTCCTGTAATTGCGCTTTCTTCACGGACAAATAAATCCTATTGTTATTAGCCCAAAATTGTCCGATGACATCTTCCTTGTCTAGGGAGTCATACAGTTGTGTCAGTAACTGTTCTGCTTCTGTTAGCTGATTGCTCTCTAGCGCCTCAAAAAAGAGTGCGGTTCTATCCAACTCTGTCACTACTCTCACTCCTTACTGCAACCAATCAATTTTATCCAGCCCAGCCTCTTCTAAGTAGGCATTAGCTCTTGAAAAAGGCTTACTACCAAAGAAACCACGATGGGCTGAAAGAGGACTTGGGTGAGCCGATTCAATCACTTGATGATGGGAATTGGTAATCAAGTTTTTTTTCTTTCTCGCATAGCCACCCCAAAGAATAAAAACTACAGGCGCTTCTTTTTGATTAAGGACCTTAATCACGGCATCTGTGAACGGTTCCCAGATAAGATTCGCATGACCATTGGCATTACCAGCTGGAACCGTCAGACAAGCATTTAGCAATAATACACCCTGATCAGCCCAAGGGGTTAAATCATGGTTTTCTTTCAGACCAATATCTTCTTGTAATTCTTTCAAAATATTTTGCAAAGATGGCGGAGCAAGCAAGTCATTTGGCACTGAAAACGATAGCCCTTGCGCTTGATTGGGACCATGATATGGATCCTGTCCTAAAATAACGACTTTGGTCTGCTCAAAAGTCGTGTGTGTCAAGGCCGCAAAAACCTTCTCTCTCGGTGGATAGACCACTCCCTCGCCATAAACCTTGTCCATAAAAGCGTTGATCTGACCAAAATAATGCTCTGGTAGTTCTGCTTTGATTTTTTCATGCCAGGTTGAATGTTTCATTTTGACCTCCTACCGTATTGCTTTGCTATTTATTGTACCATAAGATACCTAAAAAATCCCTTTTGTTCAATAATCAAAAAGGATTGTTCATTATTTTTTTTTATGAAAAAGCTGCGCAAAAACAAAGACTCCTACTGCAAGCCAAATTATCGCGAAGCCTACCATTTCTCCACCATTGATCCCCTCACCAAAGATAAAAACTGCAATAACCAGTTGCAAAGTAGGATTAAAATATTGAATGAATCCTACTTGATTAAGTGGAGCGCGTTTAACAGCTTCCGCAAATAATAAGAGAGGAATTGCAGTGATTATTCCCGACAGAGCTAGTAACCCTTGCTCAATCAAGCTAACATCACACCAGCCAACTGGACTTAAAAAGATAAGATAACCTACCGCAAAAGGCAAAATAATTCCCGCTTCTACTAGCATCGCAACATCACTTGAAAGTTTAACCTGTTTTTTTAATAAGCCATAAATGCCAAAAGACAAGGCTAAAATAAAGGTTACAAGCGGCAGCTGTCCTGTTAGCACTATCAAAACAAGAGCTCCTAAAGCTGCCAAAGCAACTGCAATCCACTCAAGACGCACCAGCTTTTCCCCTAAAAAAAGAATGGACAAAAGAACTGATACCAACGGCATTAAGTAGTAACCTAGACTAGCCTCGGTGGCTTGACCGCTACCCACCGCATAGATATAGACTAGCCAATTGACGGCGATAAATAGGCTCGCAAAAATCATTGTCCATAAAGGCTTTGAAGAGCTTTTCAGATAAGTGAGCTCCTTCGTTAACTTATCAGTCTGCCTAGCCAAAACAAAATAAGCTAACATCGTTACAAAAGTCCAGACAATCCGATAGGAAAAAGTCGTATAGGCAGGTACTCCACCCAATGCTTTCCAATAAAGGGATAAAAGTGCCCAAGCCAGATAGGCACAGAAGGCGTAAATCAACCCTGTTCTACTTTCATTCAACACGCACACCCTCACGGTCAATTTCTAAGATAAAGCATTCACCATCAAACTGGAGTGCTTCAATAGCTAACTTGATTTCATCGGATTTATCGTGTGCTGTTAAGACCATAATTGTAGGCCCTGCACCTGATAAATAGGTCGCATAGGCTCCCATTTCTTTAGCTAAAGTCTTAATCGGAAGAAATTCCTTGACCAAAGATTGGCGATAGACTTCATGGAAACGATCGCCCTCAATAGCCTCTCCTGCCACTTCTAGATTTCCTGATAAAAGCCCTGCAACAGCCACATTTGCAATGGAGGAGGCTGCGACAGCTTCTTTATAAGAAAGCTCTTGTGGTAATACCCCACGAGAATCAGAAGTCTTCAACTCATAACTAGGAATAAAAGCAATAAAACTACAAGCTGGGAACTCAGCAACAATCTGATTAACGTTTTGATTCACATAAGAAGCAATGACCAAATTTCCAAAAATAGCTGGTGCAACATTATCAGGATGCCCCTCGGTCTCAGTCGCTATAGCCAATTTTTCATCAGCAGTCATCTCAAGATGACCAAGCTGATTGGCTAACTCAATACCTGCTACAATAACTGATGATGATGACCCCAAACCACGCGCCAGTGGGATATCTGATGTCATCTCAATCATGTGCGGCTGCAAATTAGGATTAATTTGAAGTGCCGTAGCAATTAATAAGTTACTCTCATCACTAGGAATATCTCCCAAATCATGCTTGATGAACCACTTATCAGTTGGCTCCTTAATCTCAATCGTTAAATATTTTGAAAGTGCGACCCCAACCGAATCAAAACCAGGTCCAATATTGGCTGAAGTTGCAGGTACTGTAATTCTCATCTTACTCACCCAACACCTTGAAAGTATTCAAGACCTTGAACTCTGCTACTTCTGATAATTTAGCAGTCACATTTGCCAAGGCAGTTTTGCTCATTTCGTGTGTAATGATAACAACACTAGCTCGCTCTCCTTGAGCCTTTTGTTGTAGCACTTGCTCAAATGAAATATCTTCTGAGCTGAAAATTTCAGCTAGTTGCAAAAGTTGTCCTTTCTTATCTGGTGTCTCAATTGAAAAGTAATAACGACTCTTCACATCTGATAAATCAGATAATTTTATTTCACGACTAAATTCATTAAAAGGTTTGCCAATGGTTTTATCATTTAAATGACGAGCAATACGAACAATATCTGCCACAACACTTGTTGCTGTTGGCTTTTGTCCAGCACCAGGTCCGTAATACATGGATTGACCGATACCTATTGACTCAACAAAAACAGCATTCATCACACCATTAACACTTGCCAATGGGTGTGTCTTGGGCACAAAGCTTGGTGACACCTCTGCAAAGAGCCCTGATGGGGTTTCCTCGATTGCTCCCACTAGCTTAATCACATAACCGAGCTGTTGCGCCACTGCAACATCAGCTGTGCTAATGGTTGAAATGCCTTTGTGGGTAACATCTTCCAATCCAATCGTCATGCCAAAACCAAACTGACTCAGAATAACAGCTTTATAAGCAGCGTCAATACCTTCAACATCATTTGTCGGATCACTTTCAGCGTAACCTAATTTCTGAGCAGTCACCAAAGCATCCTCATAAGACCAACCTTCATCAACCATTTTGGTCAACATGAAGTTAGATGTCCCATTTAAAACCCCTAAGATACGAGTGACCTTATCAGAAGTCAAGGAATTAGCCATAGTGCGCAAAATTGGAATACCACCCGCAACAGCTGCTTCGTAGTAAAAAGCTACACCCTTATCCTGTGCCAAAGAAATCAATTCCTTACCGTGACTAGCAATCAAGTCTTTATTGGCAGACACCACATGTTTACCAGCCTTCAAAGCCTTAGTGATAAAGGTTTTAGCTGGTTCAATACGCCCCATCAGTTCAATCACAATATCAATCTCACTATCAGAGATAATATCGTCAATGTCAGTCACAAAATGATAATCATTTCCTGCTGCCAAAAGACGCGTTTTCTCTTCTTCATCCTTCACCAATACCTTAGAAATTTCAATCTGATCTTTCGCTGCTGCTGTGATTTTATCACCATTTTCTTCTAATAAAAACGGAATACCGCTTGCTACAGTACCAAATCCAAGCAAACCTAGTTTAATTGTCATATCATTCTCCTTACTTTCTAAAACATAACATGCCAAATGTTAATTCATTATACCAAAAAATGGGAGATTAACGCAAAAACAAATATTTTCAAACTAAAATATAAAAGTCCTACAGGTATGCTGAAGTTTGTAATCGGTACACTAAACTTAATCTCTACAAACGTAAACGTTTCCAATAACTAAAATAGTATGTTATTATCGATAAAGTCTAGTTCTTATTTTATATCGTTTTTGCATATTAAGAAGAAGTTCCAAAATATTCCAGCTATTTTAACACTAGTCAGTTAGGAGAGTCTCAAATAGCTTTTCAATTCCATTTGCATCCTATTCACTTTTTCGTTATAATGAAGAAAAATTAACAAAGGAGCCCAACATGTCAAGACCTTCTCGCCATTCTAGACGCCGTCGTTCACCATTCCTCGGCGTATTACTTTCTCTCATAATCCTGCTTAGCTGCTTTGCTCTTTTCTTCTTTTGGAAAATGGCTGACGCTAAAAATAGTAATCAGAAAACAACTCAAGCCAGCTCTGCTATTTCCAAAGTCCAAGAAACAACCGATCAAGCCCAACAAACCGAAAGCACCTCTGAAACGGAAACCGTCACTTGGACGACACAAGAGCAACCCGTTACTATCCCAATCCTCATGTATCACGCTATCCACGTCATGGCTCCTGAAGAAGCTGCTAATGCTAACCTTATCGTGGCACCAGATGTTTTTGAGAGCCATATCAAGCGCCTAAAAGATGAAGGGTACTATTTTTTAAGCCCTGAAGAAGCCTACCGTGCCCTTACTGAAAATAGTCTCCCTGCTGAAAAAGTTGTCTGGCTTACCTTTGATGATAGCCTCTGGGACTTTTACGACCATGCTTATCCGATTCTTGCTAAGTACAGTGCCAAGGCAACTAATAATGTCATCACAGGTTCTGTTGACCATGAAGGTAATTTAACGGTTGATGAAATGCAAGAAATGAAGGCAAATGGTATTTCCTTGCAAGGACACACTGTCAATCATCCAGATTTAGAATATTCAACACCTGAAAATCAAACAGCTGAACTCAGCGATTCAAAAAACTATCTTGATCAAACCTTTTCACAAGATACTATCGCTGTTGCCTATCCAGCAGGTCGCTACTCTCAAACAACTTTGGATATCGCCAAATCACTCAACTATAAACTTGGTATGACGACAAATGAAGGTGTAGCTAGCGCAGCAAACGGATTACTCACCCTTAACCGTATCCGTATGTTCCCAACAACAACTGCTGATGAATTGATGACTCGAATCCAATAACAAGAAAACACTCCATTCAACATTGAATGGAGTGTTTTTATCATAACAGTTAAAATCAGGAGACTAACTCATTTGAGTAATATGGAATAATTTGATTCGCATTTTTATCATCCTATTCTTGATTCAAATTACAGTACCAATTATCTCATCGTCACAAATTCTTCTGCACCTGTTGGGTGAATGGCTACAGTATTATCAAAATCTTCTTTTGTTGCGCCCATCTTGATAGCAACTGAGAAGCCTTGAACCATTTCATCAACACCGTATCCGATACCATGAAGCCCAATAATTTTTTCATCTTCCCAAAGGCAAACAAGCTTCATCTTGCTTGGTTGACGGTGTGTTCCAAGAGCTGTGTACATTGGTGTGAATGTTGAGCGATAAACTTTAATATTTTCAGCACCAAATTCAGCGACGGCTGCTTCTTCTGATAAACCGATTGAACCGATGGCAGGGTGACTAAAAATAACGGTTGCCACATCCTTGTAATCCATCTTGGCATTCGTTTTAGCATTGAAAAGACGTTCTGACAATTGACGACCTGCTTTAACAGCTACAGGCGTTAATTCTAATTTACCAGTCACATCACCAAGCGCATAGATTCCTGATACATTTGTATTTTCAAATTCATCAGCAGCGATAAATCCCTTATCATTAAGTGCAACTCCAGTTTTTTCTAGCCCAAAACCAGTCACATTTGGACGACGACCAATGGCCCAGATAAGCGTATCAACTGTGTACCTCTGCCCATTTTCCAAAACCAAAGTCAGCGACTCATCAGCGTTCTTAATCACTTCCTTAGGAATCGAATGCGTATGCAAAGTAGGACCATTCTCTGTCATATAATCAGTCAGTGTTCCAATGATTTCTTGGTCAAAATTGCGGAGCGGACGGTCCTGACGGACAAAAAGATGCGTCTCCGAACCCAGAGCATGGAGAACACCCGCTACTTCTACCGCAATATAGCCTGCGCCTACAACAGCTGTACGATTAGGAACAGCATCTAGCTCAAAGAATCCATCAGAGGTGATACCATACTCAGCACCTGGAATTTCTGGATAGAGGGCATGACCACCTGTCGCAATCAAAATATGAGGAGCTGTATAACGTTGCCCAGCCACTTCTACGGTATGAGCATCTACAAAAGTTGCGTATTCATAAACACGCTCCACACCATTATTGTCAAATCCACGCTCGTAAGACCCGTGAATACGGTCAATATAAGCCTGACGATTAGCCTTCAAAGTTGCAAAATTAAAGTTTTTCGTTTCAACTTCAAAACCATACTCTGCCGCATAATGATTGAGGGTTTCAGCAACCTGAGCACCGTACCACATCACTTTTTTAGGAACACAACCCACATTGACACAGGTTCCACCAACTTCTTTTCCTTCAAACAGGATGACCTTAGCACCATGCATAGCTGCACGGTTAGCACTAGCAATTCCACCTGAACCACCACCGATAACGATATAATCATATTGTTTTACTTCTGACATCATTTCTCCTTTTTCAAACTAGACCGATTGGTACAATTTTCTTTATTTTAACATAAAAAAAGGTAGCAGACAAAAAACTGCTACGACATTTTTGAGTTAGATAATTTCAGGTAATTCGTCATCATTATCAAAGTCCTCAACCTTATCTTCACCTGGAAATGGTTTTTGAAGATGACCCAAAATAAAACGAGAAATTGGCCCTGCAATGAGGAAATTGAGTGGGATAGCAGCCACAAAGTTTGTTAGCCATGCTTTTCCATAAGCACCCAAAGTAATCACAGACCAAGGTAATCCTTGACCGATAATAAGATTAAAAATCAAACCATAGAGCGACATAAAGGTCACCATAAACAGTGCCATTGTCCCTGAAATCGCAATAATTTTCACCCAGCGTTTCTCGTGATGACCGATGTGGTGTAGAATCGCAAAAGCAATTTTCTTAGCAATCGGCCCTACCAAAATCACATCAAGCAGAAAAGCGACAGCAAATCCTGGCAAGTAGCCAGCAAAAACATGCCCCCAATGTACTGCTCCTGTATTTATGTAAAGGTTCCAAATTGACATTCCAAACACCATGATGCCACACATCATCACTGTAAACAACATCGCTTCTTTAACATTTCTAGGCATTATAAACTCCATTTCTAAAACATTAGTTTTTACTATACCATAAAAATTTTTTCTTCGTAAGCAATTTTTTCAAAAAATTACAAGATAATTTCCATTTCTGTATGTAAGGGTTTCATGCCTTGCTTTTGGTAAAAGCGGAGCGCCGAAACATTATCATTCCAAACATTCAAAGTTAGATGATAACAACCCAATTCTTTGGCATAAGCTAATGCAAAGCTATACAATTCCTGACCAATACCACTACCACGTACGTCTTGATCCACACATAAATCATCTATGAAGAGAGATTTTACTGGCTCAAGAACTGCTCCTTTCGCCTCTCTTATCTCTAAAAAGAGATGTCCGATAACAGCTTTGCCATTATCATAAACATAAACAGGCTTGGTATCATCTGTTAAAAGATGCTCAAGCTCCTCATCTGTAAACTTACAACCACTCCCTTTAAAAATATCCGGTCTAGCTTCATGGTGGACTACTAAAATTTGCGCCAATAATATCTGTATTGCTGGAATATCTTCTAAAGTCGCACGTCTAATCATTTGATAGTTCCTAAAGCACTAAAAAAGAGAAGTCTTCCTCTTTGTTTAGCTGAGCTCCCTTTCTAATTTTGTCTATTATATCAAAAATTGTGCTTCTTATGCTATAATGGAAACATGAAAACATTACTTTTTATTCTAATCGCCTATCTGCTTGGTTCAATCCCGACTGGTCTTTGGATTGGGAAGCAATTTTTTAAGATTAATCTCCGCGAACATGGTTCAGGAAATATGGGAACAACCAATACCTTCCGTGTACTTGGAGTTAAAGCTGGGTTAGTCGTTCTTGCTGTTGACGTCCTCAAGGGGACGCTAGCGACCTTACTACCTATCTGGCTTGGCATCACACTATCACCTCTTATGATTGGATTTTTTGCCATTCTAGGACATACCTTTCCCATTTTTGCTCAATTTCGTGGTGGAAAAGCTGTCGCTACCAGCGCAGGCGTTCTCTTAGGCTTTGCACCGAGTTTTCTTCTCTACCTAGCCATTATTTTTGTAGCCAGCCTATACCTCTTTAGCATGATTTCTCTTTCGAGTGTCATTGCCGCAACTGCTGCTATTCTAGGAATCGTTATCTTCCCTGCCATTGATTTCATCCTAACAACCTACGACCCACTTTTTAGCCTTCTCATTCTCCTAATCGCAGCCGTCATCATGGTTCGACATAAAGAAAATATCTCTCGAATAAAAGCGAAAAACGAAAACCTCGTCCCATGGGGACTAAACCTTACCAAGCAACAAAAAAAATGAGAATGGGACAAAAATCATTAAATCGTCAAAAAAGGTGATTTCGATTTTGTCGTCCCACCTCCACATAGTTGATTAGGATGGCCGCTAACGATTGCGTGGTACTCAAATAGTCCAGTGGACTATTTGAGGTGGACACTTGAAAATAAAGAAGTGTCCAGTTGCAGACCTCTAATCAACTACTGCGTCAATCTGTTATTACTATCAAAAAGAGAAAGAACCTCCTTCGTTTGGATGAAAGCAATGTGAACCATTTGTTTAAGTATGCCATGTTTGATAAAGAGCAGAAGAAAGGGTATAAACCGTCAGCTAGGAACTTAACGAATTGGCACTATGATGACAAAGAGGATAGCTATACTCATCCTGACGGGTGGTGCTATCGTTTTCACCATGTCAAACATCAGAAAACACAGACGGACTTTCAACAGGAAATCAAGGTTTACTACGCCGATGAACCTGAACTAGCCCTCAAAAGGGACTGTATATCAACGAACATTATCAACACTTAAAGGCTAAAGAATGCCAAGCACTTTTATCTCCCGAAGGTAGACAGATTTTCACTCAATGCAAGATTGATGTGGAACCTGTCTTTGGGCAGATAAAGGCTTGTTTGGGTTACAAAAGATGTAACTTAAGAGGCAAATGTCAGGTGACAATTGACATGAGATTGGTACTTATGGCCAATAATCTCCTAAAATACAATAAGAGAACAACTCAAAACTAAAAAGCTAGAGTTCCGCTATTAGGAAGCTCTAGCTTTTTTTGTCGCTGAGAACTATTTTTGTCTCAGACTCTTTTTTATTTCTGTAATAATAACTTTGTAAGAAAGAAGGGACTATTTATGGAAAGGATTTTTCCAATGTTTACGTTTCGGAACCATTCGAAACAACACAGCGAGTTAAAATAAGGCAGTGATTTTTAATCCCGTCCGTATCCAACTTGAAAAAGTGAGCACCGATTCGGTGCTTTTTTGCTTTTCCCAAGAATCACCAAGCTGAAAAGGCTTAGAACTGACATACTAAAAATAGTATGCTGATTCTAAGCCTTTTATGTAGATTTTTCTTTTAGTCCAATTTACTCGCTGCTGCTTCGTCAATAATTAAAACGACATTGTCATGATTTTGGAGAACCGTAGCTGGGACTTCTTCCGTAACTGGTCCGTGGACTGTTTTGTAAATAGCGTCAGCTTTTTCAGAACCATAAGCCATCAAAATAATTTGTTT
Source organism: Streptococcus caledonicus (assembly GCF_042656225.1). Classification (NCBI taxonomy): domain Bacteria; kingdom Bacillati; phylum Bacillota; class Bacilli; order Lactobacillales; family Streptococcaceae; genus Streptococcus; species Streptococcus caledonicus. The sequence continues at coordinate 12,412 of NZ_JBHSOJ010000015.1, forward strand.
AGCAGACATGATAGAGGCAATTCCCATCGAAATTGCCTGACGAGGCACTTGGCTTACATCTTCAAAAAAGCGAGCATTAGCTTCAATAGTGGATGCATCAAGATCTACAACATGGGTTTTAGTTGAAAAAGCGGTGCCTGGTTCATTAAAACCGATGTGACCATTACGGCCGATTCCTAAGATTTGAAAATCAATAGGATGTTTTTCAATCAAGCGATCATAATTCTTAACTGCTTCCTGTAGGTCTTGTGCCATGCCGTTAGGAACATAATGCGCTTTTAAGCTTTTATGATTAAATAATTGTTCTGTCATAAAATAATGATAAGACTGCTCATTTTCAGAATCAAGTCCAACATATTCGTCTAAATTGATTGATGTAATCTCTGAAAGATCAATATCAGATTTTCTAATTTGTTTGTAAAACTCTAATGGAGTAGAACCAGTCGCAAGCCCTAATGTCTTAGCCCCCTCATCAACAGCTTTTTTTAATAAATCAAAAGCAAGAGCTCCACCTTCTACTTGATTTTTCACTTTAAAAATTTCCATTTTGTTCTCCTTTTTGGTATATACCAATATTGTTTGATTTTATTTTATTATATTAACCTATAAATGTCAATTCAAAAGAAGTTCTTTTCATTATTTTTATCAACGTGGTATAATATAAAAGCATCTTTTGAAATGATATTGGAGAATTTATGAATACTAATGATTTTGATTTTTATTTACCAGAGGAATTGATTGCTCAGACACCTCTTGAAAAGCGTGATAGCTCTCGTCTTTTAATTTTAGATCGTGACCAAAAAACGATGGTTGATAGCCATTTTGACCACCTCGTGGATCAGCTAAATCCTGGTGATGCCTTGGTCATGAATAACACACGTGTCCTCCCCGCTCGTTTATACGGAGAAAAGCCTGATACTCATGGCCATGTAGAGCTTTTACTATTAAAAAATAACCAAGGTGACCAATGGGAAGTTTTAGCTAAACCAGCAAAACGCCTTAAAACTGGTACAAAAATTAGTTTTGGAGACGGTCGTCTAACCGCTACAGTCGTTGAGGAACTGGAACACGGTGGACGAATTGTTGAATTTCATTATGATGGTATTTTTCTCGAAATCCTCGAAAGTTTGGGAGAAATGCCACTACCGCCTTATATCCATGAAAAATTAGATGATCGTGAACGTTATCAGACTGTTTACGCTAAGGAAAATGGCTCCGCGGCTGCACCGACTGCAGGATTACACTTTACAACTTCGCTTTTAGAAAAAATTCAAGCCAAAGGCGTTAAATTAGTCTATCTTACCCTTCATGTCGGGCTAGGGACCTTTAGACCTGTTTCGGTTGACAATGTGGACGACCATGATATGCATTCTGAATTTTATAGTCTTAGTCAAGAAGCAGCTGACACAATCAATCAAGTCAAGACTTCAGGAGGCCGTATTGTTGCTGTTGGAACGACTTCTATCCGTACACTTGAAACCATTGGACAGAAATTTGATGGAAAAGTCCAAGCAGATTCAGGCTGGACTAAAATCTTTATCAAACCTGGATATGATTTTAAAGTTGTTGATGCCTTCTCAACGAACTTCCACCTTCCAAAATCTACGCTTGTCATGCTAGTCTCTGCCTTTGCAGGACGAGAATTTGTCTTAGAAGCCTACAAACATGCTGTGAATGAACGCTACCGCTTCTTCTCCTTCGGAGACGCCATGTTTATCCAATGATAGTCTACTTTTAACCTGTCGTGTGAACATCGCACGGCTTTTTCTGATATAAAAAATGCTCACCACAAGGATGAGCATCAGTTTATTTTTCTGAAAGATTTTTAATATCTCTTAAAGTTAGGTAAGCCAAACCTAGCATCCCAAGGACGATAAACAATTCTGGCGGCGACTGAAGAATTTTCATAAATGTCATTCCAGCTAAAACGATTAATAAAGCAAGCAGACCGACCAATAAAATCATACTAAGGGTATTTTTTATGGTCTTTGGAGCTCTAAAAAAATAATAAAGGATGATTAAAACAGCTACAATGAAATAGAACATAAAATGTAACACCGAGAGCTAAGACAAAGAAAACATAATGATAAAATAAAGTATGTCGCTATCTAAAACCCGTATTTAGTTCCTTTCTAAGCTGTTATAATAACTCATTCTGTTATTATTCAGCTTGTTTTTTCTTTTTATTGGCTTTTTCGCGTTCGTTTTTATTAAGAATTTGTTTACGAAGACGAATTGATTCAGGGGTTACTTCCATGTACTCATCGTAGTCAAGGAACTCGATAGATTCTTCAAGAGTCAAGATACGAGGTGTTTTAATAACTGCTGTTTGGTCTTTTGTTGCTGAACGAACATTAGTCATTTGTTTAGCAGTTGTGATGTTAACAGTTAAGTCATTTTCACGTGCATTCTCACCGATAATCATTCCCTCATACACTTCTGTGCCTGGGTTGACAAAGATAGTGCCACGCTCTTCAATACGCATGATTGAATAAGTAGTTGCCTTACCTTGGTCTATAGAAACCAAAGCTCCACGGTGACGACCACCAATTTCAGCATCAATATATGGAAGGTATTGATCAAAGGTATGGTTCATGATACCGTAACCACGTGTCATTGACAAGAATTCTGTAGAGAATCCGATAAGACCACGAGCAGGAATCAAGAAAATAAGACGTGTTTGGCCATTTCCGACCATTTGCATATCAAGCATATCACCTTTACGCTCTGAAAGGGCTTGGATAATTGAACCTTGATATTCTTCTGGTGTATCGATTTGAACACGCTCAAATGGCTCACATTTCACACCGTCAATCTCTTTGATGATAACCTCTGGTTTTGAAACTTGAAGTTCATAACCTTCACGACGCATTGTTTCAATAAGAATCGACAAGTGAAGCTCTCCACGACCTGATACAATCCATTTATCTGGTGACTCTGTATTTTCAACACGGAGAGAGACGTCTGTTTGAAGTTCCGCCATGAGACGCTCTTCAACTTTACGTGATGTCACGTGCTTACCTTCACGACCTGCAAATGGTGAGTTATTTGCCAAGAAAGTCATTTGAAGCGTTGGTTCATCAATGCGCAGAACTGGAAGTGGCTCGATTACATCTGTTGGTGTTACTGTCTCTCCAACGAAGATATCTTCCATACCAGAAACAGCAATCAAATCACCGGCTTTAGCTTCTTGGATTTCTTTACGCTCCAGACCGAAGAAACCGAAAAGTTTTGTGACACGGAAGTTTTTAGTTGTACCGTCAAGTTTTGAAAGGGTAACTTGATCACCGACTTTAACAGTTCCACGGAAAACACGCCCAATACCGATACGTCCTACAAATTCATTGTAGTCAAGAAGGGAAACTTGGAATTGCAACGGCTCATCTGAGTTATCAACTGGCGCTGGAATGTGCTCAATAATGGTATCAAAAATTGGTGCCATTGTTTTTTCTTGATCAGCTGGGTTATCTGAAAGTGATGATGTTCCATTAATCGCTGACGCATAGACCACTGGGAATTCAAGCTGATCATCATCTGCTCCAAGTTCGATGAACAATTCAAGAACTTCATCCACAACTTCTGCTGGACGTGCTGATGGTTTATCAATTTTGTTAACAACAACGATTGGTGTCAAGTTTTGCTCAAGAGCTTTTTTCAACACAAAACGTGTCTGAGGCATTGTTCCTTCATAAGCATCTACAACAAGTACAACGCCATCAACCATTTTCATGATACGTTCAACTTCACCACCGAAGTCCGCGTGTCCTGGGGTATCCATGATATTGATCCGAGTATCGTTATAAGCAACTGCTGTGTTTTTCGCAAGGATTGTAATACCTCGCTCTTTCTCAATATCGTTTGAGTCCATCGCACGCTCTTCAAGTTCTTTACGCTCATCCAGTGTTTGCGATTGCTTCAAAAGCTCGTCTACGAGGGTTGTTTTTCCGTGGTCAACGTGGGCAATAATGGCTACGTTACGGATATCATTTCTTAAGTTTATCATAAAATCCTCTTACTCTTATTTTTAACCTAACTATTGTATCACATTTTTAAAAAAATGACTGTTCTAATCTTTATGTAAATGTTTTCAGTTGTTACAAAGCACTTATTTCCTCTTAAAATCATTCATTTAGTCAAAAAAGACTGCCTAAGCAATCTTTTTCTAGTTCTTATAAAATTTCTGCGAGAAGTCCGGTCATAAAGTCTTCTGAATTAAATTGTCCAATGTCATCAATTTTCTCGCCAAAGCCGATGAGTTTCACAGGAATATCCAATTCTTCACGGATGGCTAGGACAACCCCACCTTTGGCAGTCCCGTCAATTTTAGTTAAGACGAGTCCTGTCAATGGTGTAATTTTTGAAAATTCTTTGGCTTGGCTGAGGGCATTTTGGCCAGTTGAGGCATCTAGAGCCAACAAGGTTTCATGGGGTGCTTCTGGGATAACACGTTTGATAATACGACCAATTTTTTCAAGCTCTGCCATGAGATTATCTTTGTTTTGCAGGCGACCAGCAGTGTCAATCAAAAGGATGTCTACTCCTTCTGCGACAGCTTTTTCCATACCATCAAAAACAACTGAGGCAGGATCAGCTTTTTCTGGACCAACAACAACTGGCACATCCACACGGCGGCTCCACTCAACAAGCTGAGCAACGGCACCAGCACGGAAGGTATCCGCTGCAACGAGCATGACTTTTTTGCCTTCCGCCTTATATTTATGGGCAAGTTTACCAATAGACGTTGTCTTACCGACACCATTGACCCCAACAAAGAGCATGACTGTCAAACCATCTTGGAAATTGATTTTCTCGTTAAAGTTACCGTCTTTTTCGTAGATGTCTACTAATTTTTCAATAATGACACGACGGAGTTCTTCTGGTTTCTTAGCTTTTTCTAACTTAGCTTCATAGCGAAGCTCCTCAGTCAAGTTAGTTGCAACACTAACACCAACATCTGACAGGATGAGCAATTCTTCCAATTCTTCAAAGAAATCTTCGTCAACACGACGGAAATTGGCTAAGAAAGCATTGAGACGAGCTCCAAAACCAGTACGTGTTTTTTCTAAACTTCGGTTATATTTTTCCTCTGTTGTTTCAACAAAGGTTTCTTCTATAACTGGAGCTGGTTCACTCACTTTTCGTGTCTCAACTGCTTCAAAATGAATTTCTTCACCCTTTTCAGCAGCAGCTTTGGCAGCAGCTTTTTTAGCATAGTAGTCTGCCATCACAGATGAAAAAGCATTATCAACTGCTTGCGTTTGCTCAGCTGATGCTTCAATGATTTCTTCTGAGACTTCTTCTGATATTTTCTCAACTACTAATTCATCTTGCTCGTCATTATCAGCATCAACAACTTCTTCACTCGCTACCTCTGCCACTTCCTCGACAGCTTTTTCTTCTTTGTTTCCAAATAACTTATCAAATAAGCCCATTACATTCTCCATTCACGATATATTTTTTGACCGCTTCAGCAACTCCTGATTGGTCATTCGTTTTCGTTGTGACTGCCTTAGCACTTTCTTTGGCAATAGCAGAGCCATTCGCCATAGCAACACCTAAACCAGCCCATTTTAGCATGGTTATATCGTTTTCTTCATCACCCATTGCCATCACCTGCTCCGCCTTTAACCCTAAATGCTTTGCTAAAAGGTCAAGTCCAACTGCTTTATGAACACCTTTTGGCATGATTTCAAGAATAATCTCACGTGATTTAAAAATCTCGAAAACTTGATGTAGATGAGCTGGAATTTTAGGAATTTGGCTATCTAAAAAATCAGCATCTGTCACAATCACTACTTTATTATAAATGATATCTCTCGATAATTCATTAAGGCTGTCTAACTCAACAAAAGTCAACATAGGATTAGCTTGATAGTACTGTGAATGATTGCCACGACTAGCAATGCTATACACCGTCCCATCACTAATAACATCCATAGGTAGTCCTAATGGCTCTATATGCCGGTAAATGATTTCCAATTCCTCAAAAGTCATGTCACTTTTATCTAAGATGTCCCCATTATTGCATTGAACTAAACCACCATTAAAGGTAATACTATAGTTATCCTCATTGTAAAGGTCTAATTCTTCTAAAACGTGGATAATAGCTTTTAAAGGGCGTCCTGTGGTAATAACTATCTTAACCCCTAATTCTTGCGCTTTTTTCAGAGCCTGTTTGTTTTCTTCAGTAATGGCTTTATCAGTTGTAAAAAGGGTCCCATCCATATCCAAGGCTAGTAATTTAATCTCAGTCATTCGTTTAACATTCCTTCTAAGTAAGTCAATACGGCACCATCTTCACAAGAGCCAATCACTTTATCGGCTATTTCTTTAATACCTTCACGCGCATTGGCGGTAGCAACAGCTGTACCTGCAAACGACAACATCTCTGCGTCGTTAAAGTTGTCCCCAAATGCAATTACCTCTGAAACATTTAGCCCCAAAAAGTGACACAGGTCTTCTAAACCAGTTGCCTTTGTGATACCGTCTAGGATAATATCCATTCCTCCAAAACCAGTCACTACAGCTGATAAGCTAGGATTTTTATCAGTCAAGGCTCTGCTATGTTCCAAAATTAAATCATCTGAAAACTGAGCAGTTAACTTGTAAATGTCATCAGTTATTTGAGTTAAATCCATTTTCTGTGTTTTTTCATAAAATTCAGAAACACGGTTAAAATAAACATCTCTGGTATTTAACGGAGCATAGGCACCTACCCGTCCTGAAAGTAGGTAGCCATGACAATCTGAAAGATTTTCAAGTTGCTCTGCCACAGCCAGATATTGCTCAGGACTCATAAAATGCTCTGAAATCACTTTACCCTTGTAGGAAACAACACTACCGTTCTCAGCAATAATGGCAATCCTAGATAGGACATCTGAAAATAACCTTTGCACACTCAACATAGGGCGACCGCTAGCCACCGTAAATAAAATCCCTCGATCTTCACACTTATCTAAAACCTTTGCGAATAAAGTCTTATCATAAGTATGCTCCTTCGTCAAAAAAGTACCGTCCAAATCTGTTGCGATTAATTTAATCATACAATGTCACCAATTTCTATTTTAGGAATGCCAATTTCGCCTCCGCTTTCTAACTTCCATTATAACATATAAAAAGTTAAAAAAGCGCACCTCGGGCAAGCTCTCGAAAAAGAAACATTTTCGGATAATAATCACTCATTATTCATACTATTCATTCCAAAGGTTAACATTTCTAAACTATTGTATAAGGTAGATGAATACTCTCGGTATCTACACCTTTTAGCTCTAAAAACTCTTTAAAGCTACATTTAGTTTTTTCTTCTAAATATTCAAACCAGAGTGGATAATACCGTTTACAATTATGGCATAATATTTCAAAGTTTTTAGCTTGAAAATTGAGTTTCTTAGCCGTTTCTTCCATCTCTGTTACTGAGTTTAATTCTTCTTCTCTATTTCCTTTTACTAATACTCCCCAAGGAAGTTCGTGTAAGCAAAAATCGTGGTAACGGACTAACAGTTTTAATTTAAGTTTTAAGGCTTTGACATGATTTTGATTACGTTTTAAGACTTGATTTGCCAAATGCATAGATGAAAGGTCAAATTTCCATATCAATTCCTCTAAATCCATTTCCAATAAAAATTCAGAAAACTGATAGCCATGGTTAAAATCTTCTCTCCACACATATTGAAATTTTTGAAAAAACTGTGGCGTAATGTGAATGTTGTTTTTATACTGAGTCACAAAATCCATCAGCTCGTCTAAGCTTGGATACTCGTCTACCACTTCTTTTTCCCAACTAGTCATCATCTTGTGACGAACTTTCCTTTGCACTTTGGAAAAATAAGCATTTAAAGGAAATTTTTCATAGATTTCTAAATATTTCTTTAAATGTGTATTCATCAGTCACCTCGTACAAAGCAAATAATCATCTATTATTCTGTTAAGTACCTTCTGTTTCGTTATCTCTCATTGTAACATATAAAAAGCAAAAATAGGCCCACTCTGCAGAGTATACAATGGAGAATTCTTCTAAAATTTACGCACTAAATTTCTCATGCCTCTTCACGACATCACCCTCTTCCTTGCCCTCTTTTTCGTTTCACGCTATAATAAGGAAAAGTAATCTCGAAAGGTTTATCATGTCTATTACCATTAAACGTCGTACGAAGTATATTCGCGCCTTTGCTCCTATTTACCTGAAGCTGAATGGGAAAATTGTTGCTCGTATTATGGAAAATGAGGAGGTTGACTTGAGTCTTCCTACATCTGAAAGTTTGCTCACCGTTCGCGGCAGTAAAAAATCTAGAATTTCTGTATCAGATAGTGATGTCGTTATTATTAAAGATAATGTTCTGAATATTCTAACGTTTTGGGGTGGTGTTTTAGCCATCCTCTTTGGGCAATTTATTTTTTCTCCTGGAACGTGGATCATGGCTATTATCACTTGGCTTGGGTTGGCTAGTATCCTAGCAAGTCTTTTTATTCCTCGTTTTCTATTGGAAAAAGCAGGTGCAGACCAATAAAAGTCCAAAGACACAGCTAAAATGTTGACAGATATAAACTATGAATCTCTCACAAACATAAAAAAGAGACCTTATTCCTTACTTAGAATTTGGTCTCTTTTGATTTTTATCAGATACACAAATAGTGTTTCTTAGAAACTGCTTAGTATTCTTTACGTTTATGACTTGCAATGGCAAGACTGCTCAAGAGAATACTTGCTCCTACGACTAGCATAACGTGTTCATCTGAGTCTGACAATGCTGGTAGGCTTTCTGCTTTTGAAACGTTAAAGATATCTTGTTTCGCTCCACCTGCTGTTTGTTGCCCTTCTTTCACAACCGGTGATGGTTTCACCTCTGTTTGCGCATGAGGAGCATTAATTTTCTCGTTTTTAGATGTCAAAGATAATGGTAATGTCAATTCAGGTTTCTTATCCACTGTTGGAAAATCTTTTGGCACTTCATTGACTTTTCTGATATCAATTTGCAGCAACAATGGGTCATGATCCGAAGCTCTGCCATGTTCTTCCATAAAGGCAGCATTCACATGAACCATATCAAACTCATAATTATCAGCTAGGTGGCCTGAAATCATAGCTTGGTCCAAAGTTTGATTATTTCCTTGATGGAAGTAAGAATAGCGATCTGATTCCTCATGATGTTTCACAAGGTTTCTAAGTCCTGCCGACTCAATAATTGATAGAGTCTTAGTGAACTCATAATCGTTATAATCCCCTAGGATAACGATATTCGCTCGTTCATTTTGAGCAAATCCAGCCTCTACAAATACTTTGATGTCTTCTGCCATCTGATGACGTCTGGCTTCTGACTTGAACTGTGGTGGTTGAACCTTACCAAAGACGCCCATATCACCGCGTTTAGAATTTAAGTGTAACCCTAGCAGAACAACTTTTTCACCATTAAATTCAAATTCAGCTACTGGAACTTTTCGTGTGCCTTCCCATACAGGACTTGTTGGATTTAGTCTTGCGACGCTGTATTTTAACTCTCCATTTTCCCAAGTTGCTGATTCATTTGGCTGGGCTGCTGGTTTATCAGATAATTTAACTCTTTCAGAATTGTACAAGAAACCTGTTCTAATGTTACCACCAGGTGCTCCACCATCGGCATTATTTTCAGGTGCAAAGTCAATATACTTGTAAGCTGGGCCACCTAAAGCGGCAATGGCGTCAATCAAACGTTGTGCCGATTTCGTCGCATCTGTCGTACCATCATTAGTTTCCCCGTTATTATCTTGAACCTCTATAAGGGTAATAATGTCTGGAGAATGCAAGTCAGAGACAAAGGATTTCGCAATTCTTGCTACTTTCTCATCACTTGTACCTTTTTTATTGGCAGAGAAGTTTTCAATATTATAAGATGCAATCATTAATTTTGCAGGGTCTTTGACAATGCGGCTAACTTCTGGCTTCAAACCACCATCTTGATGAGATTCCAAGGCCTTATTATCGACTAACAATTTATAGTTAGTGTACGAATAAGAAATTGGTCCTGTAATGTCTTTACCGAAATAATCCCCTGCTTTAGCGACAAATTTTCGATTCGTTGTCAGAAGAGCAATTTTTTGTGGATTGTAGCTATCACTTTGCAAGGTGATACCACCTGAATTATTTTTCTTAGTCGTGTCATTTCCTGGTACAACATAGATTTCACCGTATCTTTGTGGACCTAAGACTCTTGCTCCTTTTACAGTAACCAGCTGTCCTTCTAGCGATTCCCAGAAATCAAGGGCATCATTTTCTGGATCAAACTCTTTAAAAGCATCATCATCAATAATTTTAGTAGGAGCTACTCTATCCTCACCTAAAACAATGGCCTTAGGCACTTCTGCTGTCCCTACAACTCTTGTTTCATTTGCCTTGATTTGAGTGACGGTAAGGTCAGTTTCAGCTTTATCCGAATAACCGTCACCTAAATATTCTTCAACTTCACCAGTGATTTCCAATTTATCACCAACTTTGACCTTATGTTTTGGTAAAAAGACAGCAATGCCATCAGAAGTTTTAGCATTACCATCAGGGACTAAATCCTGCACATAGAATTTATTATCTTTCTCAACGTAGGTAACAACGACATCTTTAACTGTGACTTGTTTCCCAACTAAAGGAGAGACATGCCCTTCTCCTTGTACTTGGGCAACGGTTACTTCAAGAACAGGGGCCTGCTCTGCTTTTTTCACAATTTCAAAATGGTCAAGAGAGAAAGGTTTTACTTGGTTGGCTTCTTTGAAACTAGATAAAATCCCTGTGACATGAATCTCGTCATTAGTATTAATTTTTTCTCTAAGAGCCGTTGCTGTGAAGCCAGAACGACTGTCTAAACGCACAGAAACAACCTTGCCATCCTTGTCAGTGACATCAAAAGTCGCGTTATCAAAGGAATCATTTGAAATCGTTCCAACTTTGACATTCTCTAATTTGATTAGTGTAGACTGTTTATCAGCACTCAATGTTGGAATTGTTAATGTCGTCAGTGTCGTGTTGATGTCACCTGCAATTTTTTTACTTGCTGTAATATCAACAACCTGTAACTCACTGCCGTATTTGGACAGGGTACCAGTCAACTCTACAACATCACCTTGCTTGAACGATAGGTCTTGTTTAGGATAAACATAAATTCCTGCGCCAGACTTATCTTGAACGTAAAATCCTTGGCCACCCCAAGCATTGACAGGGCTGATGACTTTTCCTAAAAAACTATATTCTTTACCTTGCTCATATGTTCTCAAATGAGCGATTGGGGTAAGATTTGAACTTACTGGCTCTAATGGAACTGGGGGCTCAATAGGTTTATCTTCTACTGGTACACTACCATCTTCAACTAATTCAATTTTGCTCGTAGATTTTATGCCAATTTTATTGAAATAGGTTTCTGAAATGCCAGTTACTCGAACTTTCTTCCCAATATAACTTGGATTATCTTTCACATTGAAATTTTTTCTAACCTCTGACTTGCTAACGAGTTGAACTGGAATGGTGTCCTTTGCCTCAGCATCCTTTGTGGCACCAAGAGCTAGGTTAGAATATTCATTTCCATAAGCATTTCCTGATTTCAAAGATCCTGTGATATAGCCCTCAACAGTGGTTTCTTTCTTATCAGCAGTCATTTTTTGGTAATCTTCTACGCTAACAACTGATGATTGAAGAACTTCTGATTCGACAACTGGTGCTGGGGTATTAAGTGATTCTGAAACTACCTCTGGAGAAACAATATCTGATACTGCATTAGGTTCTGGCGTCAAAGAAACAGGTTGGGTTTCTTCCAAACCTTGTGGAGAGGTGTTAGCGTTAGGCTGTATAAGCTGATTTCCCAAATTGGTTGGCTCCTCTGCTTGAACAATTGTTCCACCTAGGAAAGCTAACCCTAAAAGGACAGAGACAACACCGATACTATACTTCTTGATTGAAAAACGTTGCGCATTCTCTCGAGTTCTGTTTTTTCCAAACATTTTAATTCCTCCGAATTTTTAATACGGTTACATTATACAAAACCCGAACAAATAAATCAACTATATATTTTTTGTTATGCTTATTCTGTTTTTTTTTTATAGTTATAAATATAAAACAACATTAATGAAACTATCAATCATTTTAACACTCTATTAATTTTTAGTAATACTGCTAATATTGCTAATTTCTACAATAGTGATAAACGGTGGCTACTCCTAGAATTCTATATAATCGTAAAAATGAGAGACAAGCTAGTAAATCTCATTCCTTCTCTTGAAATATGAATATAGCAAAAAGTACGAAATCAACGTTTTGATAAACATCATTCCATACCTTTTATTGTAGTCTAAAACTGTTGTCACCCAATAACTATTAGCCTAGTAACCTGTCGCTACCTCACCGTTTCTATTTGCCAATTAGTCCATCCATAAAAACGAATAGCGCCTTGTTGGTCCGTTCGATAGACTGTCATATTTTCTTTTTTAAACCGTTCTAAAGTTTCTGGATTAGGATGGTTAAACTGGTTGTTTTTTCCAGCCGAAACAAGAGCCACTTTTGCTCCAATATGTTTTAAAAACTCTGGATGAGAAGAACCTTTTGACCCATGATGACCTGCTTTGAGAATATCCACAGGTAACTTCGGATATCTCTGGATCAATTCTAACTCTCCTTCTTCAAGGTCTCCTGTAAAGAGAAATGTCTTATCCAAAAGTTTACCGTAAAGCACCAAAGAATCATTATTTTCACCATTTCCAATCATCGTTGGATAAAGGACTTGTAGCTGACTTCCCATAATTGAAATAGTATCACCTGCTAACATAGCCTTAACCGGAATGCGTAAGGTTTTCAATCTCTTGACAAAATTAGGAACTGTCAAACTACCTGGACTGACAATAATTTCACCAATAGAAAAAAACTTGGCGACCACTTCTAAATCACCCACATGGTCCGTATCGGTATGGGTCAACACCACTTGATCAATATGACTCACGCCCCGACTTTTCAGATAAGGAATCAGTGTCCTCTCAGCATTCGCATCGCTGGTACCATTTTTCCATCTTTCTTTTTGAGTAAATTTTGCCTTGCCACCAACATCAATCAGTAGGGTTTTCCCTCTCATATCACGCAGAAAAATACTATCTCCTTGGCCAATATCTACCACCGTCACTTCATTTGTCATCGGATTTTTAGTGATAAAAAATAGCAGAGCTAAAACTAGACTAAGTCTAATCACCCTTTTTTTACTGCTAGAACTATCATAAAGATAGCCTAGACAAATGAGACTGAACAAAAAAATCACCAAACTTGGGCTTCCAAATATAATAGGTCTATCAAAGACCTGCCCAACTAGCGTCAGCCCTTTTTCCAACAAAATAAAAAGGAAATTGACAAACGTTAGCTTAATGACAGGCGAGCAGATAAAAACAAGACTGAGCAAAGGCAGAATTATTACATCAAAGAGCACAGACATCAAGGCAGTTAGCGCAATAGCAAGAGGTTGAAAACTAGAAAAATACCAGATGAGGACTGGTAAAATACCAATGTTAACGCCCAACATTTCTGCCAGACGTGGGTATTTCCACACTTCAAAATTAGTCATTGCTAGAATAAAGGCATAGGCAAAGCTGAGTACTCCTCCAGTTGTTTGAAGAAAGCTAGGCATGATGAGAAACATTACCATGACGGTTGTTGCAAAGTTATCAAGTCCTCTAAGTCCAAAATTTGCCAAATTGAGTTGAAGGAGGCTACGAATCACAGAAACAGAAAAACCCGTTAAACCTGCGTAAATCAGAGAAAGAGGTAAAGTTAACCAATTAACCCAATCTTTTCTCATTCCAGCCCGTAAAAGAAGGTAACGAAAACCACCAATAAAAAATCCGACCTGCATGCCCGACAAAGCAAATAAATGAATAATTCCCAGACTACTATAGAGGTCACTCATTTCCTCAAATTCCTTACCAAGATGTCCAAAAAGAAGCCCCGTCATGTAATGTTTCATCGGTGCAGGGAAAGAACTATAAATAAACACAATTGCTTTACGTCGCCACTCTCTAATCCATTCAAAAAAGGTGATTTGAGTTGCTGGGTAAATATTTTGTAGCTTTTCAATCTGAACCAAGCGATAAATACCTTGACTTTTTAAATAAGCTGCATAATCAAATCCATTAAAATTGCGTTGCCTCTCAGGGATGCTTAAATTAGCTTCAATATCCAAAACAATACTACCATTTAGGTTTTGGAAAAAGCGTTGCTCCTTTTCAGAAGTCAATTTATAAAACGCTTGATAAGTCTGCCCTTTCGAATGTCCTCTAAAAGATAGGCGGTCACCGTTAACCGAAATCGTATCAGATAAAATCTGTAATCTTTGTACCGTCTGCGGAGCATGTTCTTCTTTTTGAGATGTTTTCCATTCTTGAAAAACGATATAGGAAGCAAAAAGTCCTAGAATAAGAATCACCTGACCAAACTGTTTTAGAGAATAAAACCGAAAACAGCACATTAACAGAAAAACTAGACCAAATAGTGCCAGCTTTTCTCTAAAAACAAGGACGAAGTAAAGCCAAATCATAAGAAAGGCTAAATAAAATGCTGGAATCGGTAGTCGCTTAATCAAGAGTCAGCTCCATTTTAAATCTTTCTAGGGTCTTTGCACCAATACCTGATACATTTGTCAATTCATCCAGGCTTGAAAATTTTCCATGCTCTTCACGATAAGAGATGATATCTTGCGCTCTCTTTTCACCAATACCTGAAATACTTGTTAATTCTGAGATGGAAGCTTTATTAAGGTTAACTTTATCAGAACCCTTTTCTTTATTTCCTGAAACTACAGAAATTGCTACTGATGTTTCAACTTCACCTACTTTAGCGACATAGATGACGGCTTCATCCTCTAATTTTTGAGCTAAATTGATAGAATTTTTATCCGCTTCCTGAGATAGCCCGCCAGCCATTTCAATAGCATCACGAACCCGATCACCTTGAGCAAGTTCGTAAACCCCCTCAGATACGACAGCACCTTTAACATCCACAAGGATTTTATCACTTTCCTGGGAAATAGCTGAGTTGCTCTCATCTTGCTTTTCTGTTACTACTTGCGTGACTTCTTCTACTACTGGAAAAGCTGGCGCTTTTTCCTTAGGTTTCAGCATCAGAAAACCAACAAAACACACCAAAATGAGCACTCCTCCACCTACACCAGAGAGAATCGGATGTTCTTTTACCTTTTCAATGATTGTTTCCATAATCCCTCCTAAGTTGTTAATACCACATTAGGGGTCAGAGAAGGTAGCAGTAACATCGTCCCCAACTGCACCATTATCAAATAAGATAAAATGACCATAAGCAACAAACCAACAATTATAATGATACTTTTTTCTCGCATAAAAGCCTCCTTACCTTATAATTCGAAAAATACAAAAAAATCTCCTAAAACTAGAAGATTTTCAATGTATTTAAATTTCTGCTCAACTAATAACAAGCTATCCTTTCTTCTCCCAAGGTTTGTAAACAAAACTAGCGAGATAACTAAAGATAACGGTTAAGAGTACCACAACAAGCGCTACAAGCCCAGCTGGGATACGAATGAGGTAGGACAAAGGGTTCACTTTTTTACCATTAGAATAGCTAGCATTTTCAGCATCTAAACGGTCAAATTCTGACTGAATGCGATTTGCAACTTCTGCAATCCCTTCATCATTCATTTTCTTAATATCTGAGATATCAATAGGGTTACCAAAGTTCATATCTACACGCTCCCCTTTTAAGAAGTTGCTAAATTTCAGAGGACCTTGGTAAGCTGCTGGCATGATTTTGACCTTAGCCATTTTAGCAATCACAGCAACACCACCCTTAACATCCGAGGAATGACGGCTTCCACTTGGAAACATAACGAGACTACGGTTACCCTTTTTCAAGGTATTGATAGGATAGCGCAGCGCTTCTTGTCCAGGATTATCACGGTCAATAGGAAAAGCTCCACACATACGAATCCACCAACCAAACATGCGATTAGTAAATAATTCCTTCTTAGCCATGAAGATAAATTGCTTTGGACGTGCCGCAAACGCCATGTAAACAGGATCCCAAAAAGTCCTATGTGGAGCAACGAGAATGTAATTCTCATCCTTATCTAAAATCTTATCCGTGTTATGGAAGTAGGCATTACCGTTGGCAATCCAAAGGAGAAACATCACTAATCCACGTAAATAGGCATAAAACATCTGTATATCTAGAGCTTGTCAAACGACGAGCTGCTTCCTTTCCTAACAAGATTTAACACTCTATTTTACCAAATTTTTGTTATAATGTTAAGTATGACTAATGAGATTCTAAAAACAGGAGAGCGTATTGATCAGCTCTTTTCTACCGATGTCAAGATCATTCAAAATAAGGTTGTTTTCAGCTACTCTATTGATAGCGTTCTGCTATCTCGTTTTCCCAAAATCCCTAGCCGTGGTCTCATCGTTGACCTCTGCTCAGGAAACGGTGCAGTGGGTCTCTTTGCCAGCACAAAAACCAAGGCGCCGATTAAGCTCGTTGAATTACAGCCACGTTTAGCTGACATGGCAAAGCGTTCTATTCAGCTGAATCAGCTAGAAGATCAGGTGACGATGATTAACGATGATTTGAAACATCTTCTGGATTATGTGCCACGTAGTCAAGTTGACCTTATCCTCTGCAACCCGCCTTACTTCAAGGCAACCGAAACCTCTAAAAAGAATGTTTCTGAGCATTATCTCCTTGCCCGCCATGAAATCACCACAAATCTGGATGAGATTTGCGAGGTCGCTCGCCACGCCCTCAAATCCAACGGTCGTCTCGCTATAGTGCATCGTCCCGATCGCTTTTTAGACATCATTGACACCTTGCGTCGCTATAACCTAGCGCCCAAGCGAGTACAGTTCGTCTATCCTAAAGAAGGCAAGGAGGCCAATATGCTTCTCCTCGAAGCCATCAAAGACGGCTCAACCGACGGCCTCAAAATCCTTCCACCCCTCTTTGTCCACAAGGCAAATGGAGATTACACCGATGAGATTTTTGAGATTTATTTTGGCAAAAAGGCTGAGCCACAAGCTGAAAAAGAGGCTTACATGTATGTTTTGGAATGCGCAGACGGCACCCTCTACACAGGCTACACCACAGATATTGACAAGCGCCTAAAGGCTCACAATGCTGGCAAGGGGGCAAAGTACACCAAATCACGCCTCCCCGTCAAACTCCTTTATCAAGAAGCCTTTCCAAGCAAACAAGCTGCCATGTCTGCGGAAGCCTTGTTTAAAAAACGCAAAACCAGACAGGAAAAACTCGATTATATTGCTGAACACCAAAAGAAGTAGCCAGCGCTACTGTTTTCAGATTGTAGACAAACTCTGTGTCCCAAAATAAACTTTGGAGCTTTGCAAGTAAGTATTTATTTTCTATTTTTGCGAGTGATAGCGAGCTATCAAAAGATACTTCCGCCGTGATGAAAGTGTCAGAAATCTCTACAAATCAAGATTTCTGACACTCGGAATATTTGAGACTATAGACTCAAATATTAGTCATGGAATTCCGAAGGAAGTCGCTGATGTCCGACATCACCTAAGGAAAGTGTCGAAAAGAAACTTTTTCTTCAACAATCGAGTAGGGACTAATCTCTACCCCCTCTCACACCACCGTACGTGCCGTTCGGCATACGGCGGTTCAATTAACTTTTAACGCATGTCGTTCTAAGTAGTAATCCAAGCATGAAACCAGTCCACGTTTAATGAGGACTGGTTTGGATATAGCTCGTTTTAGGACTGACTTTTGTACCACCAATTGATAGCGGTCACCCCAACCAGATACTTTATCTGCTATCCACTTCGGAACTCCTAATTTAAGAAGTCCCCAAAGTCTCTTAGATTTCTTCTTCCATTGTTTCCAGATGATAACCCTAATTCATGTTCGTAAGCGTTCATCAATGCTTTTCATAACAGATTTCATGTTTGTCATGGAGAAATAGTTTATCCAGCCTCGGATAAGTCAATTGAGTTTCTCTATACGACTATCCAAGTCTATGCTCCATTTCCGTATGGTCAGTTGCTTAAGCTTTCTCTTGAAATTCTGTATGCTGTCTTGATGCGGGCGACTTTTCCGGCCTTCAGATGACTTCCAGAAGCCAAAGCCAAGATACTTCAGTTTATCTGGTCTCACAATCTTGGTCTGAGTTATATTGACTTTCAGTCCGAGACGTTTTTCAACAAAGCGACTAACTGAATACATAACTCGTTTAGCTGCCGCCTCACTCCCAACAGTTATGACACAATCATCTGCGTAACGAACGAAGTGAAAGCCTCGTTTTTCCAGTTCCTCATCCAGTTCATTGAGCATGATATTAGATAGGAGAGGAGATAGATTTACTCCCTGTGGGGTTCCTATTAACGTTTTATGTCGTTGTCCGTTGATGACTACACCCGAATGAAGATACTTGCGACTCAGAGATTCTGTATCACCATCTTGAATAATGTTATGGACGAGTGACATCAGTCTATCTTGAGGAACTGGATCGAAGAATTTCTCAAGGTCTATATCCACAATCCACTCATAGCCATCGTTAAGGTACTCCAGTAACTTGATGATGGCTTTTTCGCATGACCGATTAGGTCGGAAGCCATAACTCGTTTCAGAGAAGTGAGGTTCGCAGAGAGGGCTGATAATCTGAACGATTGCCTGTTGAATCATTCTGTCCATTACTGTTGGATACCGAGCTGACGGACTCCCCCATTAGGTTTCGGGATTTCTACTCGTAAGACTGGCTGAGGTTTGTACTTCCTCTGTTTTATCAGTTCCTTGGTTGGTCGCCAATGTTGGCGAAGATAGTTGTCTATCTCTTCAACGGTAATGCCATCAATTCCAGCTGAGCCTTTATTGGCTTTCACTTGGTTATAGGCTTCTAACACATTCTCACGATATAGAATGTTATCTAGTAATTCTGACATGTGTGTATTCCTTTCACAAGATACTAAGCTGTTAAGCGACACATAGCGAAATAGGCAAGCTGACGAAGGTGCCAAAGCACCTAGGAAGGCTGTATCTTTTCGCACAGTGTCGTAGGCGGGTTCAGTTCTTGTTTCGGTGTCTGAGGGACATCTTATATTAGTGAACTTTCCTCTAGTCCATACGTGACCGTATCCAGTTCTATCAGACCGTTCATTTTACAGACACAAGTGAAGTAGGTATACTTCGGTTAATTGTTCGCCCTTCGCTCCACTTCCATTACAGAAGTTTCTCCACTACTATGGTCTCGGCTGACTTCTCATGAGTAGTCGTTGTTATTACGTCTTTGACGCTCATGAGACCTCACGGGCTAAGTCGTACATCTTTCCTCGTTTAC
The DNA here is from genome assembly GCF_042656225.1 of Streptococcus caledonicus. Taxonomy (NCBI): domain Bacteria; kingdom Bacillati; phylum Bacillota; class Bacilli; order Lactobacillales; family Streptococcaceae; genus Streptococcus; species Streptococcus caledonicus. The sequence continues at coordinate 31,725 of NZ_JBHSOJ010000015.1, forward strand.
TCTCGTGATTGACGCACATAGGTTACGACTACCTTTTTGGACTTTAGAGTTTTGGGCCTCCTCATCCCCTATATACGCCTTGATGATACCACGTTTCTGTTCGTAGAGCCACGATTTCGCTATCCCTTCCTCTGACGGTCACAATTTCTAACGTCAGACTTAAAACAGTCTATCCCCAGACCGTTTTAATCCGCTACCTCACGATAGTCAGGATGCATAGTCGCTATTGGGTTCTACCTTCAGCGGGTGCCCACGGAGGACTTGCACCTCAGATATACGACATGCCCGTCGTACCCAAAAGAAGTAGCTCGCGCTACTTCTTTTAATATAATCACTTTGTCAAATCAATACGGTCACCGACCTTTTTGATAATAAAGGCTCCGAAAATGAGTGACGACAATTCTCCAAGAAAGAGCCATGCCCATGTTGATAAAAATGGCAAGCCAAGAAAGGCTTTCAATTCCCAGGCAATGGTAAACATGGTTGCTGCAAAGAAGACAGCAAAGAACAAGTGTCCAAGAATAAATTGCCCACCAAATACCTCTTTCTTCTTGAATTGATCAAACAAGATAACACCAAGGGTGACAAATATAAGGGTTGATAGCCCGCCAATCAAAATATCTGGCGCTCCGAGGCTCATCGGATTAACAAATGGTGCATTAGCAATCATACAGCCAATCGTCACAGACCAGATATACTTGCGATTATAAAAGGCAAGAAAGTTCAGCATCTCAGACATACGGAACTGGTACATGCCTGAAGCAATAGCATTGAGGGGTGGGGTTGCAGTCAATACAACGTAAAGCGCAGCCACAAGAGTGACTTGGACAAAGTCACGAATCGTTAAGTTTTTCATGTTTTTTTCTCCTTTAACGTCCCAAAGATCAACATGACGATCTTTCAACGTGTGTAATATGCTTGGCGAAAGAAGAACTAAGCACCAAGGGTTGCTAGGCAACTTGAATATTCTATCATAAAAACAAATTAAAAAGCAACCTTTGCCGTTGCTTTTTATACTTTACTGCGGTACTTTTTCAAAACCAATAATGCTAAATCCAGCAATCAATTGACTTGGTGGCATCTTTTCTATTTTTGCTAAGTAAGCGAAAGTATCTCCTTTTGTTGCAAGATCTTCAAAATTAACAACATTAGGATCTAACGAGACTGTCAATTTCCAAGCAAAATTCTCATCGACAGTTGATTTGACGTCAACACCTTTTAAATCTTTAATCGCACTAATTCCTGGTATTAGAGCCTCAAGATGCTCATTAAAGCTAGCTTCAACTGCTTCACGTCCTTGAGCTTGAAAATTCGCTAAAGCTTCACCTTCATAAATCGTTTCGTACCGAAGAACAAGCGATTGATAAGTGTCTCCTGTATAGGTTAAATCAATATAAATATCTTGCTTTCCCCCATTTATCTCTTGCGATTTTTTATAAGTTTCTTTAGTTTCTGTTATTGTTGTTGTCTCACTAGCTGTTGTCACTTCTTGTTCTGACGATACCTGTTTACTGTTTTTACCTTTTGAGCAAGCTACTAAAAAAAACACAGTTGCTAAGGTAAATACTAGGGTAAAAACTTTTTTCATTTCATTTAACTCCTTTATTGAAAAGTATTTACATCAAGTTATTATACCATACTTTGAATTTCTTTGACAAATCAAAGCTCTTTGTTCACAACAAACGCACAAAAAACATTTAAGCCTTGTCTAACCACATATAGTTGTATGTCTTTTCATATTTTTATATTGCACATCATCAGTTTATCATTTTCTATCTGATAATCCTCAAATGGTTAGAGTGGTGCTGAAACAATTATTGGAGATCGACACTTTTATTACGAGATGATCATATTTCCTGTATTACTTCTGTAACTTTAAAAACAAATTGTTCTATAAATCGTATTTTTTATTGATTTTTGATATGCTTATACCATGAAGTATTTTAATAATGTTTTAAAAAATGATCTCTTTAAGTATCTGATTGCTGGTATTTTGACAACAATCTTTTATTTTCTAACCCGAAAACTAATTTTTAGCCTCAGTCATCATGTTATTACCTCAACTATTTTCGCAAATGGTTTAGCTATTTTAGCAGCATTTGCACTCAATGATATCTGGGTTTTTGCTCAAGAAAGAAAAGGATGGCTTGCAAGGCTTATCAAGTTTTTTATTGCTAGGTTATCCTCTATGGGAATTGATGTCTTCCTTTCTTTCTTTTTAGTTGACAAATTTCCTGAAATCATTGGTCAGTTTGTTAATCACAATATTGATACTGTTGATTCCATTGTCGCCTTAATCGGCCAAGTCTTAATTGTTATCACCAATTACGTGATTAGTAAATTTTTAATTTTTAAGAAATAAGCCATTCGATGACTCAAAATCATGAAAATAAAGCCAATGAGACAGGTAAAACTCAGATTTAACTCTTACTGATAAAATTACATAGTAGAAAAAGGCTTAAAATCAACATTTCTTGACAACGTCATTCTAAGCCTTTTTCTATTTTTGAGATTTTTTCTTAGCCTTTTGGTTGGTTTACTCAATTTATCTTGCATTGACACTTTTCATGACGCGCTTAATGTCACGTTCTTGGTCACGACGTTTGATAGACTCGCGTTTGTCATAATCGTGCTTCCCTTTAGCTAATCCGATAAGGATTTTAGCAAAGCCATTTTTTAAATAAACCTTGAGGGGAACGAGGGTCATACCTGTTCCTTTTGATTCATTTTCCAATCTGGCAATTTCCTTCTTCTTAAGAAGTAGCTTGCGGGTACGAGTGGGATCTTGGTTCCAAATATTTCCCTGTTCAAAAGGTGAAATATGCACATTGACCAACCAAGCTTCCCCGTTTTTGATTTGCACATAACCATCTTTAAGCTGGATACGAGCAGCACGAACAGACTTTATTTCTGTTCCTGTCAGAACTACTCCTGCTTCAAATGTATCTACAATACTATAATCATGCCTTGCTTTTTTATTTTGCGCAAGAACGTTATCAGAAAGTCCTTTGGGCATCATTTTTTCCTTTTCTTACTTGATTTTTTAACCGCTTCCTTATAAAAAAGGGGGGCCTTTTTGGATTTTGTTTTGGAAGAATGGCTGCGCTTATCAGATGATTTCCGCTTGCCAGAACCCCCTCGAAAGTGGTTGCTCTTTTCTTCTGTACTACGCTTCTCATCACGATTAGCTCTGCTATTTCCCTTAGAACGACCGCTACGGCGTTCATGTCTATCAGATTTAGAAGTCTTTTCAACGACATCATAGTCACTAGGCAGATACTCAAAATCAATATCACCAGTTTCCTTATCCGCCTTAACCAATTTGACACGAATCGGCTGACCGACTTTGAAGACAACGCCTGACTTCTCGCCTTGAAGTGTGAGGTTTCGTTCATTGTAATGATAAAATTCAGGGAGACTTGTCACATGAATCAGACCTTCAATGGTGTTTGGTAATTCCACAAACAAGCCGAATTTAACAACACTGGAGATAATCCCTTCAAATTCTTCGCCAACATGCTCCTCCATGTATTCAGCTTTTTTCATGGCTTCAACGACACGTTCCGCATCAATGGCACGGCGTTCAAGATTTGAAGATGAAGTCGCCAATTCTGGAACAACTTGAGCAAAATGGTCTTGAACTTCTTGAGAGGCATTTTTAGTATACTCACGAATCATACGGTGTACTAAAAGATCTGGATAACGGCGAATCGGGCTCGTAAAATGCGTATAGTATTCTGCCGCAAGCCCGTAGTGCCCATGATTGTGTTCAGAATAACGAGCCTGTTGCATAGAGCGCAATAACATCATATTGAGAACTTCTGCCCCTGGCTTACCATCGAAACTTGCCATGAATTGTTGTAAGGCAGCTTGAGTCATCTTGTTAGCCGTTCCTTGAACTTTAGCCCCCATCACACTTGCAAAATCAATGAACTTCTGCAATTTCTCTGCCTTAGGCTCTTCGTGAATACGGTAAATAAATGGCAGATGGTGTTTTGAAAAATGCTCAGCAACGCACTCATTTGCGGCTAACATAAAGGATTCAATCATCCGCTCTGCAATGCCACGCTGACGCACCACAATATCAACCGGCATCCCCTTATCATTAACGATAATTTTAGCCTCAGAAGTATCAAAGTTTAAGGCACCACGGCGGACACGCATTTCTTCCAAAATGTTATGCAGCTCCGCCATGTAACGAACACTCGGAACAATAGCTTCATACTCTGCAAGAGCTTCCTCATCACCGGCAAGCATATCGTTAACACGGATGTAAGTCATACGGTAAGTGGTCTTAATGACAGACTGACAAATTTGATAGTTAACCACCTTACCTTGACGATTAATTTCCATCAAGGCCGACTGCGTCAAGCGGTCAACATTAGGATTAAGGGAACAGATCCCATTTGACAAACGTTCTGGTAACATTGGGACCACACGGTCAGTCACATAGACCGATGTACCACGCGTAATCGCTTCACGGTCCAAGGCAGAGCCTTCCGTCACATAATAGGAAACATCCGCAATATGAACTCCAAGTTCAAAATTCCCATTGTCCAGTAATTTAATATGCACCGCATCATCTAGGTCCTTAGCATCCGCACCGTCAATGGTAAAAGTCGTTTCTCCTCTTAAATCCACACGACCAATCAAATCTTTTTCAGTCGGCGCCTCAGGGATACTATTAGCTTGCGCCAAAACATCCTCTGGAAATTCAGACACGATATCCATGGACTCTAACACTTCAAGGACATCAATGCCGACATCACCTTGATGGCCCACAATATCACGGACATTCCCTACAAAGTAATCATGACCTCGTGTTGGGTATTTGTCAATATCCACCTTGATGATTTCAGTTCCATCCAATACCACAGGTTCTTTTTTGATGTAAATTTTTTGCTGGATTTTTTGATTTTTAGACTTGATGTAACCGGCATATTTAGGCTTTTTATCATCTAAAATAAATTTCCCAACAACTGTTTTGAGACTGCGTTCTATAATCCCAACAACACGCGCTTCTGCCGCTGTGCCTTTAAGACGATCTGATGGCTTTTTAATGACAACCTCAACTTGGTCTCCATCAACGGCATAGCCAACATCATTTTTTCCGATAAACATATCGTCTTCATTTTCATCGACAAAAAGGAAACCAAAACCTGCCTTATTAGCCCGAAAAGTACCTTGAATAGTGATTTGCTCTTTTTTATCTGTCTTTTTACGCAGACTGATGGTCCCATCGTCTGAAAAGCGGAGTTCCTTTTGGCTCTCCATTTTAGAAATTTCTTTAATCAAGGCAGGAAATTTTTGACTTCCTGCCATATCAAGAGCTTCAGCAAGATCATTGACATTTGATCTGCCCTGCTCCTTTAAATAAGTTATAATCTGTTCTTTCATATCATTATTATCAAGGAATTTTTCTTAGTAATGCTGTGATGATTCAATTCGTCATTGACCTTATTTTTACTACTATTCGTGAAATAAGATTAGTAACACAAATAAAGTCATCTATTGAATTCACATTCCCAAAAGTTGCTTTCCTTGTCTAGCTCTAATGAGCTAAATAATCCTTTCATTAGTGAATGAGGGTAAAAAAACTGTAAAAAATGGACTGTTATACCAGCCCATTTCTATCTATCTTCATCATTAACGACTTGACAAGATTGCCAAGATTAAAGCATCAGCTAGCCACAAGAAAACTAATACTGCTGTCAAACGTTGCATGAAAGCTTCAAAGCCACGAGGTTTTGAACGTTCAAAAAGAGCTTCTGAACCGCTACTGTCAAAAACATTTGAACTTGGATTTTTCTGTGGTTGCATAAAAATAGCTAAAATCAATACGACTGATAAAATTAATAGAACGGTTAGTAATGTAGTATACATGAGTTTCCCCCTAGAATAGTCTTTATTAGTTTACCATAAGTTTCCTCAGGTTTCAACATGTAAGGTTACTTTTCTCTCTTTTGGACAATATTTCAGCACCTGAATCTTCTCAGGATGAGTTTGTTTATTTTTACTTGTCAGGTAGTTTTTACTCCCACACTCCTGACATTTTAAATTGATTTTAACGCGCACTAGATTTCTCGATTTCTAAGATATTTTCTGAAATTAATTAGACTCCAGGCAAGGTTGAAAAAGACGATTCCTGCAGTTACATAAAAGACCCAGCGAAATCCCCATACAGTTGCTACGGTAGAGCCAACAAAGGGACCGATGACTTGACCAAAATTGGTCATCATCTGATTATAACTAAAAATGGTGGAAATGTGTTCGGTTGGTGTAATTTTAGTTAGTAAGGCATTGACTGATGGCATCAAAGCTCCTGTTCCAAAACCGAAAAGAAAACGCAACAGGCCGAGTTGCACCGCATTTTCCGCCTGAGCCAAGAATAGATAAAGGACACCGCAGTAGCAAAGACCTGCTAAAATCAGCCTATGGTTACCAATTTTATCGCCAACTTTCCCCAGTCGACCGCTTGAAATCAGGCTGGATACTCCCATGGCAGACACGATTGTTCCCGAAATAAACATGAGATTTTCAGTCGTTCCAAGATAGCGAATATAGAGGGAGAGAATCGGTGATACCGACTGGGCTGAAATTTGGATAATCATGCTAGTAATAAAGAGTCCTACTAACATTTGCCGATTTTTTACAGAGTGAAACACTTGTCTGGTCGACAATTGTTGCTCCCTTGTTACAGGGGTAAAGTCCTCCTTGACGTAGTAAACCGTTAACAAGGTTACGATAAAGAGTAAAGCACCCACTAATAGAAACACATTGCGAATGCCCAAAAATTCTGCTAGGACGCCTCCAAAAATGGGGCCAATCAGGCTCCCGCCAATGACACCCGTGGCTAAATTTCCTAAAGCATAACCCGACTGATCCTTAGGGGCCTGAGATGCAATAAGGGCGTTGGCATTAGGCACATAACCGGAAAACATCCCATTTAACAGCCTTAAGACCAAAAGCCAAAAAACATTAGGCACAAAGGCGAGCCCTCCCATGGTAAAGGTCATGACAAAGGCCGCTCTGACCATCATGATTTTACGCCCATAACGATCTGCCAAACGCCCCCAAATAGGGGCACAGACACCCGAAGCTAGAGCCGCTAGAGCTACTGCCAATCCAGCGTAAAATTCAACCGTTCCTTGTGGCGCTCCAAGTTCTTCTACATAAAGCGCCATAAAGGGCATAACTAGTGAATAGCTTGCCCCTGTTAGAAAATTGCCTAACCAGGCAATTCGCATATTGTTTTTCCAATTGATACTGGCGATAATAGTCACACTTTCTCTTATCTGCGTTTTTTAAGACTTCCAAAAAGTCCCCGAACAAGCTCACGACCAATGGTACGAACGGCTGTTGTCAAAAAGGCATCCGCTGCTTTTTCAACCGTTGATTTTCGTTGACGTCCACCGCCACTTGCCGTTTTAGCTTTCGCTTTTTCCAAAGCTGCTTTTTCTTTTTCTAATTGCTTACGCTCTTCAGCTTGTTTAGCTGCTTCCGCTTCTTGCAAAATTTTTTTGGCCAACAGTTCGTGAGCTGATTCTCGATCAATAATCTCACGGTATTTCTCGTCAAACGGTGAATTGCCAACGATAGCCTGTACTTCTAAGGCGCTAAGAACATCAAAGCTACTCTTAGGTGGCATAACAAAGGCACGTTCGACTGCTGTTGGCTGAGCCTCTTCATTCAGAAGGGAAATCAAGGCTTCACCAACCTGTAATTCAGTAATAGCCGTCACAACATCAAGCTCTGGATTTTGTCTGAAGGTCTCTGCAGCTGTTTTAACGGCTTTGATTTCTTTTGGCGTATAGGCACGAAGAGCGTGCTGAACTCGATTACCGAGCTGAGCTAAGACTGTTTCTGGCAAATCCATCGGATTTTGGGTGATAAAGAAAATTCCCACACCTTTGGAGCGAATGAGGCGAACCATCTGTTCAATTTTTTCCACAAAGACTTTTGGAGCATCCTTAAAGAGCAGGTGAGCTTCATCAAAGAAGAAGACGAATTTTGGCTTGTTAAGGTCACCAACTTCTGGTAGGTTTTCATAGAGCTCTGACAAGAGCCATAAGAGGAAGGTCGCATAGAGTGTTGGGGCTTGGAAAAGCTTGGTTGCATTAAGAATGTTAATGACTCCCTGACCGTGTTCATCAAGGCTCATAAAGTCCTTCAAGTCCAAGGCAGGTTCGCCAAAGAAAAGCTCACCACCTTCTTGCTCTATTACTAATAAGCTCCGCTGAATAGCTGCTACAGACTGTTTAGCAATGTTCCCATATACTGCTGAATACTCACTGTCATGCTCTGCTATTTCCCGTAAAAGAGACTGTAAATCCTTCAAATCAATCAGAAGCCAGCCTTTTTCATCCGCAATCTTAAAAGCGATGTTTAAAATGCCAGTTTGTGTATCGTTAAGCCCTAGTAGACGAGACAACAAGAGCGGTCCCATCTCAGAAATGGTGGCACGCACAGGATGCCCCTGTTCCCCAAAGACATCCCAAAGACGCACTGGAAAGGCCTGTGGCTCGTAGTCACTAATCCCAAGTTTATCAAGACGCACGGCTAACTTCTCTGTCACCTCGCCTTCTTTCGCAAGATTGGTCAAGTCCCCTTTGATATCGGCTAAAAAGACAGGAACCCCTGCTAAACTAAGCTGTTCCGCAATGACTTTTAGCGTGACCGTTTTACCCGTTCCTGTGGCACCTGCAATGAGGCCGTGACGATTGAGCATCGCCAGCTGGAAAGCTACATCTGTGGTTTCATTTTTAGCAATAGTTACTGTAGACATCCGTTTACTTCCTTAATGTTATTCAAGAAAAGGTCAATAGGTCATCACATCTGTTTAGACAAACACCTTATCTTCTACGTATCAACTCTTTTATTATAACACATATTTGAGATAGGGTTAAAAAAGTAGGAGGGAAAACAGGTATTCGCCCCATTTTCCCATCTCTGATATTTGACTAGCCAAACTTTCACATTATAAATTTCCTTAAGACCTTAATTTAAAGGTTTTGGGAGCAAAGCGGAGCACCGCAAAGAACCCAGCTATAAGAAAAATGGCAATTCCTAACAAAATCCCCATCAAAATTGGGAATGTCATATGATTCGCCAGTCGGATGATCTGATAACCTGCGTAATAAATGATTCCCGTTAAAATATTATATAACTTACTTTTTGATTTCATGCCATCATTAAAAGGCTGAAGCAGAAAATAAAAATAAAGGAAATACAGACTAAAAAAGGTAACTGATAGGATTTGGCCAACAATAATCATCAGAAGCCCTGCTATGTTCCAATCAAAAAATGCCATGTAAATCAGACAATAAATGACCGACAGCAATAAAAAGATAGGAAAATTATGGCGTAGATAGCTTTTAAACCGTTCTAAAAAAGTTGCTAGAATCACATCTTTTCTACGGTAATAATGATATTTTAAAAGCGGTCTGTCTAGATGATAGAAACAAAACTTGACATAAGATTCCCCCACATAAAGAAGATAGCCAATCACCACTGTCACAAATAAACTCTGCCAGAAAAATGTATCATCTGTGATGACTTGTTTATTGGATTCAAAAATCGTCTTAACGATTAAAATCAGAGCACCTATCCCACCAATAATAATCAAGCGCCATTTAATTTCTCTTTTGAGGTGTTTTCCAAGACGCTGCATGAAAATGGCATTGAGAAAAGCAACTCCTGTTAAATCATCTCTGATTACCTTTTGATGATTAATCTCAAAATCCTTATCCTTGATTTCCATTGCAGCTGCTTCGATATTTTCAACAGCTGTTGCACTTTCTTTTAGAGCTGCATGGGTCAAGAGGCTGCGCGTTAGCTGATTAATCTGAGGATGATTTTTAAGATAGTGATAAGAAAATAACCACATCACTGACCCAATTAGCCCAGCAGGTAATCCCATAAGTATGTGAGGTGAAAACTGTTCTCCTAGAAAAACTAAGGCTCCACCTAGACCAACCACAACGAAGAACCCAATAATTTGTCCCCTCGTCATCAGTTTGTCAGCTTTTTCGTGATTCCAAACATAAAGAGGAATCCCTATCACTTTGACACCTATACGCAATCCAGAGAGCAACAGGGCAAACGTCAAACCGTACCAAAAAGGCATTCCAAGTGTCCCAAAATAAACACCAAACACAACACTTCTTGCTATCAGTCCCCGCCCAAATACCATTACTTCTCGAGCCAGTAAATAGTTTCTAGGAAGAATCTTAAAAATACGAATGGCTTGACTGGATTCCACATCTGATTTTTCAACCCATTTCATCTCAAAAATGGTGGCAAATAGGACTGAAAAAATAATCATTAAGATTAAAGAATAGTGATCTGCGGAAGCTTTTTCCAAATCCAAAAATTTAGGGAGCAATTCCTTCAAGACGAACCCAGAGCCTAGGCAAAAAAAGGTGTAGATAATTGACTTGCCAAAGAGGTCAACTGGTATCAGTAAGCCCTTAAGAATCATCATCACGACCTTGACGTCATCGGCTCTGTACCAACGATTAGGAATCTTTTTACCTAACCATGGCATCTTTTGTAAAAAATGGATCAATGAATTGTACTGCTTGGCATTGCTAACCTGAAACAAAACTCTCATTATCTGACTAAGTTTCATAAGTGCCTCCTTGCAAGGCTTCCAAAACTTTCTCTTCAAATTGCTCATGTTTCTTGTCAACGTCAAGCGCCATCAAAATACCTTTGTCCAAAACCACGACCTTGTCACACAAATCTTCTGCCAAAGCCATGATATGCGTCGATAAAATGAGGATATGATTATCTTTCAATGCTAATAAAAAGCGCTTAATTGCAATACTTGACACCACATCAACTGCTGTCAAGGGTTCATCTAATAAAATGACCTTAGGTTTTGAAATAAAAATGCAGAGCAAAGATAGCTTACTTTTCATTCCATCTGAGTACCCTTTGATAATCCGATGTCGATCTTCCTGACTAATCTCCATAAAATCTAAATAATCATCCACCGAACGACTATCAGACTGAGCATGCAAGTCCATGTAAAAGGTGATAAATTCGTAACCTGTTAAAAATTCTGGTAGGTAATTTTCCGAAAATACCATGCCCACATCTTCAACTTGTAGCGGATGTTCAACCCCATTTTCTTCAAGAAAGAGCTCACCGCCATCAGCCATAAGATCCCCATAAAGCACATTGAAGAAAGTTGTCTTTCCAGCACCATTTCTCCCTAAAAGCCCCGTAATCTCTCCCGATGAAAAGGTATAAGTGACTCCCTTGAGCACTTCTTTTTCTTGAAACGATTTTTGCAATTCCCGAACAATCAATTTCATCTCATCATCTCCTTTTTAACATTATTATAGCAAAGTCATACAAAACAAACAAGACAAAAGAGGGAGCTGACTCCCTCTTCTATCGCAATAAAGCATCTACCTGTGCAAAGGTTTCTGCCAGCTTCCCATTATTGTCAATCCAGTGGCTGGCTTTTTCTTTCTTATCAGCTAAGGGCATTTGCGCTGCGATCCGTTGCTTCGCCTCTGCTTCGGTATAACCGTTTCGCACTCTCAAGCGGGTTAGCTGAGTTTGTTCGTCAACCCAGACCAACCAAACCTCATCACACCAACTCTCATACCCTTGTTCAAATAAGAGCGGAATATCAAGAATAACCACCTCTTCCGTCGCCAGAAGTGCTTCTTTTTGCTCCCACAAGGCTTGTCTAATGATCGGATTTTGACGCTCTGCAGACGCTGCCAACATTTCCTTAGAAGCAAAAATCTGCTTCCCTATTTCCGAACGATTCAGCTCACCATCTGCTTGTAAAATCCCTTCTCCAAGCCACTCCAATAAAACCTGATAAAGAGTGCCCCCTTTTTGCTGCAAGTCTCGAACCACCTGATCAGCATCAACCACTGCATAGCCTTTCTCTCTTAAATAAGCGGAGACAGTTGATTTTCCAGAAGCGATCCCTCCTGTCAGACCAATCACTTTTTTCATAACTTCTGACACCTTGGACAGAAATGACTGCCCCGCCCTCTCACTTGAATTTTCACAATCTCACGGCCACAACGGGCACAAGGCTCGCCTGTCTTACCATACACCTGATGATACTCCTGCATGGTTCCATTAAGCCCCAGGGCATTCTGATAGGTCCGAATGGTCGAGCCACCTTTTTCAATCCCCAGCTGCAATATCCGTATGGTCTCATCATGCAGCCGCTTGATTTCAGCCTTTTTCAAACTACTCGCCACACGCTCTGGATGGACCTTGCTCGCCCAGAGTACCTCATCCACATAGATATTGCCAAGCCCTGCTACCAGACTTTGCTCCAAGAGATAGGGTTTAATGAGTTTTTGGGATAATAGCAGAGCTTCTTCAAAAGGTTTCAGCTTAAAAGCCTCCTTGGTCGGCTCTGGACCGATTTTTTTCTGCTGAAAATAAGCCGCTTCCTCCGCCTTAGCTAGTAATTCCATAGTCCCAAACTTACGAACATCTTGATAGACTAGCACAGCCCCATTATCCAAGGTGAAGAAGGCATGAAAATGCTTGTTTTCTGGCACTTGCCTCTTATCCGAAAAGACCAAGTACTTCCCTTCCATCCGTAAATGAGAAATCAGCACCGCTTGTCCAAAATCAAAAATCAAATACTTGCCACGGCGGCGCATCGCCTCAATCTGTAACCCCAACAAGGATAAGCTAAGCTCTTCGGCACCTGTCTTGACCATGGGAGAATACAAAATCTTAACAGCTATAATCGTCCGACCCACAATCAACCGCTCCAAACCACGGCGCACCGTCTCTACTTCTGGTAACTCTGGCATACGTTCTCCTCTCATTGAGTAATCGCTACTATCATTTTAACAAAAAAGCTGAGCAAAGCCCAACTTTTCAGTTTGCTTAATGCCCCAAAGCAAATTCACCTGTGAAATACTCCTCCAACATGAGGCGGTGTTTGCCAGATACCGATTCGAGTTGAGGTTTTCTACCATACTTGCTATCTGTCATTTTTACAAGAAAAGTTTTTTTCAAACAACACTTTCGTCACAATATTGTAATAGCAAATGATTTAATACTCGTTTGACTTGGTTCTACAAATGTAACCCCCTGTTTCTCTTCCAATATATCTGATTCCTCTAATGATGTTGATAATCCACTCCATGGCTCTAAGGCTATAAATGGACTTTGATTAGTGGTAGACCAAATAATTAAATGTGGAAAATCTTTAAAATCCACCTTAATTCCCTTATTACTTTTTTTAGACTTCAAACTGACACTACGTGACTTTAGTTGATCTAGGGTAATAGCATCGTGTGAAAACAAAGAATAATTCAAATCTAGTTTATTTTGATTTTCAAGAAAAGGGGTTCTATCTTGTAAATCAAGTAATCCAGTATCTGGGAAACTCTTTGGAATGCTACATGTTTCATGTTCAGAAAATTCTAAATAATAATCTTCGTATTTCTCGTTATTTTCTAAAGGGCAATTAAATCCTGGGTGACCTCCAATAAAGTAAGGAATTGAACGTTCAATTTCACTGCTTGTCACCTGATATTCCGTTGTTATTGTTGAACCATGTAATTTATATATAATATTCAACACAAAATGATAAGGATATTCTTTAAGTGTTTTTTCATTAGCCTTAAAACTAAAGGACACTGTGCTGTCATCTATCTTACAATAATCAAAATTTTCCTTTCTAACCAATCCATGTCTCGGGATATTTCTCACTTTTTCATCTATAAACACTTTATCATCCCTTACACTACCACAAATCGGAAATAAAACTGGCGCTTGTCCACTCCAATATTCTGGATTACCTTGCCAAAGGTATTCAACTCCATCTTTATCTTTAATAGAAGATAAAGCACCACCAAACTCCGAAAACTGTACTGTTAACTGTTCATTTTTTAATTCAATAACCATATTTTTCCCTCCGTTATACAAAACAAGAGCGTCAGTATTAAACCCACACTCTTATCTTGCGTTAGAAATTTTTAAGAAGAATACTATCTATTCAATAACCTGAGTTTCTGCTACTTGTTTATACCAGTAGGCTGATTTTTTCGGATAACGTTCCTGTGTCTCAAAATCTACATAGAAGAGACCATAGCGTTTTTCATAACCATTTGACCATGAGAAAACATCCATCAAGGACCAAATAAAGTATCCTTTAACATTGGCTCCATCTTCAATCGCATCTGAAATGACTTCTAAGTGTTTCTTCACATAGTCAATACGTCCATCGTCATACACCGTGTTATCAACAAATTCATCTTTATATCCCAAACCATTTTCAGTGATATAAATTTTCTTGTAATTTGGATATTCTCGTTTTACTCGCATAATTTGATCATACAGACCTTGCGGATATATAATCCAGTCCCAATCCGTCTTAGGTACATCAACTGGTGCTTCACGGCGTCCGACACCTTTAATTTGGTACTTAGAGCTTCCTTTTTCACCTTTACCGTTATGGATAATTTCCGTTGGTCCATCAAAAGCCTGCATCCAGTCACTCATGTAATAATTAATACCAAGGAAATCATTCAAATCTTTTGCAGCTTCAAGTGCTTCAAAATCTTCATCACGAAGATCTAGTGGACCTCCATTAAGTGCAAGAATATGATTAACACCTTCCAATGTTTTCTCTGAGTAACCACCTAAATAAGTTGCATCAAGAATGAATTTATTATGGATAATATCTTCAAGTTCCGCCGCTCTAACATCATCTGGGTTGTTTTTATCAAACGGATATTTTGTAGGTAGAGCATGTACTACTCCAATTTCACCCTTATATCCACCATCTTTAAACAGTTTCACAGCACGAGCATGAGAAACCATCATGTTATGGTGTGATTGGAAGACTTTAGCAAGATCGTATTTGATACCTGGTGGGAATTTACCAACAAGATATTGTCCATCACCAATTGGTCCAATTTCATTAAAGGTTGTCCAATAATTAACTTCTGTAAATTCTTTAAAACAGAATTCTGCATAGTTAACAAAATGGTCAATATTTTCACGATTTAAGAAATCGCCATTTGAATGTAAAGCTTCAGGAGTATCAAAGTGGTGAAGAGTTACAAATGGCTCAACGCCACGCTTATGACACTCAGCAAAAAGATTATGATAGAATTCAACACCTTTTTCATTGACTAGTCCAAATCCTGTTGGGAAAATACGAGACCAAGCGATTGAAATACGGATTCCATTAACACCAAATTCTTCAGATAACTTCAAGTCAACAGGATAGCGATTATAGAAATCACTTGCTGGCTCAGCCGTATACCAGTAATTATCTTCTAGGTATTTGTCCCAAGCAACTGGACCTTTACCGTCTGTTTTAGTAGCACCTTCGGCTTGATATGCTGCTGTTGCACCACCGAAAATAAAATCTTTAGGTAATGTTTTTGACATTTGTTTTTCCTCTTCATCTAAAAAGGGAAGTTGAGTTCCCCCAACCTTCCCTAATGTTGTCTATTTTAATTTTCCATTTGTTGTTTAACAAAGTCCAATGCGCCTTGTCCATCACGAGTCAATTTGATGTATTGTGCACCTTCAGTTTTAGCTAATTTGATACCAAGTTTATCTGTTTCTACTTTCAAATCTTCATAGTTTGACGCTACTTGAGGAGCAAGGATAACGAGTTGATATTGCGGCAAGATTTCACGGTGACCACCATAGCTTCCTGCTGCTGCAGTAACTGGAACACCATATTCTTTAGCTGCTTTTGTCAAAGCATTTGCAAGAAGACCACTTGTTCCTCCACCTGCACAGAGAACCAAAACATTTGTTTGTTCAGTAATTTCTTTTGATTCAACAGTTTCAGTTGCTCCTGCTTTTTCAAGAATGGCATCAGCTTTTGCTGTATTGAAGTTTGCGGCTACTTTTTCTTTCAACTCATCTGAAGATTTACCAGTTCGTTCTTCTTCAAGAATTTGTTGGTCATAAACCTTCAAGAATGGGTAGTAAATGGCAACATCAACAACTATCAAAACAGCAGCTAAGATGAATGATAGAACCTGGAAGTTAGTACCTAGTACAAGTCCTAGGGGAGCTGGTGTTGTCCAAGGTAAGTTTGCAGTAAAACTGTTCATTCCTAGACTATCAATAAAGAATTTGAAAATCCAAACGTTAACAATTGGAGTTAAGATAAATGGAATGAAGAAAATTGGGTTCAATACCAGTGGAGCACCGAACAAAATTGGTTCGTTAACTCCAAAGAAAGTAGGAACAACAGACGCACGTCCAATCGCTTTATTACGTTTTGATTTCGTCAACCACATAAACATGAACGGAACAACCAATGTTGCACCAGTACCACCCATCGTAACGATGAACATTTGAGTACCTGATGTCAAAATCTTATCAGCATGTTCCCCTGCTTGAAGCAATTGTAAGTTAGCTTCAGCATTGGCATAGGTAATAGCTGCGATAGCTGGCTCAACAATTGAAGGTCCGTGGATACCAACAAACCAGAAGAATGCAAAGGCACCAAAGATAATGGTAATACCAACATAACCATCTGCTGCTTGGAACAACGGAGCTAATAATTTACCAATTGATTCCGCAACATTTACACCTAGTGCATTATGTACAAGAAGTTCAATAGCGTAAAGCAATACGACTGAGACAGTAAATGGGATTAAATCTTTAAATACTTGTGAAATATTCGGTGGAACTTCATCAGGCATACGAATGGTAACATTATTTTTCACACAAACTTTGTAAACATTCACTGTAATAAAGGCTGCAATGAAGGCTGTAAGCAAACCTTTAGTACCCATAAATCCAGTTAAGAAACCACCATCTTTTGCTGGATTAGCAGCCATCAACAGGAATCCAACAATGGCTGCAAGCATTGTAGAAATGAAGTTAATTTGATTTGTGCTAGGCAATGAGCGGTTCATCGAATCAGTTAATGCTTTTGCAGTTGTACCAGCAACAAACAATCCAAGAATTCCCATTGAATAATTGTATGGAGTCATCAAAAGTGTTTCAATATCAGCACTCCATTTGAATCCCCAAGCATTAGGAACATAAGCAATTAAGATGAAAATACTTGAGAAAAGAATGACTGGCATACCAGCGATAAAGCCATCACGAATAGCACGGAGGTAAATATTCCGAGAAATCTTCTCAAAGAAAGGTTTCCCTTTCTCAATTTGAGCAATAAACCCTTTCATTATTTGGCTCCTCTCTTATACAACTCAATCATATGTTTCATTAGGTCTTGAAGTAAGATTGTAGTCATCAAGTGATCTTGACCATGCATTAAGGTAACACTAAAGGCAAGATCCTCACCAGCTGCTTCTTTTTGTAGAAGACTTGTCTGAGCATTGTGTGCATCATTTAAGCACTCACCACCAGCTGCAATCAATTCTTCAGCTTTAGCATAGTCGCCTGCTTGAGCTGCTTTGAGAGCCTCTAAAAACTTAGAGCGTGCATCTCCAGCATAAGCAACAATTTCAAATCCTAAAAGAGTGATTTCTTCTCTATTCATGATATTTTCCTCCGAAAATTTTTATGATTATACTTTTGCAGTCCAAGGACTAGCAGTTTTTTCCAAAACTTTGTTCAATTCATCAATATTTTGGAATCCAGTTGTACGTAACCATTCACGAGCTACTTCTTCCCCTTGTTCAATGAAAACTTGAACTGATCCAGCCCATGTTGCACGTCCACAAAGAACACCATTGAATTTTGCACCTGATTCTGCCGCAAATACCAAGGTATCTTGGAATAATTTAGCAGAAACACCCGCACTTAAATAGATATAAGGTAGGTGTGTTGAAGATTCCTGGTCACGGAAGTGTTGTGTTGCTTCTTCCTTAGTGTAGACAACTTCACCATCACCAAAACCTTCAACGAAATTCATATTGACTGGAACTTCAACCTTAAGAACATCAATACCGAAACGCTCATCTGAGAAGACTTTCATCGCTTCATTCACTTTACGAGGTTTTACTTTGGCGAACTCAACACCTGTGTTGTCTGCAATACCTTCGTCATAAGACAGTATTTCAAGGAAGAACGGAATATCTTCCGCCTTACATTCAGAACCAATACGTTCAATGTATGCTTGTTTCTGACGGTTTACTTGCTCATCACCATCTACATCATAGTATAGCAAAAATTTCAGTGTATCGGCACCCTGTTCTTTAAGGCGTTTGACTGACCAATCATCCAAACAATCTGGTAAACGACTCGTTGTGCTTGCATCGTATCCTGTTTTTTCATAAGCAAGTAATAGTCCTGCTTCGTCTGCACGAGCTTTAGACGCTGGTAAACCGTACTCTGGATCAAGAAGAATAGAGGACGCATACTTTGTCAATTCTTCTGAAACAATTGTTTTCAATGTTTCGATCTGTTCAACCGTTGGTTCTTCAGTTTGATGTTTTGCCATCATTTTTTTAAGAGCTCCACGTTGGTCAAAAGCCAATGCTGAAATAACACCATTTTTATCGCTGACTTTTTCCATCAATGAACGTTTTTGTGCTGTTAATACCATTTTTATACCTCTGTTACTTCTATCTGATTAAATAAACTATCGTAATTATTAAGATTGACATAGCCTGTTAGTGCTTCTTGAGCATTCAACATACCAAGTACATTTGCCTTTTTCAATAAATTCTCATCACTATCGTTATGAACTAAAGCAGATGTAATTCCAGCTACTGTTGAGTCTCCTGAACCAACAGGATTGACCACTTCAATTTTGGGAATAGATACCTTATAAAAAACATCATGATGTTTTGCAAAGGCTCCTTTTGAACCAAGTGAGACAATCACCCATTCAATCCCATCAAAAAGAGAATTTTCAAGAACTGATTTCAAACTATCAATATCATCTGTTACTTCAATGCCAACTAGCTGAGAAAGTTCCTCAGTATTTGGTTTAATAACTGTCGGTTTATTGTCTCCATCCAATACGCTGAATAGTGCGATTCCTGAGCAATCTAATACAACTGGAATATTATATTTATTACAAATCCCTATCATACGAGAATAAAAGTTTGTATTGAGACCTTTAGGAAGACTACCTGAGATGGCTACAATCCCTAAATCTGGAACCAACTTTTCAAAATAGCCTAAGAATCCTGTTGCTTCTTCTTCACTAATCGTTGGACCTTGTTCAAGAATCTCTGTTTGATTTCCATCATGCAAAATGGCAATACAGTTTCTCGTTTCTCCAGCAATCTTATAAAAGGAGTGTTTCACACTTGACTTATCTAGTTCACTCTCTATGAATTCTCCAATTTTACCGCCTAACAAACCACTTGCAATCACATCATCTCCCAGTTGGGAAAGAACTCGAGTAACATTCAAACCCTTTCCACCAGGAGTTTTATGCGTTTTAGCAACACGATTCACGGTATCTAATTTGAATTGTTCAAGCGGATAAGAAATGTCAACTGACGGATTCGTTGTTATTGTCAGAATCATAACCTTACCCCTTAGTCGTGATATTCACCACGATCCCATTTTTCTAGGAATTCATCAAAGAAGTGTGGGTCAGCTTGTCCTTGATTGAGTGTTTCAACATGTTGAATTTTTTCAATCAACTTTTTATTTTCTTCTGTTGGTTTATATTCTGCATGGATGAATGCTTCAATAATATCTGTCATCAATAAGCCACCTGTAATTTTGCCACCAAAACCAATTACATTGGCATTCAATTCTTCTTTGGCGTAGATAGCTGATGTCATATCACGAACAAGAGCAGAGCGAATACCAGGAACTTTATTGACAGCATTGTTAATTCCAACACCAGTCCCACAGATACATACACCAAGATCGGCCTCACCACTCGCTACTGCCTCACCAACTTTTTTACCAAAGATTGGGTAGTGTGTGCGAATGTTATCGTAAGTTCCGCAGTCAATTACCTCATAACCTTGTGTTTTCAAATAATCTACGACAGCAATTTTATCGTTAGTTACAATGTGGTCACAGCCTACTGCAATTTTCATTTGTTTTCTCCTCTAATTTTAACTTTTGATTTTTTAGCACATTTTATTCAACATATCAACACGAATTTGGTGGCGACCTCCATCATATTCACCTTCAACAAATCCTTTAGCGATATTTTTGGCAACACCAGGTCCTACAATTTCAGAACCAATGGTAATGATACGTGAGTTATTGTGACCACGTGTCATATAAGCAGAGCGTTCATCTGAAACTTCCGCAGCAATCATCCCTTTGATTTTAGTTGCTGTCATGAAAGGTCCCACACCATACGCATCAACTACGATTCCTAAGTTTGAATCGTTAGAAGTCACTTCTTTAGCAACTGCTAAAGTTACATCTACGAAGTCTTGACCATCTTTACTCACATCAACAACTTCTTTACCAAGTTCAATCAAGTATGATTTAACTGTCTCTTTAAGTTCTGTACCTGCTTTATCAGCACCAATAATTACTGCCATTTTCTTTCTCCTGTTACATTAGAAAATAATTGAATGTAGCTACATCGACGATAAATTTTTGCAAAACTGTTTGAAATAACGCTTTCATTATTTCTATGGCATTATAATATCACCGATAAAAACAAAAGTCAACACTTTTTTGTTTTTTTTTTATCTTTTTTAACATATTGTGTTTGTTTTGTTGGTTTTATGTGTTTTTTAGTTAGAATTTCAATTAAAATTGATATTCATTATTAATTGAAAGCTAGAAATAATTCGATTTTTACTTATAGTTAACTACAATGTATCATTAATTTTCTTTTTTGTTTGTTTTGTTTCATTTTATTGTTTATTTGTTTGTTTTATGGTAAAATAGTAACAATAAATCTTTTAATACAATTGAAAGGGAATAAATTATGATAAAAAAAGAAAGGCATGAACGTATCTTAGATATGTTAAAAGTTGACGGTATTATCACTGTTAAAGAAATGATAAAAGAATTAAACATTTCTGATATGACTGCCCGTAGAGATTTGGACGCTTTAGCCGAAGAAGGTCTTTTGACCCGTACACATGGAGGAGCTCAACGTATCTATAATCCTGAAGGACCTCATGAAAAAACACATATTGAAAAAAAAGTACTTCAAACCAAAGAGAAAAAACGCATTGCTCAAAAAGCTAACTCACTAATCACAGATGGCGAAACCATTTTTATTGGACCAGGTACTACCCTTGAACATTTAGCTATTGAGTTAAAATCTCGCAATATCCGCGTGATCACCAACAGTCTTCCAGTTTTCCTTATCCTCAACCATAGTCAAACCATAGACCTTTTATTAATTGGTGGAGAGTATAGAGAAGTCACCGGTGCTTTTATTGGCTCAATGGCAACAGCTAACTTAAAAACCTTGCGATTCTCTAAAGCCTTTGTAAGTGCCAATGCTGTTTCAGATAACGCCATTGCTACTTATAGTGATGTTGAAGGAGAAATTCAACAATTAGCACTTGATAATGCTGTTGAAAAAATCTTGTTGGTTGATAGTACAAAATTTAACCGCTATGACTTCTTTAACTTTTATACATTAGACCAGCTAGATGCTATCATTACCGATAATCAAATCACCCAAGAACAGCTGGATGAATTCGGACAAAGCACCACCATTATTCAAGCGGATTGAACACGCGCAACAAAAAAACAGTCATTTTTATAATCGACTGTTTTTTATTTGAAGGAGAAAATTCCTATTCTAGAAATTGAGAAAGAAAAAAGAGAACTGGATAGCTCTCAATATTTCTTAGGTAATTTTTATCTGTAAAATATCAATGTCTATTTTTCTCAATCAATTCATTAAGTTGAATTTTACCCACCTTCATCATCTCCTCCTCCACCTTGCTCCATTTTCCAAAGAGGCATTCTTGTAGCACTTCTGTCGCTGGGCCATTATCTGTTTCAGAATCATAGACGCAGTTTCTATCTCTCTGATAGATTTGAATCTGGCCAAAGAGTTTATCGTTTTCTAACCCTCTTAGATTATCGACTAAATGGTCTACAATACCATCGTGATGTTCTTTAGGCGTTGCTCGAGCTTGGCTTGGATTTACGGCATAGACTTCCTCGTAGCGGATTAAGGTGCTGAGATAGGACAATTCAGGTTTGGTTGCTATCAAAGCTAACGAGACTTGATAGCCTCTTGATTTCAATAACTGAGCTGTTTTTCGTGGGACTTCTGCCGTTCTCAAGGTTCCTTCAATTAACAAATGATAACCTTGCTTGCTGAGTTCATCAACAAGGTGTTCTACCATTTTTCCTGCAAATCCTTTGGTATAATCTACGCTATTTTTTCCGTATTCTTCCTGCAAGGCTAGATAATTCGGGTGTAAAGAGCGGTAGCTATCACCGTCAATAATGATGATATTCCCTTGAAATTCTTTCTGCTTGATACGGTGTATCGTTGTTTTCCCTGCTCCGCTTTGCCCGCCAAGTAAGATGGCTTTTGGGTTAACTGATGTCTCCTTGCCACGAGTTAAGGAACGAATGGTTCGTTTTAAGGCAAAGTCAAAGTCATCTTGATGATAGTCTGCCAGTGCCATTAAGCCACCACCTGATGACGAGCAAGTACCAACATACGCTCAATACCATCCAAATAACCATTGTAACGCTCCACTTCATCAAAGGTATTGACAAGGTAAATCTTAGTATTGATAAGGTCTGACAAGTCATCACTCATTAAAATCCAAGGATTGGTCTCATCGTCAAAAGCGATTCCTTGACTATCTTGATAGCGATATAGTTGAGATAAAATCGCTGCGCCACGCTCTTTGATGACTTCTATTTTTAGTGTCAATTGATAATCTTCTACTGGTGTTAACAGTTTTTCTTCTCCTACAATATCAACATAAGACACATTGAATTTCTGACAAATACGGTCTATTAGTTCTGTCGAGACAGAACTCGTTCCATTTTCATAGCGGCTAAGGCTATTGCGTGAAATCCCCACTATCTTAGCGAACTCTGGCTGTGTCAAATCATGCGTTTTTCGTAAAGATTTGATATTCTCTCCAATCATAAGTCCCTCCTCTATTCAAGGTTTATTATATCATAAAAAAACAAAAACGCACCAAAATTGGTGCGTTGATTCGTTTAATGTCCCAAGGCAAATTCACCTGTGAAATACTCGTCCAACATGAGGCGGTGTTTGCCAGATACCGATTCGAGTTGTGCGATTTCGTCACGTGAGAAGAATTGCAATCGCAGTGTTTCTTCATTTTGAAAGTTTTCAATTTTTATTTCCGAGACTGCTTTTAATTCATAGATAAAAACAATCGTCTGCACCTTGTCACCATTTGGATAGATTTCTTCAAAGTTGGTGTAGACATTTAGCAACCGAAGCGCTTCTACTGCAATCCCTGTTTCCTCCAGAAACTCTCGCTCAGCGGTGTCAACTGAACTCTCACCCAATTCCATAGTGCCACCTGGAATCGCCCATGTTTTCTTATCCCCACGCAACTGCATAAGGACCTTGCCCTCATCATTAGCTAAAATGCCACCAGCGAAGTTGAGAATAATCTTATCATGTCCCACTTTGGAACGCATGTAGGAAATATAATCTTGGTTCATGTGTTCTCCTTAACAATCTAACACATAATTGACAGTTCTGCTGACTTCTTTGAAGCCTACTGCACTATGAAAAGCTTGGCTAGTCAGATTATCTAGTTCACAATTTGATGCCAATTGTCTAATCCCCTGATTTCTAGCCCATTGGCGAGCAAAATCAATTAGTTCTTTCGCTATACCACTTCTCTGGTAATCTGATAGAACATTAATTCCTTCCAGATACGCAACTGGACTGGTCTTTGCCCCTTCAACATAGTCCTTTCGGATAGATAGACTGATAAATGCAACTGCTCTGCCATTTTGCCAAAAGAGAAACTCATAAGGGAAGCTACCAATCTGGAAGTCTTTTTCTAACTGCAACCGTTCTGTCTGCCAAACGGTTGACGCCAGAGCTGACCAGTCAGACAAAGAATGGCTGTCAACTGGCTTAATCATTAGTACTCTTTCTCATTGTAGCCAAAGTCGGCGAGGTCGAGTTTTTTGTCTCGCCAGTTTTTTTTGACTTTGACCCAAGTTTCTAGATAGACTTTGTCACCAAGCATGATTTCGATATCGCGACGTGCCATTTTGCCAATCTTTTTGAGCATGGCACCTTGCTTGCCGATGATAATGCCTTTTTGGCTATCACGTTCAACCATGATCGTTGCACGGATGTGAACCTTATCTGTCTCCTCGTCACGCTTCATTGATTCAATCACTACGGCTACTGAGTGGGGAACTTCCTGTTGAGTTAGGTGCAAGACTTTCTCACGGATCATTTCTGACACAAGGAAGCGCTCTGGGTGGTCTGTGATTTGGTCTTCTGGGAAATATTGGAAACCTTCTTCCAGATTATCTGTCAAAACCTTAATCAGTGTTTCAACATTATTACCTTGAAGAGCTGAGATTGGGATAATTTCTTTGAAGTCCATTTGACTACGGAAATCATCAATCTGCGCTAGCAATTGGTCTGGATGAACCTTGTCAATCTTGTTAATCACAAGGATAACAGGGATTTTGGCAGCCTTTAAGCGCTCAATAATCATGTCATCCCCTTTACCACGCGCCTCATCCGCAGGCACCATAAAGAGAACTGTCTCTACTTCACGGAGGGTTGAGTAGGCAGATTCCACCATGAAATCGCCAAGCGCCGTTTTGGGCTTGTGAATCCCTGGGGTATCAATGAAGACAATTTGCTCAGTCTCTGTCGTGTAAATACCCATGATTTTATTGCGCGTTGTTTGCGCCTTGTCACTCATGATGGCAATTTTCTGCCCCATGACATGGTTTAGAAAGGTCGATTTCCCAACGTTTGGACGACCAAGAATGGCTACGAAGCCTGATTTGAATGTCATTTTAATTTCTCTTTTCTTTGTTAGATTTCTTCTATTATATCATAGATTTGGAAAAAGGCAGAGCTAACATCTGAAACAATCCTAAAACGAAAATATCCTATACACCATAGTAAAAAGGCTGGGCAATACCAACCTTTCAATTCCTATTAATCAATTCCAATTTCTACACGGACAACATCTGCAATGGTGTCAACGTAGTAATCTACTTGCTCATGTGTTGGTGCTTCTGCCATGACACGGAGCAAAGGCTCTGTTCCACTTGGACGTACCAAGATGCGACCATTACCATTCATTTCATTTTCCATTTTTTCAATGATGGCTGCAATGGCAGGAACTTCCATCGCCTTATCTTTCATGCTATTTTCCACACGGATATTAACCAATTTTTGTGGATAAATCGTCACTTCAGAAGCCAACTCCGAAAGAGTTTTTCCAGTTTCTTGCATCACCTTTGTCAACTGAATTGCTGTTAATTGCCCATCACCAGTCGTGTTATAATCCATGATAATCACATGACCAGACTGCTCACCACCGAGATTATAGCCGTTTTTACGCATTTCTTCAACAACATAGCGGTCACCAACAGCCGTTACAGCCTTAGCAATTCCCTCGCGATCAAGCGCCTTATGGAAGCCAAGGTTTGACATGACTGTCGTGACAATGGTATTTTGTGCCAACTGACCTTTTTCAGACATGTACCTACCGATAATGTACATGATTTTATCACCGTCAACAATCTCCCCATTTTCATCAACTGCGATCAGACGATCACTATCACCATCAAAGGCAAGGCCAATAGCAGAGCCTGACTCTTTGACTAATTCTTGAAGTTTTTCAGGATGGGTTGATCCCACTCCATCATTAATATTAAGGCCATCAGGTTTATCTCCTATAACCGTAATTTCTGCACCTAAATCCAAGAAAATATTGCGTGCTGAAGCTGCCGCAGCACCATTTGCCGTATCAAGAGCAACCTTCATCCCATCTAAAGAAAGCCCCGTTGAAACCATAAATTTCTCATATTTACGAAGCCCTTCTGGATAGTCAACAAGAGTTCCTAGCCCTTCTGCTGATGGACGTGGGAGAGTGTCTTCAGTAGCATCAAGAAGTTCTTCAATCTCTGCTTCTTGATCATCTGCTAATTTGAACCCATCTCCACCAAAGAATTTGATACCATTGTCCAAGGCAGGATTGTGACTGGCAGAAATCATGACCCCTGCGCTAGCATTTTCCGTACGTACCAAATAAGAAACACCTGGTGTCGCTAAAACACCTAGCTTATAAACTTCAATACCAACTGAAAGCAAACCTGCAATCAAGGCAGACTCAAGCATCTCACCTGAAATACGTGTGTCACGCGCCACAAAAACTTTCGGACGCCCTGTCTCATGCTGACTAAGAACATAACCACCAAAACGTCCAAGTTTAAAAGCCAATTCTGGCGTCAATTCAACATTAGCCTCACCACGGACACCATCCGTCCCAAAATATTTACCCATAAATAAGATACAAAGGGACATTTCGGCTTGCCGAAAATTTCCGTAGAAAAATAGGAAATCAAACGACGACGCTTGCGTCTAGTAATGATTTATCTTTTTTCCAGGAAATTAGTCCCGTGTTCAATTCCAACCAAATTTAGTCGGTATCAAACATTTCCTTTCTCTAATTTTCTATTACATTATAAATAACAAGTTTACTTTCGAAAAGTTTGAGACGCAGACCGAGTTCAAATGTCTCGTTTAACAACCTCATTACCTTTCTTTTATATTAATTTTTTGCCAGTTCATGGCTAAATCACTTCGGAAATAAGACACTTTTCAGCGTCCCGTGTTTAATTCCAACCACAATTGGCTAGTACCAAACAATTCCTTTCTCTAATTTTCTATTATATTACTAATTAAATTCTCTTGTGAAAAGTTTGAGGCATAGACCGAACTCAAATGTCTCGTTTAACAACCTCATTACCTTTTTATTTCCATATCTATAGGTATTTTTTCGCAATATGCAATATATAGAAATAACGGTCTCATCATAACTCTTTTGAGCAACATCTTATCCTCATACAGAATCAGCATGTCATCATAAGCACTATCTTAGTCTAAATCTTTTTAGTGTCAATTAGATAACTAATTTATTTCTTCTTCACAACATTAAGTGTCACATCAACAACTGCTGGTGTCACAATCACATCATCCGCTGCTAGAGTCATCGTTCTAATCGTTGATTCTGTAATATCTGAAATGTTGATTGGAATGACAAGCTCACTTATAGCATCCAATGCCTGTTGATTACCTTGAATAACGGTTTTATCAAAGGATAGACTATATTTGATATCTGAAACATTACTAGGTAGCTCACCGGTATAATCTACTCGAATAGGTACTGTTTTGGTTAAACTACTCACTGTAATTTGTAAATTAGCGCTTGCTGGTTCAATGACAGCTGGTAAAATCATACCATTTTCAGAAACAGCTTGCAAGGTTATACTGTCATTATAGTCACCCTCCAATCGCATACCATCTGGTAGCGTCGCCACTACATGATCAATCTGTCCAATAATTGTCTCATCACTTGTTACCTTAACCTTTGTCAAGCCCAATTCATAAGACTTCAGTGCATACCCATCCGCAAACTGGTCTTCTGCTATTTCGACTCTAACAGGGAAGGTCTCTGTTTTTTTCTTTCCAATAGTCACTGACATGCTGACCGGTGAAACCGTAGCTGATACATCATCTGGTAAATCTTTCACCTGCAGTGTGACCTTGCTCGTTCCTTCGGTCAAATTCGTTAGATCTGCAACAACCTTGAATTTTCTTGTTGATCGATTAATCTCTGAATCCAATTTCAAGCGATTTGTTGAAGTCAAATACACCTCTGTCTCATAAGAGTAGCCTGAGATAAAATATTTATCACTGTCATACTTAATATCAATAGGAATATTTTCAAGAGTATGACTATAGGTTTCAGTCGTTCGATTAAATTGCGCCTGTGTACTGTTATAATTGCTAGAAGTGGCTGTAAAAAAAAGCAAAAGCGAGAAAAGTAAAGAAACAAGACCAATACCAAATTTTTTTGTAAAGAGTTTCTTTCTCATACCCTATCACCTCCAAACCAACGTTTCCAAAAACTTTCTTGAACTTCTTCCGTAATTAAGTGCTCTTTTAACAATGCCTCAAAGTTTTCGACACTCATATCATGGATAAAATTATCCTTATAGGCAACAGAAATCGCTCCAGTCTCTTCAGAAACAATGATAGTTAGAGCATCCGAATGCTCTGATAAACCAATTGCTGCACGATGCCTCGTTCCAAATTCTTTAGAAATCGCCTGAGATTCTGATAAAGGCAAATAAGAGCAAGCGGTGGCGACTTTATTTCCTTCAATAATAACTGCCCCATCGTGAAGGGGGGTATTTGGTATAAAAATGTTAATAAGGAGCTGACTTGAAATATCAGCATTAAGGGGAATCCCACTCAATTTATATTCTCTCAGAGTTTGTGTCCCCTTAATAGACATAAGTGCACCTATTTTACGAGGACTCATATAAGTAACCGACTTAACCAGTGCTTCTATAACTCTTTCTTCATTTTTAATCCCTTGCGTTCCAATAAAAACATTATTTGTGGCCCGACCAAAACGCTCCAACCCTGATCTAATTTCTGGAGCAAAGATGATAACACCAGCAATAATCCCATAAGTAATGACTTGATTCATTAGATAAGAAATGGTGGCAAAGCCCAGCCATTCTGCTACAAACTTAGTTAAGACAAAAAATACTGTTCCTTGAATAAGTGTCATAACCTTTGTTCCAGCAATTGCTCTTATGGAACGATAAATTAAGTAGGTAACAATGATAATATCTAAGAGATTAATCATCAAAACCCACGGACTTGATATCAGAGATGTCCAATAATTTACATCAATATTTGATAATAGCTTCATACGTTATCACTTGTTCTTTCAAAAATTCTTTTCTAATTATAGCACAAATCAAACTATTTTTCCTTAACTCTCTTCATGTTTTGTGGTAAAATATCCTCATGACTATTAAAACAAAACTAGGAATTTTAGCTGGTAAATCAGCTCACTTTATTCTTTCGCAATTAGGACGTGGTTCAACGCTTCCTGGAAAAATTGCTCTTAAATTTGATAAAGATATTTTAAGTAGCTTAGCTCAAGATTACGAGATCGTAGTTGTCACAGGCACTAATGGTAAAACCCTCACAACAGCTCTCACTGTCGGCATTCTCAAAGAAGCCTTCGGAGAGATTGTGACTAACCCAAGCGGTGCTAATATGATTACAGGGATTACGTCAACTTTTTTAACTGCTAAAAAAGGAAAATCCGGTAAAAAAATTGCGGTGCTCGAAATTGACGAGGCTAGCCTTCCAAAGATTACTGAATACATCACACCAAGCCTTTTCGTCTTTACCAATATTTTCCGTGACCAGATGGACCGCTACGGTGAGATTTACACCACTTACCAAATGATTTTAGACGGTGCAGCAAAGGCGCCTCAAGCGACCATTTTAGCTAATGGCGACAGCCCTCTTTTCAACTCAAAACAAGTGGTTAATCCCGTTCGATTTTACGGTTTTGATACTGAAAAAGCTGCGCCAGCTTTAGCCCACTACAACACAGAAGGAATTGTATGTCCAAACTGTGAAGGTATTTTGCAGTATACTCTTAACACCTATGCAAACCTAGGGGACTATATCTGTCCAAACTGTGACTTCAAACGTCCTGAACTCAATTACAAATTAACAGCACTAAAAACAATCACCAATACTGCTTCTGAGTTTGTCATTGATGGCCAGGATTACAAAATCAATGTCGGGGGACTTTATAATATCTACAATGCCCTTGCTGCTGTTTCTGTCGCTGAATTTTTCGGTGTCTCTCCAGAAAAAATCAAGGCTGGATTTGATCAATCTCGTGCTGTCTTTGGACGTCAGGAAACCTTTAAGATTGGTAACAAATCATGTACACTGGTTCTCATTAAAAATCCAGTAGGAGCAAGCCAAGCTCTTGAGATGATAAAACTCGCTGACTACCAATTTAGCTTGTCTGTCCTTCTCAATGCAAACTATGCTGATGGAATTGATACTAGTTGGATTTGGGATGCTAATTTTGAACTCATCAATGAGATGGATATTACTGAAATCAATGCTGGTGGTGTTCGTCATTCTGAAATTGCTCGTCGCTTGCGTGTGACTGGCTACGATGAAACTAAAATTACCCAAGCTGAAAAATTGGAAGATATTATGGATTTAATTGAAACTCAAGAGAGTGATCATGCTTATATTCTTGCTACTTACACTGCTATGCTGGAATTCCGAGAGCTCTTAGCTCAACGCCATGCTGTTGGAAAGGAGATGAACTAATGACTTATACCTCACTAAAATCTCCTGCAAACAAGGATTACCAATACGAACTCAATGTCGCCCACCTCTATGGAAACCTATTAAACACTTACGGTGACAACGGTAATGTTCTCATGATGAAATACGTTGGGGAAAAATTAGGGGTAAAAATGACCTTTGATATTGTGTCTATCGGTGATGAATTTGATGATAACTATTACGACATGGTCTTTTTTGGCGGTGGTCAAGATTATGAGCAATCTATCGTTGCTAAAGATCTCCCAAGTAAACGTGGACCTATTGACCGTTTCATTCAAAATGACAAGGTTATCCTAGCTATCTGTGGTGGCTTCCAGTTACTCGGACAATATTATATTCAAGCAAATGGCGCTCGCATTAATGGTATCGGAGTGATGGGGCATTATACCCTCAATCAAGAAAATAATCGTTTTATCGGTGATATCAAGATTCACAATGAAGAATTTAACGAAACCTACTACGGTTTTGAAAACCATCAAGGACGCACCTTCCTCTCAGATGATGAGAAGCCACTTGGAAAAGTGATTTATGGTAAGGGAAATAATAGCGAAGACGGCACTGAGGGTGTCCACTACAAAAATGTTTACGGTTCTTATTTCCACGGTCCTATTCTGTCACGCAATGCTAACTTAGCCTATCGCTTAGTCACAACAGCACTTCGTAATAAATACGGTAAGGATATCACCTTGCCAAGCTATCAGGATATTCTCAGCCTAGAAGTTGCTGAAGAATACGGAGACGTTAAAAGTAAGGCCGAATTTAATAAGTAAAAAAGCACATTTTCGTGCTTTTTATGTTTCTAGCGCAACTTTTTCCCTATGAAAAATCCAAGATAGCCTATCAAGACATAGCTAACGATGAGCGTTGCGACCATGATTTCGAACACAACTAAAATCTGCCAAATAATTGGTTCAGGTGAAACCAGTATCTTGACACTACTTTTTAGAGCTGTCGCAGAAATGACCAGCGGAAAGGTAAAAGCTGAAAAAGCTGGTGTGAACGGATGATTAAGTAGCTTAGGTAATTGGAGCAAGATATAAAAATAGAAAAGCTGTGATACTACCACTAAAATTCCTAAAATCAATTTATTAGGAGTTTCAAAACTGGAAAGATAAGCTGCTGTGACTAAGGAAAATGGGGCACAAATTGTTGCTGTGTTCGGTTTCAGCGTTGTTTCCAACGGATGATTTTTCAACCGATAGAAAATGAGTGGTAAAACTAAAATAGTCGCTACAATGCTATAACTAACAATCACTTTTCCTAAAAAGAATTGCTGACTTAGTGGTGATGTTAAAGATGCTACACCAATACCAACATATAAGACCGTCCAAGAAGGAAAGACATTTGTAAGAGACAAAGATTTTAGATATTTCCTTGAGAAAAGCAACATATGGATTACTAGAGTAATTAACCAAATAAACCAAAAACTTTTTAAAAACCTTACAATCAAATCATGATTCCCAAAAAATTGTTTCACATAAGTCAACGCCAACAAACCTGACATAAAAAATGTTGTAAAGACAGATTGAACAAGGGGATTTTGCCATTGTTTCTTGATACTTTGACGATCTATTAACATAGAATAAATTAAATAGAAAAATAATAAGCTTGCAATAATACCACATAAAGCTGTTAAGTAAATGGATATCTCTTTAATTAAATTACCTAAGCCAAGTATCCCTAGAATTAATCCAGCAGTTGCCAAAGGTGCCCTTTGTAGTTTCATACCCTCATTCCTCCCAATAATTAAAAATTATTATACCACTTTTTAGCTAGTTCGTTTTTTAATAGTTATCAATATATTTTAATAATCACATTGGGGTAATTGGTGATTATTCCTATCAATTGCTAATGACTTAGTAAGTGACTAATATTCTTGCCTACTGTAATAACTTTACGCAACAAAGTCACTACTTCTCTAATTTTCCCAATAGTAGTAAAACAGTAAAATTCTTCCGTTCTATTTTGATAAAATTAGTAATACTTTCACTTGTCAAAAAGGGATATAATACCGTAAACGTCCTTCTCCATACTAGGACAAGTGTTACTCTATTAGTATAGACTAAATAACCGAAAACTTTAGAGAAAGAAAGAGGTTGGGACAAACCAGCACGATGGCGGAGCCCCACACTCACAAAACAATGACAACCAATAGGCAAAGCCCTCGCTAAGTGCTATACTCTTAGTGAG
This sequence comes from Streptococcus caledonicus, assembly GCF_042656225.1. Taxonomy (NCBI): domain Bacteria; kingdom Bacillati; phylum Bacillota; class Bacilli; order Lactobacillales; family Streptococcaceae; genus Streptococcus; species Streptococcus caledonicus. The sequence goes on from NZ_JBHSOJ010000015.1 coordinate 64,162, forward strand.
GGCTTTG
>NZ_JBHSOJ010000015.1:64315-64959 GCF_042656225.1 Streptococcus caledonicus
TGATATTCACCAAGCTATGATAGCTGTCTGTATCTTACACGGCTCTCTCACTAGTACTCGTCCCAAACGTGAAGAGGCTCGCTTTGATACAACGACAGAAGGTTTACAACAATGTCATGATTTTCTCACATCTTTTTAAGGACAAGCTGTTGGCATGGAAAGTACAGGAGTCTATTGAAAACCCGTTTGGCATGCGCTCTGTCAAGACTTTGAGCTCATTTTAGCGAATCCAGCACATATGAAAAGCCATCCCTAGTCAAAAATGAGAGGATTCAAGAACTACGAGAGCTAACACGTCAACGGAAACATCAAGTTGAAACTCGTAATCGTGACGTGAACAGAATTCATAACATTCTTCAATCAGGAGGAATCAAATTAACGACTTACCTTGAAGATATTATGGGCAGTTCTGGGCGTAACTTGATGACTCTTTTAGTCAATGGAGAAACCATCACACCAGAAGTTATTCGTGCTAATGTTTATACGACTTTGAAACAGAAAATTCCTCAACTAGAAAAAGCCTTGGATGGTTATTTTTCAGCTTATCATCGGTTTATGTTAGAGCAAGCATTAGAAACTTATGATTGTTATAATGCTAAAATCCAACAGTTAGAAAATCGAATAGACAGTTATCTCAAAGACTA
>NZ_JBHSOJ010000015.1:65073-129075 GCF_042656225.1 Streptococcus caledonicus
GCTGAAGTTGGTGTTGAGATGAACCAACTTCCAACAGTTGGTCAATTAAGTTCTTGGGCTGGGTTATGTCCAGGAAATCATGAGAGTGCTGGTAAAAAACGAAGTAACCGAATAAGACATGGTAATGCTTACCTAAAAAAGTGCCTTTGTCAAGCTGTCTTTGTGGCTAGACGACAAAAAGGCAGTCCTATAGCTGAACGGTTTAATCGATTAAAATCTAGAAGAGGCCCACAAAAAGCTAATATAGCTATTGCTCATTAGTTACTTAAACTAGCTTATATTCTTTTGTCTTATCAATTGACTTATTCTGAATTTTGCCAACAAAAAAGATTGTTAGAGACGAGCTAACAATCCAAAACTAAAAATTTTTCGCCTATATTGTAACATAGGGGAGGAAGTTTTGCACTTTTTTTGAAGTTTTCGTATAAAAATATCTCAACCTTTTCTTTTTGAGAGTAATAACAGATTGACGCAGTGGTTGATTGGAGGTCTGCAACTGGACACTTCTTCATTTTCAAGTGTCCACCTCAAATAGTCTACTGGACTATTTGGGTACCACACAATCGTTAGCGGCCATCCTATACAAATGTGATGAACATCGTTCATCTTATTTCCAACCTCCAAAGGTCTCCCAGACCTTAACGATTGAGACGAACTTCGTTCGCCTTATTCCCCACCTCAAAAGGTTCCCCAAACCTTTTGAGCTATACGGAGGTGGTGAAAGTGTTCAGTAGACAGTTTCAGCCTGAGCTTAGAAATCAGAGAGCGAGGGGAAGTCAAGACTTCGACATCATGACTTCTGTCCCACTATCGTTTTACGCCATGACCACTTCTGGTAATGTTTCACCAATCGCTTCTAAACGTGTTGCCCATTCCTCACGAGATAAGTTCTTTTCTGCTACATAGCGGTTGCGTTCATGAGCACGACACTCAGCAGAGCAACCACGAACATACTTGCTTTCCGTTTCTTCTGACATGAAAATTTGCTTGTTGCAGTATGGATTCGCACAGTTGACATAGCGCTCGCACTCCTCACCAGTAATGTAGTCACGTCCGATAACAGTTGGATTCACACGATTAACAGGGACTGAGATACGCTCGTCAAAAACATACATAGCACCATCCCAAAGTTCACCCATCACCTCTGGGTCTTTACCATAAGTGACAATACCACCGTGGAGCTGACCAACATCTTTGAAGCCTTCACGAACCATCCAACCAGAGAATTTCTCACAGCGGACACCACCCGTACAGTAAACTACCACACGTTTTTCCATAAATTTTTCTTTGTTATCACGGACCCATTGTGGTAACTCACGGAAGTTACGGATATCTGGACGAATTGCACCACGGAAGTGACCAAGATCATATTCATAATCGTTACGGGTATCAAGAACGACCGTATTCTCATCCAAAAGAGCTTCTTTGAATTGTTGTGGATTAAGGTATTCACCTGTTGTTTCCAATGGGTTAATATCACTGTCAAAATCGTTGTCTTCTAAACCAAGGTGAACGATTTCTTTTTTGTAACGTACAAACATTTTCTTGAAAGCATCTTGGGGTTCCTCGTCAATTTTAAACCAGAGATCTGCAAAACGCTCATCAGAGTGTACCCAGTCCATGTACTTCTGAGTTGTTTCATAGTCACCAGAAACAGTACCATTTATTCCTTCGTCAGCAATCAGAATGCGACCTTTCAGACCAATTGATTTACAGAAATCAAGGTGCGTTTGAGCGTATGCTTTCGCATTTTCAATTGGAACATATTTATAATAAAGTAATACACGGATGTTGTTCGACATGTTTTTCTCCTTTTTCTCATACGAGTTCATAGTAGGTTTCTATTATATCGTGCTTTGACCTCCTTCCAAAGGGTTTTGCTTGTGGTTTTTTTCACAAAGGTAAAGCAAATTATGCTACGGTATCCAATCGTTAATGCGATAATTTTTGGTTTTTTAGAAACGCAGAGCAGATAGTTTCACATTCCCCACCGCCTGTGGTATAGTGGAAGTAAGAAATTCCAAGGAGACATTCCCATGACCTATGAACTATGCCTAGAATACGGTACCTACCCATTAACCCCAAAGGATGCCTATGCTGACGAACGCAAGGCAATCCCTGATTTTATCCAAAATGACCATGAGCTCCTTGATAAGTTAGAAAGAATGAACGACCTCTTCCACCAACTATTCTTAACAATTGAGTGTCAATTCCACTATATCGGTTCAGACCAACCAGAAAAAATTGCTGAAGTTAAAGCCTTGTACGAAGAAATTGCTGACCACCTCCACAACAACTATTCTGACTACAATATCCATATCGAACATTTTGTCTTACATTAAAAAATCGAGCTATACGGCTCGATTTTTTGATTAGTCTATTCTCACGATTTCAAAAGTCTCACCACCCAATAACACTAGGTATTTGTCAACCTTAGCAATCCCATAAGATTGGCTAAGTGCCTGAGCGTAGAGTGCCATTTGATTTTGGTAGCGTTGGATGATACCATGACTGTTTGTGAATTTATCTGTCTTGTAATCAAAAAGGACAATATGGTCCTCATAAAGAAGATAACCATCAACAATTCCACGGACAACGAATTCTTCACCACTACTCTTATCCTTAGTGAGCATGGCAAAGGGGGCTTCACGATAGAGTTTATCGGTATTGGTCATTATTTCCTTACCTAAATCCGTTTCAAAAAAGGCTAAAATCTTATCTGTTTTCACCTGAGCTTTGACTGTTTTATCTCCTTGAACAGTTTGAAGCGCCTGTTTAATGGCTGATTCTGTTATAGGTTTAGTCATATCTAGGCGTTGCATGAGCTCATGGGTTGCTGAACCAACTGCAGTAGCCGTCTGAGAAGTGCCTGTTTCAAAATTAGGTAGGGCAAAAATTAATTTCTCCTGCTTACTCTCAGCAACTGCTTTTCCCATCACTTCAAGACCATCGGTATCCATAATCGGCTCATAAAACTGCTTGATTTCACTTGGAGTTCTTAGGGTTGGTAGGTTAATGGCAGAGCGGTATTTAGTGTTGATGTCATCCACTGATTTAAGAATAGTCAGTGCCCTTTCAATCTCTGCAGACTGACGATTTTGAGACAAATCATCAGGGTGAATTTCCTCGGTAATCTCTAGTCGCCCAATTTTATCAGAAACGAGCTCCGCTTGATCAATATAAACCACATCAAAAGCCAACTGTTCTGTTTTAAAAGCTGCTTCTACCGATAAGAACCAATCTTGAAAGGTCGTCATCTCTTCTCGTTGCCATGATGGAAGAAAACCGTTTTTGGAATCACCATTATATTTACTTGATAGTTTTTCTTGGCTCCCCTTTCCAATAAGGTACAGTCGTTTCTCTGCACGTGTCATACCGACATAGAGAAGCCTCATCAGTTCAGACAGAGCAGAAATTTTAGTCTCTTTTTGATTCCTTTGAAAGGGAATGGTATCCAATTTGACCTGAAGCTTAGGTAAGCGCGTATCCGAGAAATCTGCTGTCATATCTGCTAAATATCTAATACCAATCCCCTGGTCTCGACTGAGAATGACACCTTGATACTGGTCACTAGTTTGCGCATTGAAAAAGGATTTATCGGCACCTAGGATGAAGACATACTTAAACTCTAATCCTTTTGATTTATGAATCGTCATGAGTTGCACCGCATTTTTAGGGGGCGTCACTTCCACATCCGCTAAATCATGCTCGCTGGCTAAAATCCTATCAATCAAGGTGATAAAACGTGACAAACCTTTAAAACCAGATTTTTCATAGGCATGAGCTCGAAGAGCTAAAGCATAAAGATTAGCTTGTCTCTGCTCTGCGCGTGGTAAGGCTCCGACATAATCGTAGTAAAAACGATCATTATATATCGTCCAAATCAAATCATAAAGCGCCAATCTTTTTGCTAAAGACCGCCAAGAAAGGAAGGTCTCCATAAAAATATCCAACTTTTTCTTAAGGTCATCTGTCACCAAGTCTGCATGAGCACCGCGTCTCTCCTGAGCAAGCTCTAGTTTGTCATAAAAATCACCGTGCTTAGCTTGAACAGCTATCCTAGCGAGGTCATCCTCGTCAAATTGGAACATGGGTGAGCGCAATAGAGCAACCAAGGCGTAATCATCTAAAGGATTATTAATCGCACGCAGGGTATCCAACATAATCATGACTTCAAGAGATTGGAGATAGTTACTTTGACCGCCATCAGCTACCAGTGGAATCCCGTGCTTCTCAAATAAAGACAATAGCAAATCATTTCCTGTACGACTCCGAACAAGGAGGGTCATATCCTTAAATGGAACCTTTTCGTCGTTGTGAAGACGGATGATTTCTTTGAGGACAATAGCGATTTCACCTTGAGAAACCGTACTTTCATCAGTGGCTTCTGTTTCCTGGGAGTCACTACTATCTGTGTTATAGACAAGCAACTGCGTCTTATTTTCAAGTTTTTTTTCTTTTTGCCCATCGGAACCTGCTATCAATACATGTCGGTCATCATAGCGAATATCGCCCACTTTTTCATCCATGAGGTGACTAAAGAGATCGTTAGTAGCATCCAAAACTTCCGAGCTGGAACGGAAATTTTCCTTGAGCAAAATCAATTTACCGGCATCTGGATTTTCTTGAAACAGTCTAAATTTTTGATTGAAAATCTGAGGATCTGCCTGACGGAAACGGTAGATAGACTGTTTGATATCACCCACCATAAAACGATTTTTCCCATTTGACAAAAGTTCTAACATACGCTCTTGGATATGGCTATTATCTTGATACTCATCGACCATCACTTCGTGGAAACGATCTTGATAAGACCTAGCCACCTCTGGAAACTCTTCTAAAATCTCAATAGCAAAGTGCGCAATATCATGGAATTCAAAAGCATTTTCCTGTATTTTCGCTTGCAAATACTGACCAGAAAAATCCGCGACAAAATCCTTCAAAAGTTCTAGTAAAGGTAGGGTTTCTGGTTGATATTTTCTCAAAAATGCAGCCTCCATCAGAGCCCGCTTCGCTTCTAAAAAAGGCGACAAATATGTTGGACGCTCTTGGTTATACCCCTTAGCAAACAATTTGAGTTCTTCATCTTTGACATTTCCTACCCGCATAGTTATTTGGCTTGACAATGCAACTATTTTCTCCAACTGCTCAGCTACGTAGTCCTGACTAGCCAACACATCAAAATCAGTCAACAAAGCCAAGAGGTCTTCAACCGCTGTCAGGTATTTATAAGATTTTTGAAATTCCTTGGTCACCGTTTCATAATGGTGTTGGAAAAACGCTATCGCTTCAGAAATTGCTTGATCCAAAACACTCGGACTCAAAAAATCAGCAAGATAACTAGCCAATTGGTCTTCAATTGGCGTCTCATTAGCAACTAAAAACTGATCAGCTAACCAACTTTTGGGACTGGCTGTCGCCTGGCTAAAGTAGTAAATCTGATAAACCAAGTCACGAAATTTATTACTACTTTTACTATTGCCAGAAAAATTTTTCACTAAGCGTTTGAAAGTCTGAGCATCTTTTCCAGTCATGTAATCTGAAAAAAGATCCACATAGACATCCTGACGCAGTAGAGCTTGTTCAGAAGCGTCAGCCATGATCCTAAAAACAGGAGAAATCCCTAGCAGATAACCGTATTGACTCACCAATTTTTGGGTAAAGGCATCCATGGTTCCGATATCTGCAGTTGGCAATAGGGCTAATTGCTCTGACAAATAAGCCTTTGTCTCCTCGTCTCTTGTTTCTTGAAGAAGCTCCAGCAAACCAGCCTGCAATCGTTCTTTTAATTCCCCAGCAGCCTTAACGGTAAAGGTCGAGATAAAAAGTCTATCAACCGTTACACCGCGACTAATCATGTCCAAAATGCGTCGTACCATGATAAAGGTTTTTCCTGAGCCCGCTGAGGCGGAGACCAAGATATTTGTCCCGTTACTATAAATTGCTTCGATTTGCTCTGGGGTCAGTTTTCTAGGCTTATCAGAAGCCAGTTCCTCTACCACACGCGCAGCAATTTCCTCAGATGTTAAAAAGGGTTTAATTCTCATCATCCTCTCCCTCATCTGGTGCTTGACCTTTATGAGCCTGCCATTGGCAATCTAACAGGGCAAAGTCAGAGAAAACAGCCTCAAAGGACGATTCCTCTGGTGAGCAGGCATAGATTCCAAATTGAATAACTCCCTGCGCCTTTGCCATGTGACAAATTCTCATTTGATGAAATGTCACACCATCCAATGAATTTTCAATGCAAAAATCATCACCACGACGGCTAAAACGGTACCACATCACTCGTTGAGAGGTATCAATTTCAGTAGTCGCCCAATCTGAATACCCCCCATTGGTCACCACACTACCAAGATGCTGAAAAGCCTCATTTTCATACTCAACTGATGCTTTTAACCAATTCTCACTGTCTAAGTACATGACAATACCACACTGATCAAAGCGGTGTTGAGCTCCAGAAAAATCCGTTTTGACGACAAAGCTAAAAAACTGTTCCCCCGTCTCCATCTGAAACACAGGCGCATTATCATTACGGAAATGATAATAAGTCCGTTGCCACAAATCGGTATGTGGCTGTGTTGTTACAGTTATTTCATGTTCTGAAATACAATACATTTCTGGCTCTCTTGTCCAAGCCCAATCCTTAAAAATCATTTTCTTCTTCCTCTATTCCCATTAAAGACAATGCCTGTGTTCGATCAATCCCTCTTCCTTTTCGAGGAAGTTTTTTCAAACGTCGTGCATGAGTCAGCATATGCCTATCGGCTTCAAAATGTGTAATATTTTTCAACTGTTCTCCCTGTACTGACTTAAGATCCGATGTATAAGGGTTAATTGCAAAGCTACCTGAACGAATACCTGTTGTCGCCTCTTGGAAGAGTTGCTGATTATATGCCAACAGAGTTTCTATCTCCGCCTTGTCATACAACTGATTCGTCAGACTATAGGGTCCTTCTGCCAGATGAGCTTTTTCTCCCTTTGCAAATAACCCCTGATAAGTCAGACTAGTCAAATGTTGCGTCAGAATATCCTCAGGAGCTTTCAAGTCAGACATCTTAACCGACGGAGATTTCATATGAAGATACATAGCTCCAAATAACTGTTCTGTCTCAATGCCGTAACGCTCTTTCAAAGCCTGCAAATAGGTTACCAATTGGCTATTCAATCCATTGTAAAACCGTTCCAAATCAAATTTGATCTCACTCGACTTGTAATCTACAACTCCCAAACTACCGTCAGAAAGCCTATCCACACGGTCAATAATCCCATTGACCTTGACCTCACTCCCAATATCAAAACTAAAACGTTCTTCTTGAGATAAAATATCCAGCTGACGCTCATTCTTGAAAAGACTAGCTGTACTTCTAGCGACATCCTCTAGGATGCTTCTAGCCAGTTGGCTTTCTTGATCATCATCACTGTAGGTAAAGGCAAAGCTCGGCTCTTCATTTGTCTCTGCGATAGCTTTTTCCAAAGCCCCATCAAAATCCTCAGAAGCTGGCGCTTCGCTAAGTAGGCGCTCCATGACCCTATGCAAATACTGACCATGAATACTAGCGTCTGGATGAATAGATATCTTCTCCTCCAAGCCTAAAACGTAACGAATAAAATAAAGGTATTGATTATTATAATAAGTGGATAAACCAGAGATTGATAAATGAATGGGCTCTTCAAGAGGAAAACGCACTTCCATAACTTCAGGCGAAACTCGGGTCGTTTTAACCTCCTCTAACACCGTCGGAATAAGAAGGGCTTTCTCTTGTAATTTTTGACGTAAATAACGAACGGCAACTGACCAAAAGGTTTGCTCTTCTTTGGTTAACTTACGATCTAACTCGCCACGATTGATAGCAAGGGCTGTCGCCAAAACATCCTTGTAGTGCCCAATTTTCTCCCCTTTTGCCTCAAAATGTAACCCACGTTCCTCACTTGGTACACCCAATGCTTTTAATTCTTTCAGATAGGGAGACAAATCACTACTGCCATCACCAGACAATTCTGGACTGGATAACACCAAAGCCTTAGTGGCTGAATGATAAAGTGATAAGGCTGTAAAATGATTTTTCTTGAGATTTTCATGTGAAGCAATGTCAAATTTAGCGGAATCTCCAGTTACTTCATTCAAATGGCCTCGCTCCTCATCTGATAAGAGAGATTGATTCACGGTCAATTTTGGAAAATTAGCCTGCGTTAATCCTAAAGCAAACACATAAGGGGCTGAGTGTGGTTCAATCAAATCATAAGATTTCACCGTAACCACATCGACCGTTGCAGGCACTGTACGATACTGGGCTGCCATCATACCAGACGTTAATACTGACAAAAATTCCTCTACAGAGAGACTGTCTTCCCCAAAAATCTGATAGAACTGCTCTAACAGTTTAGAAAAAGTTCCCCAAACCTGCTCATGTTGATCACGTTCTTTAGCATCAACCTCTTCAGTCAAAACTGATAAATTAGACATCAGCTGAATGGTTTCAAAGAAATGGCTGAGCTTAGTCAGAAGATTTTTTCCTTTTTGCTTTTTAGCTGATAAAAGTCCTGTCAAAGCAGTCATCAACTGACGGCGCATGCTATTTATTTGCTCCAAATCATAACGATAAATCTTTGCTGTCGTCCCATCCTCATGTTCCTCTGTTCGAAGCAAGATATTTGCCGTGAAATCACGATTAAACTTGTTAAAACCAGTCACATCTGCATAGCGGACGTACTGTTCAAAACGGTCAATGCTTTTCTGTGAAAATGACCCAAACAGACCCGATTTAATCAGATTAAGTAAATCTTCTGCACGGTAATTATAGCGTTTCAGACGACACAGAGCATCTATGATGTTAACGAGAGGGTGTGTCGACATGCTCTCAGCCTTCCCAATATAAAAAGGAATATCAAACTTATCAAAAATTTTAGCGACCTGTAACTGATAGCTCTCGACATCGCCAAGTAAGACCCAGATATCCTTATAACGGACTCCCTTACTCAAGAGATAACGAATGCGCTTAGCTACCTGAGCGATTTCTTCACGCTGATTAACCACCTCCCAGATGGTAATAGCCGCCTTATCCTCTTCCAAAAAGACCTCGTCCGTCTCAGTAAAATCATGCTGACACTCCACCAGACGACTCAGACGAGAAAAAGCAGTCTCAGAGACATCCTCACTAGGGAGATAAATTGGCTTTGTAGCGTACGCCTTTGCTAAAGAACGGATAAAATCAATCGAAGCCTGATAGCTATTTCCTACCGAAAAATTGGCTGCATAAGCTTTCTGGCTCATGTAGGTACCAATAACTAGCTCTACCCCTTTTTGATGTAAGAGATTAACCAATTGCTCTTCCTCTGCTGAAAAACGAGAAAAGCCATCAATAATGACTACCATCTCAGACAAAGCCCCATCAAGAAGCCCAGACTTAATTTCTTGAGCAAAATGACTGAGATTGGTCTGATTATCAAAATCATGTTGGCGTAGTAAATCCTCAACCGCTATAAAAATCTTCAACAGATCTGACCGCTTAGCTTGATTATCCAACCCTTCCAAATCAATAGGAGACATGTTAGATGATTTCATTTCTTGATAAAGGTCCACTAATTGCTTGATAAACTGAATATCTTTTTTTAATTTGCCATAAATCTGCAAATCCCCTTCATCAAAACGAGACAAGGCTCGGTAAAAAATCATGGTCAAACCCATTTCATCAAGACTTTCCCTGGGTAGTGCCTTATTCAGTAAAAAATAGCGAGCCATTTGCCCAAAACGTGTCACCGTAATCCTAAAAGAAGCGCCTTGTGGTAAATTGGCTAAAACCTTTTTCTCCTTCTCAAACGACAACGAGTTGGGAGCAATATAAAACACACGCTTGCCAGCCTCCGCAAACTTCTGCGCCTCCCTCGTCAAAATAATCGTCAAATCTTGCTTAATATCCGTATATAGAAGTTTCATCTGATCCCCCATTCTGTCTCTCTATTATAACAAAAAACGCTTTGCTTTTCTGTTGTCAAATGTTGCACTTTACTAGGCGAAATCCGAAAATTCAAGTATAATAAAGATGATTAATATGAAGAAAGGAATGTTTTCGTTTCCCGTAAACAAAGCATGTCCTATAAGATTACGGTAGCTATAAAATAATTTAAAGTTTGCTCCCATTAATCCTTATAGGATTACACTCAACGCTATGAAAATTGATGATTTAAGAAAAAGTGATAATATCCGCGACCAACGTGGACAGGGGTCCTCTGGCGGCGGACTTAACATGGGCGGAGCTGGCAGCAACCTTCTTCTGCACCTCCTCTTCTCACGCACAGGATGGAAAACAAAAATTGTTCTTCTTGTCTTGCTCCTCTTTCTGGGTGGTGGCTCAGGTCTTGGCAATATCCTTGGCGGAACCTCAAGTAACTATCAATCTAGCCAAGTTAGGCATTCTGGTACGTCAACGGTTACCGATAAAGATGGCGAATTTATTTCAAAAGTTCTCGCCTCTACGGAAGATTACTGGCATCAAGAATTTAAACGTAACGGCCTTACCTACGAGGCACCAAAATTAGTTCTCTATACAGATAACACTACAACAGGCTGTGGTGCAGGTTCTGCTAAATCTGGTCCATTTTACTGCTCAGCTGATAATACCGTTTACCTCGATTTGAGCTTTTACGGAGATTTAAAAACCAAATACGGAGCCCCTGGCGATTTTGCCATGGCCTATGTCATTGCCCATGAAGTCGGACACCATGTTCAAAATCAACTTGGGACCATGAGTAAATACGCCAGTGCCCGTCGTGGGCTATCAGAAAAAGAAGCCAACAAACTAAATGTCCGCCTTGAACTCCAAGCTGACTATTATGCAGGTGCTTGGGCAAACTATGTTGACGGACAAGGATTGCTTGATATTGGTGATATTGAGGAAGCCATGACAGCCGCGCACTCAGTTGGTGATGACCACTTACAAGAACAAGCCTACGGACGTGCGATGCCAGATAGCTTTACTCACGGAACTTCAGAGCAACGTAAACGATGGTTTGACCGAGGTTATAACTACGGAGATCTCCAACACGGCGACACCTTCTCAGTCAATGAAAATAGTCTGTAACCTATCATTTTCTAAAAATGTTATTAATCCATTATTGCAATCTAAAAAGCCATCGGATACTTCACTGATGGCTTTTTATACTCAACTTATTGATGGGTTCCTACATTAATCCGATTAAGGGCACGCTGTAATGCGACTTTAGCACGACGCACTTGGTCTATATCCTTGGTAGATTGAGCTTCTTCTAGTTCACGTTCCGCACGGATTTTTGCACGCTCCGCACGACTAACATCAATATCTCGCTCACGTTCCGCAGAATTAGCTACAATCGTCACAAAATCATTTTTGACTTCGATGATACCACCATTAATAGCAACCCAGTCCACATGATTATCATCGTCAATACGACGAATCTTCATCTCGTGGACGTCTAGAGAGGCAATAATATTAAGGTGACCAGGCAAAATCCCCATCTCCCCATCTGTGGTTCTCACAGAAATATAGTTAGCATGGTGGTCGTATTTGATACCATCAGGTGTAACGACCTGAACTGTCATACACGTCATCCACAGACCTCCTTAATAACCCATTTTCTTAGCCTTTTCAATCACATCACCAATTGGTCCAACATTACGGAAAGCATCTTCAGGTAACATGTCGTGTTTTCCTTCAAGAATTTCTTTAAAGCCACGAACTGTTTCTACTACAGGTACATAAGAACCTGGCTGACCAGTGAATTGCTCCGCTACGTTAAAGTTTTGTGATAAGAAGAACTGAATACGGCGCGCACGACTAACAAGCACTTTTTCATCATCAGACAATTCATCCATACCAAGAATAGCAATGATATCTTGCAATTCACGGTAACGTTGCAAAATACGTTGAACTTCTGTAGCCACTTGATAGTGTTCCTCACCAACAATTTCTGGTGAAAGGGCACGTGATGAAGAGGCCAATGGATCAACCGCTGGGTAAATCCCCATTTGTGTCAATTTACGCTCCAGATTTGTCGTTGAATCCAAGTGAGCAAAGGCTGTCGCTGGTGCTGGGTCTGTGTAGTCATCGGCAGGGACATAAATCGCCTGAATTGATGTTACAGAACCTTTTTTCGTTGAAGTGATGCGTTCCTGTAATTGCCCCATTTCAGTCGCCAAAGTTGGTTGATAACCAACTGCAGATGGCATACGACCAAGAAGCGCTGAAACTTCTGAACCTGCTTGAGTAAAACGGAAAATGTTATCAATAAAGAGAAGGACATCCTGACCTTCGACATCACGGAAATATTCAGCTATTGTTAAACCAGTAAGAGCGACGCGCATACGTGCTCCAGGTGGTTCATTCATCTGACCAAAGACCATGGCTGTCTTTTCAATAACACCAGATTCTTTCATTTCCCAGTAGAGATCATTACCCTCACGGGTGCGTTCACCAACACCGGTAAATACCGAAATACCACCATGCTCTTGGGCAATGTTATGAATCAATTCTTGGATAAGAACTGTTTTACCAACCCCTGCTCCTCCAAAAAGACCAACCTTACCACCTTTTAGATATGGAGCAAGCAGGTCAATAACCTTAATACCAGTTTCTAAAATTTCAGATGAAGTTGATAATTCATCAAAAGCTGGCGCTTTTTTATGAATCGGTTCACGCTCTGCATTTTCCCCAAAAGGCTCCTCAAGGTCAATGGTATCTCCAAGGACATTGAAAACACGACCTAATGTTTCTTTACCAACTGGCACTGAAATTGGACGACCTGTATCCAAGACTTCAAGTCCTCGAGTTAAACCATCTGTAGATTCCATAGCAATAGTACGAACCATACCATCCCCCAATTCGAGGGCAACTTCAAGAACAATCTTTTGATTCTTATCCCCATTTTTATAAACAACAAGGGCGTTATTTATCTCAGGTAATTTATCACCAACTGCAAACTTAACGTCTACAACTGGGCCAACAACCTGAGCAATTTTTCCTGAACTCATAATTAAGATACAAAAGCCCCAAAGAAAGTGTTTTTAGAATACCTCTTAAATTCAGCTTATCCCACTTAATTTAAAGAGAATTTTCATACACCTTCAGGGCTTGTTCAATTTGTCTTGTCAAAACAGTGGCAAGTACAACTGAACCATCCTTTCTGTTAATTTTGTAAAAATCCATTCAATCGACACGAATTTTTAGATGATTTCTAACAAAAGAGAAATTATTCAAGGGCATTAGCTCCCGCAACAATCTCTGTAATTTCTTGCGTAATAGCTGTTTGGCGAGCTCTATTGTATTGAATCGTCAAATCACCAATCACTTTTTCTGCATTATCAGTCGCTGTCTGCATGGCGGTCATGCCCGCAGCATGCTCTGCTGTCTTTGCATCAACAATGGCACCATAAATCAAACTCTCTGTGTACTGTGGTAACAATTGCTCTAAAATCGCTTCACGGCTTGGCTCTAATTCAAAGCCTGTCACACCTTCATCCGTAGCTTCTTCTGCTACAAGATCTGAAAGAGGCAACATTTTCTGAACACGAACTTGACTGGTCAAACTATTAACATGGTGATTGTAGCAGACATACAACTCATCAAAAAATTCCTCTTTATACATTTCAACTGATTGAGAAATAATGCGACTCACCTGATCAAATGAGGGTTGGTCTTCAAGACCACGCATTTCAAAACAAACTGGCAAGCCTCGTGTTTTGAAAAAATCAGAACCGATTGATCCAATTGAAATAATAGCGTAATCTTCAGCCCCCTCTTCGTGATAATCAGCAATCAGCTCCAAAACGGCTTTAAGCAGTTTGGCATTATAACCACCAACAAGTCCCTTATCAGAGGTTATCACAATATAACCAGTCTTTTTAATAGGGCGTGAGGCTAGCATAGGATTATCAGAACCTGATGTCAATTCTGTTTTTAGAAAATCAGTTGTAATTTGACGAATTTTAGCTGCATAAATCTGATAATCTTTTGCTGCTTGCTCTGCTTTCACCAATTTAGCGGATGATACCATCCGCATAGCACTGGTAATCTTACTGGTCTTCTCTGTTGAAAGAATTCTCGCCTTGATTTCACTAAGAGATCCTGCCATTAGTCAGTCCTCCTTATACATTAAAAAATGAATGATCTTTGAAATCTTGAATAGCAGTATCCAGTACCCCATCTTCAGGCAAATCTTTTGTCATACGAATAGTATCAAAGATATAACTATAATGCATATCGAAATAATGATACAATTCCTCTTCAAACTTTAAGATGTCATTGACTGGAATATCATCGAGGAAACCATGAGTCAAAGCGTAGAGAATAACAACCTGTTTTTCCACTGGAAGTGGTTTGTGAATTGGTTGTTTAAGCACTTCTACCGTACGACGACCACGATTGAGTTTGGCCTGAGTCGCTGCATCAAGGTCAGAACCAAACTGCGTAAAGGCTTCAAGTTCACGATAAGACGCAAGGTCCAAACGAAGGGTACCAGCAACCTTTTTCATTGCTTTGATTTGAGCTGAACCACCAACACGTGAAACTGATGACCCTGCATCAATGGCAGGACGAATACCAGAGTTAAAGAGATTCTCTTGCAAGAAAATTTGACCATCTGTAATCGAAATCACATTGGTTGCAATATAGGCTGAGATATCTCCTGCTTGGGTTTCAATAAAAGGCAGAGCAGTGATTGAACCGCCTCCCAAGTCATCAGATACCTTAGCTGAACGTTCAAGCAAACGTGAGTGGAGATAGAAAACATCTCCCGGATAAGCCTCACGACCTGGTGGACGACGAAGAAGGAGAGAAAGTTCACGATAAGCGACAGCCTGTTTTGACAAGTCATCATAGACAATCAAAACGTGTTTCCCTTGATACATAAACTCCTCTGCCATTGCCACACCCGCATATGGAGCAATGTAAAGCAACGGTGAAGGTTGTGAAGCAGATGCCGTCACAACAATAGTATAATCAAGGGCACCGTACTTACGCAGGGTCTCAACCTGAGTACGAACCGTTGATTCTTTTTGACCAATAGCAACGTAGATACAGATAACATCGTTGTCTTTTTGGTTTAAAATAGCATCAACCGCAATAGAAGTTTTACCTGTCTGACGGTCACCGATAATCAACTCACGTTGACCACGGCCAATTGGAACTAGGGCATCAATTGCCTTTAAGCCTGTTTGCATTGGCTCAGAAACTGATTTCCGTTGCATTACACCCGGTGCTGGAGTCTCAACAGGTCTAAAGCCAGTTGTAACAATCTCACCAAGACCATCTACAGGTTGTCCCAAAGGATTAACGACACGCCCAATAAGCGCTTCTCCAACTGGAACTTCCATAATTTTCCCAGTACGTTTTACAATATCACCTTCACGGATATCTGAGAAATCACCGAGAATAATAATCCCAACATCCGTAGCTTCAAGGTTTTGTGCCATACCATAAGAACCGTTAGCAAATTCTAAAAGTTCCCCACTCATGGCAGCATTTAGACCACTGGCACGAGCAATTCCGTCACCAACGTAAGTTACGATACCGGTTTCTGTGATTTCAAAATTGGGTTGAAAGTTATCAATTTGTGCCTTAATAAGGGCACTGATTTCTTGTGCATTTATAGCCAAGCTTACACCACTTTCTATCTTTACAATTTTTGTTTAATTTCTTGAATTTGTGTCCGCACACTGGCATCAATAATTTGGTTATTGACTTTAATAATAAAGCCACCAATAATTCCATCATCTACTGTTTCAAACAGATGATGGGTTTTAATGGAAAATTTCGATTCCACAATTTGACGAATACGTTCTTTTTGAGCTAAGGTCAATGGCTGAGCAACCACCACTTCCATATCAAAAATCTGAGTCTCCTCACCAATCTTCACAAGAACTTCTTGTAAAACTGGCAAAATCATACCAAATTCTTTTTCTGCAACAGCAGTATCTAAATACGTATTTAAAAGAGGCGATTCGGGCCGACTCAATTTATGAAGAAGACCTGCTTTTTCAGTTGCATCAAACTTATCAGAGCCTAAAACAGAGTCCAATTTGGTCTCAGAAAAAATAGCAATAAGATCTGAAGTATTTTCATAAAGAACCGTCAGCTGATCACGAAATTTAGCGTTCTGAACCAATTCTTGAGCATACTTGTGCACTAAGGCTTCTTTCTTTAAGTCCATTAGTTTTCTCCTAGACGATCTAGATAACGGTCAACTAAAGTTTCTCTCTCAGTTTCATTCAGTTTATGTACCAAGATACGCTCTGCCAAATCAATTGCTAATGCAGCAATCTCCTCTTTTGCAGATTCAACTGCTTCCACTTTAATGGCTTCAGCATCTTCACGCGCCTTATCTTTGATAGACTGTGCTTCTTCTTTAGCTTGGGTTAAGATGGCTTCTTTATCGTGAGCAGCCCTAGCATTAGCTTGACCAATAATCTGACTTGCTTCAAGACGACTATCTTTTAGGACTTGTTCTTGTTCGCTAACATAACCTTCTGCTTTAACACGAGCTTCCTCTGCCTTTGCAAGGTCATCAGAAATCTGCTTAGCACGGTCATCAAAAATACCAGTAATTTTCGACCAAGCAAAAATACGAATCAAAATCATCAACGTTAGGAATGAGCCTGTCACAATGATGAAATTACCTAAAAGCGTTCCTACTGAAACACTATGCATTACTAACATGAAAAACTCCTTACACTTTTTTAATGTCCATGTCCATTAACCTTATTGCTGAGATATAATGATGTCAGCATGGTAAAGACATAAGCTTGTAAACAAGAGACAAATACTGAAAAGGCTATCCAAAGTATCGTTAAAAGAACTGATACCGGCTGCCAAAGAATGTGAGAATGACTTAATTGTACCAAAAGACCAATCAATACTTCCCCTGCAAAGATATTTCCATAAAGACGCAACGCCAAAGAAAGGAAATTTGCAAATTCTTCAATAATGTTCATCGGTGTCATGTATGCTGGAGTAACAAATGCTTTAAGATAGGCTTTAAAACCACGTTGACGAATTCCTTCAGCGTGACAAAACACCGTAACAATCAAAGATAAACCAAAGTCAAACATCATATTTGCCGTTGGTGACATCCAAAGATTCTCACCTGACGCAGATTCTAACTTCGTTACAAGACCAATATTATTTCCTATTAAAAGAAACATAAAGAGACTAAATAAAAAAAGAAGGTATTTCCGAGAGTAACTTTCTCCTAGATTTCCCTTAGCCACACCATAGACAAACTCATAGGCGTACTCTAAAACATTCTGTTTCCCAGAAGGTCTTAACGTCATCTTTCTACTGGCCCAAAATATAAAACCAAAAGTTAAGACTACCGTTAATAGAGACATGCTCAATATGGTGAGGTCAATGACAATTGGTCCTAAGTGGACACTTGGAGTTGAATGATCCATTGTCAATTCTCCTTATCTATTATAAACTGCCTTTGCTTTAACCCATTGCAAAAGCCATAGCAAGCGTGATAAAGAACATCCCTTCAATAAAGGCAATTCCCAAAAACATTGTTGTTTGGAATTTTCCGAACATCTCAGGCTGGCGAGCAGATGATTGCAAAACACTACTTACCAAGAGACCAATACCAACCGATCCCCCAAGAGCAGCTAAACCGAGCGCCAAAATACCAAGATTCATTAGAGTTTCTCCTTAAAAAATTTTTTACCTAGCCATTTTAGTCCTATTTCTTTCAAATGTCAATGAAATATCAGAATTGATGGCGCTTTCGTTTCGATTTAGTCTAGGTTCTTTGACCAACATTGACTAATATTATGCTCATTCAAAATTAAAATGAAACGGTGTTGACTAAAAAACTATTCCTCAGATGGTGAGGGACGAAAGCAACAGTCTTCCAGTCTCTGTAGTGGTTAAAGTCATGGTAGCTTTGTTGTTATGGCAGGGCAACTTGAAAACTCTAGACTTTAAAATTAGCCATGACATCAAAAGTTCGTACTAAATTTAAAATTGTGGACCTTATATTATAACAATTGGAGGGGGTTAGATATCTCTTACTGTAGAAATGCAACCAGATTTATAATTTATATTTGAGACTAACCTCCTGTTCAGAAATAGTATTCACCAGTTAACATTTTTATCGTCAGCTTAAAATGCGACTACAAGGTCGCTCAAAACAGACAGTTGCCACCGTGGTCAAAAGAGAACGGAGATTTTAGGCTTAAAAATAAGCAATGGAACTCCGTTAGAATGTCTTGATGCCAACTTTAGTTCCTACCTCAAAAGGTCTCCATACCTTTGGATCGTCCCTACCACATAAGACTAACTGTCCAGAAAATGGTGAATACAAGTTATCAGATTTTGATTTAAAATGAATATTACTAGCGCGCCAACCACATAAGGAGACTGGAGAAAAATGTTTTTATCTTTGCCTAATTTTGATTTTTATAGAGTATTAAACAAACATACTAAGATTAATAGTGAGGAAATCTCCAACGGTAAAGAGTACTCACTACTTTTTCTTTATGTTAAAGTAGAGGTGTCTTGTTAAATCGTACTCCCTTTAGGCGCTAGACGTCGCATAACAAACAAAAGAGAGGTTGAAATTCTTGTTCCACCTCTCAATCACTATAGTTATTTTTTCAAATCCCAAATATCTTCAGCATACTCAGTAATGGTGTCATCTGAAGTAAACTTGTGCGATTTTGCGATATTCATGAGACTAACACGAGACCAAGCTTTTGGATCACGATATAGCTTATCAATACGTTCTTGAGCCTCAACATAAGCGGTAAAATCTTCAAGCAAGAAGTATTCATCGTTGTGTGTGATGAGAGCCTCATAAATTTCTGTTCCTTCACTCTGAGCGTTTGGAATAGTGCCATTGACAAAACTATCAACGACACGGCGAATAACTGGGGTACTCTCATATAGACCGCGAGAGTAATAATCATGTGCTGCATAGTGACGATAAACGGCATCCTTATCCATACCGAAGATAACGATATTATCGTCTCCAACTTCATCCTTGATTTCAATATTGGCGCCATCAAGTGTGGCAAGTGTTACTGCACCTGTCATCATGAATTTCATATTAGATGTCCCAGAGGCTTCTTTAGAAGCAAGAGAGATTTGTTCTGAGACATCTGCTGCTGGGACAATAAGTTCAGCAAGGCTTACATTATAGTTTTCAAGGAAAACAATTTTGAGTTTATCCTGAAGTGAAACATCATGATTGACAAGATTAGCAATTTCATTGATTAATTTAATCACTGATTTGGCAAAATGGTAGCCTGGTGCAGCTTTAGCCCCAAAAATAAAGACGCGAGGAACCATATCTTTATCTGGATTATCTTTCAAATCATGGTAAAGTTTAAGGATATGAAGAACATTCAGCAACTGGCGCTTATAAGCGTGAAGTCGCTTAACTTGAACATCAAAGATAGCATTAGTAGAGACTTCGATACCCGTTGTCTCTTTAATGTAGGCTGCAAGACGCGCCTTAGCTTCTTTCTTCACTTGATAGAAAGTATTAAGCACTTGTTCGTCGTCAGCATAAGCAGTTAATTTTTCTAGTTCATGGATATCCTTGCGCCATCCTTTACCAATGGTTTGATCAATAGCTTGTGACAATTCTGGGGCCGCAATTTGCGTCCAACGGCGTTGAATAATACCATTGGTCTTATTATTAAATTTCTCTGGATAGAGCACATAGAAATCGTGAAGCGTGTCTTCTTTTAGAAGTTCCGTGTGCAATTTAGCAACACCATTGACGGAATGCCCACCAATAATGGCAAGATTGGCCATGTGAATTTGACCATTTTTCACAATACGAGTACGTTCAATCAAACCAGCATCAGTATGATTTTGTGCCAAATTTGTAACAAAACGATGATCAATTTCAAGAATAATTTGGTAAACGCGTGGTAAAACATGCTTGAAGAGGCCAGCATCCCATTTTTCCAATGCTTCTGACAAAATGGTATGGTTGGTATAACTCATGGTTTGAACAGTCGCATTCCAAGCTGCATCCCATTCTAATCCATAATCATCAAGCAAGAGGCGCATAAACTCTGCTGGTGCTACCGCAGGGTGGGTATCATTAATGTGAACAGACACTTTTTCGTGAATCTTTTCCAATGGCAATCCCATTTTAAGATAAGACTTGATAATTGTCTGAAGACCGGCACTTGTCATGAAGTATTCTTGAATCAGGCGAAGCTCTTTACCTTCATAGCTGGTATCATCAGGATACAAAATTGCTGTGATATCTTGCACACGACGCCTAGCTTCTAAGGTTGGATAATATAGCTCATACTCTTCTGGAATTTCAACATCCCAAAGTCGCAAATTGTTGATCACATTGTTTTCAAAGCCAATTTGTGGGACATCATAAGGAACTGCGCGAAGAACTTGAGCATTGTTATGAACCGGTACAATACGTCCTTCTTCATTAGATTGAAGATAGACATCACCAAACAGTTTGACATCAACAACATCGTGATCTTTGCGAACTTCCCAAACATTTCCAATTGACCCAAACCATGAATCTGGTAATTCGACTTGATAGCCATTAACAATGCGTTGTTTGAAGAGTCCGTATTGATAGCGCAAGCCATTTCCAAAGCCAGGGTAACCAGTTGTCGCCAATGAATCCATAAAGGCTGCTGCTAAACGACCAAGACCACCATTACCAAGCGCCATATCATGCTCTGCTTGTACCACTGCCTCAAAATCAACATCAAGGTCCGCAAAACCTTCTTTAACAAGGTCAAGAATCCCTAAGTTGAGAAGATTAGTTTCAAGCATACGACCTGGTAAAAATTCAATTGAAAAATAGTAGGCTATTTTTTCCTGCCTATCAGATAATTTATGATTACGGGCAATCCAAGTGTCTGTATAATATTTGCGAATCAATTTAGCTAAAGTTATGAAAAGTTCAGAAGGTGTTGCGCGTGGGACCTTAATTAGTTGCTCTTCATGTAATGTATCTTTAAAGTCACGAATAAATTGTTCTTTCGTTAAATGTTTGAGTTCCATAAAAACCTTTCTAGTTGGAAATTATTGACTTTTTATATGATCTATCTAATGATCTTAGAAATTGACTATATTTCCCCATTGTGCTAGTTATTTTCTTTTTAGCACTTATCCTTGTGTGATGCGGGGCGCTTCAAAGGTCTGGGAAGACCTTTGAAGCGCCGTGGTAAATGAAGCTGGCGAAGTCAGCATCAAAACCTCCTATGGAGTTCCATTCCTTTTTGGCAAGCCTAAGTCTTGCCAACCCTATCGAGAGTGAGACAGAATATCCCAACCTCTTAAATTTTAGTGCAGAGATTAATTTGACGCAGTGGTTGATTAGAAGTTTACAACTGGACACCTCTTCATTTTCAAGTGTCCACCTAAAATAGTCCACTGGACTATTTTAGTACCACGCAATCGTTAGCGGCCGTCCTATACGAATGTGATGAACGTCGTTCATCTTATTTCCAACCTCTAAAGGTGTCCCAGACCTTTGGAACTGTGCGGAGGTGGGAGTGAAACTGTCCAGTGGACAGTTTCAGCCTGAGCTTATAAACCAGAGAGCAAGGAAAATCGAAATCGTCATTTTGTGGCGATTTAACGATTTTTGTCTCACACACTCTCACCACTGCAGAAAGTGCTGGATGTGGCGACTTCGTCGCCCTTGATTACTGTATCTGCATATAGTTATACTGTTTAAGTGATATCTATGTAACTATGTAAAAAAGAAACTCAAACAATAGTGTTCGGTAGCTTCAGATACCTCTATTATTTGTAATGCAAGTCTGTTGAAATAAATTTAACTGGCACAATAGGTTATACTTATAAAAAATAGAAAGTCTCTTTCTCACTCATTATATCTAAAGAAACACCCCTTGTCTTTTGGAAAGGGATGTCCTTCTATCAACGTTCGTCATTAAAGCGTTTTATATAATTCCAGATAAGCTTCACATGCTGTGTCCCAAGAAAAATCTTTAGTCATCGCATTAAGTTGAAGTTGTTTCCAATCTTCTGGATTATCATAATAGATGTCTAAAGCTAATTCAATTGTCTTACACATCCAGTAACTTGAAAATTCTCCAAAGCTAAAACCTGTTCCTGTCTTATCATAAGCATTATAAGGTTGAACAGTATCACGAAGACCACCTACCTCTGATACAATTGGTAGTGTTCCATAACGCATCGACATCATTTGTGATAAACCACATGGTTCAAACGCTGAAGGCATGAGGAAGATATCTGAACTAGCATAAATTTGTTGCGCCAATTCTAAGTCAAAGGTGATATTAGCAGATACTTTATCTGGATAGGCATTACCAAACCATGAAAAGGCATTTTCATATTCCGCATAGCCTGTTCCTAAAAGAATGATTTGGACATCATTTTGCAAAATATTATGCAATTCATTGACGACTAAATCAAATCCTTTTTGATCTGTAAGACGAGAAACCATACCAATAACAGGGACATGTTCACGAATAGGTAATCCTAAGCGTTCCTGCAATGCTAGTTTATTCTTTGTTTTACCAGATAAGTCGTTGATTGAAAAATGATGTGGAATAAGTTTGTCCGTTTCTGGATCGAAGAGTTCCGTATCAATACCATTGACAATACCCGTTAATTTGCCTGATTCCATGCGCATGATTTGGTCAAGACCTTTACCGAAAGCTGAGGTTTTAATTTCCTCCGCATAACTTGGTGAAACCGTCGTGACACGATCACTATAAAGCACCGCAGCCTTCATCCAGTTGAGACAATTATTCCAACGCAATGTACCATCAACATAGCGTTCATCTCCAACACCAAAGAGATCTCCGAGCATACCAGAATCAAATTGACCTTGAAACTCGATGTTATGAATGGTAAAAACTGTTTTAATGTCCTTATAGGCATTAATCCAATGGTACTTCTCTTTTAAAAGATAGGGAATCATCGCTGTATGATAATCGTGGATGTGAAGAATATCTGGAATAAAGTCAACTTTTTCCATCATTTCTAGCGCAGCTAATTGGAAGAAAGCAAAGCGTTCACCATCATCCCATTCTCCGTAAACTTTTCCACGGTGGAAATACTGCTCATTGTCAATGAAATAAAAGGTGACCCCGTCCTGAATAATACGTTTAACACCAACATATTGACGGCGCCAACTAAGAGTGGTGTAAAAATAGAGAATATCCTCTACTTGATCCCCAAATTTATGAGCGACAAGATCGTAATAAGGTAAAACAACTGCGACTTCATGCCCTTTTTTAATAAGGGATTTTGGGAGTGCTCCAATAACATCTCCCAACCCACCTGTTTTGGCAAAAGGCGCTCCTTCTGCCGCTACAAACATGATTTTCATTGAATAATATCTCCTGTGATTTCAAGATTTTTTGCAATAACAAGCGGTTTTTCAGCTGAACCACGAAGCGTCACACCCGCTGGTACGGTAACATTCTTATCAATAATGGCATATTCAACTGTGGCTCCATCTCCAATTTTTACTTTAGGAAAAACTACAGAATGAGCTACTGTTGCTCCCTCTTCAACTCGACAAGAACGAGAAATAATGGAATGCTCAACCGTTCCTTTTATAATCGAACCAGATGCAAATTGCGAGTTCGTTACCGTTGACATGTCATCAAAGTAAGTAGATTCTTCATTTTTTACTTTTGTGTAAACTTTTTGATTGCCGTAGAAAAGGGTATAAAATTTCTGTGAATCAAGCATGTCCATATTGGCATCATAGTAAGATTTAACAGACGTAATGTTAGCGAGATAACCAGTGTGTTCAAATGCCAATGCACCAGCTTCTACAATTAAATCGCGGAGTACAAAACGAATTTTACGTGGATTCTCTTTTTGAGCTTCCTCTTCTAATTTTTTAATCAGATAAGGTGTGT
The DNA here is from genome assembly GCF_042656225.1 of Streptococcus caledonicus. Taxonomy (NCBI): domain Bacteria; kingdom Bacillati; phylum Bacillota; class Bacilli; order Lactobacillales; family Streptococcaceae; genus Streptococcus; species Streptococcus caledonicus. The sequence continues at coordinate 88,955 of NZ_JBHSOJ010000015.1, forward strand.
TTACCACGTACATATCTGCCGACATTGGAACCGGCTCATCACTTTTCTCAACAGCAATTTTCCCAACAACAGTATCTTTTTCATCAATGGCAAGAAGCTCATTATCAGATGAGAGACTTGATTTTGCTACTTTTTTATAAATAACAGTCATTTCACGCTTATTCGCTGAATGCACATGAAGAACCTGTTTTAAATTGATATTGGCTAAGATATCACAAGACATGTAAACCGTTTGATCTGAACCAGAACGTTTCAAATAATTTAGAATTTGGTCATAGTAATCAGCATCTGCAGTCTTGCTCTCATCATCGGTATTATAAAAACCTAAGAAATAATGACTAAGAAGGGTATTGAGACCCCATTCACGTCCTGAGCGAATATGGTCAAAGATAGATCTAATATTTTGACCACGGAAAATACCGTAGACACTTCTGATACCAGCATTTGCAATACTAGACAACTGGAAGTCAATCAAACGATATTTCCCATCAAATGGCAAGTTAGCCAATGGTCGATTCGCTGTCAAGCTTTCCATATCTGGATAACCGATCGTATTTCCTAAAATAGCTGTGTATTTATCAATCTTCATTTGGCACCCCCACTACTTCATCGTAGCCTACTACTTGAACATCTTCTGTTCCATCAATTTCAACATTTTCACTAATAACTGCACCTTCGCCAATAATAGCACGTGTAATCTTGGCACCAGCTTTTATCGTTACACCACTCATGATGAAACTATCTTTAACCACTGCACCTTCTTCAACTTTAACATTCGTTGACAAGATAGAATGATCAACATCACCAGCGACAAAACAACCATCGACAACTAGACTGTCTTTGACATTTGCAGTATCAGTAATAAAGTTTGGTGGCGCAATATGGTTTTTAGAATAGATTTTCCAAGAACGGTCTCGACTATTGAGTTGATTGTCTTCACCGATGTATTCCATATTGGCTTCCCAAAGTGATTCAATGGTACCAACATCTTTCCAATAACCCGCAAAGTTGTAAGTATACACGGCCTCACCTTGATCAAGATAAGCCGGGATAACATTTTGACCAAAGTCTGACATGTCCACACCATTTTTTTCAGCATCTACCAACATTTTACGGAGTTTATCCCAATTGAAAATATAAATCCCCATAGAAGCTTTGGTTGATTTTGGATTAGCAGGTTTTTCTTCAAATTCAACGATACGGTCATTAGTATCTGTATTCATAATACCAAAACGACTAGCTTCCTTTAAAGGAACATCAATAACCGCAACAGTCAAGCTAGCTTGATGGTCTTTGTGGGTTTGGAGCATATCATCATAGTCCATTTTATAAATGTGGTCACCAGATAGGATTAAAACGTATTCTGGATTAATGCTATCAATATAGTCAATATTTTGATAAATGGCATGACTGGTGCCTAAAAACCAACGGTTACCTTCTGTAGCTGAGTAAGGTTGTAAGATTGTTGCTCCACTATCAATACCATCTAACCCCCATGAAGAACCATTTCCGATATGGCTATTGAGCGCAAGGGGTTGGTATTGGGTGATAACACCGACATTATTAATCCCTGAATTGGCACAATTTGACAAAGCAAAATCAATAATACGGTAGCGTCCACCAAATTGCACAGCTGGCTTAGCAATGCTTTGAGTCAACTTACCAAGACGAGTTCCTTGCCCACCGGCAAGGATTAGGGCTAACATTTCATTTTTCATATTGTTTCCTTCCTTCGATGAAAGTACATTGTGAGACTATTCTTAAGCTAGAGATTATCTTCTCTTTCCTAAAAAGTGTCTGCAAGCATGCTTTTGGATAAACATTAAAACTCATTTTTCTGTTTTCTCTTTAAGCGAAACGACAAAAGGGATATCTGAAATTAAGTAATCACTAAAAACAGATATAAGCTAAGAAAAACTATTTTTTCAACTTCCGTTTGATTTTCCAAACACTGGCTCCAAGGGCTGGTAAAGTAAAGCTCAGCGTGTGCTGGTAATCCTTCCATTGATTTTGCTGTGTGCGGGTCAGTGGGTTATGTTCCTTCCAAACACCTCCAAAATTTTCCATTTCCGTATTTAATACTTCCTCATAAATGCCTGAAATAGGGACACCTATGGTAAAATCCTTACGTTCTACTGGGGTCATATTAAAGACACAAACTAACAGGTCTCCCTTATCATCTTTACGAATAAAGCTGAGCACTGTTTCTGACTTATTATCTGCATCAATGATTTCAAGACCATCATAATTGTCATCATTTTGCCAAAGAGCTCTATGGTCCTTGTAAAAACGATTTAAATGACTGGTGAAATCTTGCATTTTTTGATTTAATTGGTCCTCTTCAGAAAGATTGTCCCATTCTACTTGATAGTCATACTTCCACTCTAAAAATTGACCAAATTCAGAACCCATGAAAAGTAATTTTTTCCCCGGATGACAGATTTGATAAGCGAGAAGATTTCGCAAGCCTGCCAATTGATTGTAACGATTACCCCACATTTTATGCATTAGAGATTTTTTACCATGCACCACTTCATCATGTGAAAATGGTAGAACAAATTGTTCATTAAAACAGTACATAAAGCTAAAGGTAACCAAGTTAAAATCATACTTCCGATAGATGGGATCACTTTCATAGAAACGTAGAATGTCATTCATCCATCCCATGTTCCACTTATAATCAAATCCAAGACCATCTTCTTCTAAACATTTTGTAATTGGCGTTGAAGCAGTTGATTCCTCAGCAATCATCATTACATCAGGATGCCTATCTTTCACGATACCATTCAGACGACGTAGGAAGTTATATCCCTCAAGGTTACGATTTCCTCCATAAATATTTGGTGTCCAAGGTCCCTCATCATAGTCTCTGTAAAGCATATTGGAAACAGCATCTACCCGTATTCCATCAATGTGATAATGTTCAATCCAAAATAGAGCAGATGATATTAAGAAAGACTGAACTTGATTTTTTCCTAAATCAAAATTTAAAGCTCCCCAACGTAAATTTTTTGCCCGATCAGGATCCTGATATTCAAAAGTAGGTGTTCCATCAAAATAGGCTAAGGCATCATCATTTTGAGTGAAATGCCCTGGCACCCAATCGACAATGACCCCGATATTATGTTGATGACAAGTATCAACAAATTCTTGAAAATCCTCTGGTGTACCGTAGGTATGCTCAAAAGCAAAGTACCCCATCAATTGATAACCCCATGAAGCTCCTAGTGGGTGAGCCATCAGCGGCATAAATTCCACATGAGTATAATTCATCTTAGTAAGATAAGGAATCAGTTCTTTTGTTAACTCTTTGAAGGTCATCCCTTTCTTCCAAGATGAAGCATGGACTTCATAGATATTGACGGGACGTTTTTTAAATCCAAACCGTTTGCGGCGTCCCATCCAAAGCCCATCTTTCCACTTGTATTCTGAAAATGGGCGTAATATTGCAGCAGTACTTGGACGTTCTTCTAGATAGTAGGCAAAAGGATCTAGTTTTTCAACCTGTTGACCATTATGTCGTGTCACCAGATATTTGTAAAGCTGACCTGTTTTTGCCTCTGCAACATGTCCCTCCCAAACCCCAGCTTCATTTTTTTCTAATGGAAAAGGCTGAGCCGTCCAGTTTGTAAAATCACCAATAACGGCTACTTCTTTGGCATTTGGAGCCCATACTCGAAACTGATATCCTTGTTCTTTAGGATGTGCTCCTAAATAGTTCTGAGCGTGAAAATTTTCTCCCATGCCAAACTGATAAATCCGATCTTTATCGTCCATACATCCCTCCTACTCTTTAAAACTAATCTCTTTAATAACAAATTCACTAGATAAAAAATGGGGATAATCTTATCATTCTAAGATTATCCCCAATTCAATGTTCCTGTTTTCTTTTTAGGAAAACGCTTTAAATTAAGTTTAACATATTTTTGTTTATTTGTCATGAAAATTCCAAAGTTTTTTCAATATTGTTCAGTTTTAAAGAATATTTCTGCCGTCCAGCATAGCGAACAACCAGTTCACCACTACCTGGTACCGCACACTCAACAAATACCATTTCACGAATCTTCGGAAATTCACTAATTGAAAAAATAGGATTTTCTTTCTTTTCTAGTATAAATTGACGAATTTCAGAGATTAAATCCGCATGTTCTGTTACTAGTTTCCAATCCACTTGATTCACTTCATCTGGAGAATTGTAAGAATTCATCGCTCTTTCCTTATCCTCTTGAGTCAATTCTCCATTTTCTCCTGTTGGATAAAGTTTCGTTCGCATAAATTCTTGACCTAACTGCATAAAACAAATACCTTGTAGTGTTAAATTCATCTTACTAGCAAGTGCAATACGCCTTTTATGGGCCTCCATGTCATCATTTGGGTGAAGGTGCCACATGAGGTCATTAAGATTATAATTATCGTGCGCTTCAACGTAATTGACCACCTGGCTAGGCGTGACATAGTGATTTAACTCATCACTACCTAAAAAAGCTTTCGCAAGGACATCCTCTGTCGCTTCGCCTGAAACAAAACCTTTTTCAAAGTAACCATAAACTTCTGCACCCTTAATGGCGTCACGTGAATCATCATTGAAAAAACCAATTCCAGGCATTTGTGCTGCATTGCCTTTTTTAGCCTTGTCCTCTGGCATCAATCCAACTCCCATATCCCAACCTTCTCCATAAAGAAGAATATTAGGGTCAATCTGGTCCATTGCAGAGCGGATAAGCTGCATCGTTGTCACATCATGCAAACCCATCAAGTCAAAACGAAAGCCATCAACGCCGTACTCTCGGACCCAAAATATTAATGAATCAATCATGTACTTACGGAACATTTCCTTTTCAGAAGCCGTTTCATTCCCACAACCAGAACCGTTTTGGAAAGATCCGTCTGCATTCATCCGATAATAATAGTCTGGAACCGTTAATTGAAAAGCAGAATCTTCTGTTGAGTAGGTATGATTGTAGACCACGTCTAAAATCACCCCAATACCCGCTTTATGGTATGCCTGAATCAGTTCTTTTAATTCTAAAATACGTGTTGCGGGCTCATCAGGATTTGACGTCAAACTAGCATCTGGAACATTGTAATTTTCAGGATCATAACCCCAGTTGTAAACATAAGTTCCATCCTCTAAAATCATTTGATGATGGTCAAATATTGGTTGTAGTTGGACATAGCTATAGCCCATTTGTTTGATATAATCAAATCCTGTGGCATCACCAAATACATTGGTTGTGCCTTTTTGAATTGCACCAAGAAACTTACCGCGTTTGTCATCATCAACGCCAGAAGTCTCAGACTTGGTAAAGTCACGGATATGCATTTCACAAATAACAGCTTGATTGGGATTAGATACTCTCCAAGGTGCTTGTTTACCATGCGTCACCGTGAAATCATGTGGTGTACGATCACGTTCAGAAACAATAATTGATCTCTTACTATCCGCTGTTGTCGCAATACTGTATGGATCGCGACTATCCTTAAAAGTCCGCTTACGGTAATGGATGCGGTAGCTGTAAGCCGTGAAATTGTAATCTCCCGAGAGGCTAATAGACCAGACACCGTGAGTATTTTCTTTATGGTTATCCGGGTTTCGATGCTTTCCTCTGAACATAGAATGAACTTCTGCCACACTCGCATCTTTATTGGTCGAAGAATATAGCACTAATTCAACCGCTTCTGCAGTAGGAGCCCAAAGCCTAAAATCAGTAGCATCCTGATGGTATTGAAACCCCAACCAACCGTCAAATCCCCACTCTCTATCAAAAGCTTTGCTATTGATTCCCATATCAAAGGCATGAGATTGGCGTCTCCCATAATAAGGGCTAGCTATTGCTGCTTGCCTTGAATAATAAACCGTTTCATCACCATCAACCAACCACACCTCTGTTTTATCAAGACCAACATGCCGATGAATATGATAATCTTTTGTTTTAGAAGACCAGTCTTTTTTTTTAATAAGTACCCCTACCTCATTAAGAAAATGCGGAGCAGGATAAGTCAATGTTGCCTTAACCCCAAAACTATCAAAAAGGCTAAAAAATGTCTCGTGTCCAAGGTCTCCTATTTGCCACTGCCATAAACTTAAATCAAAATAGTTTTCCCATTTACTATGGAAGTGAACAACTGTTGTATTAGATATCATTTAGTGACTGTTCTCCTTTTCCAAATCCTCCACTTCATGAGTAAATCGGTAAGCAAATTCTTCAAATTCTCGTTCATCATCTGAGACAAGAGCATCGTCTGAAATATCATCTGTATTGGCAAAAAAAGTGATGTGATTTTTAAGATTTTCTAAAACAATTGGGGCGTCTCCACCATACTCACCATCCAAATTAATCATCATGCGCTTATCGCTTTGAGGTTCAATTTTAATATAACTTGTTTTAAGATATTCGATACGTTTATCTGTTATGTGTTTTCCGCCATCTAAAACCAATCGAATCAAATGCAGGATTTCCATCAAATTAGCCGTTTTTACAAGAATGAGTGTAAAATTACCGTCATCTAATTTTGCATCTGGGGCAATCTGCTCAAAGCCACCTACAGAATTAGTGATAGCAGCAAAAATCATAGAAACCTCTCCTTTAAACACACCGTCATCATGCGTGATTTTGACAGGGACATTGCTAATTTGTGGCAACAATTCCACACCTTTAGCTAAGTAAGCTAAATAACCAAACATGGTTTTTAACTGACTAGGAACGCTATAAGTCAACTCACTAAGACTTCCCGCAGCTGCAATGTTAATAAAATAACGTTCACCGTAGGCACGACCGACGTCCATAGCAATAGTTTGATTCTTACCAATCATTTTGGCTGCCTCAACAGGATTACCACGTGGAATTTTTAAAGCACGGGCAAAATCATTAGTTGTTCCTGTTGGAATAATAGCCATAGCTGGACGTTTTTCGAGAGGGGCAATGCCATTAACCACTTCATTGATTGTTCCATCTCCACCTGCAGCAATCACAAGATCAAAACCCAAGAGCCCGGCGCGAGTAGCCTCATCCATGGCAGAATTTTTTTCTGCGGTTGTCTGAAAAGCAGACGTTTCATAGCCAAAACTTTCTAAAATATCAAGGACCTCAGCAACATTTTTTTTCATGATTTCTTGCCCTGATGTTGGGTTATAGATTAAACGGGCACGTTTGCGTTGTTTTTCCATATTATCACTTTTTCTATCTCTATAAGTCTAGCAACCAAGTCTCATTTTCTACTCTAATTCCTAACTCCTGAGCTTTGATTAGCTTACTTCCTGCATCGCTACCAGCAACTACTAAGTCTGTTTTTTTAGAAACAGAGCCCGTTACCTTAGCACCTAAATTTTCCAATTTTTCCTTAGCTTCTTTGCGTCCCATTTGTTCTAACTTACCTGTCAAAACAATTGTCATCCCCGAAAGGGCCGCATCTTGCGCTACCTTCTTACCTAAATAAGATAAATTAACACCATAGTCTGCGAGTTCTTTGAGGAGCAGTTGGCTTTCATTTTTTGCAAAATAGCTGCGCAGGCTCTTTGCAATCACACCACCAACTCCTTCTATTGAGGCAATGGCTTCTTCCTCTGCTTCTGCTAGCGCGGGCACATTTTCAAAGACTTCCAAAAGAAGTTTGGAAACTTTGCCACCTACATGACGAATACCAAGGCCAAAGAGCAACTTCTCAGCTGAATTGGTTTTAGAGGTTTGAATGGCCACATAAAGTTTTTCAGCTGATTTGTCTTTAAATCCTTCCAAAGTCAGCAAATCCTCTACCGTCAAGCGGTAAATATCTGCCACATCATGAATGAGATTAGCCTTAAACAATTTTTCAACGATAGAACTTCCCAAGCCAGCAATATTCATGGCATCACGGCTCGCAAAATGCTCTAAACGTCGTTGCACTTGACTCGGACACAACGGATTGATACAACGAAGTGCAACCTCATCCTCATAATGCACTAATTCTGATTGACAAGAGGGACAGGCGCTTGGAATCTCCATCGTTTCTTGACTCTTGCGCTTGCTATCTACTACTCGCAATACCGCTGGAATAATATCGCCAGCTTTATAAACAATAACTGTATCACCGATGCGAATATCTTTTTCAGCAATGTAGTCAACATTATGTAGGGTCGCTCGAGAAACTGTTGTCCCTGCTAATTGGACAGGACTGAGATTTGCTGTTGGCGTAATCACACCCGTACGCCCCACTTGCCAATCCACTGAAAGCAGCTCTGCCTCTTTTTCCTCAGCTGGAAACTTGTAAGCAACTGCCCAACGAGGCGCTTTCACGGTAAAACCAAGCTCCTCTTGCATTGCTAGACTATTGACTTTAATGACAATCCCATCAATATCGTAGGCAAGATAATCACGTTCTGATTGAACATCTTGAATAAAACTCCAAATGTCATCCATTGATGAAGTGACAAGACGACGAGGATTTACCACAAAACCAAGCGCTTCAAACCCTTCAAGAACCGCTTCTTGCGTCTCAAAAGCCGTTTCTCCTGCTTCTTGATAAATAAAGGTTGCTAAATTACGCTTTGCAACCACAGCCGTATCTAGCTGGCGTAAGGTTCCAGCAGCAGCATTTCGAGGATTAGCAAATTCAGGCTCTCCGTTTTCTTGACGCTCTTGATTGATTTTAGCAAAAGCTGCGCGAGGCAGATAAGCCTCACCACGAACTGTTATCGTTTCTCTACCAGCTAAACTGAGTGGAACATCCTTAATCCGTTTAACATTATCAGTGATATTTTCACCAATGCTACCATCACCACGAGTCGCAGCCACCTGCAACACACCCTCAACATAAGTTAAAGATAAGGAAAGTCCGTCAATTTTGAGTTCTGCCAAATAAGTTGCCTGAGGAAATTCAGCCTTAATACGTCTATCGAACTCATCTAATTCTTCACGTGAAAAGGCATCTTGAAGAGAGAAAAGCGGGTACTCATGTTCAAATTTCTCAAATCCTTCCAAGATACGTCCACCGATGCGATGAGTCGGACTATTCGGCAATATCAACTCAGGATATTCTTCTTCAAGTTGAACAAGCTCACGATAGAGTTTGTCATACTCGCTGTCTGAGATACTTGGAGCATCGTTTGTATAGTATTCTTTAGCATAACGATTGAGGTCATCAACCAACTGTTTCATTCGATTTATCATAGTTTTATTTTACCATAATTTCACGTAAGAAAACAAAAGAGAGTGAGACAGAAGTCATGATTTCGAAGAAATTGACTTCCCCTCGCTCTCTGGTCTCTAAGCTCAGGCTGAAACTGTCCACTGGACACTTTCACTCCCACCTCCGCACAGCTCCAAAGGTCTGAGAGACCTTTGGAGGTTGGAAATAAGATGAACGATGTTCATCACATTCGTATAGGATGACCGCTAACGATTGCATAGTACTAAAATAGTCCAGTGGACTATTTTAGGTGGACACTTGAAAATGAAAGAAGTGTCCAGCTACAGACCTCCAATCAACCACTACGTCAATCTGTTATTACCATCAAAAAGAGAAGGTTGAGATATTTTTGTCCCAACCTCATCATGATAATTATTCTCCGAAAGTAGTATCTTCTACTGGAGATTGACTACTCTCTACCAGATGAGAGTCATCACTTTGAAGAGGTTCTGTTGACCAATAACTTGTTTCTTCATCAGCGCTTTCATGCACCGCTTTACTTGGTTGTACCAAAAGAACTAAGCGGGCAATATGAAATCCAAGTGACACCAACCAACCAATAACAGGTACAAAAGCAAGAAGCGCACCTAAATTAAGAAAGATAAAGGCCCAGCTTAAGCCCGCATCACGATAACGGCGAACCTCTAATGCCAAGTTTGGAATCAATGTAGCCAACCACCAAATAATAAAAATGATCAAAATTGGGACAATAGAAGAAAACATTTCAAAAGCAAAAACCACAGACTCCTCATTAGACATATACTCAAAAGCCATAGGATCTGACGCTACTATACTAGCGATATTAAAAAAGAATAGAAAGAAACCAACTAAAGCAAACGGTAAACTAATTAAAAAATTACACAATACCACCCACCAAAAATCAGCACGTTTTGATTTCCCTTCAAAATTAGCATAATTCAGCCAATAATTTTTATAAGCTCTAAACATTAAAAATCCCCTTTTATATATAATAATTGATATTATACCACATTTATAAAAATCCTGCTTACTCTATAAAATGATGATTATTAGAAAACCTAATGTTACAATTCGCTACTAATTGTCATTATTTAAAGGTAGCCATTCAATAATGGCTTGTGCGTTAACTTGCCCTTCAGAGGTAATGTTGTGGTAGGTGTTCAAGCCGTCCTTAACCACATTAGATGAAATGTCACCACCCGGTGAGACTTCTCGACTATACTTGAGTTGCAATTTCGCGGGACGATGCTTACTCAAAAACTCATAACCCAGCACATCATACATCCAATCCAGATAGATGCTATTATTCACATGACCATTCATATCAATGTCAAAATAACGGACATGATAAGTCGTCTGCTCTGCATTTTCCAAAGGTAACATCTTAGGCGCTCTTTGGATTTTTTTGACAACGGCTGAGCCGTAAACGTCAACAATCTCAGGTAAAACAGGAGAAACCTTTCGTGTGTGGGCATCCATTAAAGCAAAGTAAGTCAGAATATCAAGCAGTAGCTCACCAGAAGCATCATAAACTCTGAACACGCGGTAACAGAAAAATTTATTGTAGCTGATGGCTTCTGTCTCAATCGTAATTGTCTCGGTAAATCGTGGGAGACGGTGAATGGTAACTTCGTAGTCTGTGATAATCCATACCAAGCCAAAATGTTCAAGCACATACTCATCGCTTCTCCCTAGTAAATGGGACTGTTTTCCCGATACAAAAAGGCAGTAAGACAAGAGTTTTGGCAACTTGATATTGTGATTAACATCGACCATGTCAAATGGAATAAAAAAATCTTCTTTATAAATGTGTCCCATTGTATCTCCTCATCTTTTCATCAGTTACTAGTTTGGCAGCGCTCCTATCAATAGCTCGCAGTTAAACAAGGTCTGAAATTTCTTTTAAAATAGCTTGATAATTAGCATCAGGTACCAGTTTTGCGATCCTACTTTCTGATGCTGGTAATCCATTAAAAAGCTCCGTCACAGTTGCTTTATCTAGTTCAAATTCATAGTAAGCTTCTGCCCATTCTAACCACAATTCAGCAGTATGGATCAAGTTGGATAACAACCAATTCTTCCCACCATCATTAGTTGGATGTTCATTTTGATACCAGCAATTAGTGGTTTTATCATACCAGATACAAAATGTTGTTTCTAACAGCTCTTCTTGGGTGAAACTAGACAACAAATGTTCTGGAACATCATGATACATAGATTTAACAAAAGTACTATTCTGATCTTCCAAAGTAAAAACACTGAGTTCATTTTTATGGTCAAAACCTTTAATGATAACACCTTCTTCAAAAAAGCGAATTGACAAATAATCACCCGAACCAGTATCATACAAATAATAAGGTAAGCTTGGTATTTTTGTATAAGAACGAAGCCATTCCTCTTCCTTAGGAACAAGAATCATATCTAGCAAAACAAATGTTTTTAATTGTTGCTCAAGAATCTTAGGCTCAATAATGTCAACAATCACTTTTTTAAATGTCGCCATTTATACCTCCAAAATAAATTTCTCAGCCACCGTATCGCCTAAGAAGAGGCCTTTTTTTGTCATTCTGAGGCGTCCGTCTGTAATTTGGACAAGACCATCTGCTAATAATTCTTTAACTGCTTCGCCGTATAATCCATCAAAGTTTTCTTGGAATTTTTTTTCAAAGCGTGCGATGGAGACGCCTGATTTTTTGCGGAGACCTAAGAAGAACTCTTCTTCCATCATCTCACGTTTGGTCAAAAATTCCTCAGATAATCTCGCATGCCCCTCTTCCGTGATAGCTTTAAGGTAGTGCTGAATCGGCCCTCGATTACGATAGCGCACGCCATCAACGTAGCCAGAAGCACCTGCACCAAAACCATAATATTCATCATTATCCCAATACATGAGGTTGTGGCGACTTTCCATAGTTGGTTTGGTGAAGTTAGAAATCTCATAATGCTCAAAGCCATTTTTTTCTAGCTCTGCGATGATATAATCAAACATTTCAGCTTCTAAATCTTCTGTTGGCAGATTGAGTTTACCGCGCCGCATTTTATTCATAAAGACCGTATGATGCTCTAAGATGAGACTGTAAAGGCTGAGGTGAGGAATGTCTAAGGCGAGTGCTTTCGCAACATTTTCACGAACATCTTCCATGGTCTGACCAGGTAGGGCATAAATCAGATCAATGGAAATATTATCAAAACCAGCTTGTTTTAGAGCTGCAATATTGTCATAAATCTGTGCTTCATTGTGGCTACGTCCAATGCGTTTCAAGTGTTTATCGTTGAAAGTCTGAACCCCTAATGACACACGATTGACCCGTGATTTTTGAAGCACTGCTATTTTTTCAGGAGACAAATCTCCAGGGTTAGCTTCAATGGTGTACTCTTCTACTTGCGACAAGTCCAAAATCTTTTCCAAATGCGTCAGCAAATAGTCTAACTGTTCAGCGGTGATTGCTGTTGGGGTTCCCCCACCGATGTAAAGCGTCCGCAGTTTGCCTGTATCAGCTAACTCAATTTCACGAATAAGAGCCTGTAGATAGGCATCCACAGGCTGATTTTTGATAAATACTTTTGAAAAATCACAATAGTAACAAATCTGTGTACAAAAGGGAATGTGCACATATGCGGATGTTGGTTTTTTTAACATGGCACTATTATAACAAATTGTAACTCATTTTTCTAAAAGATAATTTACGGACACGTAAAACTTATCTCAAATCATCACAAAAAAACGGTTAAGGTGCTTTCAAGAGATTGTGCAATACCCTTTCACGGTCTTCGAGAAAGAGTTTGGTGATTTGATAAGCTGAACACTCTTCATAGGCCACTTCCTGAACCTGTCCATCATCAAATGATAGAATCCTCGCCTCTGGAAACCCAAGTAAAATGGGCGAATGGGTCGCAATAATAAACTGGCTCCCTCGCTTCACTTGCTCATGGAGATGGTATAAAAGTGTTAGCTGGCGTTGCGGTGATAGGGCTGCTTCTGGCTCATCAAGAATATAGAAACCATTTTCAAAGGATTGGGACTGCAAGAGATTTAGAAAACTTTCTCCATGTGACTGCTTGTGGTACCCCTTAGAAGGACTTTTCTTTGTCGCATACCGTTCTTCTTGCGTTGCCACATTATAAAAGCTCTCAGCCCGCAAAAAGTAACCCCAAGATGATTTTTTGATGCCACGTTTCAACCGTACAGCCTCATGGAGTTCTGAGTGACTATCATAGGTTGAAAAGCGGTAATTGCGACTGCCACCTTCCGCATTGAACCCATCTGCTACTGCAATCGCTTCAAGTAAAGTTGATTTTCCAGAGCCATTTTCACCGACGAAAAAGGTTACCGGAGTTGAGAACGATAGTTCAGAAACACTAGCTAAGGCAGGGATTTTCGGTAGATAAGACTCTGCTTCTACCTGGTCCCAATTTATCACTAAACCATGTAGGTAATGTGGAATCATGTTTTGTCACTCCTTTACTAAGGGTTTTGTCATCAAATGATAGCCATCTTGATTACTAACGTTTTGAAAACCTAGTGATTCTAAAAAACTTATATTATCAGCTTCTTCTGGTGATAGATTTAGACTGATTCGATTGGCTGTAAGGGACGTCTTGAGGTAGTCTTCAATAGCTTGGTAACAGGCTCTGCCGTGTCCATTGTCTCTATACTGTGGCGCTATAGCAAATGCCAAAACTAGCGTGCCATTTTGCTCTTCAACGCAACAATAGGCGAAAAAGAGACCATTTTTAATCACTTGAAAAGAATGTTGATTGGGTTTGGGGTTAAGCAGACTATCTTGTTTTTCTGGAGATAATCGCCAGCTTGTGGCTACTTGTAAGGCATCCTCTGCCGACAAAGGTTGAAGGTAGTGATACGGTTTTGTCGCATAGCCACGAAAAGTTTTCGTCAGTTGTTTAATCCGACGATTTTGCGTAGCTTCCTGATCCGTTTGAAAGACATAGTCGGCATACCCTTTCTGATAGGCTGGAATCATTTGCTGGTAATGTTCTGACACATCTTTTGGGAAACGCGCACTCAGCTGTTGAACACGCTCATCTGTCATTATTCTTATCCTTCTTCCCATAAATACGGTACAAGAGCATTCCAAGATTGATTAAAAATAAGACTGCCCAGAGGCTTGCCATTAGTAAATTACTGCTCTTAACATTTACCACAACTCCACCACCGTATAACACTAAGAAAAAGAAAGTAATCCAGTTATCTGATTTTAATACGTTTTTCATGTTACCCTCACATCGTTGATTTATCATTATTATATCAAAAAACACGACCTGATGCCGTGCTTTTGATGTTTGTTAGAGTGTGTTTTCTGTTTTTAGCCAGTCGTAAATTTCCTGCGGAGTTCCAAGTGCCATGAGTTCTTGGTATTTCACTGTTGCTTTTAATTCTTGGTAAATCTGACTGTCAGCAATCTCTCGTTTTTGCGCGTCTTTATTGACTGTCATAACACCGTCTGTAATTGTGACAAAGCCTAACTCATCAAAGATTTGAATCATTTTGACCAGTAAAATACTTTCGATTTTTAGGAAATGGCTGAGCTCCTTGAGCTTGTAACGCACATCAAACTCTGGAAATTGGTAAATCGTTTTGTAGAGCTTTGCGTATTGCTCACGCGTACCAAATCCTGTCAAGTAATATGGGTCTTTAATGGTATTCTTAAAATAAATAGCCTCAAAGTCCCTATGCTCAAAAAGATTTCTCAATTCTTCTGCAGCTGGTAAATCAGTCACCACAACGGCTCTGCTATTTTCAGCTGAAAAAATATCAGGAACATCAGCTGGCAACTGGGCTGACTTAGCACGAATATCAAAGAGCTGAACGCCATTAACACGCGCATCAACTAACATCAGTTGCAGTGTCGTTGCACCGTTCCAAACGTTTACCGAGAGTGTCACCGCAAGTTCTAAATCCTGCGCCTGCTGAAACTCTTGAACAAGACTACCTTGGTGAAAAGCGACCACATCATAATCCGCCCCATTTTGACTGACCTTCAATTTGAGGTGAGCATTATTTTGTCCCATGGTACGAGCCTGAGTAACCTTGAAATCTTTAAGCCAAAAAACAGGTTTTTTATTGTCCATTCCAAATGGGGCTAGTTTATCCATTGATTTAAGGGTTTCTAAACTTAAATCAGACAAATCAAGCTCTTCATCAACCGTTAAACTATTTTTGACAGAAATGTCTATCTGATTGTCAACCACATAGTTGCAAAGAATTTCGGACAACCTCTCAAGGTTTTCCTCAGGAAGAGTCATTCCAGCAGCTCCGCTATGACCACCAAAAGCTGTAAAGATATCACGATGGTCATCAAGCGCTGCAAAAATATCCAGACTTTCAAGGCTACGGGCTGAACCTTTAGCAGAGCCATTTTCAATATTGAGAACTACAACAGTCTGACTGATTTGCTCTAAAATCCGACCTGCTACAATTCCTAATACACCTGGATGCCAGCCTTCCTTAGCCAACACTTGAACAGGCTTTTCAGGGTCAATCATGGTAACAGCCTCATCAAAAATTTGTTGAACCAGTTCCTTACGCTCTTCATTTTTGTCCTTTATCATAAGGGCAATGGCCTGGGCTTCTTCATCATCAAATCCTGTCAACAAGTTAATCGCTGGATTTGGATCATCCAGACGCCCCAAGGCATTTAGCTGCGGTACAATGGTAAAACCAACCGTATCTTCATTTATCGTCTCAAGGTCAACATCTGAAACTTTTAGTAATTCTATAAGGCCAATACGTTCCGTTTGTTTCATCATGGCAAGTCCCACCTTCACCATGATACGATTTTCATCGGTCAGACTGACCATATCAGCAATCGTCCCAATGGCAACTAAATCTAATAATTCTGTAGGAATACTCTCAAGAAGCGCCGTAGCTAATTTGAAAGCCACACCACAACCAGCAAGGTATTTAAAGGGGTAATCTGCTTCTGGATGCTCAGGATGAACAGTCGCAAATGCTTCTGGTAGCTCTGCTGGCATGCTGTGGTGATCGGTAACGATAACGTCAACTCCCTGACCTTGTGCATAAGCAATTGCCTCGTGTCCCGCTACGCCATTATCCACCGTCACAATTAGAGAAATCCCTTGTTGCTCGATAAAATACTTGTAAACACTAAGATTTGGACCGTAACCATCAGTAAAACGGTTAGGAAGATAAACTTGAACCTCTGCTCCCATCATCTCTAGGGTTTCTTTGACAATGCTTGCGCTGGTCATACCATCAGCATCATAGTCACCATAGATGAGAATTTGTTCACCAGTTTCAATCGCAGACCTAATTCGTGCTACCGCCTTATCCATATCGTTTAGCAGGTAGGGATCGTGTAAATGTGACAAATCAGCTCCTAAAAAATCAGCTAACTTTTCTTCATTATCAATACCTCGCTCAAAAGCAATACCAGCAGCTGTCTTGGTCAGACCTGCTTTTTTAGCAACTTTTAAAAAGCCCTCATCGGGCATTTTATCCATGATTTTCCAATCAAATTTTGAAGTAATCATACTTAACATACACCGCCTTAGGCATCTCCTGCTGGTTTATCTGTGACAAACATGGTGAAACTCGCTTTAGTGATAACATCTCCCTTATCATTAGCAACCACCGTATCAACTATTTTTGTAGTACGTCCATTGTGAATGCAACGCCCTTCAACAGTTAAAACATCTCCCAGATGAGCAGCACGCAGGTAATTGATATTTGATTGTAGAGTCACTGCATTAGCACCCAATGATCGTGAAACCAAACCAGAAATCTGGTCGCATAGGGTAAATAAATAACCACCGTGGGCGTTGCCATAGTAGTTTAAGGAACCGTCTACCACCTTGGTATCAACAATAATATGCCCTGCCTCTGCTTTTTTTACCTCATAATTTTCAAAAACTCTAATTTCGTGTAATAAAATATCCATTTTATTCTTCTTTCTTTGTTAAATGCCAATAATGTTTGTATAGGCTTGCAAATACATTTCGATGTCCTTTTTTCCAAGGCTTGTCTCGCCCACAAAAATGTAAAAAGACAGTATGTTCTATCACCCAGTCCAATCCGTGATCAGCTTTGCTTTTGGCCCTATAAATCAAAAAATAACGAGCATCATAATTATAAATATCATCTGGAATAAGCTCAATGTCATGTCCATATAAGGCAGTAAGAACATCTTGGTCGGGAAGAAAAAGAAGTTTTCCTTTCTCAGCAATATAGGACATCATATCTGAACGGTTAACTCTCTGACGAATAGTCGTTAAATTCATTAGAAGCACGCCTGAATTAAAGTAGGAGGCCGACTCATAGTTCCCTAATCGCAGGCGATTGATCGCATCAGTAATATCGGAATCTTCCGTATGGCTAGCAGCAGCATACAACTTTTGGCCTAAATCCATGTCGTAAAGTGGAACCAAGTCATTGATACAAAGAATATCAGCATCCAAATAGAGCATTCTCTCTAAGTTTTCTGGTAAATACTCATGCGCCAATAGACGGTAATAAATCGTTTCAGGATAGCGATCTGTTGTTGGAGCATTTTCAAAAGCTTGCTCATCTATCACAACAGGCGTGTAGGTCACGCCCAATTTATCACAGTAGGCCTTCACTTCTTCATGTCGTTCCAACAAAGGTTTTTGCAAAATGTAAACATGAAAATCCTTACGACTTGCATTTTTCACTACAGAATATAGAGTAACCTTGAACTGATTCACATAGCCATCATTGATTGAAAAAAGCAAATTGATTGGTTGAGTCACTTGGCCGTCACTTCCTTTTCAGTCAACGTATCCTTAACCTTGACTTGTTCCTCTTTAAGTTTTTTGATTTCTTGGCGTAAGCTCATGTTTTTGAAAAAGCCGAGCAGAAATTGAATGAACATTCCTAAACCAACTGAAAGCAAAATCAGTAAAATCAAAGGCAACTTAAATGTTCCAAATAAATAATTGACTGTCACAGATTGGATATTGGCAATAGACAACAAGGCTGTTAAGCCAACAGACGCTACTAAGAGTCCCACCGTTACATTTTTACGCATCTTATTACTTTCCTTTCAAATTAAACACGGTCCCTGCTAAAAAATCAGCAATAGTTGGAAACAGCGTGTAGGCTTTATGAGCTGCATTTAGGGCAAGCGGCATGTTCAACTGACGTTTTTTCTTTCCAAGAATGTTTACAATTTTAGCCGCAACCACATCAGGTTGCAAGGTAAAAGCTTTGACACTATCGAGATAAGAACCACTTGGGTCTGCTTGGTCAAAGAATTTTGTCGCAACAGGACCTGGATTAACAGTCGTGACAAATACACCATGGGGGACTAATTCCAAACGAAGGGTATCTGAATAGCCAATCATGGCAAATTTGCTCGCTGAATAAATGGACGATTGTCCTGTAGCCATATAACCTGACATGGAGACAATATTGATGATATGACCTGATTTTGCTTCCTTCATCTTACCACCAACGAGACGGCAAAAATTCATGCTAGCAAAGGTATTCACATCAAACATGTCACGAATTTCAGTCATGGAAAATGCTTCAAAATTTTTATATACGGCATAGCCAGCATTATTGATAAGAACATCAATTCGACCAAATTCTTGATAAACCTGATTGATAAAATTTTCAACAGCAGTATCATCAGTAATGTCAAGACCGATACAACGTTTATTTTGACGTTCCTTGTAAAGCTCTGCTAGGCACTCCTCACTCCGCCCGAGAAGAAGAAGCATATCTTCTTCTGGCAATTGCTTAATGAGTTGCTCTGCAATTCCACCAGAAGCTCCTGTGATAGCAACAATTCTCAAATCTCAATCTCCTCAAAATCTTTCACCACATGGACATTTTTGAAAATGGCTGACGCATCGCGCTCCATCTGCCTGCAATCACGGCCAAGAAAACGTGCCGAAACATGGTTGAGTAAAAGACGTTTGGCTGACGCTGCTTTTGCCACCTCTGCTGCTTGCATGTTAGTTGAATGCCCATGACTTCGAGCAATTTTCTCATCCCCTTTTCCATAAGTGGATTCATGTACCAAGACATCTGCTCCAAGAGCAAGACGGACACTAGCATCAGTTTGTCTTGTATCTCCTAAAATAGTGATGATTTTTCCTTTTTTAGGCTCTGAAATATAATCCTTTGCAATGATTTTTGTTCCGTCTTCTAAGGTAATGTCTTCACCATTTTTAACTTTACCAAAAAGAGGACCAAAAGGAACACCTGCTACTTTTAGAGCTTCCGCATCAAGGGTTCCTTCCAAATCTTTCTGCATGACACGATAACCCATACAAAAAATGCTATGATCTAATTGTTCAGCGTAAACAATAAACTTGTCTGTTTCCAATATTTTACCCAAATTCTGTCGATCAAATTCATAAAAATTAATACGGTAGGGCAGACGTGACCCTGTTACTTTGAGACTGGTCAAGACAAATTGACGAATACCTAGCGGACCATAAATATCCAAATCTGTCTGCTCTTCACTAGCTTGAAAAGCACGACTGGCAAGGAATCCTGGCAACCCCAAAACATGGTCTCCATGCAAATGTGTGATAAAAATTTTCTTAACCTTACGAGGCTTAATCGTTGTTTCCAAAATCTGACGTTGAGTCCCTTCACCACAGTCAAACATCCAAATTTCGTTAATCTCATCCAATAATTTCAACACTAAACTTGAGACATTACGTTGTTTTGCAGGCTGCCCTGCCCCTGTTCCTAAGAACTGTAATTCCATCTTATCATACTAATCGTAGGGCAAACCTACGACATCCTTTCTATAAACATTACGATACCTTGGTATCAATTTCTCATACATTCTAATCTTATTATTACGATTCCTAGAGTCACTATCATGGCGTTCTATCATTATTCGGTTGAACAATATAGACAACAAATTCTCTTTGATGATAATGAAAGTATTTTTTCCCCTGAAAAGTCGCTACAAGCTCCAGACACTCCTCTTGGTTGAAGGAACTAACCTTAATCACATCTTCTGAAATTTTTGTGACATGGCTGAGCAAGGCACTTTCAGGTGTCAAATTTTCCAGTTCTTCAGTTGAAAATGCCATTTTAGCCATCTTAATCAAGCCATCTTGTAGGTAAATCTTATAATGTGGAAAAATCTGTGCTAATTCAAACAAAATAGCAGAGCTCACAGGCTCATCTTGTTCTGAAAAAACAAGAGCGATTTCCTCATCACTTTCATAGGCAAACCCATAAGATTTGCCTGATAAATTTAATCTGACAAAGGGTTTTTCTTCTAAAAAAGAGGGATTTTCTTGATACAGTTTAAGTTCCTGACTCATCTTGAAAAAATAATTTGTTGCAGCTTCTGGGCTTTCTTTTTGATAAAGCTCTGCAAAATAAGCATTGATGACACTAGGTGGCGGTGTAATAAAAGTCAATTTATCATCATCTGATAGTTGCGCCAGCTTATTTTCCAAATAAACCTTATCCAACACGGTAAAGCCCCCATAAGTGAGGGCAAGTGACATATAATCAATCATA
Source organism: Streptococcus caledonicus (assembly GCF_042656225.1). Classification (NCBI taxonomy): domain Bacteria; kingdom Bacillati; phylum Bacillota; class Bacilli; order Lactobacillales; family Streptococcaceae; genus Streptococcus; species Streptococcus caledonicus. The sequence goes on from NZ_JBHSOJ010000015.1 coordinate 109,593, forward strand.
AAATTCTTCTAATTTCCAACGATTATGGCTCGCAATATGACCTGTGATTTCCTCAATCGGCTCATCAAAATCATAACGGTCTAGTAGTGCCAATTTATTTAGTTCATAAAGTTTATAGAGCTTATCTTGACTAACTTTGATACTAAAGGGTTCAAAAACATCACGAATCTCGTCAATAATGAGATATCGCAAACTTTCTCTTGCCCCTTCCTCACGCGCTGATAGACGAACATTTGGAAAAGCTGTTGCTGTTAAATTTTTAGCCTTGTCCATTTTATTGTAAATAGCTAAGCGCGGAATATCGAGCATGTCTAAATCCTTAAGAAGATCCAAAACAACCTTTTCATGCTCTTCATGATCTGGATCTGACGCATCAATCACATGAAGGAGTAAATCCACATGGCGACTTTCTTCCAAAGTTGACTTAAAAGCTGCTACCAATTCCGTCGGCAAGTCTTGAATAAACCCAACGGTATCCGTCAAGGTTGCCTGAAATTGATTTTGAAGATAAATCTGCTTGGTTGTCGCATCCAAAGTCGCAAACAATTCATCGGCTTCGTACTGACGATTATCTGTTAAGACATTCATAATCGTTGATTTACCTGCATTGGTATAGCCGATAAGACCAATTTTAAAAACCTCAGACTGGCTTCGTTTATCACGAATAGTCTGGCGATTTTTCTCAACAATTTTTAATTGGCGCTCAATATCCGAAATCTGATTTCTAATGGAACGACGGTTCAATTCTAGTTGACTCTCACCTGGCCCACGTGACCCAATACCACCCGCCTGACGACTAAGCATAATTCCTTGACCTACCAAACGTGGCAGCATGTATTTCAACTGGGCAAGATGAACTTGTAACTTGCCCTCATGACTTCTTGCACGCATGGCAAAAATATCTAAAATCAACTGCATACGGTCAATGACTTTGACACCGAGTTCTGTTTCCAAATTAGCATTTTGCCGAGGTGTTAAGCGATTGTTGACAATCACGGTATCAATGTCATCAGCTTCAACAATGTCTTTTATCTCAGCCAATTTTCCTGAACCGACAAAGGATTTGCTGTCATAGCGCTCTCTTTTCTGGGTGTAAGTGGATACCACTTCTGCACCAGCCGTCTTAGCAAGGCTAGCTAGCTCTGCCATTGACATTTCAAAATGTGGCGTGTCCTGCAATTCAACACCGACTAAAATGACACGCTCCTGCTCTTTTTTCGTCTCAATCATGGCAGACCTCCTTACATTCTCATCTTACTCAGACTTTTTCGTCATCTTAACATCAAAATGACCATTATTAATATTTTACCATAAAAAGAGAAAAGGCGGTCAATGTGACCACCCTTATTTCATAAAATTAAAGCTTCTATTTCAAGCTATTGATAAAATTTTTGATTAAGTCAGTATAGGCTTCTTCTCCCAAAATTTCTCGTGAACTGGCATGCTCTGCCTTTGGAACAATGACCAATTGATCCTTGGAAGCATTCGCCTCAAAAAGTTTTTGACTATTTTCTGGTTTGATGAAGTTGTCTTTTTCACCATGGATAAATAAGATGGGTACCTGATTCGTTTTTATCGATTCAATCGGACTAGTCTCTGTCATGTCAATCCCGAATCCCCATTTTGTGATAGCATTAACCCCGTAAATGAGAAAACCAAGATGATTATCCCGATAAGCTCCTTCTGTCAGGTCATATAAATTGGTAAACCCACAGTCCGCTACTACAAAATCTAACTTAGGATGTTTATCAAGAACAGATAAGGAAATCGCACTTCCCATAGATTCACCATGCAACCCCAGACTAATCGTCTCACCAAAGGTTTGATAGGTGTAGCTTATCAAGGCAAGCAAATCTTCTTATTCTAATCTACCAAGACTAACTGGCGTTGGTTGTTTTTCACCATGTCCACGCACATCATAAGTAATCACATGGTAGCCTAACTTGTGGTAACTATCCATATACTTGATAGCTCCATTTCGATTGGAACGAAAGCCGTGTGTGATAATCACATATTTGCTAGAAGTTGAATTATCTGATTTGATGAGTTGAGCGTGAAACTTGTAGCCTTCAAAGCCTGTAACAGTAAATTCTTCCTTATTGTAAGCTTCAAAATCACCGACTAAATTATGTTCCTCAATCCATTGACGTTCTTCGGCCAAAGTCAATACCTTCGGAGTGACAATCAAACTTTCCAGATAATATGAAAAGCCAGCATACCCCAAAATGCTCAGTACAAACAACATCAGCAAAACTTTTTTCATTAGCCTCATTTTTTCCCTTTTAAAAATTCAGAAATCTGCTGCTTAACCTTTGCCTCAAAATCACTAGATCCAACTTCACAAAAGGTCATCTCCATACGGTTTCTGAACCAGGTCAACTGACGTTTCGCAAAGCGACGTGTGTTTTGCTTGAGCTTGTCAACCGCTTCGTCCAGTGATTGCTCACCTGCAAAATAGGGAAAAAGTTCCTTATACCCAATGCCACGCGCAGCTTGAGCATGCGGATAATTATCATAGAGCCACCTTGCCTCATCCAAAAGCCCTTGGTCTACCATCTTATCCACACGCCCATTGATACGGTCATAAAGGACTTGTCTGTCATCTGTTAGGCATAAAAGGAGGGCATCGTAGTCTGTTTCTTGGTTTTCGAGGTGATCTGTAAAACGTGCTAATTCAAGCGCACGAATGGCGCGCCTGCGGTTTAGCTGAGGAATCTCAAGACCCAGCTCTGCTATTTTCCCAAATAAAACCTCATCAGAAAAAGCTTCAAGCTCCGCACGATAAGCCAGAACAGCCTCTTGGTCAACCTCTCCGCCCAAATGATAGCCCTCAAGAAGGCTTTGGAGATAAAGACCTGTACCGCCAACAATGATAGGGAGTTTGCCACGGCTAGAAATATCCTCAATCGCAGCCCTAGCCTCCGCCACAAAATCAAAGGCCGAGTAAGTCTCCGTCACATCACGAACATCAATCAAATGGTGAACAGCAGCAGCTTGCTCCTCCAAACTAGCCTTAGCCGTACCAATATTAAGGTCACGATAAACCTGCTGGCTATCGCCTGAAATAATCTCACCATTAAAGTTTTGCGCCATTTTAATCCCAAGAGCAGTCTTCCCAACCGCCGTCGGCCCAGCAATTACAATTAGTTTAGTCATAGGAGTATTATATCAAAAATCACTTATTGATAACAATAGAAGCTAACCAATGTTAAATGTTTTCCTTATAACTCCTAAGTCAAATTATTTTAAAAAGGTTTAAATCATGGTACAATATCTAAACATCATTTAAAGGAACAATCTATGAAAAAGAAAAAAAGGTAATCATGTCATTAATAAAACTATTCAAACAACTAGTTATCTTTACAATCATATGGATGCTATCATCATTTTGGATTTACAATCGTTTAGAGACACATACTGTTTATTACTTTAAAAACTCTCATCTTACCCCTAAAAAAGGGATTCCATTTATATTAACCGATCAACTATTTTATCATATCGATAATACCTATATGGAAAGCAAGGTAGACGGTGGAATATTCGAATACAATATTGATGGAAGTAATTACATTACGTACCTCCATTTAAAAGGTAATGAGAATTATAGCTATTCATTGACACAAGTTAATTATTTTAATTACAAATATAAACTAGAAATGCCAGATCCATTAAAAACTGATGGAGAAAATGCGTATTACTTCTTTGATAGTCATTTTAATCCTTTGGAAAAAACATATTATCCAAGTAATGGAGTCAAAGAAACCACCTTTTCTGACGAGGAAAAACGTGCCGTTTATCAAGCCACTAATCAAACTGCTAGCCAATTACTGGACAATCTCCCCACCCCTATCATCAATTTACAGTGGTTCTTTGATTGGACCTATAAAGGACATAAAGTAGCCAAAATTTTTCTACTCTCCTTTCTAATGACTACTGGATTGACTGGCATTAAAGTGTGGAGAAAACGATACTTAAAAAGTAATAGCATCAACTCAAATCAATAGGTATAGATAAAATGAAAAAGAAATAGTTAATTATTCCCAAAGTATTATTAGTTCTATGGAGATATCGTGAAATTTGGTTTAATCTCCTTATCTCATCAAGTTACTACGCTCAGCACCTTCCACATAAAAAAGGAAATAATCCTGAATTGATTTTTACTCTCAAAAATCTCCATTATTTAGAAAAACTTGAAAACTCTGATTTAAAGTATGGTTACGATGGTGTAAATACAATAATTGTCAACGAAAAATATTCTGTAACCAATACCGAGGGAGCTGAACTTCATATATGGATATCCCTATTCTACTCCAAATTATTTTTTTGATAAAAGAGGACACTTCCTAAAAATACAAATTTTTGATGAGAAAATAGATAATTTTAAGTATGTTATTTCATCAAAAAGTAAAAAAAGCTGAAAATTATATTGTACGTGCTATTAGGCCTATTCTAGATATCCAACTCGACCCCAAACTTAATCTCCAATGGCTTTTTAATCTGATTTATCAAGGAAAGTTTGATTAAAGTTGAAACAACATCCTACTTCAATTTCATCTAAGTGAAGCAGGATTTTTAATTTTGTGATAAAATAATAGCAAGAAAAACACAAGGAGAATCTTATGCCATTTGTAAAAATTGATTTATTTGAAGGTCGTACAGAAGAGCAAAAAATTGAGCTTGCCCGCGAAGTGACTGAGGTCGTTTCTCGTATCGCTAAAGCTCCTAAGGAAGCTATTCATGTCTTTATCAATGACATGCCAGAAGGCACTTACTACCCACACGGCGAAATGAAAAAGAAAAACTAAGCACCTCCGCTTAGTTTTTCAGGTTTTACTATGCAAAACACTCGTCAACTCAAACTCATGGGGACAACCATCGACCTTCTGGTTGTCGCCCCAAATAGCAGCCATCTCCTCGACGAAGCAGAGAACTTGCTTCATCTCTACAACCACCGTTTTTCCGCCAATGATGTCACTTCCGAGCTTTCTCTGGTCAATAGCAAAGCTGGGATTGAGCCGGTCTCAGTTCACCCAGAACTGTTTGAACTAATTGCTATTGGTAAAAAACATAGCTGCGCAGACCAAAGCAATCTCAACATCGCCATCGGACCACTCGTTCAAACTTGGCGGATTGGTTTTTTAGACGCCAAACTGCCTTCGGAATCTGATATTGCTGGAAAAATTCCCTTAACAGACCCCCAGCAGATTATTCTGGACCCTAACAAACAAACCGTATTTCTAGCTCAAAAAGGTATGAAAATTGACCTCGGTGCCCTAGCTAAAGGTTATATTGCAGATAAAGTCATGGCTTATCTGGTAAAAGCTGGTGCCAGCTCTGCTATGGTCAACCTAGGAGGCAATCTTTTAGTCCACGGCCCAAATCCGAATCGTGACAATTACTTATGGTATATCGGCATCCAGCACCCTGATAAGCCAAGAGGAAATCATGCCACTATCCTTCCGATTCAAAACGCTTCAGTCGTGACGTCTGGTATCTATGAGCGTGTTCTGACAATTGGCGACAAAAATTATCACCACATCTTTGACCGAAAAACAGGTTACCCTATCAAGACTGACATGACGAGCCTTACCATCGTTGCCAAATCATCTTTAGATTGTGAAATTTGGACAACTAGACTGTTTGGACTCCCAACAAGCACTGCACTACAAATCATCAATCACACTCAGGGTATTGAAGGACTGATTATTACAAAATCACTTGATATCCTAACCAGCAATAATATTTGGTAATAAAGAAGTGAGGTTTTAATACCCTCACTATCACTCTATTAAACATTGTGACACAATAAAAAGCTTAAAATCAACAGGCTTACAAAGCAGTGATTTTAAGCTTTTTATTTGAAGATTGCATTAACGTTAAAAAACATTAATACCCTAATCTATTCTTTCTCTTTCTTAGTCAAGTAAACAAACCCTAACATTAGGTTTAAGCTTGCAAAGAGAAGGTAGATGTTTGAATCATTTTCACCAGTAGCAGGGAGTAATTTCTCTGCCACTGCTACGACAATTGGTTTTTGAGAGGTATCCTTTCGTGTCACAGTCACTGAAATAACTTCTGGTACAACAGGTTCTTCACTTTCTATTACTAGAGAGGTCGGTGGTGCTAATGGTTTAACATCTGAAATATCTGCTGTTACTGTACCTAAAGCTACAACAGTCATCGGTGCTGTTTCTACACCATCAAGGGATACTTCAGAAGCTATTAATGCTTCAAGAGCTGCATTAACTTCTGCTTGTGTCGCACTCTCATCTGTCAATATAAGCTCTGCTGTTGCTAAAGCTTTGTCATAATCTGCTTTAACCTTATCACTTGCATTTTGATATTTCGCTGATGTTTTTTGTAAGATAGTAGCTTTTGAAATACGATTTCTAAGCGCAACTTTATCAGTCTCTTTGCCATTCAATTCATTTTTCGCTGACACTAGAGTTGCTAGAGCTTCGTCTACTTCTTTTTGACTAGCTTGTGGATTAGCCAAGACTAATTGTGCTGCTCGAACTGCTGTATCGTAGGCAGATTGAGCTTCTACACTACCATTACTGTAGGCTACTGTTGCTTCCACTGCCGCTTGCTGACCTACTTCTGATTGAAGTGCTACAAAATTTGTTTCTTTACCATCAAGTGCTGCTCTAGCCTTCACAAGCTGCTCTTGAATCGCATCAATATCTGATTGAGGAAGTTTTCCTTCTAGAGCTTCTTGTGCCTTAGCCAGTGCTGCCTCATAAGATTGAACCGTTTCTAAACTTGCATTGTAGTAAACTGGCAATTTTGAAACATCACCTTGTGAGTTGACCGTTTCTTTTAACGGATTTTTATTAATCAGAGTTAACTTTTTAACAGTTCTCACATCATCCGTAACTGTTACTTTCAATTCTTCCAAGAACTCATAACCATCAGGAAGCGCAATCTCGATATCATACTCACCTGTCGTCACAAGACGTCCGTAGTCTGTAGGTGAATATTTAGCATTTGGCAATACTGTTCGTCCACCCGCTCCATTGACTAAGGTTACAGTTGTTCCATCTGGCAATGCTTTATCAATATCAATCAAAACTTGAGCTTTAGATAGGCTATTGACATAGAAATTCACATCAGCCAAGCTTTTCTCTTCTGAGATATTAACAGTAACTGTTGTTTCGCCTGCCAAGGTAGACCAATCTGTATCATAAAGGAACAACTCAAATATGTAAGTACCGAATGGTAAGATAAGTTTATTAGTATTATCGCCATAGCGAGCAATATCAACAACTGTTTTTCCATTAGCATCCTTGACTGAATATGAAAAGTTTACATAGGCATCAGAGTCAGTCTCCTTGTCAAGAATATTCACAGTGACAATACCATTATCATTCCCAACTTTAATTAAATCTTGAACTTTAGCCCAGCTCACATTTCCAGCGTAATCTTCAACTGTATAATAGAAATCTGCAATATCAGCTTGATCAAGTGGTAGCATAAAGGAACCATCTGCATTTTTAGCGACATAAACCTTATTGTCACCTATTGTAACTTTCCCATTTGTTGCAATATCAATCCAATTTTTCAATCCATGCTCATCTGTTTTAAGGTAGAATACTCTATCACGGAAAATACCCGACTCTCCGACTTCTACTGCCGCACGCGGCGTAAAAATCTTATTAGTTTCATCATATCTAGCAGTTGTAATAACAGGATTTTGACGGTCAATGATAACATCGAAACTCATTTTTTGAGGATTAGCACCTAATACCGCTGAGTTATACGTTAAAACGTAAACATAATGTCCATCCGGTAAATCTGCTCCTTCATTATCTGTACCATCCCATTCAGAAGAGTAAATAATACTTGATTTAGGGCGTTTAGGATTACCACTAAAGAAATTTTTACTACCAGATACGGCATCACTTGTCCATAATGGGGTTGATTGCTCTGTATCATCTGCCGAATAAACGCTAGCCACTAAATCATTATAATTACGAAGAAATACTCCCTTAAAGGCAAGTGATTCCTGATTGCCATCTTTATTTGGTGAAATAGCTAAGTGAGGTTTTCCATTTGTATCTAAAGCAAGAACAAATTTACCATTTTCATCTTTAAAAGTCCCTAAAGATTTGATCACCATGTCACTCGTTTCAGATGTAGCATAAATATGTTCTCTTTCTCCAGTAACAAGTGAAGTGTAATTTTCATCCGTTGGAACAACTTTGTCGCTGTCTGCAACGAAGTAAAAACCACCTTTTCCATCAGCAACTAAATCATAAATAGGTGTTTCTATGACATCAAGATTTTGGAACTCCCCTCTGAAACCAACATATGGAATACTGACCACTTCTCCATTATCAGCAACATCAAGGAAACGAACAAAACCTTCTAAATAATAACCATTTGGCATTTCTGTTAACAGTTTCTCACGATAAGCGGTAGCATCAATTGCAATAGTTACCGTTGTTGACGAATTCGCTTTAACCGTTACCGTCTCACCTACAATGGTTTCAAGTTCTCTAGGAAGTAAGGTGATATGTCCTTCTTCAACAGTATCTGTATTTAAGTTAGTGACATAGCGGAGCGTTTTATCCTCGTTAGTAATATTATGAAGTGTTACTTTGAAGTTAAACACATCTCCAACATTTCCTAATGAAATACTTCCATAGTTGTCACTTCCAGTCAAGTACAAGCCTGTAGAAATAGCTGCAGCAGTATCTAGAATCCCTGCTCCTTGTTGACGTGGTGAGGTGTAAGCATTTGTTTTTTCATTCAAATGTGCTTTAGCCGTACTCATCATAAGGTGTTTGATAAGGGCTTCAATTTCAGACGGTGTTTTATCTGGATAAGCTTTGAGCAAATATTGTTTGACAAGAGTTACTGCACCAGCCACATGAGGCGCCGCCATACTGGTACCACTCATCATGTCATAATCTCCATCATTAACAGAAGAATAAATAGAACCTCCTGGAGCTGATAAGTCCGGTTTTAAATCACCATCAGCTGACACCCCCCAACTTGTAAAATCTGACATCAATTGAGCCTGTGGATTGGCTAATTTATCTTTAGTATCGTTAAATTGGATTTTATACTGATTAGTACGAAGAGCTTCACCAAATTCAAACGGAATAAATATTGATGGGATGCCTTTTCCTTCTGCCTCTAAAGACATGTTTAGGTTATTTTCACCAGCTGTATGATTAAATACAACAACACCAATCGCTCCATGTGCTTGAGCGTTAGCAATTTTTTCTGTAAACGTAATGGAACCACGTTTGATAAGAGCCAATTTTCCATTCAAATCTACATTGGCAAATTCACCTGCTAACTCTTCTTTTGTTCCCAATCCAACATAAGCATACTCATAGGCTTTGCCTTTTTCAAAATCAACAGCTCCAAGATCAGGTTTTGTATAAGAGGATAGCCCATGGTTTAACTTCTCATCATTTTCAAGGCCAATGATAGTGACTACCTTACTCATAAGAGTAGTGTTATTATAAGAAGCTACTGATATTGCATTTTTAGCTGTCGAAGGATTACCAACTAAACCATAATCTGGATTGGTTGCCAATGGGTTGGCATGTCCTGAACCAAACGCTCCTTCATTCCCACCTGCAATAACAACTGAAATCCCTGCTTTTCGAGCACGTTCGATGGCTGCTATAACGCTTTCTTCAGTATCAACCACAGATCCATTCGGTGCTCCAAGACTAAGATTAATACTATCTGCACCTAGAGCTACTGCATCATCAATAGCTTTCACATAGAGAGCAGGTCCCGTCTTTGATTGTAAATCAGAAAATACACGCATAAACATAACTTGTGCTTCAGGAGCGACACCATAAATGAATTCGCCATTATCTTTTTGCTTTGGATTACCCGCTGCAATACCTGTCACATGCATTCCATGTGAATCCTTATCTTTTTCTTTCAAAACAGTATTAACATCAACATAGTTATAACCAAAGATAACCTTATCATTATACCATTGACCATAATCAATACCTGCTGCTTTTTTGGCTGCTTCTAATTGCTCTTTTGTTTGGTATTTAGCCTTAGTTGGATCAGTAATTTGGAGTACATCATGATTGACATCAAGCCCTGAGTCAATGATAGCAACAACCATCCCTTCACCTTTATAGCCTGTATCCCAGACTTTTGGCACTGTAATAATGGTATTACTGTCATTATTTTGTGGCGTCTCCTCACCAATTTTAAGCACACTTTCTGAAACCGCTTTTGCATCCAATTCTGATGCATCTATCTCCTTTGGCGCTTCTGGTTGAGTTGAAACTGGTTTAGACACACTTTCTGTCCCTGGGTTTACCACCGAATAATCAGTCGGTTCTGTTGCACTAGCCTCTGCCTCATCAATTCCAGAAACTTTTGAAACATCACCAACAGTTTCCTCCGTAATGCTATCTGTCACAGCATCATTATTAGACACTTCTGTCATTCGAATTGAAAGATCTTCAGATACCTCAGCAACAACTGCTGGTACACTGGTTGTTTCAGCAGATGCTCCTTGCATATCTGCGGCTACATTAGCACCAGAAAACAAAAAAACTGCACCTAAAAGAACAGATACCGCACCAATTTTATATTTCCGTAGTGAAAAACGTTGTCTTTTTTCCATAAATCTACTACCCCTAAATGATTTTTATTGACAAATCTGTCATACTCATTATTAAAACAAATATTTTTCAAAAAATCAATATTTTTCTGTAAATTCACAAAAGTTTATTTATTGTATATTTTTAGCGATTAAAGAATAAAACAAGAGTCTTCATCTCATTTTTTGCCATTTTTATGCTATCTAAAATTGAATAGTAAACGTAAAAGAGTTTTAAAAGAACCTTTTCTTTATTCAAATTTTAAATAATCACAGTAACCTTATACTACTTTTCGTAACGGAAAAATAATTGTTCAAAAATAGCTAAATTAACAAAAATATGCGTCTAAAATCATTTTTAGAGTTTGAAATATTACCATTATTGTTCTTATTTTGTATTGACACTCTCTATTTATTTCTATCTTATTTAGAAATTACCCTGTTAACTTTAATAAAAAATATTAGGTAACAAAAAAACGAGCTGACTTATCAACTCGAGTTTTCTTATCTTATAATGCAGCCAGATAACTTTCCAAATCTGTCAAAGCCCTATCAGCAATAGCTTCATAGCGTTCTTTTTTATCACGAATACGCGGCCCTTCAAGTTCTTTGATGATACCAAAGTTAACGTTCATCGGTTGGAAATGTTTGCTCTCTGTGTGCGTCACATAATATGGCAAACTTCCGATAGCAGTTGTGCGTGGGAAAACGACTTCTTCTTCACCTTTGAACAAACGCGCAGCATTGATTCCAGCGACTAAACCAGAAGCCGCTGATTCCACATAACCTTCAACACCTGTCATTTGGCCCGCAAAGAAAAGATTCGGATTGGTACGTGATTGGAAGGTTTGTGTCAAAAGATTGGGCGAATCCATATAAGAATTGCGGTGCATAACACCGTAACGAACAAATTCAGCATTTTCAAGACCTGGAATCATTTTGAAAACACGTTTTTGCTCTCCCCACTTCAGATGTGTTTGGAAGCCAACGATATTATAGAGACTACCAGCCGCATTATCTTGACGAAGCTGAACGACTGCGTACGGCGTTTTAAAGTCACCGTCACGAGGGCCTTCATAATCTTCTGGGTATTCCAAGCCAACTGGTTTCATTGGACCGTAAAGCATGGTTTTAATCCCACGTTTAGCCATCACTTCAATCGGCATACAACCTTCAAAGTATTTTTCTTTTTCAAAGGAATTAAGCGGAGCTTCTTCTGCATTAACCAAAGCCTCATGAAAGGCCATAAATTCTTCCTTGGTCATCGGACAGTTAAGGTAAGCTGCTTCGCCTTTATCATAACGTGATTTAAGATAGACCTTTGTCATGTCAATGGTTGACTTGTCAATAATCGGAGCTGCGGCATCGTAAAAATAGAAACCGTCACCACCATTTAGGGCATGAATTTTCTCAGCGAGCGCATCTGATGTCAAAGGCCCTGTCGCAATAACGGTGATAGCATCATCAGGAATTTCTGTGATTTCACCACGGATGATTTCGATAAGTGGATGATTTTCAATCTCTGCAGTAACTGCTTCGGCATAGCCTTCACGGTCAACTGCCATCGCCCCACCAGCCGGAACACGGTGTTCTTCACCATTACGCATGATGATTGAATCTAAGCGACGCATTTCTTCTTTTAGAAGCCCTACCGCATTGGTTAAACTATCCCCACGGAAAGAGTTTGAGCAGACCAATTCTGCAAAGTTTGTTGTTTTATGTTGTGGCGTTGGTTTGACCCCACGCATTTCATAAAGTTTGACAGGAATGCCACGCTTGGCAATTTGGTAAGCTGCTTCTGAGCCAGCAAGACCTGCTCCAATAACGTTAATATATGTTGCTTGAGACAATCACTAATACCTCAATCTTTCTAATTTGATACTGATTTATTATAACAGAAAAATCCCAATCTTACGATTCGGACACTTCATTAGATAGGGTTCTCGTCAAATTTTTGATGATTTTTCACAATAGCATAAGTCCCATGCCTCAACATAGTAATACGCTACAAATTCGTTATCTCAAATACTTCTGTATGAATCCATTTGTTATTAATTTGCAAATCATTTTCTATAATTTTACTAAATATAAACCCATTCTTCTCAAGCACTCTCTTAGAGGCAATATTATCTATTGCTGTTCCAGCAATAATTTTATTTAAACCATAACTATTGAATGCTCTATCTAAAACAATTTTAACTGCTTCACTTGCATAACCTAAATTAGTATAATGTTCTCCAATTCTATATCCAAGTTCAGCTGTTTTTTTATCATTACCATCAACAATTAAATTGATTCTTCCAACAATAACACCTTGAAAATCTCTTATAAGGTGCATATAAACTTCGTGATTATCTTGTTCCACCAACCATTCATTTGTCATTTCTTTAAAACTCAATAAATCAAAATAATTAATCGCTCTAGGAAGCAAATTCTGCTCAAAATACTTTTGATTCTCTTTTTCAAAAAAATAGATATCAATACTATTTTCTTTGGACATCAATTCTAAACTTATCATCTTAAATCATCTCTCATATTTAGCTAAATTCTAATTTATTTCACTCAATATTAGTATTATTGTATCATTTTTTCTATATCGACTTTCTGGTGGTACTTGACAATTGCCTATAAAATTAAAAGACACATCAACTTATTATCCTGTGTCTTTAACTCTTCTTCCCCTGTTTCTTCATGGAAACTACTTTTTCTATATACTCATTTACCCCATGTTCCTCTATTACAAGCTGTTAAATCACAACACCTTCTAAATGGTCTAATTCGTGCTGTACAATTTGGGCTGGGAAGTCTCTCAACGTCAGCGTTTTCGCCATCCATTTTTCATCGCGGTAGCTAATGGTAATTTCTTTGTAACGCGTTGTCAGTCGACTTCCAGTTAAGGATAAACAAGACTCTTCTGTTTCGTAAGCGCCAGCTTTTTCCAAAAGCACAGGATTAAACATCACCAAGTCCACAAAGCCCATACTGATAATAATGGCACGCTTTTTAACGCCAATCATGTTCGCTGCCATGCCCACACAAGACTCACGGTGAAAAGCCAGCGTGTCACGTAAATCTTGTCCTAAAGGCAAATCATCCTTTGTTGCTTCTAAAGATGGCTGCGCAAGAAAAAAAGTATCTGTAATAATCGGTTTTATCATGATAAACTCCCCTCTCTTCATTATACCACATGTTTATTTCAGTGATTAACTATTAAATTATGATAAAATAATAATGATACCTATGAAAGGATATAATGCTTTGAAATTAACTGTACTGATTACCTTTCTAAATGAAGAAAAAATGATTGAAAAGACTCATTCTGAAGTCAAAAAAGTTCTAGATAGTATGATACCACATCAAATCACAGACTATGAACTTCTCTACATTGATGATGGTTCGACAGATGCGACGCTTTTATCGATGGAAAAAATAGCACAGCAGGATACACATGTTCGCTATGTCAGCTTTAGTCGTAATTTTGGCCGTGAGGGTGGTATTTTAGCTGGATTTCGCTATGCAACAGGTGATGCCGTACTTGTCATGGATGGAGATCTCCAACACCCACCAAGTCTTATTCCTGACTTTGTCAATTCCTATAAAGAAGGTTACGACATTGTCAGTGGTCAACGTGATCGTTCAGGTGAGGCCTTTGCCTCAACCTTTTTTGCACGCGCCTTTTATAGCCTCTCCAACCATCTCATGGATGTCAAACTAAAGGATGGAAAATCTGAGTTTCGCTTACTCAGCCGTAAAGCAGTTGATGTCTTTACCTCACTCCCTGAATATAATCGCTTTAATAAGGGACTTTACGAATGGATTGGATTCAAAGAAAAAGTCATTCCTTACCCAAATCATGTTCGAGAAGCTGGCAAAAGTAAATTTGGCTTTAGAAAATCGCTCAATTATGCCATGCAAGGTATCATCTCCTTTAATGATAAGCCCTTGCGCTTCTGTGTCCAACTCGGTGCTGCTTCCACCAGCCTTGCCCTTATCTACCTTTTTTGGGAATTAGCTAAACAACTATTGCACCCTGAATCTAGTGTAAGTGGTTATTTTACCACCATTGCAGCTATTATTCTCTTTGGTGGTGTACAGCTCATTTCCATTGGAATTTTGGGGGAATACATTGGTAAAATTTATTATGAAGTCAAGCGCCGTCCTCATTATATCGTTAACAAATCAAATATTGACAAAGCAAATCAGGAGGGACAAGGTTAATGGAAAATACATGGTTTACAAGATACAAAAAAAGACTGACTTACCTAGCAAGTTTCAGTCTTCCCATCCTTATCATGCTCCTTGTTTGGGCAGTCAACGGTGCCTTTCCCTTTGGCAATAAAAGCCTGATGGCTGTTGATTTTGGTCAGCAATACATCGGATTTTATGCCTATCTTAAAGAAACAGTTCTCACAGGTGACTGGTCTGCCTTTCTCTATTCTTTTGAAAAATCCATTGGCGGTGAAATGATTGGGGTTTTAGGTTATTACCTGATGAGTCCCTTTAACATCTTTTACATTTTACTCCCACTCAGCCAATTCAAATGGGCAGTCGTTATTACCATTGCCTTACGCTATGGCTTTATGGGACTAACCTTTAGCCACCTGCTTATCAAACGTTATCAAGCTCTTCAGGGGCAAACCTGGTTGGTTCCTCTCATGGCAGCTTCTTATGCTCTCTCTGGTATGCTAGTCTCCTATCAGATGAATCCCATCTTTTATGATGCCATGATTATGCTTCCACTGGTTATTCTATATTTGGAAGAAACTTTAGATGGTGGCAAGCCCTTTAAATATGCAATAACCCTTGCTTTTACAATGCTTCTACAATTTTATATGGGCTACATGATTTGCCTTTTTGTGGCACTTTATGCTATTGCTTATATGTTACCAAAATGGGCAGAGCAGGGTACTATCAAAGAAAAAGCAAAGCAGTTTTTCTTCCCTCTCTTTAAAGTCGTCGGCTACTCTATACTTGCAGCGACGTCAACCTTTGTCACCCTTTATCCGATTATTCTAAATCTTTTACGCAGTAAAGGCGCTTACAACGCTCCTATGCTCTTTGAATGGAAGCTACAAATCCCCCCACTTGATATTCTAGCCAAACTAACTATCGGCGCCTTTGACAATGAGTCTTGGCCAGCTGGACCTAATTTGCCAAATATTTATGTTGGGGCTCTAGCACTCCTCGGATCCATCTATTTCTTCCGTTATGCTCAGGTGCATTGGACAAGGAAAATTGGTTTTACCGTTATTATTGGTATTTTCCTCATTTCGTTTGTTCATGAATTTACCAGTAAAATTTGGCACATGGGACAAAATCCTGCGGGATTTTTCTATCGTTTTTCATGGATTTTCTCATTTTTCATAGTCTTGATTGCTTATCAAACTTTGAAAAATAGTCATAAAGTCAAATGGTATGATACCTTGATTGGTGCGGGACTAGCCAGCGCTAGCCTCTATTATGTTGCTACACACGATTTCTCCTTTCTTGAGGATAAGCAACTACCTGCTCTGACCGACTGGGTTGGAAAAAATACACTTGCGGTACTAGCACTCTTTAGCTTACTCTTTCTCCTTATTTCTTGTGCTTATTGGTTCAATAGCAGAGCACACTTCTGGCAAAAATCTCTGCACATCTTATTTGGTGCTGGATTTACAGTAGGCAGTTTCTTTCTTATTAAACAAGGTTATTTACTGACACAAGTCACCTTAACTGGTTTAACCTGGTTGTCAGCTCTGCTATTTTACACCTATAAACCCAAAAGTATCGGCCGCTTCGTCTTAGCTAGTATCACTATTTTTGAGCTTGGACTAAACGCCTATATTTCTCAATCAAGAATTGGCTATACCGATGCTTATAAGTTCAGCGATTTAGCTGTTAAATTGGATACTTTGGGAAATACTGTTGACGAACTGTCAGATCACCCCTTCTATCGCATTGGGACAGACTTTTTCTACTCAAAAAACGATCCAGTTCTTGGTTCCTACAACAGTCTCAGCAATTTTTCTTCCAGCCTTGAACGCTCTACCATCAATTTGATGGCCTCTATGGGCGATATGGGAGGAAATGCCTCAACTTTCTATACAAATGGGACAATTCTGACTGACACCCTCTTCGGTGTTCGCTACCATGTCGCAAGAAAACCTTACACCAACGAAGATGTTCAACAACATCCCAAAACGCATTTCTTTAGTAAAACATCTGCCCGTAAAGATATTACCAGCTACTACAACCTCATCAAGGAAGACGATACTTTCCTGTACTATGAAAACCCGAATGTGATCAGCCTAGCTTACGGGACAAATGATGTGACACATAATATCAAATTTGGAACTAACAATCCTGTCTCAAATCAAAATATTATCCTCAAATCAATGTCAGGGCAAGATTATGAGTTCTTTGTTCATGCCGCTTTTAATGACATAAAACTAGATAATCTCGAACTTGATAATAGTAATGGACAAAAGATTTATCGACATTTGGATAAAACCAAACCAGGGAAAATCTCATTTACCTTTGTGCCACAGACAAATTGGACCTACTACTTCCAAGCACCTTATTCTCTTCGTAAATCAATGGGCAAAATGAATATCATGCTCAATGGACAATGGTACAACTACACCCAGATGTTTGATCAAGTTCAACTCTGGCAAATTGCCCACCAAGAAGCCGGTAAACAAATCACTTTTGAGATTTCAACGTCATCTGAAGATGAAATTAATCTAACCAATTATTCCTTGGTTAGAGCAGATACCGAGGCTATTCAACAAGTGATGACAAATCGTCTAGCACAGAGTATGACTGTTGATAAAATGACCAATACTCAAATTGATGGATCAGTCAACATTACAGACGATAGTACATTGATGATGACCAGCATTCCGTACAATCCTGGCTGGACAGTCACTATTGATGGCAAAGAAGTCAAGACAACCGAAGCTTGGGGGAGCCTCCTCTCCTTCCCAATCACACAAGGAAAGCACCAGATTAAACTAACTTTTAAAGCCCAAGGTTTAGTTACTGGACTCGCTATCTCTCTAGGCTCTATGTTGATGCTACTTTTCCTTTATCTTTTTGATAAACTAAAGAAAAAATCAAAAGATTTAAGCTAAAAAACACCCCTTCGCACTCACAGAAAAATGCGAGGGGTTTTTATTATCAAAAATTACAATACCTTGCTCAAAAAATCTTTTGTACGAGCTTCTCGCGGATTCCCAAAAACAGCTTCTGGACTTCCTTGTTCTACAATAACACCACCGTCCATGAAAATGACACGATCTGCAACCTCACGAGCAAATCCCATTTCATGAGTGACGATAACCATAGTCATTCCTGATTTCGCTAGGTCCTGCATAACTGCTAATACTTCACCAACCATTTCAGGATCAAGTGCTGAGGTTGGTTCATCAAAAAGAAGAACATCTGGGTCCATTGCCAAACCACGTGCAATAGCAATACGTTGTTGCTGACCACCAGAAAGACTGGCCGGCATAGCATTTGCTTTATCTCTGAGTCCAACCTTATCAAGTAAATCATAAGCCTTTTGTTCAGCTTCTGCTTTACTTATTTTCTTCGTTTTAATTGGTGATAAGGTGATATTCTCAAGAACGGTCATATTTGGAAAAAGGTTAAATTGCTGGAAAACCATCCCCATTTTTTCACGCATTTTGAAAATATCATTTTTCTTATCTGTAATGTCAACACCTTCAAAAGTCACCGTCCCTTTGGTTGGTACTTCAAGTAAATTCATGGTGCGCAAGAAGGTCGATTTCCCAGAACCAGAAGGTCCAATAATAACAACAACTTCTCCTTGATTAATCTCTAAGTCAATACCTTTTAAGACTTCATTTTTACCAAAATACTTGTGTAAATCTTTAATGGAAATAATACTTTCAGTCATCTTAGTTTCCTCCGTTCAAACGATTTTCATATTTTTTCAAAATAGCTGATAAAACTGTTGTTAAAATCAAATAATAAAAGGCTGCAAAGAGTTTTGGCTCAAGCGGTAAATAGGTTGCTGTTTCAACAGACTGCGCTCCATTCCAAAGCTCCATAACCCCAATGGTCTGCAAGAGTGAACTATCTTTGATAATCGTAATAAATTCATTTCCTAGCGCTGGTAAAATATTTTTCAAAGCCTGAGGCATTATCACATAACGATAGGCATTTAACGGTCTAATGCCCAGCGAGTAAGCGGCTTCGAGCTGACCTTTTGAAACAGACTCAATTCCTGCCCTGATGGATTCAGAAATATAAGCTCCGCTATTGAGCGAAATAACGATAATACCTGGAACCAAACGCGATAAATCCATATCTAAGACACCAAAAGGAATAATTGGCATATTACCAAAATGCATCCAGGCAAAGGCTAGGGAGATTTGCACCACCATCGGTGTCCCTCGGAAAATCCAAACATAAAAGGAGACAATCCAGTCTAAAATCTTGATGTTACTACGCTTGGCAAGAGCAATCAAAACACCAATAATTGATCCTAAGAAGACCACACAAGCTGAAATAATTACCGTTACAATAGCTCCATAGTTGAAATAAGACCAATACTTAGCCAAAAATGAAAAATCCATAAAAATACCAAACCCAGTTATCAATCCTAACCTTTTAATCACCACTTATACGGTTACTTTTGATACTGGATTTCATCCTTTCTTTTATTCTAAAGATCTTCTGTTTAAATAAACTTTTTATAGTTTATCAAAAAATGAATATTAATGCAATCAAATTCACGTTATTTTCATAAATATTTCTATCTATCCCCTTTGTGCTAGTTATTTTCTTTTTTAGCACTTATCCTTATGTGGTGCGGGGCGCTTCAAAGGTCTGGGAGACCTTTGAAGGTGGGACATGAAGCTGGCGAAGTCGGCATCAAAACCTCCT
>NZ_JBHSOJ010000015.1:129172-146222 GCF_042656225.1 Streptococcus caledonicus
AATTTCTATGATAAAGCTGATAGTGGACAGTAGCCAATTTTTCACGGTCTCGACTTTCTTCGCTTTCCAATTTCTAATTTTAGGATAATGCTAATCTTTCCCATCACCAAAATATTTTTGAGATATCTACATAAAAAAACTCCCCATTCAGGAGAGTTTCGCCGCTAATTAGTAAAGCAAGTCGTAAATTTCCATTGCAATCAAGTCAATGCTATCAAATGTGTATGATTCACGCGCAGCAACATCACGTAATGTGAAAACTGGACCATTTTCAGGATCATTAGCAAATGACACTTCTGCAACAACAACACCTTCACGTTCGAAATTACGTTTTAACGTGCCCCCGTCAGCCGCCATCATTTCAAGACGGTTAATAATTCTTACTAAATGTGATTCCATAATATATGTTAACTCCTATTTCTATTTATCGTCTCTATTATTCTATCATAAACAGAGACAAATAAACAAGAAAAGATAAAGAAATTAGCAGAAATATATGATTATATGATTCAAGGAGTTTACCAAATATTCTTGTTTCCTTTTTTATTTACAAGATATCACAAAACAACCCTTCTTCTCTATTTTAGCACTCTCTACCAAAGACTGCTAATTTTTCGTGCTTTTTACTTGCAATGTCTGCCAAGAGTGTTATAATGAAATCATAAATATTGACCAAATTTGACCTTTAATCAAAGTTTTGGTTATCTATTTCCAAACGAAAGGAAAGTGAACATTTTTGTTTTACTCAACAAAATTTGTTCAACTTGGTACTTCATTTATGCTATGTCAAAATTGCAACCTTAATGAATCTAGCATTCATCTCTATACTAATGTTAATGGCCAACAAAAAAAGGTTGACCTTTGCCAGCATTGTTATCAAATCATGAAATCTGGATCTGGAGAGCCTGACATGTTCTTACACGGAGGTTCGCTCAACCCCTTCTTAGAAGATTTCTTTGGTGACCTCAATAACTTCCGCGCCTTCAATCCTGACCTTCCAAATGCACCTAAAACTCAATCTGGACGTTTTGGTGGCAATGGCGGAGCAGGTAATGGCGGTGGGAATCCTAATCGCCCACAAAGAGCACACCAACACGCACCTCAGCAGCCAAAAGGCTTATTAGAAGAATTCGGTGTGAACGTGACTGACATCGCCCGTCGTGGGGACATTGATCCCGTTATCGGACGCGATGCTGAAATTGTCCGTGTAATCGAAATTCTAAATCGTCGTACCAAAAACAACCCTGTCCTTATCGGTGAGCCAGGGGTCGGTAAAACAGCCGTTGTAGAAGGCCTTGCTCAAAAAATCGTGGACGGTAATGTACCACAAAAACTTCAAGGTAAACAAGTTATTCGGCTTGATGTCGTTAGTCTAGTTCAAGGAACTGGTATCCGTGGACAATTTGAAGAACGCATGCAAAAATTGATGGAGGAAATCAGAAACCGTAAGGATGTCATCCTCTTTATTGATGAAATTCATGAAATCGTTGGTGCTGGTTCTGCTGGTGATGGCAACATGGACGCTGGTAACATCTTGAAACCAGCCCTTGCTCGCGGGGAATTGCAAATGGTTGGTGCCACAACACTTAACGAATACCGTATCATCGAAAAAGATGCTGCGCTTGAGCGCCGTATGCAACCCGTCAAAGTTGATGAACCTTCTGTTGAAGAAACCATTACCATCTTGCGTGGTATTCAGCCAAAATATCAGGACTACCATCACGTCAAATATACCGATGACGCTATTGTTGCCGCAGCTGAATTGTCAAACCGCTACATTCAAGACCGCTTTTTGCCTGATAAGGCAATTGACCTCTTGGACGAAGCTGGTTCAAAAATGAATTTAACCCTCAACTTTGTTGACCCTAAAGATATTGACAAACGTCTTGTGGAAGCTGAAAATCTCAAAGCTCAAGCAACACGTGATGAAGACTTTGAAAAAGCAGCCTACTTCCGTGATCAAATTGCTAAATACAAGGAAATGCAGCAGCAAACCATTACCGACCAAGATATGCCAGTCATCACTGAAAAACACATTGAAGCTATTATTGAGCAAAAAACCAATATCCCTGTCGGTGATTTGAAAGAGAAAGAACAAAGCCAGCTCATCAATCTTGCTAGTGATTTGAAATCACACGTTATCGGTCAAGACGATGCCGTTGATAAGATTGCCAAAGCTATTCGTCGTAACCGTGTTGGTCTCGGTTCACCAAACCGTCCAATCGGTAGCTTCCTCTTTGTCGGACCAACTGGGGTTGGTAAAACAGAGCTTTCTAAGCAATTAGCAATTGAGCTCTTTGGCTCTGCAGACAGCATGATTCGCTTTGATATGTCTGAATACATGGAAAAGCATGCCGTTGCAAAACTTGTCGGAGCTCCTCCAGGATATGTCGGCTATGAAGAAGCTGGACAACTCACTGAAAAAGTGCGCCGTAACCCTTATTCACTGATCCTTCTTGACGAAGTTGAAAAGGCTCATCCAGATGTCATGCACATGTTCTTACAAGTCCTTGATGATGGTCGCCTCACTGATGGTCAAGGGCGTACTGTGAGCTTCAAAGATACCATTATCATCATGACCTCAAACGCTGGTACTGGTAAAGTCGAAGCTTCTGTTGGTTTTGGTGCTGCTCGAGAAGGCCGTACCAATTCCGTTCTTGGACAACTTGGAGACTTCTTCAGCCCAGAGTTCATGAATCGCTTTGACGGTATCATCGAATTCTCTGCCCTCAGCAAAGAAAACCTCCTTTCTATCGTTGACCTCATGCTTGATAGTGTCAATGAACGCCTCAGTCACAACGGTCTCAGCCTTTCTGTCACAGATAAGGTCAAAGAAAAACTGGTTGACCTTGGCTACGATCCTAAGATGGGGGCACGTCCGCTTCGTCGCACCATCCAAGATCACATCGAAGATGCCATCACAGACTTCTATCTAGAAAACCCAACTGAAAAAGAATTCAAAGCTGTAATGAGTTCAAATGGTAATATTATCATTAAATCTGGTAAAAAAGTTGAAGTCGCTGAAACAGTGATTGAAGACTAATTGAAACTTATATGAAGGGCGCTATTTTCGCTCTTTCTAACACACAAAACCGACCAAGGTTCGGCTCCTCTAAACTAGAGCTGACCTTAGTCGGTTTTTTATCGTATCTAAACAGTCACAACCAATTCTTCTCCGTTGCGATGTGGACAGCCTCGGTGCGATTATTGGCACCGAGTTTTGTCATTAGTGAAGTAACATAGTTTCTCACCGTTCCGTCAGAGAGATAAAGCTGGCTAGCGATTTCTTTGTTTGACAAGCCCTTGGCCAGTAGTTTGAGGACGTCACGTTCACGCGCACTAAGCAGCTGTTCTTCTTGAACGATCGTCTCCATAAGTTCAGGCGAATATTCCTTGCCACCCGCAAGTACCTTATGGATGGTTTCCATCAGGTCTGAAATAGAGCGCTCCTTTAAAACATAAGCATCCACACCCGCTTTCACTGCTCGTTGGAAATAGCCCGTCCGTTTAAAGGTCGTCACGATAATGACCTTGGTAGCACCATTAGCCTTAATCCACTCAAGGACATCAAGCCCAGACTTCACAGGCATCTCCACATCAAGGATAGCCACATCTACAGTTTCTTTTTGTAACATGACTAGCGCTTCGGCTCCATCTTTGGCTGGTAAAACAGCTTCAACATCTTCTTCCATAAGTAACAGTTGGCACAGCGCATCTCGGAGCATGGATTGGTCTTCAGCTAATAGTATTCTCATGCGTTAACTCCTTCTTCTAAACGAATGTGAATCAAGGTAGGCGCTTTGGGTGAGACAATCTCCATCTCCCCAGAGACTAAGGTTAAACGTTCCCTAATAGAATGCAATTCTGTTCCCGTTAGATTTGAAAATCCTTTGCCATTATCAGAAACCATCACTACAATACCGTTTTCACGCTTTAAACAAATCTGACACTGGCTAGACTCAGCATGTTTGATAATATTGGTCACCAATTCTCTTAAAATCATAACTAAACTAGATGACACTCTTGGGAGAAGAACTTCCCCTTCTAATTGATTATCCAGGCTGACCTCAATATGAGACATGGTCAGCAATTCTTGTAAAGCGAGCAATTCTTCTTCCAAACTACGGTATTTGAGATGATTGATAAGGGTCCTCACCTCCTGCATGCTCGTGCGGCTAATCTGGTTGATCTCTTCCAATTCTTTTCGTACAGCTTCTATATTTTCCTTATCCAATTGTTTGAGCGCCAGCTCCGTTTTCAGGCTCATCATGGCAAAGGTGTGACCCAAAGTGTCATGCAAATCACGGCCAATTCGATTGCGTTCATTTTCTGCAACCAGGACTTGGTTTTCTTGGCTCTGGCGATAAAGAAGGTCTTTTAACTCTTCTTCCTCTCTGGTCTGCATTTGAAAAGTTGTCATTCCTAAAATAAAAAATATAACTAAACCAATGGCCACCTTATCCGTCATAGTTGGAGAGTAATTGATGAAAACTCCAATAACTATCAAAATAGCAGTTAATAAAGAGTATCCTCGATAGGAGCGCCAGCCTTTTTCAAACCGCCAAACCAACAAATTAGAAGGAAAGAAAAGGAACCACATCATGTTACCGTTCACTAAGCAGGTCACCAAAACAATATAAAACAAAAGGTAATGCCAGAAGACTTCTTCTAAGAAGCGATAGCTTGGCTTTAGATGAACGAGTCCAATATACGCCACAACAAATAGAAGTGTCAACGGTAATGTCCACATAGGATAGCCAAAGTATTTCAAGCCCAAGAGAGGAAAGCTAACAAAAACTAATCCGACATAGTAAGGAAGAAAATTTTTCTGAAAAGGGTAAAACATTTAATACACATCCTGTCTCTTCTTAATCAAGGCGATCATTCCTAAAAGTATTATCCCATAACCAGCAAGAATTGCAAGCGAGCGCCAAGAAAAGTCTTTATCGTAATAAGACACTAAGAGATTGAGAAAATGGTGGGTCGGGGTCAGTTTAGTCACTTTTTGTAACCAAGCTGGAAATGATTCCATCGGATACCATAAACCACCTAAAATAGCCAAACCCATGTAGCAAAGATTTGAAAAGAGGGACAAGGTTTCACTGGACTTGATTTGCCCCAATAAAATACCTAGCGGTAACATCAAAAATGTCCCTAGTAAAATAAGCACAACAGACATCACCCATTCAACTAGCGACATCTGAATATCCTTTACCACATAACCTACGGTAAACACAACACTAATTGAAATTCCAAAGAAAAAGAGTAGTCGCAAGGTTTTCACTAGATAATATTCCCAATAAGTCACAGGCGTGTGCAGAATGGCTCTCACCCGATTTCTCATCCGATCTTCTTGGAGTAAATAGGGTAGATTATAAAACACAAGGCTTAAAACAGATGAGATGGTCATCATCATTAAGACCTGTTTAAAAATGTGATTTTGAACAGCCACCGGCAAGTCTGAAACATCATTGGTCGCTGAAAAAAGAAGGAAGAAGCCAACAGGCATTCCCAGGGTCATTATCAGAGACTTCCAAGAGCGGATGGCTAAAAGCCACTCCCGTTTAAGCAAAGCTGTCAGTCGTGTCATCGTTATTACCTGCTTTCATAAATAAGGTTGTTAGTAAACTTCTATTCGTCATTTCAATGGCAGAAACAGGGCAGTTGTCCTCCAATAAGGCTTGTAAAACTTGCTCTGGTGCCTTGGTCATCACAGTTGCCCGCCCTGCTTTGATAGCAACATCATAAAAAGGACAATTTGTTAGGCTAGCTAAATAGCTCTCAGGAAAGCTAAAACATTTTTCCTGATCCTCCCACTGCAAGTCATAAGGAGTCGTATCACGAATCAACTTCCCTTGATTCAACAATAAAATCCTCTCAGCGGTATGCTCCACCTCTTCAATATAATGGGACGAATAGAAGATTGTCTTTCCAACTTTTTTCAACTCACCAACAATTTCCCAGAAACGTTTACGAGTGCTAGTATCCATACCAGCTGTCGGCTCATCCAAAATAATGATGTCTGGTTGTCCAATTAAGATTTTGACAAAGGACAGCAGGCGTCTTTGCCCGCCAGACAATTTATCCGCAAACTGTTCTTTTTGAGCAGGACTAAAACCAAGTAAATCATCAATAGCTGCCTCAGATAAGGGATTTGGATAAATTGCCCGTTGAAAGGCAAGAATTTCCTTAACCTTCAAATCGCTTTCAATGACATTGTCTTGAAAGAGAACAGCAATCTTTTCTTTCAATATGTTATCAGTTGGAGCAAAACCTAGTACCGTCACCTGACCAGCCTTTGTCCAATAATCCCCCAACAAACAAGACATGAGCGTTGTTTTCCCAGCACCATTTGGGCCGATCAGCGCCACGCAGTCTCCCTGATAAAGCGTAAAACGAAGATCTGTCAAAACAGATTTTCCTTTAATCGTCTTATTAAGATTGGTCACTTCAATAACCTTGGTCATACTTTATCACTTCCTTTCTTTTCATGACTGACAATAACAGGCCGTAGCCATAGAGTCAAAAGAGTCCAAACCAAATCGTTCCCATTCTCCAGATCAGAGGTTGAGAAGGGGTTACTCCAGATGTCTTAAATATCAGACTGATGAGATTGCCAGTACTTGTAACGATGACGATTCCTAAAATCAACTTGCTTTTCACTAATTGACAGAGTTTCCTGACTACATTCCTCTTAATCATGATGTTTTCTCCCACTATCATTCACTAAGACACCTAAGCTAAAGAATAATCCCCAAGATACTCCAATCATGCTGTAAAACACACTCCCATAATCCGTAAAAAAATGATGGGTATAATATTCAACCAGTGTTCCTAAAATCATCATTACAAGAGCAAAACACATTTGTCTTATCATCGTGATAGTCCTTTCTTTTAATGCTTTTATTCTACTGAAAAATAGCAGAGCTTTTTAGCCCATTTTGTCATGACATCATATGACATTTGTCAGGTATTTTTGGTATAATAATGCTAAGAAAAATTGAGGTAAAGATGATGACAAATCCAACATTTGGTGACAGGTTAGAAGGTGTCACTTATCAAAACCGTTACGGTGTCTATGCTATTATTCCAAACGAAACACATGAAAAAATCATTCTTGTGCAGGCGCCAAATGGAGCATGGTTTTTACCAGGCGGTGAGATTGAATCTGGGGAAAATCACCTGTCAGCACTTAAACGTGAACTCATTGAGGAGCTCGGCTTTACAGCGACTATTGGTGATTACTATGGTCAGGCAGATGAATATTTCTATTCCCGCCACCGTGATACCTATTATTATAATCCCGCCTATCTTTATGAAATCACAACCTTTCAAGTTGCGGGAAAACCGCTTGAAGACTTCAATAATTTTGCTTGGTTCCCTATCAAAGAAGCCATTGAAAAGCTCAAACGAGGTAGCCACAAGTGGGGTATCCAAGAATGGCAAAAAAGACAGAAAAAAGACACTATTTCAGAAAAATAGTGCTATAATAGAGCCAACAGGAGGTTGCTTATGAGATTGATTAACACGACAAATAGTCATGCTGAGCTGGTAGTTAACCAACTTCGTAATACCGACGCGACCTTAGTAGAAGTCTATTCGGCAGGAAATACTGATGTGATTTTTACTCAAGCTCCACGTCACTACGAACTTCTTATTACCAATAAGCACCGAGCTATTCAAGATAAGGAAATTGAGCAAATTAGAGACTTTTTCATGCGTCGAAAGATTGACCAGAAGATTTGTCGAATGGATTTGATTAGCACGATTCACACATCACGTCTCATTGAAATTTCAATTCCAACCCAAAAATAACCTTTAGACTTGTAATAAGATAGCCTATTACAAGTCTGAAGGTTTTTCATTTTTTCATCATAATACAGATACCCAAAAATTTAGAACATTTTTAACTTTTAGAGTAACCATAAATTAACATCATAGGTAGTTAAAGGGTAATACTTAGACACTTCTTTAGTGTCAAGAATCCGCTTCAACCATGCCAAAACTATTTTTAAAGTAAAATGCTAGATAACTTTTACCTCAATAATCTCAGATCAATTGACTCTCCTATTTCTTCACTCAACTGACTCACACCATTTAAATGACATCAAGAAGTCATCCGTGTCAATGCAAGACCATCTTAGCGTCTGAAAGCATCCAAAATAGTTTTAAATTCTTCATTATTTAGCGTAATGCCTTTTCCCATCTTGGTATGATCTGGATTCCAAGTACGAATGTCCCATTTTGCTTCGGCACCATTGAAACTTACACGATTAAGTTCCTTTGTCCAACCATTTTCAGCTGTTGACAATACTAAAAGTTTTTCTTCGATTTTAAACGTAAATTCTGTCATTTTAAAATACCATCAAATCATATTTCTATTGAAGAAACATAATCCTTGTTTGGTTCATCAATAACCAAACATTCCTTTCAATTATTATTGTGGAAATAAGATATATACTATTACCTCTTCCTACTTTACTATTCGTAACTAAAAAAATAATTACTCTTTTTTCAAAAAAAAAATTATTTTTTGATATAATTATTGTATCAATATTTAAAGGAAATTGCTATGGGAAATATTGTTAAAAAAATCTTGTTTCAAGTAAAAGAATTTATCGAACCCAGCCCTAAACCCACCAACGTTAATCTGCGACAAAATCAACTTGTTCAACTCATTTCAAAAGCTCAAAGAGAAAAAAGAGCTCTCCATGCCATTTATCTTGACAAAAGTTTTACAGGTCATGTTATCAAATACGACCCTAGCAACAATAAACTTATTTTAAAAAATATAACAAACAATGTAACTAGTATTATCGCTATGGAACACCTTCAAAAACTCACTCTCGTTCCAAAAAACATCACCAAAGCTCAAAGCAAAACTGACTGATTTCTCAGTCAGTTTTTTGATTTACTATAAACTAAGCACGAACGGTTTTTGATGTCCCATCCTCTTGATAAAGGTTAATTAGCCCTTCTTTACAAGCACGAATCATATCACCGGGTTTAACTGGTTGTGGAACCGTGATAGTCAACAATTCCATCGGATTTGGTGCGCGATCAATTTTATTTCCTTTATCATCATGCAAATCTTCAATAAAGCATTCAAAATGGCGGAATCCAGGACCGTAAAATTCAACACGGTCACCTTCCATAATAACATTACGCTGACGAATAGTTGCTATTTTATTAGCAGCGTTATATGCCACAACTTCACCAACAAATTTGTATTGCGGAATTTTACGACGGGCACCAAAGAGTTGTTCATTTTCACTTGGTGTGCTGTAATAGAAACCTGTTGCTAGTTCACGCTGAGCCACTTTCCACATTTCATCAACCAAATCTTGTTTAATGGCTTCAAATTTTTCTGGACTTTCCATATAAGCATCTACAGCTGCCTTATAGCAGTTTGCTACGGTTGAAACATAGTGAATAGATTTCATACGTCCTTCAATTTTAAGGCTATCAACACCATTTTCAATCATATCAGGAATATGGTCAATCATCGACATATCTACCGCAGACATTGAAAAGGCTTCTGGAACTTCCCCTTCAATACTTTTACGCTCTTGGCCAAATGGCATATCGTAAAGATCGTATTTCCAGCGGCAAGATTGGGAACAGCCACCACGGTTAGCATCACGATCAGACATATGGTTTGAAAGGGTACAGCGTCCCGAGTATGAAATACACATCGCTCCATGAACAAAGGCTTCAATTTCAAGATCTGTACGGCGACGAATTTCTGCCAATTCTTCCATGGATACTTCACGCGCCAACACGACACGAGTCAAACCATACTCTTTCCAAAAATGGAAAGTTTCAACATTAGTTGCTGAAGCTTGGGTTGATAAATGAATTTCAAGTCCTGGTGACTCAGTAGCACAGATTTCAATCAAGGCAGGATCAGAGACAATAACTGCGTCAAGTCCCATATCACGAAGTTCACGGAACCATGCTCCTGCACCTTCTTCATTTCCTTCATGAGTAACCATGTTGGCAGCGACATAAACTTTGGCACCACGCGCGTGAGCATAGTCAATCCCCTCACGCATTTCTTCCATAGAGAAATTTCCTGCACGGCTACGTAGTCCGTAGGCTTGCCCTCCAACAAAAACAGCATCCGCACCGTAATCAACAGCGACTTTTAATTTTTCCAAAGTTCCCGCAGGAGCTAACACCTCGGGACGACGTTTAACAGAATGTGACATGTTTATTATTTTCCTTCTATTTACAAGATAAAAGTTCAAACGTTTTTTAAATTTGACAACGTTGCAAGTAGCGAATTCTCATAAGAATTGGTATCACTTTTTGAACCCCAAAGATAAAAAGTGACTTCGTGTCAAAATGTTAACAGTTTTGCTACTACCACCCCCTGAAATAGTAACTCAATGATGGTAGTGTAAAAAATCGTGAGATTGTTATTTTATAGGTCTTATAGTAACTCCTTTTGAAGTCTACAATAAGCATCTCGAACCTAATTTTCCAAAAATTTATTTCACGCGATCAGGCTCATAGTCATAGAAACCTGTGCTGAGGCCTCGATTTTCTGGGTGAAGTTTACGAATAGCCTCGTCAAAAACATAAGCTTGATCTTGAGAAAACTCACCAGCCTTAATCAAGTCACGTGCTTTAACAAAATACTCGGCAATTTTGACAAAATTATCACCTGGACAATAGACACCGTCTAGCTTCCAATGATTGAAGCCATGTTGATTAAGCTCTAATAGTTTGGTCATCATATCAAGATCATTATTGGCAAAAATATGAGTCCCATGGTTATCCTCATAAACAGAATAGTGAGAGTCTTTATCGCTTGGTTCTGCTAGGAAAAGGTCCCGATCTTTAGTGACTCTTTCATTAGTTTTAATGAAATTATAGTAATTGTGCAGAAGAGGACGTTTTGAATGGTGAATAATGCTAGCGCCGTAAACAAGAACTTCCCCTGGAATTTCTAATTTTTCTCCCATCACAAAAAGTTCTGCTGACGGAATCTCACGAGCTAAAACAGCTTCAGAAGCACCCGCAGTTTTTCCCCAGAAGTTGATTTGACGACTTGAAGTTACCATGGTTGACGCATCATAAATCGTCTTAAATGGACGGTTATCACGTTTACAAATGTAAAAGACTCCCGCATCTCCAACGGTAATATAATCAGCTCCAATTTCTTCAAGAAAATCCAAATATTCAGGAAGAGCATCCATCATGGCTTGGTGCATTAAGGCATTAACAGCTACCGTTACTTCCTTACCTTTCTCATGAACAAGCTGTGCTATTTTTCTCATTTCAGCTAAAGAAAGATTTTTAGGAAGACGAAGCCCATAAGCCATTTCTCCTATATAAATTCGGTCAACACCTAGCTCTAGAAGAGCTTGTGCCTGTTCCAAACTTTCTGCTGTTGCAGTAATAATAATATTTTCCATAACGTATATTCTAACAAAAAACAAGAAATTTGCCTAGAAATTTTTATAAGAACAGTAAAACCTCTCCTCATAAAAACACCACGGATTTCCAAAAGTTTACTGTAAAAACACAACAAATACTGTAAATATCAATGATTTCTTGCTACTTGTAATCTTTTTGTAATAAATTATTATACTTTTTTATGGTATGATAATGATACTGCAATCCGTACAAATAAATGATATGATTACTATTTTATAGAAAGGAGTTACTATGGTTGCACCGTTAAGGCATCATGAAGAATACGATAAGGTTGTCTCTATTACAGAAAAACAAGAACCAAAATTCCAAGAATACCGTGCCGTTAATCCAAATGCGACAAAATACAAGGATTTGATCTTTTTGGGTCACATTGTCTCATTTACGATTTGTACTGTACTATCATGTTTGAGTCTATTAACCGCCAACGTCTCTCCTATTCTTGCCTTTCCTCTTGGTATGATTATGGGAAGTGTTATGACATTTATCCTATCTTTTCTCATTGATATGCTTAAACGCTAGTTTCTCAAGAAGCTGGTTTTTTATTTTGAAAAAACTCAAAAATCAACTCTTAGCCCTCTAATAAAAAAAGCATAGCGTCACCGTTTTTGATAACGTGATGCTATGCCTTTTGCTATATTTTGACCTTTTTATCTAGCTTCTTTTTACAATTCACCTTCTGTAAACTCTGACACTTCACTTGGTGCATCAGTCATATTAATGACAATATCTTCTTTGACAACTTCTTTTTCTGGCACTTCGACAATAATGATATCATCTTCTGATACCGTTTGAACTGTCTCACTAACTTTTTCTTTAACTTGTTCAACAGTTGCTTTCACAGCTTGTCCAATATTCTCAGCGCTAAACTCACCAGATTCCCATTTACCTTTGTATTCCGTAAATGTTTCAGTCGCTAAATCTTTATACTCTGCAACTTTTTCTTTAGCTACTTCATGATAAGCCTCGGGATTAGCCTTGTAGTCTTCAAAACTTTCTTTGGCCTTAGAAATAAGTTTTTTTCCTTTTTCTGTCCCAAGAAAATAAGCTGCCGCAGCACCAGAAGCTGCCCCTAAAATAACACTTTTTAGAAATTTCCCCATGAGTTATACCTCCGTTTTTTTACCTTTTTTATTGAAAATTTTTGATGCCATACGAGCTGCAAATGCTGCCTTCCCTGTATTAGCAACTACCGCTGTCCCTCTACTTGCTTTTGAAGACAGTGCACGAGCTTGATCATTCAAATCAGAAACGCTAACTGACAAATCTGCAATCGCTGTAAAGAGCGGATTAACCGTTGCCACCTTACCATTGATATCATCAACTAAGACATTTGCTTTCGCTAAAATTTCATTTGTTTGATAAAGCGTCACATTCACATCACTTGTTAGCAATTTGATTGTTTGCTTGGTTTCTTCAACAGTTTCAGTTAACTTTTTGATAAATAATACCAAAAAGACAACCAAAACAACAACTGCAATAGCAATAATTAAAAGAGCAATTCCACCTAAATCCATAAGCCACCTCATTTCATCTGATAATAGGGAATACTCGCCTTACGGCGACGAACAATCACAAAAATAATTCCTAGAACAACCAGGATAGCACTAAGCCATTGAGACACGCGTAAGCCCATTAACATCAAGCTATCTGTTCTCATTCCTTCGATAACAAAGCGTCCGCATCCATACCAAATGAGATAAAAAGCTGTGACTTCTCCTTGTTTTAAAAAGTTTGGACGACGGCGGAGCACCATTATGATTAGAAATCCTAACAAATTCCAAAGACTTTCATACAGAAAGGTTGGGGTTCGATAGCTTCCATCAATATACATTTGTTTTTTGATAAAGCTAGGTAGATAATCTAAATGCTGCACCGCTTTGCCATAGGCCTCCTGATTGACAAAATTGCCCCAGCGCCCAATACTTTGAGCAATCATGACTCCTGGAGCTGCCACGTCTAGAAAATCAATCGGCTTAATCATACGATAGTAAGAGAATATAAAAAGAACAATCGCACCTGTTATTAAACCACCATAAATCGCAAGACCTCCATTCCAAATGGCCCAAATCTCATTGAGATGCTTACTATAGTAAGACCATTCAAAAATCACATAGTATAAACGCGCCCCTAAAATAGCTAATGGAAAGGCTACTAGAATAAAATCAGTAACATCGTCAGCTGTGATTTTTTTTCGTGGCCCTTCCTTACTTGCAAGATAGACCGCTAATGCTACACCTGTCATAATAATCAAAGCGTACCAATGAATCGTAATCGGACCTAATTTTATAGCAACTGGATCAATCATTAGCAGCTCCATTCTTACTAATAAGTTCCGACAAGCGAGCCTCAAAGGTCTTAGTTGCATCATATCCCATTAAACGAGCTCGATGATTCATTGCAGCAGCTTCGATCACAACCGATACGTTACGGCCGGTCTTAACAGGGATACGAACACGAGGGATTTTAACACCTGAAAACTCAATCTCTTCATTGCCATTTCCTAGACGATCAAATACTTTACCAGTTTCATAGGTTTCAAGATAAATGGCTAATTGAATTTGTGAAGATGCTTTTACCGCACTCGCCCCATAAAGACTCATAATATCAATGATACCAACACCACGAATTTCCAAAAGATGGCGTAAAATCTCTGCTGGCTCGCCCCACAAGGTTTCTTCATCCTTGGCATAGACATCCACACGGTCATCAGCCACCAAACGATGACCACGTTTCACTAATTCAAGACCAGTTTCACTTTTACCAATACCAGAATCACCTTGAATCAGAACACCCATGCCATAGATATCCATTAAGACACCGTGAACACTAGTTCTTTCTGCTAAGCAAGAATGAATATACCAAGACATTTCACCAGATAGGCTACTAGTTGGAATACGTCCACGCAAAACCGCAGTTCCTTTTTCTTCTGCTGCTTGGAGCATCTCCTCTGGAATTTCCAGATTACGTGACACAACGACTGCTGGTGTCTCAGGTTTAAACATTTCACTTAGGACCGCATAACGATTATGCGAGGTCATGGTCATCAAATAAGACCACTCTTTCATTCCCAGTAATTGTAACCGCTCTGGTGAATAATAGTCAAAATAGCCCGTCATTTCAAGACCTGGACGCGAAATGTCTGATGTGGTAATTTCCTTTTGCAGAAGCTTATCCGTCCCATAGACCACTTCCAATTTAACTTTGTCAACCAACATTTTTACAGTAAGTGCCATAAGTTTCCTTTCCAAGTAAGCGCTTTGCGCCCCATTTCATTCATTATAGCACTTTTTAACACTTTTTGGAAATGGCAGAGCTGGTTTGTTAAAGTCTTTGGCATTCACAATTTTTCTGATTGCTTTTATTGTTTTTTCTCTGACTCAACAATGGTTAACTAAACCTTTTTTAGCATCTTTGAAAATGATTTTAATTCTTTGTTAACCCAATAAAAACAAGGACGTCCTTGTTTAGCAAAATAACCTCTCCACTGTCGATAAGCAATCAATGAGGGCGCAACAAAAGCTTTTCTTGCTTTATGCCGAAAATCTGGATCATGTTTGCTGATTGGCAAAACATCTAACTCCCAGTGTCTCTGATTATTTTGAGTGGCGTAGTTAAAACTAGCACCATTCACCACACCAGCCTCCGTCATGATTTCTGGATCAATTTCATTCAAAAACCGTCCCGAACTATTCAAGATAAACTCTGTATGAAAGCGTTGAAGGATTTTAATATTATAACTCATCTTGCCATCTGGATAGTGTGGTTTTCCATTCCGTATTGTGATTTTATTGTGAAGACGAGCTGATTCAGTAAGATCATACGTCCGACGGCTTAAATACTTCGCTAAACTTTCAGCATCTGTCATCTTTCCGTGACGAAAATGCTGGCGCACATATTCTGCTTGGTAACAAGAGATAAGATAGCGCAGCTGATGCACTTGCCTTGCTAACTTCCCCTCTTGAGCCAAACTATCTCCAGGAAAAGCCTTATCTACTTGCTCTGCGATGTCCCACCAAAGAGAATCATCCGGAGCTAAACTAGGAGAAATCAGTGATAAGAGATGACGAGTCTGTGCCATATCTCCCGTTAACTCTGGAAAATCAAGCAAACTCACAATCAGTTTTAATAATTGTTTAGAAGAAGAATGCTTTTTTTCAATAGTCCAAAGTTTCTTGAACGTTTGAGACCCCAGACGCGGATCAATGGTGGTCATGTTTTTCAGCACTTCCATACTCTGCTGTGACCAAGACAGCTTAAAAAAGCGTTTTAATTGCAAATACCTTTGCCAAATCTCTTGCATAGTACCACCCCTTCCTAGAGTTTTATCTCCTTCATTATAGCAAAAAAAGGTTGAGATATGAACTGCTCCCTGTCAAGTGGACAATGAAATAATAAAAGATTAAGCAACGGCCTTGCCCCTCAATTCAAGAGGGGCAAGGCTGTTGTGCTTCTCTTGAAATCGTTCGTTATTGTAAAAATAGATATAGTCATCAATATCATAAACTAATTCCTCAAATGTCTTGTAAGCCTTCAAGTCATAACATTCCGTCTTAAAGTGACCAAAGACACTCTCAATTGGCGCATTGTCAATGCATTTTCCAACTCGTGACCTAGAGCGTGTCATCTGACATTGGGTCGTTACCATCCAGCATTCCCGTGAAGTGTATTGACTTCCTCTGTCGCTGTGGATGATTGGTGTGGCATCTGGATTAGCTTCCATAGCCTTTCTTAGGTTCTCCATGACAAGAGGATTGTCATTATGCTTACTGATAGGGTAAGCCACGATAGAACCATCATAAAGGGCTTTAATAGCACTTAAATAAGCTTTACAACCTCGTCCATACGGTAAGAAAGTCACATCTGTACACCATTTTTGATTAGGGCTTGAGCTGTGAACTCTCGATTGAGAATGTTCTCTTCGATATTCACAAAACTGGTCTTGGTGCAATAGCCTCGAGAACGACGGATAATTGATGAGATACCAAGGATACGCATTAAGCAACGAATTCGCTTCTTGTTATAAGTTGTTCCAAGTTTCCGATTGACAGCTCGCGTCATTCGACGGTAGCCTAAAATTCCCTTGCGTTTGGTATGGAGTTCCTTGATGGTTTTTAATAGTGTGCGATTTGTCTCCTCAGATGTAGTCTCTTTGTGATTAAGCCACTTATAATAACCTGATCGAGACACTCCAAGTCATTGGCATAACTGGCTAATAGAGGCTCCACTATGCTTATTGGAATAATCTTTAATAGCTTGAAATTCTTCTAAGTAACGTCCGAGTCTTACCATCGGTTTCTGCGTCTGATTTCTTCTAACTTTTTGGCGCTAGCCGTTCGAAGCAAAGCGAGTTACGGATAGCCCTGCAAGGCTTGTCCAAGCGTTAGGAACAGGGTGACGACACGATTGGCAACAAGCAACTGCAAGCAGTCCTACCTCCATCTCTAAATAGCAGTTGCGCTCTTCTAGTTGCTTGTTTTTGAGCTGTAACTCTTCTTCTGGGGTAAGGTTCGTTTTACTGTCTAACCCTTTACCTCTGCGATCTAGGAGTCCTTGACTACCATCCTTCTCAAACTTTCTCACCCAGAAATAAACTTGTTGGTAGGAA
>NZ_JBHSOJ010000015.1:146232-203852 GCF_042656225.1 Streptococcus caledonicus
AGTGATTAGATTGGTTTAAATCTTTTAAAATGTATGTGATAAACGTTTACGGTTTTAGTCTGTAGAAAATTGATCAAATGAGTCTATTATTTCGTTTTTTGAGTCTCACTAAAAGAGGGGGTGAACGTCTTTTCTGAATCATTCCCGTTGTTCTTCCTCTCGGTCCTATCAAGCGATTGGAAGACTATAAAAATAACAATCGCCACATGATATTAACGTTTTAGCTTATCAACTTATAGAAGAACATCCATTTTTCAACATTATCGCCACAAAGTTTTGGCGTTTTCAGATATAAAGGTAATTGAAATTGTTGGTGTAAGGACAGTTGTATCGCGCATAATATGGGTTATTTGATTGTATTTTCAAAAAATTGACTTTTCTATCCTGAAATCACTCATTGAAATTAGCAACTACGGGAATGATTCTTTCTTATTTTTACTAACATTTTAGAAAAAAATAGGGTATAATATTAAGGTTATAATAGTATGAAGCAACTGTTTTTTAAACTATATAAAATTGACCTATTTATGATAGGATATTGATAGAAAGGAATAAAATGCGTAAAGAGATTTCTCCTGAATTATTTAATTACAATAAATTTCCAGGGCCTGTTTTTGTTCATTTTGATCAGATTGTAAAATCTGATGATACGAGTTTTACGCTTTTAAAAAATCACAAGGAAGCCTTTGATACTGAGGCTTTCACTCAACGTTTTTCGGAATGGCTTCTAAAGTATGATTACATTGTTGGCGATTGGGGTAACGAACAACTTCGTCTGAAAGGTTTTTATCGTGAGGATAAATCAGTAGCTAATACACTGAAAATTTCTCGCTTAGAAGATTATCTTAACGAGCATTGTGCTTTTGGCTGTGCTTATTTTGTTTTAGAAAATGGAGAGCCTCGTGAAATAATATCAGAGGATGAAGAGCAGAATAAACGTCGTCGTAAGCGTCGCCGTAGATTATCCGCTAAAAAGCCTCAAAAAGACTTTAAAATGAGCAGTGCCAATCGGGAAAAGACAGAAAAAGTCCGTCGGCGTGATTTTGACCAAAAAAACTCGGATGGCAAACAGCATTTTACCATTCGTAAAAAAGAACAATAGTTTGTTAATATGAAAAATGAAAGGATGTTTAACTAAGGAAATAGTTAAATGTGAGGTTATCATTGGGAAAATATAGTCACTTTCTCAGTTTAGTTAACTCTCTGGTGCTTTATTAATGACTGAAGATATAAAGGTAACACGACCAAAGCGTCGTCCAAAATTAGAAGATATGCCAGGTTATAAACCTTCTATTTATAATTTGACACAGGAACAGTTGATTGAGTGGGCGATTGAAAATGGTGAGAAAAAATTCCGTGCGACTCAAATCTGGGATTGGTTGTATCGCAAACGTGTCCAATCATTTGATGAAATGACTAATATTTCAAAAGATTTTATTGCGAAATTGGATGAACACTTTTGTATCAATCCTCTTAAGCAACGTATTGTCCAAGAGTCAAAAGATGGTACGGTTAAATATTTGTTTGAGCTTCCTGATGGAATGTTGATTGAGACCGTTTTGATGCGTCAGCATTATGGTCTTTCTGTCTGTGTGACGACTCAAGTGGGATGCAATATTGGATGTACTTTTTGTGCCTCTGGCTTGATTCCTAAACAACGTGACTTGGTGAGTGGAGAGATTGTTGCTCAAATCATGTTGGTGCAAAAATATTTTGATGAGCGAGGCCAAGGAGAGCGTGTCAGCCATATCGTTGTGATGGGAATTGGTGAGCCACTCGATAATTATACCAATGTGATGAATTTCCTTCATGTCGTTAATGATGACAAGGGGCTTGCAATTGGTGCGCGCCATATTACAGTATCAACCTCTGGCTTAGCCCATAAAATTAAAGATTTTGCTAATGAAGGTGTGCAAGTCAATCTTGCGGTCTCTCTTCATGCACCCAATAATGACTTACGTTCAAATATCATGCGTATCAATCGTTCTTTCCCACTAGAGAAACTGTTTGAGGCTATTGAATATTATATTGAGACAACTAACCGTCGTGTAACCTTTGAATATATTATGCTCAATGAAGTCAATGATCATGTTGAAAATGCCCAAGAATTGGCTGATTTAACAAAGAAAATTCGCAAGTTATCTTATATTAACTTAATTCCTTATAACCCTGTTTCAGAACACGATCAGTATAGTCGTTCGACGAAGGAAAGAACAGCTGCATTCTATGATGTTCTTAAGAAGAATGGCGTTAACTGTGTCGTGCGTCAAGAGCATGGAACGGATATTGATGCGGCTTGTGGGCAGCTTCGTTCAAATACGATGAAGGCTGATCGCCGTAAAGCAGTTGTTGAAGCGGCAGGTCGTTAATGCCTAGTTTTTTTGATAAACAAGCAGAGCTAACCTTAAAAGGACGTCAGCTAACTTGGAGTTTAGTGATTCTGTATAGCTTAACATTAGTATTGCTGTGCTGGACACCTCAGTATGGGACTATTGAGGGTGTAGAGACCCCTAATGTCTTTTCGGTTGGAAGAATGGTGTTTCTATTAGTTCCCTTTAATTCTTTAATCGGTTTTGGAGAATTAGATACTGCCTTGGAAATATTTTGGGTCATCACTCAGAATGTGATGAATATCTTCTTGATATTTCCCTTGATGTTAGGTTTGCTTGGTCTTTTTCCAAACTTGAGAAATCTGAAGAAAATCCTTTGGTTAAGCTTTGCTATTTCCTTAACCATTGAGGTAGGGCAGTTAATCTTAGATTTGCTTATTGATGCCAATCGTGTCTTTGAGATTGATGACCTTTGGACTAATACACTTGGGGGCGCTATTGCTTTTTGGACATTTAATAAGCTACAAACTTTATTGAGAGTGGGGTATAAGTTGTAACTTCTTTTACTACTTAAATTTTCAATTTCTGAATGATCTTTTATACAGAACTGTTTTATAGTTACTTAGTTTTAAAATATCACAATATTGATAAAGTTATTAACTTATGCTATCAACATATAACTGTATTATATTAGTAATTGATTTTTGAAAAAATCATGGGCGACGTAGTCGCCATAACTAACCCTTTCTGAAATGGTGAAAACACTCAAACTGTCAAGTTTTAATATGAGGAGTGAGAATGTCCAATGAATAATTTCAGCCTGAACTTATAAATTAAAGAGTGAAGGAGAACTAGGATCTCTAAATTGGAGCAAACCCACACACTACATTAGGATAAGTGCTAATAAAAATGATACTAAATAACTATAGCATTTTACGAACTGCAACGACTATTACTATAAAAAAGAAGGCTGGAATAGGTTTACCAGCCTTCCTTTCTTGGAGGTAGATGATGTATCAGAGAATAATGATTATTGGTTCTCCAGGCTCTGGAAAGTCAACCCTAGCAAAGAGATTAGCTCAGGAATTGGAGCTTCCCCTCATCCATCTGGATAAACTGAATTGGATTGATGACAAGGATACCGTTTCAAAAGAGGTTTTCTTGGAGCGATTAGACAAAGTGGTATCAGGAAGTTCTTGGATTATTGATGGTAATTATGGTAGTTCAATGGAAGTTCGTCTTAAAAGAGCAGAGCTGGTCATCTGGCTAAAGGTGCCACGCTTGGTGTGTCTTTATCGTGTTGTTAAGCGGTATTTGCACAGCCTTTTTCAAGATAATAGTGCTGGTAACCCAAAGCGTATTGATTGGAACTTTATCCGTTTTATATGGGGTTTTCCAAAAAGCCATCAAAAGACAGAAGAACTTTTGGAACAATTCTCAACTGTAAAAGTGCTAAAGGTGAGCAATTTAAAGGATGCTTTGCATTTTGTAAGAGAAAATACTTGACCTTTGAGAAGGTCTAAGGTGTATGATAAAAGTTGTGTGTGCTGAAAATAGCAGGCAATAGATGAAAAGAAATTGAAAGGGAAACAGGTAGGTCTTTCTGTAATAAGTTTAAACCAATATTCGGAAAGTCTTGCATTAAGATTATGCAAATTATAAAAAAATTATGGTGGTTTTTCTATCAAGAAAGACGCCGATATCTCATTGGGATTATTGCACTGAGCTTGGTCGCGGTACTTAATTTGGTGCCCCCTTTTGTGATGGGGGGGATTGTTGACCACATTGTTAGTAGAAGCTTAACGGAAACAGAATTGGTAATTAACCTTATCTATTTGTTATTGGCTTCCCTAGGCATGTATTTTTTACGTTATATTTGGCGAATGTATATTTTTGGAACATCCTATCGTCTAGGCCAAATCATGCGTTTCAGATTGTTTGAGCATTTTACCAAAATGTCTCCGTCCTTTTATCAAAAATACCGTACTGGGGACTTGATGGCGCATGCGACTAATGATATTAACTCTTTGACGCGTCTTGCAGGTGGTGGTGTCATGTCTGCAGTTGATGCTTCGGTAACAGCTTTGGTAACATTGGCAACTATGTTCTTTAGCATTTCTTGGCAAATGACCTTGATTGCGGTGTTACCTTTACCATTTATGGCCTTGGCAACAAGTCGTTTGGGACGTAAGAATCACGAATCATTCCGACAATCTCAAGCTGCCTTTTCAGACCTTAATAATAAGGTTCAAGAATCAGTTTCTGGAATTAAGGTGACCAAATCATTTGGCTACCAAGAGCAAGAAACGCAAGCTTTTCAAAAAGTTAACGAAGCAGCTTTTGAAAAGAATATGGTTTCCATGAAGTACAATGCGATGTTTGATCCGACAGTGATGCTTTTTGTAGGAGCTAGCTATGTCTTGACCCTTTTAGTCGGTTCTTATATGGTACAAGCGGGGCAGGTAACTGTCGGTAATCTTGTTACTTTTGTGACCTACTTAGATATGCTCGTTTGGCCTTTGATGGCTGTGGGATTCCTTTTCAATATCACACAACGTGGTAATGTTTCCTATGACCGTATTGCTGAATTATTAGATCAAGAATCTGATGTTCAGGAGACAGATAGTCCAGTTGAGGGGATTTGCAATGGTTGTTTAGAATACGCTATTGATCACTTCGCTTACGAGGGTGAACCTACTCTTGAAGATATTCATTTTACTCTTGAAAAGGGTCAAACACTTGGCTTGGTTGGTCAGACAGGTTCTGGTAAGACAACCTTGATTAAGTTATTATTGCGTGAATATGATGTTAATGATGGCTCTATTAAGTTAGATGGTTGTAATATTCGTGATTATCGATTGTCTGATTTACGTGGTTTGATGGGGTATGTTCCACAAGATCAATTTTTATTTGCAACGACAATTTTAGAAAATGTTCGTTTTGGAAATCCTGCTCTGCCATTGGAACAAGTGGAAAAAGCGACTAAGCTGTCTCAAGTCTATGATGATATTAAGGCGATGCCTGAAGGCTTCGACACTCTTATTGGTGAAAAGGGTGTTTCTCTTTCTGGGGGACAAAAGCAGCGCTTGGCCATGAGTCGTGCCATGATTTTGAATCCTGATATTCTGATTTTGGATGATAGTCTATCTGCTGTAGATGCTAAGACCGAACATGCCATTATTGAAAATCTGAAAGAGACACGTGACCATAAGACAACGATTATAACAGCGCATCGCTTATCAGCAGTAGTTCACGCTGACCTTATTTTGGTCATGCAAGATGGGCGTATCCTTGAGCGTGGAACTCATGAAGAACTGTTGGCGCAAAATGGTTGGTATGCTGAAACCTATGCTTCACAACAATTAGAAATGGAGGGTGTTGATGAAAACTAAACAAAATCAATGGGAAGTTCTCAAACGTCTTCTATCCTATTTAAAAAATTATAAGTGGTTAACTGTTCTGGCGCTAGCTTTTCTTTTAACCACAACCGTTCTACAAACTATTATTCCTCTGGTAGCAAGTCGTTTTATTGATGACTATCTTGGCAATATAACGCAGACAGCAGGTCTGATTTTGGTGGGGTATTATCTGCTTTACCTACTGCGCGCAGCTTTTTCTTACCTAGGTAATTTGCTTTTTGCGCGTGTTTCTTACAGCATTGTCCGAGATATTCGTCGTGATGCCTTTGCGACAATGGAGCGCTTAGGAATGTCTTATTTTGATAAAACACCTGCGGGTTCAATTGTGTCTCGTTTGACCAATGATACGGAATCCATCAGTGAGATGTTCTCTGGGATTTTATCAAGTTTTATCTCAGCTATATTTGTCTTCACGGTGACGCTTTATACCATGTTGGTTCTGGACATTAAATTGACGAGTTTGGTTGTTATTTTCTTACCCCTCATCTTTATTCTTGTTAATTTATACCGTAAAAAGTCAACGGCTGTTATTGAAAAAACGCGTTCGCTTCTCTCAGATATCAACAGTAAATTGGCTGAAAGTATTGAAGGGATTCGTATTATCCAGGCTTTCAACCAGGAAGAGCGTCTCAAAGAAGAGTTTGATGCTATCAATGAAGAACATGTGCTTTACTCAAACCGTTTTATGGCTTTAGACAGTTTGATGCTTCGTCCTGCTATGTCACTTTTAAAACTCCTTGCTTATGCTGTTTTGATGGGCTATTTTGGAGCGATGGGAATGAAAACAGCGGTAACAGCTGGTACAATCTATGCTTTTATCCAGTATGTGAATCGTCTCTTTGATCCACTTATTGAAGTCAGTCAAAACTTTTCAACACTTCAAACCTCTATGGTATCTGCCGGTCGTGTTTTCAAACTGATTGATGAAACTGGTTTTGAACCTGTTCAAAATGACAATAGCAGTGCAAGGGTGACTCAAGGGAATATTGTCTTTAAAAATGTGAGTTTCTCGTATGATGGTAGTCGTAAAATTCTTGATGATATTTCCTTTGAAGTGAAAAAAGGTGAGACCATTGCTTTTGTTGGTCACACAGGTTCAGGGAAATCATCTATTATCAATGTTTTTATGCGTTTCTATGAATTTGCAGAAGGGCAAGTACTTCTTGATGGTATTGATATCCGTGATTATAGTCAAGCTGAGTTACGAAAAAATGTTGGTTTAGTTCTCCAAGATCCATTCCTATATCATGGAACCATTAAATCTAATATTGCCATGTATCAACAGTTGACGGATGAAGAGATTCAAGCAGCAGCAGAGTTTGTTGATGCAGATCAATTTATTCAGAAATTACCTGAAAAATATGATGCCCCAGTTTCTGAGCGTGGCTCTTCGTTTTCAACAGGTCAGCGCCAGCTTTTGGCCTTTGCCAGAACGGTAGCCAGTCAACCTAAAATCCTCATTCTAGACGAAGCAACAGCCAATATTGATTCTGAGACAGAGAGTATTGTGCAAAATTCTCTTGCCAAGATGCGGAAAGGTCGGACAACAATAGCGATTGCTCATCGATTGTCAACCATCCAAGATGCCAATTGTATTTACGTGCTTGACAAGGGACGGATTATCGAGTCTGGAACCCATGAGGAGCTTTTAGAACTTGGTGGAACCTATCATAAAATGTACGAACTCCAAGCAGGAGCCATGCAGAATTAAAACAGAATCTCTTAGCAAATGCTAGGAGATTTTATTGTTGTAGAAAAATATATTGTGACTATAGTTACAATAATCCTGTTTCCTTTCCAACTAAAACAAGAGCATAGCCCATAACTATAAGAGGAATGAATGCTATTGTTTTTTGTTTATTGAGTTTAAAGAGGTAGAAAAAAATTCCTAGGATGCTAGCGAATTGGACAATCCAAAGAAGGTCTGATAATGGGATTGCTAATCCTAGGGTTGCTAGGTATAGAAAGTCTCCAGCACCGACATTGATATTTTTCAGTAGGGCAAAAATTCCTAGCAGGCATAGTAATGTAAAAGTGAGATTAGCTGTGTAAAATGGTAGTAGTAATAGAGTTGAAAGTAGCCAAATGATTAAAGGATACTCTTGGTTTTTTAAATCATAATAGCTGAGGATAAAACCGAGTGTTAGGGTGTAAAAGTAAAAAAAGATTTCCATATCTTATTATTCGTAAAAGCAAAATTTTTGACTTTTATTTAGAATCATTCTAAAATAGAAGTGTAAGTTATTAGCATACTTAAATGCTTAGCAAATTTTCACAAAGAACAAAGGAGATTCTTATGGTAATAGATATTACACCAAAAACAATTGATTTTCCAGAAACAAAATTGGTTTTGAACCAAGCTGTTGCAGATATATCTAAAGCGATGTCAATCATTCACCAGGCACACTGGTATGCGCGTGGAGCGGGTTTTGTTGCTTTCCATGAAAAAATGGATGAGTACATGGATGATTTGGCAGATGTTTTGGATGAATTTAGTGAGCGCTTAATCATGCTAGGCGGCAAACCTTTTTCAACGCTCAAAGAATTTGATGAGGAGTCAAATTTGACAGAAACACCAGGTTCTTATGATGTGACAATACCGGAGCGTCTAGAACGTTTAGTGGAG
This sequence comes from Streptococcus caledonicus, assembly GCF_042656225.1. Lineage (NCBI taxonomy): Bacteria > Bacillati > Bacillota > Bacilli > Lactobacillales > Streptococcaceae > Streptococcus > Streptococcus caledonicus. Next base: position 154,608 of record NZ_JBHSOJ010000015.1, read on the forward strand.
CTTTATCGCTATTTGTCAGCTCTTTATCAAACGGGACTTGAAGTCACTGATAAAGAAGGTGATGATGTGACTAATGGTCTATTTGCGGATGCTTTGGGCGATAGCCAAAAAATCATCTGGATGTTACAAGCAGAACTCAATCAAGCTCCAAATCTTTAAAGATAGCCAAAAGCCTCCAAAAAGTGTATGATAGGTACACGTGGAGGTTTTTTCATGAAAAAATTATTTGTTGTAGGGGATGTGCACGGGGAATTTGACCTCTTGCAGGCACTTTTGAAGCATTGGGATAAGGAAAGTCAGCAATTAGTCTTTTTGGGAGATTTAGCTGATCGGGGTCCAAAATCCAAAGAATGCTTTGAATTAGTCATGTGTTTTGTTAAAAATGAAGGTGCCATTTGCATCACTGGAAATCATGAGGATATGATTTTACGCTGGTTGGCCTCTCCAGAAGATAAGATGGAATGGTACCTGCGAAATGGTGCCAAAGAAACTTTTGAAAGCCTTTTTTATCCAGGTATTGTTGAGGAAAAGTCACCTTTAGAAATAGCAGAGCTTTTTAGGTCGGAGTACGCGGACCTATTAGACTTTATCACGAATCTACCGGTTTACTATGAGCATGATTATGCTATCTGTGTACACGCTGGCTTTGATTTGACCTTGGAAAACTATAGGGAAACAAGTCGTTATGATGCTATTTGGATTAGGGAAGCTTTTTACGGTAGTGATATTGTGCCAGATAAGTTAGTCGTTCATGGGCATACCCCGGTAACTTCTATCCGTCAGGATAAATTGCAGACGCAATTATGTTATAAAAATAATAAGCTTAATATTGATGGTGGCGCTGTTTATCAGGGAAGTCTTCATGGGGTTGTGATTGGGGAGAATGGACTTGAAGCCGACTATCAAATTTTTCACAAAGACTACTTAAAGGGGGAGTAAAATGACTCTGAGGATTGTTGAAGTGGTCCTACTAGCTTTCTCTTTTATCAGTATTGCTTATCATTGTGAATGATAGCTTGAGAAACGTTGCGCAGACGGCTTATGATGAGAAATGTTACTATCATCTGACTTGCAGTAATTGCCATCTTATCCAGCGGTTGAACGGTCGGAAGTTGAAATCTGCGGTGAAAGGAAAACTGTGAGAGACAAAAGAATTTTTAGGAAAACGTAAAGTCTCTTATATCTTATTCTATCCGTCTTGTCAGAAAAAAGTGGTAGCCTGTCTTGATGTTAGAAAACCAAGGTGATTAGGTGAGTACATGCTTTGGTTTTGGCCATATCAGAGGAGATAAAAAGCGTATTAGCTATGATTTTAGTCAAACTGATGATTTATCTTCTCATTAGCCGATTTGTGATAAGATTGATTTTAGCTATTTTTAATTTTTCTTGCAAAATGCAATCGTTTGCGAAAACTGCTTGAAAAAGAGCATTTTTTTTGGTACTATTTCTATATGAAAACACTCTATGATGTGCAACAGTTGTTGAAACGATTTGGGATTATTATTTATCTTGGTAAACGACTCTATGATATTGAACTCATGAAAATTGAGATTGAGGGCTTGTATCAAAATGGCTTAGTTGAAAAGGATGATTATATTTTAGCTGAATTAATTTTACGACGGGAACACCGATTGGAGATTGAAAAGGAAAGGAAATAGTTCTTTCAGGAAGTGAAGCTCAGCTGTTATTGAGAGTGGTTACCCTGGTGTTAGCTTACTAAACTGATTGAACTGGTATGGAAACGATGGTAAAAAAACTACTAGGTATTGACCTTGGTGGAACGACTGTTAAATTTGGGATTTTAACACTTGATGGTGAGGTCCAAGAAAAATGGGCTATTGACACTAATATTTTGGATGATGGTAAACAAATTGTGCCAAATATTGTGGAGTCAATCAAACACCGCTTGGAACTTTATGGATTGACAAAAGATGATTTTGTTGGTATTGGTATGGGCTCTCCAGGCGCAGTTGATCGTGAGAAAAAAACAGTTACAGGTGCTTTCAACTTGAACTGGGATAATACTCAAGAAGTAGGTTCAGTGATTGAACGTGAACTTGGTATCCCATTTGCGATTGATAATGATGCAAATGTGGCAGCTCTTGGTGAACGATGGGTCGGTGCTGGTGAAAACAATCCTGACGTCGTCTTTATGACACTTGGGACAGGTGTTGGCGGTGGTATCATAGCTGATGGAAATCTTATCCACGGTGTCGCAGGTGCTGGTGGTGAAATCGGTCATATGATTGTAGAGCCAGACCATGGTTTTGCTTGTACTTGTGGAAGTAATGGATGCCTAGAGACCGTAGCTTCAGCAACGGGTGTAGTGCGCGTCGCTCGTTTGTTGGCAGAAAGTTATGAGGGAGTATCAAGCGTTAAAGCAGCGATTGATAATGGTGAAATAGTAACAAGTAAGGATATTTTTATAGCTGCAGCAGCAGGAGACAGTTTTGCCGATTCTGTCGTTGAAAAGGTTGGTTTCTATTTAGGACTTGCCGCAGCAAATCTTGGAAGTATTCTTAACCCAGATTCAATTGTTGTCGGTGGAGGTGTGTCAGCAGCTGGGGAGTTTTTACGTAGTCGTATTGAAAAATATTTTACTCGTTATGCTTTTCCACAAGTTCGTAAGACAACTAAGATTAAAATTGCAGAGCTTGGAAATGATGCTGGTCTTATCGGTGCGGCAAGCTTGGCTCGACAATTTGTTACCAAATAAGGAGATACTATGACACCACTATCACTTATTTTATGGGGGATCTTGATTGTATGGGGGCTCTATTTAGCTTGGAATTATTTTCGTGTTCGACGTGCAGCAACTTTTCTAAGTTTTAAAGAATTTGAAGGTAAAATGCAAGGAGCACAGCTCATTGATATCAGAGATACGGGAAGCTTTCAGAAAAAGCATATTCTAAGAGCACGCAATCTTCCAGCCCCTGGCTTTGCCCAGTCGCTCGGAGCGCTCCGTAAGGATAAACCAATCCTTCTGTATGATGCCACTCGTGGCACAGAGTTGCCTAAAGTGATTATGACCTTGAAAAAGGCAGGCTTTAAGGATGTCTATGTTCTTAAAGATGGTTTTGATTATTGGCAAGGAAAGACTAAGATTGGAAAATAATAAAAGCTGAGCATTGGCTCAGCTTTTATAGTACACAAAAAATGGGGTATTATAGCATAGACTTTTGAGGAATTGGTACAGAATGCTAGGCATAAAACTGTGAAAAGTGTATAATGAAAATAAGAAAAACGGTTACAAGGAGACGGCATGGCTGACATTGATTACAAAAAGGTAACAGGAATGGTGCATTCTACCGAAAGTTTTGGTTCTGTGGATGGGCCTGGTATACGCTTCATCATCTTTTTACAAGGATGCAAGCTCCGCTGTCAATATTGCCATAATCCTGATACTTGGGAAATGGTATCAAATAAAGCTACCGAGCGTACGGTGGAAGATGTTTTGAAAGAAGCGCTCAATTTCCGTCATTTTTGGGGGAAAAATGGAGGAATCACGGTATCTGGTGGGGAAGCAATGCTTCAAATTGATTTTCTAATAGCTCTCTTTACAGAAGCGAAAAAATTAGGTATCCATACGACTTTAGATACCTGTGGGTTTGCTTATCGACCAACACCAGAATATCATGAGATTTTAGACAAATTATTAGCAGTAACAGACTTGGTCTTGCTTGATTTGAAAGAAATTGATCCTGTGCAGCATAAAATTGTGACGCGCCAGCCAAATACTAATATTTTGAAATTTGCACATTATCTATCAGATAAAGGCATTCCTGTTTGGATTCGTCATGTTTTAGTGCCTGGTTTAACTGATATTGATGAGCATTTGATTGATCTCGGTAAGTTTGTTAAAACCTTGAAAAATGTTGATAAATTTGAGATTCTTCCTTACCATACTATGGGAGAATTCAAATGGCGTGAACTTGGTATCCCTTATCCGTTAGAAGGGGTTAAACCTCCGACAAAAGATCGTGTGCAGAATGCTAAAGATTTGATGGAAACTGAAAGTTACACCGAATACATGAATCGTATGGCAAAAGTTTAATGTCTTTGAAAATTGATACGTTACTTCGTCGAGCTTTAATTTTTTGTCTAGCCTTTCATGCTTTTCGGTAACAAAATAGTGACATTATGAATGATTTGGTTTAGAACAAATCAAGAGAATGGTATTAGAATATAACATTTTATTTGAGTGAGAGTGAAACAGAAGTCAAGATTTCTATTTCACTTTTTTTGTTTTCGATAGTGATGTGGTGTCATATGGTAACGCTGTTTGAACTGGCGATTGAAATTGGATAAGTTATTAAATCCTAAATTGATTAACACGGATGAAGCAACCATTGATCCAGAATACTTAGAAGACTTTAGGACACTGAAGGCTGAGGTGGAAAATTATCTAAAAGATCCAAGTTATCTTTTTGATTCAACCCTTCTTTATCGCATTCAGACTTATATCGGCGGAAAACGAACTGACCTTAATGGACAGGAAATTCATGGGAATTATGACTTGGTGAAAGTCTTGACAGAAAATGCCCTTGGATCTGTTCGGTGGTTGGAAGATATTGGGGTAGAGTTTGTTCGTGATGAAGTGACCATGCCAGTTGGTGCACTTTGGCGCCGTGGGCACAAGCCTGTTCAGCCTATGGGATTTGCCTTCATTTCTGTTCTTGACAAATACGTTCGAGAACACGGAGGCACCATTTTGACCGACTCACCAGTTAAAGAATTGATTGTTACTGACGGTATTGTTCGAGGTGTTATTGCTGAAGGACGAAATGGTCAAACCATTACAGTAAATGCTAAGGCCGTTGTCATGGCTTCTGGTGGTTTTGGTGCCAATACGAAAATGTTGCAACAATACAACACGTATTGGTCTGAGATTGATGATGATATTGCTACATCAAATACACCAGCTGTAACCGGTGATGGTATTCTCCTTGGGCAATCTGTTGGTGCCGACCTTGTTGGTATGGGCTTTAGCCAAATGATGCCAGTGTCAGATCCCGTGACGGGAGCTCTCTTCTCGGGGCTTCAAGTGCCACCTGCTAACTTTATCATGGTCAATAAAGAAGGAAAACGCTTTGTTGACGAATACGGCAGCCGTGACAAATTGTCGCAAGCTGCGATTGACAATGGTGGACTTTTCTACCTTATCGCAGACGATAAGATTAAAGCGACAGCTTACAATACTAGTCAAGAAAAAATTGATGCGCAAGTTGCAGCAGGGACCCTTCACCGTGCCGATACCTTGGAAGAATTGGCAGAACAAATTGGTGTTGATCCAGAAACATTGGTCACAACGATTAAAAACTACAATTCATACGTTGACGCAGGTTTTGACCCAGAATTTAATAAGGGTGGTTTTGACCTTAAATGTGAAGTAGCACCATTTTATGCTACTCCACGTAAACCGGCAGTGCACCATACTATGGGCGGCCTCAAAATTGATACCACAACACACGTTATCAATGAAAGTGGTGACATAATCAAAGGACTTTATGCTGCTGGTGAGGTAGCAGGAGGACTCCATGCGGGTAACCGTTTAGGAGGTAATTCATTGACAGATATTTTCACCTTTGGTCGTATTGCAGGTATTACTGCGGTTTCTGAAAATTGCTAACAGTTATAATATAGGGGACTGGGTGATGTACCAGTCCTCTTGTTTTATCATTGAGGAGGAAAAATGGAGGCTTTAAAAAAAGTTTTTGACATTACGGTAGAAGTTGGTGTGACGATTTTGGTAGGACAAAATGATATCAATGGTAGGCGTTAGTTGATTCCTATTTTATCAGGTGAGTTAGTGGGAGATGGCTTACATGATAAAGTTCTTTCCGGAGGAGTGGATAGTCAGATTATTCGACCGGATGGTCGCTATGAGTTATCGCCTCGTTGGATAATGGCGGAGTTTTTACTATAGAAAATAATGTTATTCGTACGGTTATAAAAGATAATGTAGAACAGGTTAAGATCGGAGCTTTTATAAAACTGTATTATTTTGTCAGAAAACCAGAGTTTGAGGCTTATGGTGAGTATTTGTCTTGGCTTAAAGAAAAATACTCTATCTCTAAAGCCAAGCGCTTGCCAAGCAGAGTAGTACTCTTTTTATATGAGATGATCTAAAGAATTGTTTGGTAAGGCTTTATTGGATAGATGGTTTTATGGTATAATAAAGAAAAATTTGAAAAAGAGGTAAATCATGTCTAAATGTTTAGTTTTTGGTCACCAAAATCCTGATACAGATGCTATTGCATCATCATACGGTTGGGCTTATCTTGAGCGTACTGCTTGGGGTCGCGATGCGGAAGCTGTTGCTCTTGGTATACCTAATGAAGAAACCGCATTTGCGCTTAACTATTTTGGTGTTGAGGCTCCACGTGTGGTAGAATCTGCTAAAGCAGAAGGTGTTTTTCATGTTATTTTAACTGACCATAACGAATTTCAACAATCAATCGCTGATATCCGTGAAGTAGAAGTGGCAGCAGTGATTGACCACCACCGTGTGGCGAACTTTGAGACTGCAAATCCTCTTTACATGCGTTTAGAACCAGTTGGATCTGCATCATCAATCGTTTACCGCGCGTCAAAAGAAGCAGGTGTGACACTTCCTCGTGAAGTAGCAGGACTTCTTTTATCAGGTTTGATTTCAGATACGCTTCTTCTTAAATCACCAACAACTCATGAATCTGATGCACAAGTGGCTAAAGAATTGGCAGAGCTTGCTGGTGTCAATTTGGAAGAATATGGTCTCGAGCTTCTTAAAGCAGGTACAAATCTTGCGAGCAAGTCAGCAGAAGAATTGATTGACATTGATGCTAAAACATTCCCGCTTAATGGAAATAGTGTCCGTGTTGCACAAGTGAACACTGTTGATATTGCAGAAGTTTTAGAGCGTAAAGCAGATATCGAAGCGGCAATGACAGCCTCATCAGTAGCAAATGGTTACTCAGACTTTGTTCTTATGATTACTGATATCTTGAATTCAAATTCAGAAATTCTTGCTCTCGGTTCTAATATGGATAAGGTTGAAGCAGCTTTCAACTTTAAACTTAAAAACAACCATGCCTTCCTTGCAGGCGCTGTTTCTCGTAAAAAACAAGTGGTACCACAATTGACAGAAAGCTTTAACGCTTAATAACTAAAAAGCCAGCTTTAGTGCTGGTTTTTTAGTCTCAAATATTTGCTAAAATAAGCAGAGCTTTTATATAATGGATTTGTTTGATAGCTAATTCTAATGTTTGTTTTTAACTTGGATAGTCTATCATTATTAAACATTTGATATAGAAAAAAATAATACTCTTAAAATACCATTTATTCCCGTTTTTTAAGAGTATAAGGAGTTAACATGAAGAAATTATTAATAGTGAACATGTTTGTCTTAGGACTTTTTCTGACTGCTTGTCAATCAATATCTGATATGAGCACATCAAATACTGATAAGGAACAAACTTCCGTTTCAGCTGAGAAGATTGATTGGGAAAAGGCGGGGCCAGATGCCAAGGCGAATCGCATTTCTTTTGATATGGTTAAGGAAGATGTGGAGTCAGGAGCTAAGTTTTTTGATGTCCGCTCTGCAGAGGAGTATAAAGCTGGTAATTTTGGTATTACAGAGAATTTTCCAATTACAGATTTAGAAAACGGAAAGCTACCAGAGCTTCCTAAAGATACTAAAATCTATGTTCATTGTCTAAAAGGAATTCGTTCAGCACAAGCAGTTAAACTTTTACGAGATGCTGGCTATACTCAAGTCTTTGATATGGGCGGTGTAGAGCATATAGAAGCTATTGGCGGTATCTTGGAGTAGGAACTTCAATTAAGTTTTTCAATGTGAATAACTAAAATTCCCCGATTAGGGGGATTTTTTGCTATAATAAAAGCAAGTTAAATGAAAGAAAGAGGAACTCTATTTGCAAGAGTATTCTGTGGAAGTTACTTTAAATCACCCTGATGATGTGATGGCATTGTTTGGTAGTAATGAGCGTCATTTGAGACTGATTGAGGAAAATCTTGGTGTCATTATTCATGCCAGAACGGAGCGTGTTCAGATTTTAGGAGATGATGAGGAAGCTGTTGAAATAGCACGTCTCACGATTAATGCCTTGCTGGTCTTGGTAGGTCGTGGCATGGTAGTGAATACCTCTGATGTGGTGATGGCCTTGTCTATGGCTCAAAATGGTAGCATTGACAAATTTGTTGCCCTCTATGAGGAAGAAATCATCAAGGATAACTATGGCAAGCCTATTCGTGTGAAAACCTTGGGGCAGAAGCTGTATGTTGATAGTGTAAAATCTCATGATGTGGTCTTTGGGATTGGTCCTGCGGGGACTGGTAAAACCTTTTTAGCAGTCACTTTAGCAGTGACGGCCCTCAAACGCGGGCAGGTCAAACGCATTGTCTTGACACGTCCAGCTGTTGAAGCGGGTGAAAGTCTCGGTTTCCTTCCGGGGGATTTGAAAGAGAAGGTTGATCCTTATCTTCGTCCTGTTTATGATGCGTTGTATCAGATTCTTGGTAAGGAGCAGACAACCCGTCTCATGGAGCGTGAAACCATTGAGATTGCCCCTCTTGCCTATATGCGTGGTCGTACTTTGGACGATGCCTTTGTTATCTTGGATGAAGCGCAAAATACAACCATCATGCAGATGAAGATGTTTTTGACCCGTCTTGGCTTTAATTCTAAGATGATTATCAACGGTGATATCAGTCAGATTGACTTGCCAAGGAAAGTTAAGTCTGGTTTGATTGATGCGACGGAAAAATTGCAGGGCATTAAAGCGATTGATTTTGTCTATTTCTCAGCCAAGGATGTTGTTCGTCACCCTGTTGTTGCTGAAATTATCAAAGCCTATGAGGACGACCGCTCTGCTATGTTCCAAAACGACAAAGAAGAAGTGACTGAGGAAAAATCAGGATTAACGACCTATGAGGTAATTGGCGAATTGCCAAAGGAAGAATAAGTTATTTACAGTAGGTGAGTTAATGGAAATGTTATCATCATATTTCAAAGTTCGTCCGATTGTTGAAGAGGATTTAATACAAGTTTTAGAACTTTATCAGGGAAATCTATTTTTCTTTAGACATTGTCCACCTGAACCGAGTTTAGCAAGTATACAAGAGGATATCCGTCGTTTGCCAGATGGGAAATCTCAAAGTGATAAGTATTACCTTGGCTTTTGGGAGAAGGAGAAGTTAGTAGCAGTTATGGATTTTGTCTATGATTATCCAAACGAGGAGACTGTATTTATTGGCTTTTTTATGGTCAATTCATCTTGTCAAGGTATGGGAATAGGGAGTCGAATCATTCAAGAAACCTTTGTCTATTTTTCCAGAAGTTTTAGAAAAGTGAGACTAGCTTATGTAAAAACCAATCCTCAAGCAAAACATTTTTGGGAAAAGCAAGGCTTTTTGCCAACTGGTATTGAAGTAAAAGAAGAGTTGTACACTTTTGTTATTGCGGAAAGAGAATTGTCGCAAGGAGAATAGCACCACATTTCTATCTTTTTAGAGGTAGAGATGTGATGCTATTTCTTTTTAGTCCACCCAAGTCACGACTTCTTCACGTGATTTGCGGGTACGAGGGTGTTTTGGTTCTTTGAGGCGATAGCCAAAGGACACCATGCTAGCGATGCCTTCTGTTTTGGGATTGATAAGACCGGCGTCTGCTAAAATAGCGTTCACCTTGTCGTAGTCAAAGCCCTCGATAGGGCAAGAGTCTATGCCGAGGCGGATAGCGGTTATCATCATATTGCCCATAGCGATGTAGGTTTGCTTAGCTGTCCAATCCCAAAGGGCACGAGGGTCATCAGCCACCTTCATGTCACGCTCTTGAAAGGCTTGATAGAGTGGCAGACGGCTTTTCACACCTTCTTCGTCAAGACCACGGCGGACGAGGCTTTGGTAAATAGCAGAGCTGTCGTAGCGGGCATTTTTCTCAGCCAAGAGAAAAACGAAGTGACTAGCAGTATCAAGCTGAGGCTGAGCGCCCCAAGCTACCTCTTTAAGCTGTGGTTTAATGCTCTCAAGTTTTCCTGTGCCATTGTTTTCAAAGACTAGGAAACGCCAGCCTTCTAAGCCAACAGAAGATGGGCTGAGCCAAGCTGTATCGAGTATAAGTTCCATATCCTCACGAGCTATTTTTTGGTCATTGTACACACGGATAGCCATGCGGCGGTTGAAATTGTTACGGATGTCGTCATGAATAGAGGTCATAAAGTCTCCTTTTTAATAATAGTAACGCAGGGTAAGGTTATGTTGGTGATGAGTAGTCCTAGAAAACTGAGGCACAGAATCATTGACAAAATGAGCCCATATTGTAAGGATGGTGTGAAAAATCCGATGAAACTTTTGATCAATTGGTATAGTAATAAGTATATAGTAGCCATTTTGAATGATATTCACTGACTTGGTTTGTGTAGTTAATAGTTGCTCACCGTCTGAAATATCTAGAGTAACTTTTTTTATCAGAGAAGATTTGATACGGAGTTGACAGGATGTCTGTGGAAGATTAAGTTTAACTATTTTCTTATTCCTGATTTTAGCAACCCATTCACTATTGATATAGATAGAATACTCTTGGAATTTTCCAAAATGTCCCGTCTGTCGTTCAATCTAAATCATGATAAGTACCTCTTCTAATATCATATCAAAATTTTATGAGTTAGGTCTCTTTTTGATAATTGCAATAGTTGGATGAGTAATATAGATGACGGTTAGGATAAGTATATACAGAATGATTAAGCCTAACATGACGTACTTATACTGTTCTAGTATGGGATTTGAGTATCTGAACAAATTAAGCATTGGTAGGCTCACTATTCCCATATAATAGAGAATACGTAAAAGGTATCCTAACTGATTGACTTTAATGATGAGATGATCACCCTCCATAGCGTCGATATATGCTGCTTTTTGAAAGTCTTTTTTGACCCTAAGCTGACAATGAGACTGAGGTAACTGCATCTCTTGAATCTCATTGTTGACAATGGTTCTGACAAGCCGTGAATTTAAGTAAATTCGATAACTTGTTAGTGTGTCAAGCCAACCAGTTTGTCGTTCTATCTTGATAGTCATAGCATTACCTCCTTTACCTATATTATAACGCTTTCAATGATTTTTGTCATGAGATAGCAATATCCTTGTATTGCCATTATCACAAAGTTTGCGTACAATAAGTATTATGGATATTAAGGCAGAAATTAAGCAGTTAGCTGCTGAGATTGGGATTTCAAAGATTGGGTTTACAACGGCAGATGATTTTTCCTATTTGGAAAAATCGCTGCGCCTCGGTGTCGAAGAAGGACGGACCACAGGTTTTGAACATAAAAATATTGACGAGCGTATTGATCCCAAATTATCCTTAGCAACAGCTAAGACCATTATTTCTATAGCAGTTGCCTATCCCAATAAATTGCCAGTTTATCCACCGAAAACAGCCTACAAACGTGGTAAGATTACCCCAAACTCTTGGGGACTGGACTATCACTATGTGCTACAAGACAAGCTGAAACGTTTGGCAGAAGGCATTGAAAAACTAACCGAAAACTTTGAGTACAAGGGGATGGTGGATACAGGTGCCCTTGTGGATACAGCAGTGGCCAGACGGGCAGGAATCGGCTTTATTGGCAAAAATGGTCTGATCATCTCTAAGGAATACGGCTCTTACATGTATCTGGGAGAGTTGATTACCAATCTTGAGATTGAGCCAGATAGTCCAGTCGATTACGATTGTGGAGACTGTACCCGCTGCTTGGATGCCTGTCCAACCTCTTGCTTGATTGGGGATGGCACCATGAATGCCAGACGGTGTTTGTCTTTTCAGACTCAGGACAAGGGCATGATGGACATGGAGTTTCGTAAGAAAATTAAGACCGTGATTTATGGGTGTGACATCTGTCAGATTTGTTGTCCTTACAATAAAGGGATTGATAACCCTTTAGCCTCTGAGATTGATCCTGAGTTGGCACATCCTGAACTCATTCCATTCCTTGAACTGTCGAATAAATCCTTTAAAGAGAAATTTGGCAGGATTGCGGGTTCTTGGCGGGGAAAAAATATTCTGCAACGCAATGCCATTATCGCGCTAGCCAATGCCCACGATAGAAGTGCTGTGGTCAAGTTATTAGAAATCATCGATAAGAATAATAATCCCATTCATACCGCGACAGCCATCTGGGCTATCGGTGAGATTGTCAAAAAGCCTGATGAGGCAATCCTTGATTTTATGCGCAGCCTTTCTCCGAAAGAGGAAGAGAGCCAGAAAGAATTAGCTTTGGTTTTGGAAAAATGGCAGAGCGCTTAATTTTATGGTAAAATAGATAGGATTGAATAAGAGAAATGGAGAACACCCATGGAAGTGGCTGAAATTCGCCAAAAAATAGTAGAAAACAAAGAGAAGTTGACTAGCTTCAGGAGGTCTCTTTGACCTAGATAGGTTAGAAGAAGAGATTGCCTTACTTGAAAATCGTATGACGGAGCCTGACTTTTGGAATGACAATATTGCGGCTCAAAAGACATCGCAAGAGTTAAACGAGCTTAAAAACACTTATGAGACTTTCCATAATATGGAAGAACTTTCTGATGAGACAGAACTCTATCTTGAAATGTTGGAAGAAGACGAGAGTGTTCATGATGATTTGGTTGAAACCCTTGAAAAGTTAGAAGGTATCATGACCAGCTATGAAATGACCTTACTTTTGTCTGGACCATACGATCATAATAATGCGATTTTGGAAATCCATCCAGGGTCAGGAGGGACAGAAGCTCAGGACTGGGCTGACATGCTTTTGCGCATGTACACCCGTTATGGAAATGCCAAGGGCTTCAAAGTTGAAACACTTGATTATCAAGCGGGAGATGAAGCTGGTATCAAGTCAGTGACCCTTTCATTTGAAGGTCCAAATGCTTATGGTCTCTTGAAATCAGAAATGGGTGTGCACCGTTTGGTACGTATTTCACCATTTGATTCAGCAAAACGTCGCCACACCTCATTCACCTCTGTTGAAGTTATGCCAGAGTTGGACGATACGATTGAAGTTGAAATCCGTGATGATGATATTAAAATGGATACCTTCCGTTCAGGTGGTGCCGGTGGTCAGAACGTCAATAAGGTTTCAACTGGTGTACGTCTGACCCACATTCCGACAGGCATTGTCGTTGCCTCAACAGTTGACCGTACCCAATATGGCAACCGTGATCGTGCCATGAAAATGCTTCAAGCTAAGCTCTACCAAATGGAGCAAGAGAAAAAGGCAGAAGAAGTTAACGCCCTTAAAGGTGATAAACGTGAAATCACTTGGGGAAGTCAGATTCGTTCCTACGTTTTCACCCCATATACCATGGTCAAAGATCACCGAACAGGTTACGAAGTCGCCCAAGTTGATAAGGTTATGGATGGAGATATTGAAGGCTTTATGGATGCCTATCTTAAATGGTTGATTGACTAAGACTTGAGCAAAACGTTAATCCATAAAATCCATTGCTGAGCCATATAATATGGTTATATCATCTTTAAAGAAAATAAAGTCGAAAGGAAAAGAGTTCTTTTAAAACTCTTGAAATAAGCTAAATGCCATTGATTGAATTACGCGATGTTACCAAAAAGTACCATCGTTCAACAACTGCTCTTCGTGAGATTACAGTCAATGTAGACCAAGGAGAGTTTGTCTACATTGTTGGGCCGTCAGGAGCAGGAAAGTCATCTTTTATTAAATTGCTTTATCGTGAAGAAAAAGCGACAAAGGGCACTATTAAAGTGGGAGAATTCGATTTGACGAAACTTCGTCAAAAAGATGTTCCCTTTTTGCGTCGTTCTATAGGTGTTGTTTTCCAAGATTATAAATTACTTCCTCGTAAAACTGTTTTTGAAAATGTTGCTTATGCAATGGAAGTTATTGGAGAAAAACCTCGGAACATTAAAAAACGTGTCCCAGAAGTTCTAGATTTAGTTGGATTGAAACATAAGATGCGTTCTTTCCCTAATCAGTTGTCAGGTGGTGAACAACAACGTGTTGCTATTGCTAGAGCTTTGGTCAACAATCCTAAACTTCTTATTGCTGACGAGCCAACAGGAAACTTGGATCCAGAAAATTCATGGGAGATTATGAATTTGCTTGAACGAATTAACCTGCAAGGAACAACAGTTTTAATGGCGACGCACAATAGTCAGATTGTAAATACCCTTCGCCACCGCGTGATTGCGATTGAAGGTGGACGTGTGGTACGTGACGAAGAGAAGGGAGAGTACGGATACGATGATTAGACGATTTTTCCACTATATGTGGGAGGCATTCAAAAACCTCAAACGTAATGGGCTCATGACCATTGCCTCTGTTTTTTCTGTAACAGTTACGTTAACACTCGTTGGAATTTTTGCAGCAGTGCTGTTAAATACTGAAAAATTAGCACGTGGGATTGAAGAAAATATTCAAATAAATGTTTTTCTTCGCGTTGATACCTATGATCAAGATAAGGAAGTAAAAAACGATGTTGGTCAAATGGTTCCTAATGAGAATTACCAGGTTGTCCAGAAAGCAATTGAAGTGATTCAAGGTGTTGATACGGTAACTTTCTCAAGCAAGGAACAAGAATTAAAGAAACTTCAAGAACGCATGGGCGATGCTTGGAGAATGTTTGATGGGGATGCCAACCCACTTTCTGACGTGTATGTTGTTCAAACAACGTCACCTAAAGAAGTTGCCTCAGTAACTGAAGAAATCAGTAAAATTAAAGGAGTTGACCGTGCTGACTACGGTAAAGCTGATACGGAAAAAATCTTTAAAATGGCATCGTTCATTCGTGTCTGGGGATTTGGAGCAATTTTATTGCTAGCCTTTGTTGCCCTCTTTATGATTTCAAATACTATTCGTATTACCATTATTTCTCGTCGTCATGAGATTCAAATCATGCGACTTGTTGGAGCGAAAAATTCTTATATCCGTGGACCATTTTTCATGGAAGGTGCATGGGTTGGTTTACTGGGGACAATTATTCCAGCTGTTATTCTTTATATTGGATATCAGTATG
This sequence comes from Streptococcus caledonicus, assembly GCF_042656225.1. Taxonomy (NCBI): domain Bacteria; kingdom Bacillati; phylum Bacillota; class Bacilli; order Lactobacillales; family Streptococcaceae; genus Streptococcus; species Streptococcus caledonicus. The sequence continues at coordinate 169,635 of NZ_JBHSOJ010000015.1, forward strand.
CTTACAACAGTTTCCAGAAAAATCTCTCAATTGAGCATTTATCAATGTATGATCCTAACCCGTATAGCTACTATGCTATTGGAGCTTTGTTCCTTGTAGGGATTTTAGTTGGATCTATGGGGTCAGTTCTTTCTATTCGCCGTTATCTTAAAGTATAAAGAAAAGCCTTTCAGATTGGAAGGCTTTTTCATTATTGTAAAAAGGGATTAAAGGTCTTTTCGTGACCGATTGTCGTATTAAAACCATGGCCTGGATGGACATCGTACCGACTTGGGAGGGGCAGTAATTGTGTCTTGATACTGTTTATCAAGGTATCAAAGTCACCTGTGGGCAGGTCAGTTCTTCCAATGGTTTCTTTAAAGAGAGCATCTCCTGAAAAAACGAGATTTTCCTCATCAAAGACAAGCGATACACTGCCATGAGAATGCCCGGGTGTTGGTAAGACTCGGAACTTAAATCCTGAAAGGTTATAAGCTCTGCCATTTTCAAAAAGAACATCAGCAGGAGATATGATAACATCTCCCAGATCGGGATGCCTAGCAGAACCATTGAGTGCAGGATTTCCCAACCAATCCGCTTCGAGTGGATGAACATAAACAGGAGGGCGGTTGAACTGCTCCCTTATGGCATCAACACTGATGATATGGTCATAATGCGTATGTGTCAATAGAATAGCAGCAATAGGTTTATTGATTTGGTCAATCTCTTGAAGAAGTCCTTGAGTGTCGCTTCCTGGATCAATGACAAGGAGGGCCTCATCATTTGATACCAAATACGTATTTTCCCCAGCAACAGGGTTTAAGTGCTTTTTAATCTTCATGATTTTAGTTTACGCCAAATGAGAAAGGAAATCAAGTTATAGGCCACAAGGGAGGCATACAGTATCAGCTAATGAGAAGTTTTTGTAACAGAGAAAATTTTCTTTCGGATTGAAATAAGCCCACTTTTCAGCTATAATATTAGAAGTTATTATGTTAATGACGCCTTTTTGTGCGCCTAAAAGAAAGAAAACCAATGTAGAATGTAGAAAAACTATCAGAACAAATAATAGTGTAGCTTTGATATGTCATAATGAAATAGAAGTGAGAGAAAAATGACTTTACAAGACGAAATTAAAAAACGCCGTACCTTTGCCATCATTTCCCACCCAGACGCAGGTAAAACAACCATCACTGAGCAACTGCTCTACTTTGGTGGAGAGATTCGTGAGGCTGGGACGGTTAAAGGAAAGAAAACAGGAAACTTTGCCAAGTCTGACTGGATGGATATTGAGAAACAACGTGGTATCTCGGTAACTTCATCTGTAATGCAGTTTGACTATGCTGGTAAGCGTGTTAATATTTTGGACACACCAGGGCACGAGGACTTCTCAGAAGATACTTACCGTACCTTGATGGCGGTGGATGCGGCTGTCATGGTCGTTGACTCTGCCAAAGGTATCGAGGCACAGACCAAAAAACTCTTTGAGGTTGTGAAACACCGTAACATTCCAGTTTTTACCTTCATTAACAAATTAGACCGTGATGGTCGTGAGCCGCTTGATTTGCTTGAAGAATTGGAAGAAGTGCTTGGCATTGCCAGCTACCCAATGAACTGGCCAATTGGTATGGGAAAATCTTTTGAAGGCCTTTATGATTTGCATAATCAGCGTCTAGAACTCTACAAAGGTGATGAGCGTTTTGCAGACTTGTCAGACGGTGATCAACTCTTTGCGAACAACCCTTTCTATGAGCAAGTGAAAGAAGATATTGAATTGCTCGCTGAAGCTGGAAATGAATTTTCTGAGCAGGCGATTTTAGATGGTGATTTGACACCAGTTTTCTTTGGCTCAGCCCTCACTAACTTTGGGGTACAGACTTTCCTTGATACCTTCTTAGAATTTGCGCCAGAACCTCACGGACATAAGACCACAGAGGGGGAAGTGATTGACCCGCTCAACAAAGACTTCTCAGGCTTTGTCTTCAAAATCCAAGCCAATATGGACCCTCGTCACCGTGACCGTATTGCCTTTGTGCGCGTGGTATCTGGTGAATTTGAGCGTGGTATGGCAGTTAACCTACCTCGTACAGGAAAAGGGGCGAAGCTCTCTAACGTGACCCAGTTCATGGCAGAGTCTCGTGAAAATGTTGAAAATGCTGTCGCTGGAGACATTATTGGTGTCTATGATACAGGAACGTATCAAGTTGGTGATACCTTAACAGTTGGTAAGAATAAATTTGAATTTGAACCCTTACCAACCTTTACTCCAGAGATTTTCATGAAAGTTGCTGCGAAGAACGTCATGAAACAAAAATCTTTCCACAAGGGAATTGAGCAATTGGTGCAAGAAGGAGCTATCCAGCTCTACAAGAACTACCAAACAGGAGAGTACATGCTTGGTGCGGTTGGGCAACTCCAATTTGAAGTCTTCAAACACCGTATGGAAGGTGAGTACAATGCAGAAGTCGTTATGACCCCAATGGGTAAAAAGACCGTGCGTTGGATTAAGCCAGAAGACCTTGATGAGCGCATGAGTTCAAGTCGAAATATCTTGGCTAAAGATCGCTTTGACCAACCTGTCTTCCTCTTTGAAAATGACTTTGCCCTTCGTTGGTTTGCGGACAAGTACCCAGATGTAGAATTAGAAGAGAAGATGTAATGATGTAAAAAGCTGACGCAAGTTAGCTTTTTTCTTAGCTAAAAAATGTAATCGTTTGCATTTTTTTTCCGAATATGCTATACTTGAGGCAAAAGTTGAGGAGGTATTATATGTTTCCTATTTCTGAACCAATATCAAATCATTTCTTGTTGTCGCTGATTCCCCTAGTGCCAGGACTACTAGCCCTACGCTACCTTCCTTGGAACAGGATTTCAGATGTGACGATCACGATGAACAATAACGCATTAACACTAAAGAGAGAGAATTTAGTAACGAGTGCTAAAATGATTTTAGCCATTTTTACTGTAGTGATAAGTTTTTCCCTATTTTCTCTAGGTCTTAGCCAAGGTCAGGGGTGGCTACGCTTTGTGTATTTAGGTTTAGCTCTATTAAGTGTAGTTTTTCATTTAAAAAAGGCCGTTGACTAATTTAGTACTTGTGATTTCAAAAGTATCTGATCATTTGAGAGGGTACTTTTATTATTTTAGTTAAAATGTGGTACAATATAGAAAACACTTTAAAATATGCAAGTTAGAAGGGAAGAGTACTTTAAAATGGGAATTTTTTCTGGAATGATTGGCAATGCTTCACAAAAAGATAACGATAAGGTTGAACGACAGCTGGAGGATATTTTGATTCCTGGTGAACAGGTCACTTTGGCTTACTCCTTGGTCCGAGACTTGATTGTTTTTACTGAGAAACGCTTGATTTTGGTAGACAAGCAGGGCGTGACAGGGAAGAAAACGTCTTATAAGTCTATTCCCTACCGTTCGATTTCACGTTTTACGGTTGAAACATCAGGGCATTTTGATTTAGATGCGGAGCTAAAAATTTGGATTTCATCCGCTGTTGAACCAGCAGAAATCTTACAATTTAAGAGCGACCGTAATGTTGTGGAAATTCAACAAGCCTTAGCAGAAGCTGTACTGAGATAACTAAAATCTATGATTAGAGCAACTCTAATGTTGTTCTTTTTTTGTTTTTTTAGAAAAGTTTGTGAAAAATGTCTAAAATAATCTTGTTAAAAGTTGTGAAAAATTATACAATGTAAGTGTATTCATCTATAAAAATAAGAAAGGAAATTTAGATGAAAAAGAAATATTGGTTAGGCTTTGTCATGAGCCTGTTAGCTGCCTTGTTTTTAGTAGCTTGTGGAGGTAAGTCTGAAAAGGCTGCTGAGACAACAACAGAAGCTAAAAAAGAAGAAGTGGTTTCAGGTGCATCTGCTAAAGAATACACTAATCCTAAAGAATTAAAAGACAGCTATGATGTTGTGGTTATCGGTTCAGGTGGTGCTGGAATGTCTGCGGCCATCGCTGCCAAACAAGGTGGCGCAAGCGTTGCTATTTTTGAAAAAATGCCTGTTATCGGGGGAAATACCTCTAAATCTTCTGGAGGAATGAACGCTTCTGAAACCAAGTTCCAAAAAGAACAAAATATCGATGATACAAATGATCTTTTTTATGAAGAAAGTTTGAAAGGTGGTAAAGGTACCAACGATCCAGAATTGCTTCGTTACATGGTTGATAACTCAGCAGAAGCTATTGACTGGTTGGATAGCATTGGTATTACACTTAGCGATATCAGTTTCTCAGGAGGTTTCTCAAAAGCACGTATTCACCGTCCAGCAGATGGATCAGCAGTAGGTGGCTACCTTGTTAATGGTCTTTACAATAACTTGGTGGAAAATAAGATTCCAATCTTTGTAAATGCAGATGTTACAGAAATCATTGAAAAAGATGGTGTTGCGGCAGGTATCAAGGTCACTGTTGAAGGTAAAGGCAAAACAATCTCAGCTAAAGCAGTTGTAGACGCCGCTGGTGGTTTTGGTGCTAACATGGATATGATTACAGAATTGAAGTCTGAATTGAAAGGCTATGTGACAACTAACCACGAAGGAGCAACTGGTGATGGTATTGAACTTGCTAAAAAATTGGGTGCAGCAACTGTTCAATTAGAGCAAATTCAAATTCACCCAACCGTTTACCAAGAAGAAGGAAAAGAACCATTCCTCGTTTCTGAGGCTATTCGTGGTGAAGGTGCTATTCTTGTCAACGCTCAAGGAAAACGTTTCTACACTGAAATGGAAACACGTGATAACGTTTCTGCTGCAATCAACAAACTTCCAGAACAATATGCTTATGTTGTCTTTGACCAAGGACTTCGTGAACATTCAAAATCAATTGACACTTACGAAGAAAAAGGTATGACTGTCAAAGCTGAAACTGTTGAAGAATTAGCTAAAGCTATCGATGTTGATGCCGCTAACTTGAAAACAACAGTTGAAAACTGGAACAAATACGTTGCAGACAAAAACGACCCAGAATTTGGTCGTAAAACAGGTATGGACCGTGATATGTCTAAAGCGCCATACTATGCAATCAAAGTCTCACCAGGTATTCACCACACCATGGGTGGTTTGAAAATCAATACAAACACAGAAGTATTGAAAGAAGATGGCTCAGCTATTCCAGGCCTATATGCTGCTGGTGAAGTTACAGGAGGTGTTCACGGTAACAACCGTATGGGTGGTAATGCCGTAGCAGATATCGTTATCTTTGGTCGCCAAGCAGGTACAAAAGCAGCAGAATTTGCTAAAAAATAATAATGTCTTCTCTTGACGAGATATCATTATAAATTCTATTTAAATAAAGCCCTTGCTAGTTCCTAGCGAGGGTTTTACGATAGCCAAATAGAACGAAATTTTAGCTATGAAATCTTATTTTCCACTACAAAAGTTTATCTAAATATTATGATATTCGCCCTTGCTAATAAGATAGTGAGGGGCACTTGATAGACTAGTTTGAGATAAATGTGAAAAAAAGAACAAAAGGGGTTTCATAGAATTTGATTTTGGGTTATAATGGTATTGTAAGTTTCATCACAAAGTTTTGAAAGGAGTCTATATTTGATGAAAAAGAAACTTGTTTTAGGCTTTTTCCTAAGTCTATTTGCGATGGTTTTAGTTGCTTGTGGCGGATCAAAAGCTGCTAAAGAAACAGAAACAACAACTGAAGCTAAAAAAGAAGAAGTCGTTTCTGGTGCTTCAGAAAAATCTTATACAGATCCAAAAGAATTGAAAGATAGCTACGATGTCGTTGTTATTGGTTCAGGTGGTGCTGGTATGGCGGCAGCAATTTCAGCTAAGGATGCTGGAGCTAACGTAGCAATTTTTGAAAAAATGCCTGTTATTGGAGGAAATACGTCCAAATCATCTGCTGGTATGAACGCTTCTGAAACAAAATTCCAAAAGGCACAAGGTATTGAAGATAAAAATGATTTGTTCTATGAAGAGAGCCTTAAAGGTGGTAAAGGAACAAACGATACGGAATTACTTCGTTACTTTGTTGATAATTCTGCGTCAGCTATTGATTGGCTTGATGGTATGGGAATCACACTTGATAATATCACAACAACTGGTGGTATGAGCGTTACACGTACACACCGTCCAACAGACGGATCTGCAGTAGGTCAATACCTTGTGGATGGCCTTTATGCTAACGTTACGGAGCGTAAAATCCCTACATTTGTTAATGCTGATGTAACTGAATTAACTGATAAAGACGGTGCAGTAACTGGCGTTAAAGTTAAAGTTGCTGGTAAAGAAAAAACAGTTACAGCCAAGTCTGTAGTCCTTGCAACAGGTGGTTTTGGTGCCAATATGGACATGGTCACAAAATTCAAACCAGAATTGAAAGGTTACGTTTCAACAAACCAAGAAGGTTCAACAGGTGATGGTATTGCGCTTGCAGAATCTGAAGGTGCAGCAACTGTTGATTTGGATCAAATTCAAATTCACCCATCAGTAGAACAAAAAACAGCATATCTTATCACTGAAGCTGTTCGTGGTGAAGGTGCTATTCTTATAAACTCAAAAGGTGAGCGCTTTGTTAATGAATTAGAAACACGTGATAATGTTTCTGCAGCGATTAATGGACTCGATCCTAATTATGCTTATGTTATCTTTGATAATGCCCTTCGTGGACGTGTAAAAGCGATTAACCAATATGTTGAAAAAGGTCTTGTTGTGGAAGCAAAAACAATCGAAGATTTAGCGAAAGCTATTGACATTGATGGTGCGACACTTAAAACAACACTTGACACATGGAATAAAGCCGTAGCTGATAAATCAGATGCAGCCTTTGGTCGTACAACAGGTATGGACAATGCTCTTTCTGAAGCACCATACTATGCGATTAAAGTGTCACCAGGTATTCACCACACAATGGGTGGTTTGAAAATTAACACTAACACTGAAGTGTTAAATAAAGAAGGAAAAGCTATTCCAGGTCTCTATGCCGCTGGTGAAGTAACAGGTGGTATTCACGGACAAAACCGTATCGGTGGTAATGCCGTGGCCGATATTATCATCTTTGGTCGCCAAGCAGGTAATCAATCTGCAGCACATGCTAAATAGTTTACAAGAAGAGCTAGAAAGTCAATTTTTAGCTCTTTTTAAATTGTAGAAAAAAGGGGGAAACAGAGAAACTTACCATTTGAATACGTTATATTAAGCAAAAGAAATTCCTATTAGCCATTATTTTTTGTGTGAAAACGTGTTTATGAAAAAAATACGGCACTTTCCTATCATTTTAGAAGTGATTGTGTTACACTAGATAAGTTGTTAATCAAGACGACAAACCGTGCAGAGTAGGTCTGCACAAAATAAGTTATATAAGACGGCTTCGCACCGTTTTTAGAAAAGAGAAACAATTGAAATTTACTGAATTAAACTTATCCGCTGATATTCAATCAGCTGTTGTTACTGCTGGTTTTGAGACACCATCTCCAATTCAAGAGTTGACTATTCCACTCGCTCTTGAAGGGAAAGATGTTATTGGTCAAGCCCAAACGGGGACTGGAAAAACAGCTGCTTTTGGTTTACCAACCTTAAATAAAATTCGGACAGCAGAAAATACCATTCAAGCACTTGTCATTGCTCCGACACGTGAGTTGGCTGTTCAATCTCAAGAAGAACTCTTTCGTTTTGGTCGTGATAAAGGCGTAAAAGTACGTTCCGTTTATGGTGGTTCGAGTATTGAGAAACAGATTAAAGCTCTCAAATCAGGTGCCCATATCGTTGTCGGAACACCCGGACGTTTGCTTGACTTGATTAAACGCAAAGCCTTGAAATTACAAGATGTGGAGACCTTGATTCTTGATGAGGCTGATGAAATGCTTAACATGGGCTTCTTGGAAGATATTGAAGCGATTATTAACCGTGTTCCAGAAGAACGTCAAACCTTGCTATTTTCAGCAACTATGCCTGAACCAATCAAACAAATTGGGATTAAGTTCATGAAAAATCCTGAACACGTTAAAATCAAGGCAAAAGAATTGACCAATGTTAATGTAGATCAGTATTATGTTCGCGTCAAAGAACAAGAAAAATTTGATACCATGACACGTCTGATGGATGTTGATCAGCCTGAACTATCAATTGTCTTTGGTCGTACCAAGCGACGTGTGGATGAGTTGACACGTGGTCTTAAAATTCGTGGATTCCGTGCAGAAGGTATTCACGGTGATCTAGATCAAAACAAACGCCTTCGTGTTATCCGTGACTTTAAAAATGATCAGATTGATATCTTAGTAGCAACTGATGTAGCAGCGCGTGGCTTGGATATTTCAGGTGTTACACATGTCTATAACTACGATATCCCACAAGATCCAGAGAGCTATGTTCACCGTATCGGACGTACAGGCCGTGCTGGGAAATCTGGTCAATCAATTACTTTTGTCTCACCAAATGAGATGGGGTACTTGGCTATCATTGAAAACTTGACGAAAAAGCGCATGACTGGTTTAAAACCAGCAACCTCTGAAGAAGCTTTCCAAGCTAAGAAAAAAGTAGCACTTAAGAAAATTGAACGTGATTTTGCAGATGAGAGCCTTCGTCAAAACTTCGATAAGTTCAAAGCTGATGCTGTCAAATTAGCTCAAGAATTTACACCTGAAGAACTTGCCCTTTACATTTTTAGCTTAACAGTTCAAGATCCAGATTCTCTCCCAGAAGTTGAAATTGCTCGTGAAAAACCATTACCATTCAAATATGTTGGTGGTGGTCATGGCAATAAAAATTCTGGTAAAAATGGTCGTGGGAATCGTGATCGTAATCGTAATGGCCGTGATAATGACCGTCGTGGAGGACGTGATCGTCGTCGAGATGATCGAGAGGACTACCGCGGAGGCAAACGTCGTGATACCCATGATGGTAATGGACGCAGTGACTTTAAACGTAAAACCCGTCGTGGTAGTGACTTTAAAAACGCTGACAAATTAAACAATTCAGGGTCAGGATTCACCATTCGTCATAAAGGTGAGAAGTAATAGTGTTCAAATAAATCTAAACACTCTGTTTTTCAGGGTGTTTATCATTTTTAGTCTATTTTACTCATTTTAAACATGACTATTTTATGCTCATTTAAAATCAAAATCTGATAACTTGTATTCACAAATTTTGGACAGTTTATGTAGTAGGGGGGCTCCAAAGGTTTGGGAGACATTTAGAAATGTGAAATAAAGCTGACGAGGTCAGCAACAAAGCCTCCTTCAAATAGTTTGACTGATAAGAATACCATCATGGTGAAAGAAATATCTTCTCCTCACTGTGTATGTTGTGTTTGAATAGATATAATACTAGTCATAAATAAATTTTCATGTTAAAATAGTCATAATATTTTGAAAATTAGAGGATAAAGCATGAAGGTACCTTTTATTTCTGCTAGTGAATTAGAAACTATTACAGCACAATTTCCAACTCCTTTCCATTTATATGATGAAAAAGGAATTCGTGAAAAAGCACGTGCTTTAAACAAAGCCTTTGCCTGGAATAAGGGATTTAAAGAATATTTTGCAGTTAAGGCGACCCCAACCCCTGCGATTTTAAAGATTTTGCAAGAGGAAAATTGTGGTGTTGACTGCGCAACTGAAGTCGAGTTACTAATGAGCCGGAAACTTGGTTTTACGGACATTATGTTCTCCTCTAACAATACTCCTGCGCGTGAATATGCCTATGCTCGAGAAATTGGGGCTACCATTAATCTAGATGCCTATGAGATGATTGCGTTTCTGAAAGAAACAGCAGGACTACCAGAGACTGTGTCGCTTCGCTATAATCCAGGTGGCGTTTTTGCTCTGGGAACAGAGATTATGGATAATCCTGAAGAATCAAAATTTGGGATGACCCATGACCAGTTGATTCAGGGCTTCAAAGATTTGGAAGCTTATGGTGTTAAGGAGTTTGGTATTCATTCCTTCTTGGCTTCAAATACGGTTACAAATGATTACTATCCTGAATTGGCGCGTCAGCTTTTTACCCTTGCTGTTGAAATCAAGGAAAAAACAGGTGTAGAACTTAGTTTTATAAACCTATCTGGCGGTATTGGTGTCAACTATCGTCCCGAGGAGGTGGCGAATGATATTGCCATTATCGGTAAAGGTGTGCACGAGGTTTTTGATGAAGTGTTAATCCCAGCTGGTCTTGGTCATATTAAGATTTTCACAGAGCTTGGTCGTTTTATGCTAGCTCCTCACGGCCTTTTAGTGACAAAGGTTCTCCACCGCAAGAAAACCTATCGGGATTATGTTGGCGTTGACGCATCAGCTGTAAATTTGTTGCGTCCAGCAATGTATGGGTCTTACCATCACATTACCAATATGACAAATCCTAATGGAAAAATAGAAGTTGTCGATGTGGTAGGCTCTCTTTGTGAAAATAATGATAAGTTTGCGAAACAACGTGGATTACCAGAGGCTCGTGTAGGAGATACCTTAGTCATTCATGATACAGGAGCCCACGGCTTTTCAATGGGGTATCAGTATAATGCTAGATTACGTTCGGCAGAAATTCTCTATCAGGAAAATGGGACTGCCAGATTAATCCGACGTGCTGAGAGACCCGATGATTATTTTGCAACTTTATATGGGTTTGATTTTGAAAAATAATATGGAAACCGCGTGCTAACGTGGTTTTTACACGTGTAAGATTAGTTATACCTACTCTAACATAGAAAGGATTTTCAGCTTTTGGAAAAGCTGAAGCAGAGACTAGTGTCTAGGGAATGATTCTCTCGATAATTTAAGGTTTCTTTGAGTGATAAAATGAAAAATTCAGGTCTTGATTTAACAAAAGGTTCCGTTTTAAAGGTTATTTTAGCTTTTGCTTGGCCGATAATGGTATCTAATATTTTTCAACAATTGTATAATACGACCGATACAATGATTGTTGGAAATTTTTTAGGTGAAAATGCGTTAGCCGCAGTAGGGTCGACGGCTGCCGTTTTTGAATTAATTATTGGCTTTACTATAGGGATTACAAATGGTATGGGGATTGTAATTGCTCGCTATTTTGGTGCTAAAGATGATGTTATGCTAAAAAAATCTGTTGCTGCTTCGATTACAATAGGTTTTATGGTTGCTTTATTTTTCACGGTTTTGGGATGGATTGGATTGTATCCTCTTTTACAAATCTTAGGAACTCCAGATAATATAATCCACCAAGCCTATCATTATATTATCCTTATTTTATCTGGATTGCTTATTACTGTTTCTTATAATTTGGGGGCGGCCTTGCTAAGAGCGATTGGTGATAGTTTAACGGCACTGTATATTCTTGTTTTCTCTGCTGTTCTTAATATTGGATTGGACTGGCTTTTTGTTGGGCCTTTTCAAATGGGTATAAAGGGGGCAAGTATTGCGACATTGATTGCTCAGGCGCTATCAACGGTTCTTTGTTGGACTTATATCTATCAAAAACGTCAATTATTGATTCCTAAAAGAAATCATTTTCGAATTGATAAAAACTTGTATCGTGATATGTTAGGCCAAGGAATGTCAATGGGATTGATGTTTTCTATTGTTTCTATTGGAACAGTTATCCTACAAACGGCAATCAATGGTTTGGGAGTTTATATTATAGGTGCGCAAGTGACTGCTCGACGCATTCAAGCCTTCTTTATTATGCCAATGACAGCAACAGCATCAGCTATGGCAACTTTTGCGTCACAAAATTTTGGAGCACGTCAATACGAAAGGATTATAAAAGGAATAAAAAGGGCTTCTTTGGTTGTTGTGATTTGGGCGATATTTGCTTTCCTCTTCCTCGCTTTTGCTGGTAAAGGACTAACCATTTTAATTTCAGGTTCTAATCAAACAGAACTTCTTTCTGCTTCTCAGCTCTATATTCGTTTGACGACACCTTTTTACCCAATTCTAGGGTTGTTGTTTGTTTTACGGAATAGTTTGCAGGGACTTGGCTTCAAGAGATTACCTTTAATTTCTAGTTTTATTGAATTGTTTGGCAAAATTATTTTTGTAGTGTTTATTATTCCGAAACTTGGTTACCTAGGTGTGATTTTATGTGAGCCTCTCCTATGGGTGCCAATGGCGGCGCAGCTTTATATTGCTTACCGAAAGAAAAGAGAATATTTCAAGAGTTACAGGGCCTAGATACGGATGGATTATCACTAGGTGAAGTTAGGTTAAGGTCTTAGCTAGTTTTGCTACATTTCAGAGACGCAAGTGGCTCATATAAATGATTTTCAATGTTGCTTATTGAAACATTTTTAGAAATAGTTAGTACCTAGGAAGATAAAGATCGAAATATTACGCTAGGCATGAAGAAATTGTTGCTTTTAGATAATGTATTTTCGTAAAAGGGTGATTATTATGATGATAATCTGTTATCATTAATGATAAAAATGCAAGACTACTCATAATAACATGTAAACATCATAAAACAATCAAAATTGGATGTGGTTAGAAAATAGTGATATCTTAGTAAGTTTGTTATGCAATTTCTTCGTTCTTGTATTGTTTAGAGATGCTTTTTCTCGTTGTCATTTTACCTTAAAAATGCTATAATATGACAGTAAAAATATTTAGAGAGAATAGGAATCATTATGAATACATTTCTTTGGATTTTATTATTAGTAGTAGCTTTTGGAGGCGGTATGTTTGCAGGTGGTTATATCTTGCGCAAACAGGTTGAAAAAGAATTTTCTGAAAATCCACGTTTGGATGTTAATGTAGTCCGTGAGATGATGAGTCAAATGGGGCAAAAGCCGAGCGAGGCTAAAGTTCAACAAGCTTATCGCAATATCATTAAACATTCAAAAGCAGCAGCTAACAAAAAGAAAAAATAAGAGATAGGGAGTGGGAGTGGGATTCCCGTTCCTTTTCTTTGTAAATTTTTGTAGGCAAATTGATACTCATTCAAAATTAAAATTAGCATTTTGGAATCTCTAATGTCATTGGTGGATTAATGAACGTAGTAATGATAAAACGTTTCTTTCGCCATAGTGGTACTTTTATCAGTGAAATTTCCTTGTCGCTGAGAAATAAAAGAGCTCAGAGTTTTCTCGTGATAAGAACGGACTTTGGTAAGAACTACAGGAATTGAGAATCAATGTCGTAGTCGTTCTCTCGCTAGGATGATTAGGCAGAATGGATGCAGTCAAGTAGCCGACAAGTATGGTTAGGCTCAAATCTAGTAATGGCACTCAGAAGGAGGTTTTAATGCTAACTTCGTTAGCTTTATTTCCTACTTCAAAAGGTCCACCAGACCTTAATGATTGTGACGAACTCTGTTCGTCTTATTTCTCACCTTCAAAGGTCTCCTATACCTTGGCAGTGTCCTCACTTTTTTAGAAAGAAACAAAAAATAATTTTTGAATTTGAATTAGTATTAGGGGAAATGTATCTAATTGAAAAAATTAGGAAAAATAACTATGGATAATCGACCAATTGGTTTTTTAGACTCAGGTGTTGGTGGTTTGACGGTTGTTCGCGAACTGATGCGTCAATTGCCACACGAAGAAATTGTTTATATCGGAGATTCAGCACGTGCTCCTTATGGACCGAGGCCTGCTGATCAAATAAGGGAATATACTTGGGAACTGGTTCATTTTCTATTGACCCAAAATGTCAAAATGATTGTTTTTGCTTGTAATACCGCGACTGCTGTAGCTTGGGAAGAAGTTAAGAATGCCTTAGATATTCCTGTTCTTGGAGTGATTTTACCTGGTTCGAGTGCTGCTATTAAATCAACGACATCAGGAAAAATAGGAATCATTGGTACGCCAATGACAATTACCTCAGACATTTATAGAGAAAAGATTCATCAGTTATCACCACAAATGTCTGTGACAAGTCTTGCTTGTCCCAAATTTGTTCCCATTGTAGAATCAAATGAAGCCTCTTCGAGTCTTGCTAAGAAAATCGTCTACGAGACCTTAGAACCTTTAGTGGGGAAAATAGATACCCTAGTTTTGGGGTGCACACACTACCCGCTTTTACGGCCAATTATCCAAAATGTTATGGGAAATCAGGTGAAATTGATTGATAGCGGAGCAGAATGTATCCGTGATGTATCAGTTCTTCTTAATTATTTTCAACTCAATCACAGTCGAGAGGTTGCTATGGAGAGACATCGTTTTTTCACCACCGCTGGCGTGGCCACATTTAAAGAAATCGCTGAAAATTGGCTAGGGCAAGAAATTCATGTGGAGCATGTGAATTTATAATGAGACAACTCAACAAGTATTGGACAAAAACTGACTGGGTATATTGGAAAATGGGATGATTTTACTCATTTTACTTGTGTTGGAGATGATGATTTTAAAGAGCCTTCGTAGGCTTTATACTAGCTTGCTGGTGGCTCTGGAGATTTCGAAGTTTCAAGTCTATGTTGTCATCCAAGAATCTGATAGTGACTCTATCACTTTTATTGTTAATATGATTAAAGACAAAACAGAACGTTCATTAGCAGTAAAGAAGTGGCAAGGTGCAGTGTTAGTTGTGGAAGAAAATCTAATTAGTTACTTCTATTTGCCTAAAAATGGTATCAATGTTGAAAAATTTCTTGAATACAAATAAAAATAACAATATGGAGCACGTGGAGCAATGACAGAAAAAATTTATGAATATAAAGATGACAATAATTGGTTTATCGGAAAAGGTTCTTTCGCCAATATGTTTTCTAGTTTTGGAGAGAATGGGAGAGAACAGGATATTTCTCGGCTTGCTCATCAGTTGGATCAATTGATTTTTCCAAGGTATGAAGATGATTTTAATCAATGTGTAGCTATTGAGGTCATCAGACTACAATCAGATGTTCAGCTGATTCAGTTTGCCCTAGAGATTTTAAATGACCTAAATGACCGTCAATTTAGAGTAGCCCATCATAAAGGAACTGTTCTTATCATCGAAGGGGAAAAGCTTTACTCTGTTTATGTGTCAACAAATGGTGTGTCTTTGAAAGACTTCTTTGGTCAATCTGATACAGGCTTTGGGGATACGCTTTTAATAGCTACGAAAAACGAAGGAAAAACCAAAGAGTTTCGTCAATGCTTTGACAAGATGGGGATTAAGGTTGAAAATCTAAATGATTACCCAGATTTACCAGATGTTGAAGAGACTGGAACCACTTTTGAAGCTAATGCACGTTTGAAAGCAGAGACAATTGCTAAATTAACTGGTAAAATGGTCTTAGCTGACGATTCAGGCCTTAAGGTTGATGCGTTGGGTGGTTTACCAGGTGTTTGGTCAGCACGTTTTTCTGGACCAGATGCGACAGATGCAAAAAATAATGCAAAATTATTACATGAATTACAAATGGTTTTTAATCAAAGTGACAGAACTGCCCAATTTCATTGCTGTTTAGTTGTTGCAAGTCCTGATAAGGAGTCTTTGGTTGTTGAGGCTGAGTGGCCAGGCTATATTGGGATGCAAGCTCAAGGAGACAATGGCTTTGGTTACGACCCACTTTTCTTAGTTGGTGAAACTGGCCGTACCGCTGCCCAGCTTTCTTCTGATGAAAAAAATGAACAATCCCACCGCGGTTTAGCGGTCAAAAAACTCATGGAGGTCTTTCCAACATGGCTGAATACACATTAATTGTGATGAGCGATTCTCATGGCGACAGGCAAGTCGTCGAAAACATTAAGCATTACTATTTAGGAAAAGTTGATGCCATTTTCCATAATGGTGATTCTGAATTAGAGTCCAAGGATCCTATCTGGAATGGGATATCGGTGGTATGTGGAAATTGTGATTATGATTCTGGTTATGAAGAGAGTCGAGTGACGCATTTTTCAAATCTGACGATTGTACAGACACATGGTCACCTTTATCATATCAACTTTATGTGGGATCGTTTAGATTTATTTGCTCAAGAAGCAGGTGCTGATATTTGCTTATATGGACACTTACATAGAGCATCGGCCTGGCAGGAAGGTAAAATTGTTTTTATCAATCCTGGCTCTGTTCTACAACCGAGAGGCGAAGTATCTGAGAAACTTTATGCTAAAGTAACGGTGACAGATGATAAGATTGTTGTTGATTTTTATCGCCTTAACCACACGCTTTTTGAAGGATTATCAAAGGAATTTTCACGATGATTGCAAAAGAATTTGAAGTTTTTTTAAAGGGGCAGTTAGAGACTTATTTGACACCAGCAGAAGAAGTTGCCATTTTTGTGGACACCCACAATGCTGATCACGTTTTATTACTTCTTGCAAGCAATGGTTTTTCTCGTGTTCCTGTCATTACAAGGGATAAAAAATATGTGGGAACGATTTCTCTTTCAGATATTATGAGGTATCAGTCGGAGAACGGTCTGCAAGATTGGGAAATGGCTCAAACGGATATTGCTCACATGGCCAATAGCAAGATTTCTACAGTATCTATTGATGCTGATGTGACAGAAGTTCTCCATAAATTGGTGGACTTTCCATTCTTACCGGTTGTTGATGCCGAGCAAACTTTCGTCGGAATTATTACCCGAAAATCAATTTTAAAAGCTGTCAACAGCCTATTACATAATTTTACAAAGGATTACACGATTCATCCCAATGACTGATTTTGTCTCTTATATTTCTCTTTTTTTGTCGGAAAAAAAGCTGACGCAGAACTCTAGAAAATCCTATGCCTATGATTTGGAGCAATTCGTGGCACAGATTGGTGATCGGTTAGATGCTTATAGCTTGCGCCTATATCAAGAAAGCCTTAGCGAACTTAAACCATCAGCTCAAAAGCGTAAAATTTCGAGTGTTAATCAGTTTCTATACTACTTATATGACAAGGGACAAGTCGACTATTTTTACAAATTAAAAGCAGTAGAAAAAAAAGTCGTTCCATTACAAGAAGTATCTTTAATTGATTTAGAGTGCTTATACCGAAAAACGAAACATTTGTCTGGACAGCTCATTGCCTTACTTATATTAGAGCTTGGGTTACTACCAAGTGAAATAGCAGAACTTAAGGTTTCAAATATCAACAAAGAATTTCAGATTTTGACCGTTAAAAAGTCAGAAGCAGTTAGGATTTTACCCATTAATGATTGGTTGATGCCCTATTTGAATTGGAAGGACGGACAAGTTTATTTGTTTGAAAATAAAGGAAAAACCTATACGCGTCAATGGTTTTTTGTCACTTTATCTGCCTATTTGGATAGTCTTGACTTATCTGAATTAACGGCTCAAAAATTACGTGAACAACACATTTTGCGTCAACAAAAATCAGGAGTTGCTATTTTGGATTTAGCTAAAAAATTAGGACTAAAAAGCACAGCAACCTTAGAAAAATACTATAAAAATGGATATTAAATTAAAAGACTTTGAGGGACCTTTGGATCTTCTACTTCATCTGGTTTCTAAATATGAAATGGATATTTACGATGTTCCGATTGTAGAAGTCATCGAACAGTATTTAACCTATATTGAGACGCTTCAAGCGATGCGTCTAGAGGTAGCTGGTGAATACATGCTTATGGCAAGTCAATTGATGTTAATCAAAAGTCGTAAATTGCTCCCCAAAATTGTTGAAACAGAGCCAGAAGCAGATGATCCTGAGTTGGATTTGTTGAGTCAAATTGAGGAATATCGAAAATATAAACTTCTCGGTCAAGAATTAGCAGCCCAGCATGACTTGCGTGCTCAGCATTTTTCGAAGCCTAAACAAGAACTTATTTATGATGATGTGACGTTGAATCATGATCGAACGACTATAGATTTATTTTTGGCCTTCTCACAGATTATGGCTAAAAAACAAGCAGAAATTAGAAGTAGCCACACTACAATTTCACGTGATGATTATCGTATTGAAGATTTGATGATATTTGTGGAAAACCAATTGGCACAAAAAGGACGCCTTATGTTGTCAGAATTGTTTCATCAGGCAACAGACAGACAAGAAGTCATCACGATTTTTTTAGCCACATTAGAGCTTATCAAAGTACAAAAGGTTAAAGTATCTCAAGACGATAACTTTGGGGAGATTGTTTTAACAAAAGGGGAGTCTTATGATTAAAATTATTGTACATGCTTTTGCAGAACCTACGGAAGCTGTTGTGGAAGTTGTTTATGCTTCAACAGATGAGACAGCTATTTTAGAGAAAATGGCTACGCTTAAAAAACGGTATCCAAACGACTATTTAGCTACCTATGACTTACCTTTAGATACCGATTTGACGGTGTTACCACATTATCCTTCTGTTGCGATTTGTCCCGATGATTTTTCAGGAGGAACGTCATGAGCCATTTAGCTAATATTGAAGCTCTGCTTTTTGTAGCAGGTGAAGACGGGCTTAGCATGAGGCAGTTGACTGAGTTGACTCAGTTAACGACGTCAGCTTTATCCCAACAACTTGAAAAGTTAGCCGAAAGATATATCAATGATAATCAATCAGCCCTATGTCTTGTCGAAACAGGAAGAACTTATAAGTTGGTGACGAAAGAAAGACATGCAGAGCTCCTGCGCCTTTACTCAAGTACACCAATCAATCAGAGTCTCTCGCGTGCCAGTTTAGAAGTGCTTTCTATTATTGCTTATAAACAACCGATTACTCGTATAGAGGTCGATGAGATTCGTGGTGTTAATTCAAGTGGTGCTATCTCAAAATTACAAGCCTTTGACTTAATAAAAGAGGATGGTAAAAAAGAAGTATTGGGACGGCCAAATCTCTATGTAACAACCGATTATTTCTTAGATTATATTGGAATTAACCGATTAGAGGAGTTACCGGATGCTTCCTCTATCCAACTTCATAATGAAGAAGTCACTCTCTTTGACACAGATAGTGATATAGAGTAAGATGGATAGAATAAAGCAGATAATTGAATGTATATTGTGATAGACTTTGTTCAATCTCAAAGCAAGAAATAGCTATTACAGACGTGAGTTAGTAGAAAAGGAGGGAGGGGGATTCCTCTCAAATATAATATGCGTATTAATAAATATATTGCCCATGCTGGTGTTGCCAGTCGTCGTAAGGCGGAAGAATTAATTAAAGCTGGTCTTGTTACAATTAACGGAACAGTTGTCCGTGAGCTGGCAACTATGGTTAAAGCTGGTGATAAGGTTGAAGTAGAAGGAACACCTATCTACAATGAAGAAAAGGTCTATTACCTTCTATATAAGCCCAAAGGAGTTATTTCAAGTGTTAGTGATGACAAGGGGAGAAAAACAGTCCTTGATTTATTGCCACAGGTTAAGGAACGTATTTATCCTGTTGGTCGGCTGGACTGGGATACATCTGGTGTTTTGATTTTGACCAATGATGGTGATTTTACCGATAAGATGATTCACCCACGAAATGAGATTGATAAGGTTTATTTGGCGCGTGTTAAAGGCATAGCTACTAAGGAAAATCTTCGTCCGCTAACACGTGGTGTTGTGATTGATGGAAAGAAAACAAAGCCTGCGCGTTATCATATCATCAAGGTAGAGCCTGATAAAAATCGTTCGGTTGTTGAATTGACTATCCATGAAGGGCGCAATCATCAAGTTAAGAAAATGTTTGAATCCTGTGGGCTTCTTGTAGACAAACTCTCTCGAACACAATTTGGTACCTTGGATTTAACAGGTCTTCGTCCGGGTGAGGCTCGTCGTCTCAATAAGAAAGAAATTAGTCAGCTCTATAATGCTGCCATGACAAAATCAAAATGAAAAAATTCCTAATAATTCCAGTAAGATGGTATCAACGCTTCCTATCGCCTGTTTTTCCCCCTTCTTGTCGCTATAGTCCGACTTGCTCTAATTATATGATTGAAGCAATCGAAAAGCATGGCGTAAAAGGTGTTTTTATGGGCTTAGCTCGTATCCTAAGGTGCCATCCTTTTACAAAGGGAGGAGAGGATCCAGTACCGGATTTTTTTAGCCTCCGAAGACATAAGATGAAAAAAAGAGTTTGAGACAAAAAGACTTTTAGTTTAGAAAAATGATACTATTCAATCTTATTTTCTAATAAATTGTATATAAAAACGAACAAAGATGCTCTTTGATGTATAGGAGATAATCTTTGTTCGTTTTCGGTTTTATTGTTCAGAGTTCTGTCTCCGACTCTTTGTAGTTTGAAGAAAAAGTTCTTTTATAATACTTTCTTTTTCTTTCCTCGTTTATTATGCACATAAAAATCAAAATCTAAAAATGTGAATCTTATATAGTATGGTATGAAATGATCGGAGCGGCTCACACTACATTAGGATAAGTGATAGTAAAGAATTACGAAATAAAATCTAAATATTGTCTATAAGACTAGAATCTTGTCCATATTTTGATTTTAAATTGAGTAGAAAAGAAAATCAAATCTATTATAAAATCTCTATTTGAGTGTGGTAAATTCACGCTAGCTCATCTGTGGCATAGTGTTTACAAAGGAATCGGTAGCTTTTTATTTTCGATGTAGCTGTTGATTTTTGAGGTAGACTTCTGTTGCTTTTGCAAATTTTTTCAATTTTTTTAAGTCCTCAGGGTGAGTTACAAAGGTAATGACACTTCCTGTTTTTCCCATGCGTCCCGTACGCCCAGAACGGTGAGTATAGGCCTCTTTATCTCTCGGAACTTCAAAATTAATAACAATTTCAAGATTGTCAATATCAATACCACGAGCAACTAAATCAGTTCCAAGTAGTAAGGAGATATCGTGATTTTTGAATTTTTCTAAAATAACCTTACGGAATTTGACGTTCACATCACTGGCTAAGGAAATAGCAGAGCTTCCAGCGAATTGAAGGCGCTCTTCGGCTGCTCCTAAATCAGATAGGCTATTAAAGAAAACCAATCCTCGAAAATCTGGAATATTTGAAAACTTACGTAGTAGCTCTAAGCGGTCACGCTTATCAACTGGTATATAGAAGTGGCTAATGGTGTCTAATGTCTGATTAGAAAGGTCTAAAATTACAGTATTCTCTACCAAATGAGCAGTATCGACCTTATTTGTTGCAGAAATATAAACCATCTGATGGTCACGAGGAACATGAGTCGTGATATTTTTGACAAAATGGTATTGGCTATCACTTAGAAGTTCGTCAAACTCATCTAGGATGATAGTATTCACATTCATCATCTTGATTTTTTTGAGTTTAATCAACTCAAAAATTCGTCCGGGAGTTCCGATAAGGATTTCAGGACCTTTTTTGAGACGCTCAATTTGACGTTTTTGACTTGATCCTGATAAAAAAAGCTGAGCTGTTAAACCAATAGGTTCTGCCCATTCTTTAGTTACTTCAAAGATTTGTCCTGCCAATTCTGTATTGGGAGCTAGAATAAGGAGCTGTTGTGATTTTTTAGGTGCCAGCTTTTGAAGGGCTGGTAAGAGATAGGCCAAAGTTTTACCAGTACCTGTTGGACTGATGCCCAGAAGGTTTTCACCAGAAAAAATAGGTTCAAAAGCTTGTTCTTGAATAGGTGTAGGTTCTGAAAAGCCAAGTGAGTTGAACTTTTCTTGCCAAATAGTTGGGAAATTTTGATACATATTTTAGTCCTTTACAATTCTTCTTTTCCATTATAGCACGAAATATGGTAAAATAGTGAGAATGTAAATTTTAGAAATTGAGGAAAGGAAGGGCAGAGCAATTAGGAAGGTATCCGGTTAATTTCTCTGTGTCTATCACAATGCGTAAAAAACCTATTATAATTGGTGTCACTGGTGGTTCTGGTGGGGGTAAAACAAGTGTTTCACATGCTATTTTAGCGAATTTTCCAGATGAAAAAATTGCTATGATTGAACATGATTCTTATTACAAGAATCAAGATCATTTGACTTTTGAAGAACGTGTTAAAACTAATTATGATCACCCTCTGGCTTTTGATACTGACTTTATGATTGAACAGCTCAAAGAGCTTATTGCAGGGCGACCAGTTGATATCCCTGTGTATGATTATACACAACACACACGTAGTGATAAAACCTATCGTCAAGAACCGCAAGACGTTTTTATCATTGAAGGTATTCTCGTCATGGAAGACGAGCGTTTACGTGATTTAATGGACATCAAAATTTTTGTGGATACAGATGATGATATTAGGATTATCCGTCGTATCAAACGTGATATGGTTGAGCGTGGACGTAGCTTGGATAGCATTATTGAGCAATACACTAGCGTCGTTAAGCCAATGTATCACCAATTTATTGAGCCAACCAAGCGTTATGCCGATATCGTGATTCCAGAGGGAGTGACAAATGTTGTTGCTATTGATTTAATCAACACCAAAATTGCTAGTATTTTAGGAGAGTAAAGAAGTATTAGCAAATCAATTGTCAGAAAAACTACGAAATGGTAGAATAGAACGAGGAAGACGATTGGGAGAGATGGTGTGGATAATAAGAAAAAGCATGTTTTGTCGGCTATAGGGATTCTATCTTTAATATTAGCAATATTAGCTCTTTTTCATTATCATCATCTGCAAATTGAATCGCAACGAATTGTCATTGAAAAAAGAGTTAGTCAGACATCTAATAAACAACTATCTGATGTGGAAGAGGCTATTAAAAGACTTGAACATGATATGACTGATGAGAATATCACAGAGGCCCAAAAAGCTTTGGATCAATTAAAAGATAGTGATGCAAAGACAGGTCTTCAGAAACGTATTGATGTGGTAAGGGATTATTTGGCTACAAAGCAAGCAAATGAAAAGCTCAACAATCAAGCGGAAGAAGCAGTTAATCATCTTGAAAAAACGATTTTAGTTGAAAATCTTATTTCTGCTCAAGAAGCGGTTGATAAGATAACAGATAAGGAACTTCAAGAGAGGTTACAAGCACGTATCAATAAGGTCAGAGGCGGACTGGAAGCACGTTTACAAGAGCCTACACCTAGTGAAGCGACAACGGAAATCTTTATTCCACAAGATAATCAAAATAGTAGTGATAATTCTTCTGGGACACTAGGATTAGAAAATACTGACCATCAGGGATTGGAAACTAGCTATGCTAATTCTCCTCAGACAACTCCGGAGTCAGGTAATACGGATCCTAGTGTCAGTGAAACCTCATCACCGATTGTTGGGAATACAGAAAATGAGAATGAATAATCAAAAAGGTTGGGATGATTTGCTTATTCCGCCTTTTGTTTATGGTTAGTATTTTGTAATCAAAAATGCTTGTACCTTGACACTAAAAGTTAAAAAGTCTAGAATATAAATCATTTCATACAACTTATCTGAGGTGAAAAAATGACTGAAACACAAGAAGAATTACGTCAACGTATTGGCGATTTAGCTTATGAAATAACACAAAATGCAGGTACTGAGCGTGCTTTTACAGGCCAGTACGATGAGTTTTTTGAAAAAGGTATATATGTTGATGTGGTCAGTGGAGAACCACTGTTTTCTTCATTAGATAAATATAATTCAGGATGTGGTTGGCCTGCTTTTACTAAGCCGATTGAAAATCGAATGGTTACCAATCATGATGATCTTTCTTATAACATGCGCCGTATTGAGGTGCGGAGCCGTGGAGCTAACTCTCATCTTGGTCATGTCTTTAACGACGGACCGATGGAAAAAGGTGGTTTACGATATTGCATCAACTCAGCAGCTTTGCAATTTATTCCTTATGATGAATTAGAAGAAAAGGGTTATTGGGAGTATAAAAACTTATTTGAGTAGTTAAAAGACTATTGGAGGTCTTATGCCAATTTTTACAATCACTTTTGGGATTCTTGTTTCTAGAGAGTTTTTCTATATTTTTTATCTTGAGACACTTGCAACGAGCTCTCAATCCACATCACGTGTGTTCGAAATGTCTGAAGAAGAACTTGTACGTCCAATTGTCAACACGTTTTTTAAAAATTAAGGTGTCTATAATGGATTGATTGGCGTGTTAATTTTGGTAGTGCTTTTCATTTTTCCAAGCAAACAATGGCTGGCGCTTTTGATGATAGACATTGTTCTAGTAGTAATCTATGGGGGCTAACAAGCGATAAAAGCATTATCTTTAAAACAGGCTGGTTTTGCCATTTTTACTCT
This sequence comes from Streptococcus caledonicus, assembly GCF_042656225.1. Lineage (NCBI taxonomy): Bacteria > Bacillati > Bacillota > Bacilli > Lactobacillales > Streptococcaceae > Streptococcus > Streptococcus caledonicus. The sequence goes on from NZ_JBHSOJ010000015.1 coordinate 193,525, forward strand.
TATTTCAATGCTCTTTTAAGATGAGAATGAGGAATCGAGAATTCGGTTCTTTTCATTTTATTTTCAAAAAATGTAATCGTTTTCTTTTATTTGTGATATAATTAGAGATGACTTCAAATCAATGATAACTAGAAAGGAGTTTCTATGCGATCAGTTGAGATTACAGAAACTTTATTGCGGGATGCTCATCAGAGTTTGATGGCGACGCGTATGTCCATAGAGGATATGCTACCTATCTTGTCCTCATTAGACAAGGTAGGATACTATTCTTTGGAATGTTGGGGAGGTGCAACTTTTGATGCCTGCTTGCGTTTTTTAAATGAAGATCCTTGGGAAAGATTACGCACTCTAAAGAAACATCTTCCCAATACCAAACTTCAGATGTTGCTTAGAGGACAAAATCTCTTAGGGTACCGTCATTACTCAGATGATGTAGTGGATAAGTTTGTGGAGCTATCTGCTGAAAATGGGATTGATGTTTTTCGAATTTTTGATGCCCTCAATGACACCAGAAATTTACAGCGAGCTTTGGATGCTGTTAAACGAACTGGTAAAGAGGCTCAGCTCTGCATTTCTTATACAACTAGTCCGGTTCATACCGTTGACTATTATATAGAGTTGACCAAACAGATGGTGGCTATGGGAACAGATTCGATTTGTATCAAGGATATGGCAGGTGTGTTGACACCTAGGGATGCTAAAGCTCTAATTTCTGGAATGAAATTAGTAACAAATCTTCCAATTATCCTCCACACTCATGCGACTAGTGGTATTTCTGAGATGACTTACCACGCAGCTGTTGAAGCAGGTGTCGATCGCATTGACACTGCTCTATCGCCATTTTCAGGAGGAACTTCTCAACCTGCGACGGAGTCGCTTTATCTTGCACTTAAAGATGAGGGATATGATGTTTCTCTAGATGAAAAACTGATGGAAGAAATTGCTGTTTATATGAGGTCGGTTCGTCAGAAGTACCTCGATAATGGCACGATGAGTCCAACCCTTCTTTTTGCAGATCCTAGAACTTTAATTTATCAAGTTCCTGGTGGCATGCTATCAAATATGTTATCACAACTGAAGCAAGCTGGTGCTGAAAGTAAACTTGACCAAGTATTATCCGAAGTTCCAAAAGTTAGAAAAGATATGGGCTATCCGCCATTGGTTACTCCTATGAGCCAAATTGTAGGGACTCAGGCAGCTATGAATATTATACTTGGTGAGCGCTATAAGATGGTTTCAAAAGAGGTGAAACAGTACCTAATAGGAGAATATGGAAAATCTCCTGTTCCAGTTGATCCAGAGTTTGCTAAATCAATTATTGGGGATGCTGAGATTTATACAGGGCGTCCTGCAGATCGCTTAGAACCAGAGTTTGATAAACTCCGTGAGGAAATTGGTGAGTTGGCTAAATCTGACGAAGATGTACTGATTTATGCCCTTTTCCCAAATGTTGCCAAGGACTTTTTAACAAAAAAATACGCTCCTAACGACGAAGTGATTCGTGTGACAGGATATGTGCGATAAGGAGGAAAGATGACTTATTCACTGATTGATATTTTACAGGTAACGGTGGTTTCGATGGGACTGGTATTTATCTGCTTACTAGGAATCATGTTAATGATGCAGTTAACTAGTAAGATTTTAGGAAAACAAGCACCCATTGCGAAACAGTCTACTCAAGCAGTTCAGTTACCTGTGGCAGCAGTGCCAGCACAAACGGGTCTTGCTTTGGTAGAAGAAGATGAGCTGGCTAAGGTTGCTGTTTTGACAGCGCTAGCTTTTGCTTCTAAAAAGGAAAACGGTAAACGTTTTGAAGTGGCAAATGTTGTCAAGAAGTAAGTGGCTTTAAATGACATGTGGTAAAAGAAAGGATAATTTAGATGAAATATGAAGTAACGGTAAATGGTCAAATCTACGAGGTAACATTACGTGAGTTAGCGGAAGGAGAGACGGTAGCAACATCTAGTCCAGCTCCGAAGGCAGAACCTTCACCTGCACCAGTCGCTACAACTGGAGATGTCCTCAAGGCACCGATGGCAGGAACTGTTTTGGCCATTAAAGTGCAAGCAGGGCAAGCTGTTAAAAAAGGTGAGGTGGTTGCTATTTTGGAAGCGATGAAGATGGAGAATGAAATCCTCGCTCCAGCTGATGCAACAGTGTCTCAAGTATTGGTGACGCCAAATCAAGCGGTTGAATCAGACCAAGCGCTCTTAGCATTTTAGGAGGCGCCTATGTTAGAAGTAATCAATCAAATGATTGAAACCTCTGGATTTGCTAACATGACTTGGCAACACATGGTTATGATAGCTCTGGCTTTAGTCTTTCTCTATTTAGGAATAAAAAAAGAGTATGAACCTTATTTGATGGTTCCGATTGCTTTTGGTATTCTCTTGGTCAATCTACCACTTGGAGGTCTAATGGCCCATCCAGAAGGTGGTAATCCTGGAGGGCTCTTATACTACCTTTATCAAGGAACTCACCTTGGAATTTACCCTCCACTTATTTTCTTGTGTCTGGGCGCTTCAACAGATTTTGGACCGCTAATTGCAAACCCTAAAACCATTTTACTTGGTGGCGCAGCGCAACTTGGTATTTTTGCAGCATTCTTCTTCGCAATTGTACTTGGCATGACTCCCCAAGAAGCAGCTTCTGTAGGTATTATTGGTGGAGCTGATGGACCGACCGCTATTTATGTGACAACACGTTTGGCACCAGATTTACTTGCCACCATTGCCTTAGCAGCTTATTCTTATATGGCTTTGGTACCAATTATTCAGCCGCCGATTATTCGAGCTCTGACAACGGAAGAAGAACGTAAAACGAAGATGGTTCAAGCACGTCCGGTTTCACAAACGGAAAAAATTATCTTCCCAATCGTCGTTACGATTTTTGTTAGTCTGATGGTCCCTAGTGCGACAACTTTAGTAGGATGTCTAATGTTAGGTAACTTGGTTCGTGAGATTAAGATTGTTCCAAAGATTGTTGATAATTTACAAAATACGCTCATGTATTGTGTGACGATTATCCTTGGTTTAACAGTTGGTGCTAAGGCAAATGCAGAGCTATTTTTGTCTGTAACAACGTTGAAAATTATTGCTCTTGGACTGTTAGCCTTTTCTATTGGTACAGCCGGTGGTGTACTTTTCGGAAAAGTGATGTACCGATTGTCTGGTAAAAAAATCAATCCAATGATTGGTGCTGCGGGTGTTTCTGCGGTTCCAATGGCTGCGCGTGTGGTTCAAAAAGTTGGTCAAGAGGAAGATTCCAGTAATTTCCTTTTGATGCATGCCATGGGACCAAATGTGGCAGGCGTGATTGGCTCTGCCATTGCTGCGGGTGCACTTTTAGCCTTCTTTGGGTAAAGTAGTTGATACTAACCTGCCAAAAATATGCAAAATAGAGAGTCGGACAAAAATCGTTAAATCGTCAAAAAAGACGATTTCGATTTTGTCGTCCCACCTTCGCACAGTTGATTAGGATGGCCGTTAACGATTGCTTAGTACTAAAATAGTCCAGTGGACTATTTTAGGTGGACACTTGAAAATGAAAGAAGTGTCCAGTTACGGTCATCCAATCAACCACTGAGCCAATCTGTTATTACTATCAAAAAGAGAAGGTTGAGATATTTTTTGAACCGCTCCCTGTCAAGTGGACAATGAAATAATAAAAGATTAAGCAACGGCCTTGTCCCTCAATTCAAGAGGGGCAAGGCCGTTGTGCTTCTCTTGAAATCGTTCGTTATTGTAAAAATAGATATAGTCATCAATATCATAAACTAATTCCTCAAATGTCTTGTAAGCCTTCAAGTCATAACACTCCGTCTTAAAGTGACCAAAGAAACTCTCAATTGGTGCATTGTCAATGCATTTTCCAACTCGTGACATAGAGCGTGTCATCTGATAGCCTTTCTTAGGTTCTCCATGACAAGAGGATTGTCATTATGCTTACTGATATGGTAAGCCACGATAGAACCATCATAAAGGTCTTTAATAGCACTTAAATAAGCTTTACAACCTTGTCCATACGGTAAGAAAGTCACATCTGTACACCATTTTTGATTAGGGGCTTGAGCTGTGAACTCTCGATTGAGAAGATTCTCTTCGATAGTCACAAAACTAGTCTTCGTGCAATAGTCTCGAGAACGACGGATAATTGATGAGATACCAAGGATACGCATTAAGCGACGAATTCGCTTCTTGTTATAAGTTGTTCCCAGTTTCCGATTGATAGCTCGCGTCATTCGACGGTATCCTAAAATTCCCTTGCGTTTGGTATGGAGTTCCTTGATAGCTTTTAATAGTGTTCGATTTGTCTCCTCAGATTGTCCCAACCTCTTTTTCTTACAAAACTGTAAGTGTATTATCTTGTATTCATTGTATAATCAATACAGGTAAAACTTGACAAGTTATCTTTTAAAAGATATCATTGTATTACATAATAAATACATAAAAGGAAAATATGATGGCACGTAAAAAAGATAAAAAGAGATTTTTGAATAAAAAGACAATTGGAGGTGGTATAGCTGGACTAATTATCCTAGTTACAGGTGGTTATGCCTATATGGCTTCAACTGTGGGTAGTGGTTCCAAAGAACAAAAAACTTATCAAACCTCAATTGTCAATGAGGGAATGTTAGCTTCTTCAACACTTTTATCTGGAACTGTTAAAGCTCAATCTGAGCAATATGTGTATTTTGATCCTAGTAAGGGAACAAGCGCTTCAGTTACGGTTGCAGTCGGAGATAAGGTAGTAGCAGGTCAACAACTAGTCCAATATGACACAACAATTACGCAAGCATCTTATGATGAGGCTGTTCGTGGACTTAATAAAGTTGGTCGTGATATTAATCAATTAATGACATATGGTGTGCCACAAGCAACAACGGTGGTTGATGAAAAAACTGGAGAATTTACCACAGTCAACCCAACAGCTCAGGCTAATGCAGACTATCAAAATCAACTGCAAACCTTATATGAAGCTTATGCCTCTGCAGAGGCTCAGGTGGCTAAGGCCCAAACAGCTTTAAATGAAACGGCTTTACTCAGTGATGTCGAAGGAACCGTTGTTGAAATTGATAACAATATTGATCCATCATCTAAAGAAAGTCAAGTTCTAGTACATGTGACTAGTGAAGGGAAATTACAAGTTGAAGGTAGTTTAACTGAATATGACTTAGCTAATATTAAGGTGGGTCAAACAGTCAAAATGAAATCTAAAGTCTATCCAGACAAAGAATGGGCTGGTAAAATTACTTATATTTCAAACTATCCTACTCAAAACGTTAGTTCCACAAGTACAGCAGGCAACACATCATCTGGAGCTAGTTACGCCTATAAAGCAGAAATTACGAGTGATATTGCTGAACTTAAACAAGGTTTTTCGGTATCAGTTGAGGTTGTTAATGACCAGAAAAGTTTATTAGTACCCTTAACTGCTGTCGTTGTAGATGGCGATAAATCCTATGTATGGATTTTGAATGATAAAAGTAAAAAAGTTTCAAAAGTAGAAGTTGCGGTTGGAAATGCTGATGCAGTTTCTCAAGAGATAGCATCGGGGGTAACAGCAGGGCAAACTATTGTTGTAAATCCTGACAGTTCTTTAAAACCCAATCAAAAATTAGAGAACATAAAAACCTTCGAAGAAACTGAGGTGACTTCTAGTGACAAGTAATCAAAAAGAATTGATGTCTTTGTCTGGTATTACCAAGTCTTATCGTAATGGTGAGGAAGAGCTACAAGTTTTAAAAGAAATTGATTTGACTGTTTATGAGGGTGAATTTGTAGCTATTATGGGACCATCTGGTTCTGGTAAATCAACACTTATGAATATCATCGGTCTTCTTGACCGTCCAACTTCTGGAACCTATCATTTATCAGGGACAGCAGTTGAGGAGTTAGGCGAGAAAAGGTTAGCTCAGGTTAGAAATGATGAAATTGGTTTTGTCTTTCAACAATTCTTTCTCTTATCAAAACTAACAGCTCAAGAAAATGTTGAATTGCCGTTAATTTATGCCGGTGTAGGTGCTAATAAACGTCGCGAATTGGCACAAGCTTTTCTGGAAAAAGTAGAATTGAGTGAACGTCGCAAACATTTACCATCTGAACTTTCGGGTGGACAAAAACAGCGTGTGGCGATTGCTAGAGCCTTGGTCAATAGTCCATCCATCATCTTAGCGGATGAACCTACAGGAGCACTTGATACGAGGACTGGAAAGCAGATAATGGATCTTTTAACACAGCTGAATCGTGAAGGCAAAACTATCATTATGGTTACTCACGAGCCTGAAATTGCTGATTATGCTACACGAAAAATAGTCATTCGTGATGGTGAAATTACTGCAGACACTACTGAAAGTGTTAGAATAGATTAGGAGGAGTTATGGAAAATTGGAAATTTGCAATTAGCTCTGTCCTTAGCCATAAAATGCGGTCCATTTTAACCATGTTAGGAATTATTATCGGTGTTGCTGCTGTTGTTATTATCATGGGGCTTGGAAATGCAATGAAAACCAGTGTGACTGACAGTTTTACAGGTGATAAAAAGATCGTTCAGCTCTATTATCAACCCAAAGGGGAAGAGGAAAACCCATATGCTGCCTTTTATGGTGGTACTACAATGGCTAATACTCCGATTAAAGATGAATGGTTACAGGAGATTGTTGATAATATTCATGGTATTTCGGCCTATTATACAACGAATAATACAGGTGGCAGTATCTATTATGGGAAGAAGACGATAAAGAATGCTCAGGTAACTGGTGTAAGCGCTGATTATTTTAAAATCAAGGAATATGATATTATTGCAGGACGTGCCTTCAAAGAAACTGACTATCAAAACTTTTCTCGCATTATCATGTTGGATACAGTGATGGCTGATGAATTGTTTGGTAAGGGAAAATACAATAATGCTTTGAACAAAGTTGTTAATCTAGACAATAAAGATTACTTGGTTGTAGGAGTTTTTAAAACTGATGTCAATGTAGTAGGAATGTATGGACTTACAGGATTAGCAGTTATGACTAATACTCAAGTTGCCTATGAATTTGGTGCTCCTGAAAATGATATGATTTATTTTCATGTTAATGATGTGACACTTAGTCAAGAGTTAGGAAAAAAAGCTGGTGCTTACTTAACACGTCTTTCTCAGGTTAAGGATGGTGAATACACTGTTGCGGATACTACGGAGATTCTTAACGAAATTAATACACAATTTGGTATTATGACAACAGTTATTGGGTCTATTGCTGGAATTTCATTATTGGTAGGTGGCATTGGGGTGATGAATATTATGTTGGTCTCTGTTACTGAAAGGACTCGAGAAATTGGTCTTCGTAAGGCTCTGGGTGCAACACGTGGAAAAATTCTTACTCAATTCTTGATTGAGGCAGTTGTCTTGACTGTTTTAGGAGGTTTTATCGGACTTTGTCTGGCTTATTTAGCTGTAGGTGCTATGGGAAATGCTTTGCAATTACCAAATGCTTCTGTGTCACTTGATGTTGCGGGAGTTGCAATAGCTTTCTCTGCTGCAATTGGTATTATTTTTGGATTGTTACCTGCCAATAAAGCAAGTAAATTAGATCCAATTGAGGCTCTACGTTATGAGTAAAGAAATTGATCCAAAGCGTTACTATCGCTATCAGAAAATTTTTAAGATTATTGGTATTATAGCGGTTGTTCTATCGGTTGTGTTAGTTGGCTATCTTGTCAGAGGTTTGAAGATTTTTGAAAACCCAGATGCACTTGCGAATCTGATAAAAGATCACATGATTATTGGTAGTCTTTGCTTTTTTCTGATTCAAGTGATTCAAGTTGTTGTACCTATTATTCCAGGAGGTGTGACAACAGTTATTGGATTTATGGCATTTGACTTTTGGTGGGGACTATTTCTGAACTATATCAGCTTATCGCTAGGCTCCATCATTTTATTTTGTTTAGTCAAAGAATACGGCCGTCCCTTTATTTTGTTGTTTGTTAATGAGAAACATCTATTGAAGTATGAGAAACATCTCAGTTCAAAAACTTACGAACGATTTTTCATCTTAAATATGTTATCGCCTATGGCACCAGCAGACATTATGGTAATGGTAACTGGTCTATCTAGTATGCCTTACTACAAATTTCTTAGAATTATTCTGATATGTAAACCAATTTCCATTGTAACTTATAGTTATTTTTGGATTTATGGTGGACAGTGGCTAGAAAAAATATTTTAAAAATTTTAAGAGGTGTCAAGTTTTTTTCTTGACATCTCTTTTTTATGTGATATACTAGTTAGAGTAAGTTAGTAGCTCTGCTATTGACCATAATAAAAAAGAAAAGAGACTTTATATAAAATGGCAGTAAAAATCCGTTTAACTCGTATGGGTTCTAAGAAAAAACCTTTCTACCGTATTAATGTTGCAGATTCACGTGCACCCCGTGATGGTCGTTTCATCGAAACTGTTGGTACTTACAATCCACTTGTTGAAGAAAACCAAATCACAGTTAAAGAAGACCGTGTTCTTGACTGGTTGGCTAAAGGTGCACAACCATCTGATACAGTTCGTAACATCCTTTCAAAAGCTGGTGTTATGAAGAAATTCCACGAACAAAAATTTTCAAAATAATAAGTGAGTGACAAGAGCCTATGGATACCATCGAAAACCTCATTATCGCTATTGTGAAACCTTTGATTTCACAACCAGATAATTTAACTATTAAAATTGAAGATACTCCAGAATTTTTGGAATATCATCTAAGTTTAGACCCACAAGATATTGGGCGTGTTATTGGTAAAAAAGGACGTACGATTACAGCGATTAGAGCTATTGTTTATTCGGTGCCAACCTCAGGCAAGAAAGTCCGCTTAGTTATTGATGAAAAGTAAAAAGGGAGTAGCAGAAGTCATGATATCGAAGTCTTTACTCCCCTTCGATATTTTATTTCTAAGCTCAGGATGAAGGTGTCCACTGGACAGTTTCACTTCCACATCCGCACATCTCCAAGTGTCTCCGAAATGTTTGGAGGTTGGAAATGAGACGAACAATGTTCATCTCATTTATATAGGATAGCAGCTAATGATCTCGTGGTACTAAAATAGTCAGGTGGACTATTTTAGGTTTGAGCTTGAAAACGAACGAGCGAGAATAATCCAGTGGATATTTTAGGTGGACACTTGAAAATAAAGAAGTGTCTAGTTGCAGATTTCCAATCAACCATTGCGTCTATCTGTTATTACTATCAACAAGAGAAGGTTGAGATATGAACTGCTCCCTGTCAAGTGGACAATGAAATAATAAGAGATTAAGCAACGGCCTTGTCCCTCAATTCAAGAGGGGCAAGGCCGTTGTGCTTCTCTTGAAATCGTTCGTTATTGTAAAAATAGATATAGTCATCAATATCATAAACTAATTCCTCAAATGTCTTGTAAGCCTTCAAGTCATAACACTCCGTCTTAAAATGACCAAAGAAACTCTCAATTGGCGCATTGTCAATGCATTTACCAACTCGTGACATAGAGCGTGTCATCTGATATTGGGGCGTTACCATCCGGTATTCCCGTGAAGTGGATTGACTTCCTCTGTCGCTGTGGATGATTGGTGTGGCATCTGGATTAGCTTCCATAGCCTTTCTTAGGTTCTCCATGACAAGTGGATTGTCATTATGCTTACTGAATAGAACCATCATATAGGTCTTTAATAGCACTTAAATAAGCTTTACAACCTCGTCCATACGGTAAGAAAGTCACATCTGTACACCATTTTTGATTAGGGGCTTGAGCTGTGAACTCTCGATTGAGAAAATTCTCTTCGATAGTCACAAAACTAGTCTTCGTGCAATAGCCTCGAGAATGACGGATAATTGATGAGATACCAAGGATACGCATTAAGCGACGAATTCGCTTCTTATTATAAGTTGTTCCAAGTTTCCGATTGACAGCTCGCGTCATTCGACGGTAGCCTAAAATTCCCTTGCGTTTGGTATGGAGTTCCTTGATGGCTTTTAATAGTGTTCGATTTGTCTCCTCAGATGTAGTCTCTTTGTGATTAAGCCACTTATAATAACCTGATCGCACTCCAAGTCATTGGCATAACTGGCTAATAGAGGCTCCACTACGCTTATCGGAAAATCTTTAATAGCTTGAAATTCTTCTCTAAGTAACGTCCGAGTCTTACCGTCGGTTTCTGCGTCTGATTTCTTCTAACTTTTTGGCGCTAGCCGTTCGAAGCAAAGCAAGTTACGGATAGCCTTGCAAGGCTTGTCCAAGCGTTAGGAACAGGGTGACGACACGATTGGCAACAAGCAACTGCAAGCAGTCCTACCTCCATCTCTAAATAGCAGTTGCGCTCT
>NZ_JBHSOJ010000015.1:203862-204347 GCF_042656225.1 Streptococcus caledonicus
TGAGTTACGGATAGCCCTGCAAGGCTTGTCCAAGCGTTAGGAACAGGGTGACGACACGATTGGCAACAAGCAACTGCAAGCAGTCCTACCTCCATCTCTAAATAGCGGTTGCGCTCTTCGAGTTGCTTGTTTTTGAGCTGTAACTCTTCTTCTGGGGTAAAGTTCGTTTTACTGTCTAACCCTTTACCTCTGCGATCTAGGAGTCCTTGACTACCATCCTTCTCAAACTTTCTCACCCAGAAATAAACTTGTTGGTAGGAAATACCATATTTCTCAATCGCTACCTAATAGTCCTTATCATGAGTAATGGTGAAGTTGACAATCTCCACACGTTCTTCCAAAGTGGTTTTTCGTCCTTGGTTCATACGACTTAATCCTTTACTAATTGGTTTGATTTCTATACCACTAGTATACCGTTTTAGTCACGTTTCGAGAACACTTCTAGAGGATATTTGATACCTGTCACAAATAGTATACGTTGACCC
>NZ_JBHSOJ010000015.1:204357-262100 GCF_042656225.1 Streptococcus caledonicus
GCCTGATAGTCCTTATCATGAATAATGGTGAAGTTGACAATCTCCACACGTTCTTCAAAAGTGGTTTTACGTCCCTGTTTCATACGACTTAATCCTTTACTAGTTGCTTTGATTTCTTTACCACTAGTATACCGTTTGTTTTAGCCACTTTTCGAGAACACTTCCAGATGATATGTAGTAAGTTTCAATGATTGTCTCCAAACTTCCTCGTCCAGATAGATAATCTTGTACGGCTTGTTCTTTGATTTCTTTTGAGTACCTCGTCCAAGTATTACTTTCTCTTAATCCTGCTATACCTAGATGTTTGTATTTACGAACCCAAGTTCTAATGGTGGTATCACTAACGCCATATTCCCTTATTAAGCTTGAAATGGATTTCCCTTTTTCTAAATACAAGTTTACAATCTCTAGTTTTTCTTCTACTGATTTTGGACTTCTTTTTGACATACGAAAACTCCCCTTTTAGTTTCTAGTGAATTTTTGTTTTTTTCACTGTCCACTATAAGGGGAGTATATCAATTTGTCCTAACCTCTTTTTGATTTTTTATACTAATTGTAAAAAAAGGGGAGCGTTGACTTTATTCTCCCTTTTTAACATCATTATTTTCCAAATAGGCCCTTGACCTTGTCGAGAAGGCTGTCGGCACCTTGCGCACCTTCAACGAGAGTTTTTGCTTGCTCAAAGTATTCTCCGAGATTATCTTTTTGCTCATTGACAAAATTAACTGCTGCTGAGAAGTCTTTCTTTTCAATTAGTTCTTTAACTTGGTTAAATAGGTCTTGTGGATTCATTTTGGAACCCCTTTCTTTTAAGATAACTTTATTAAACCATAAAAATTTCTTTTTTAAAAGTTTTTAGCTTATGAAATTTACTTTTGTTATAATAGATTATAGATATGAAAGGAGTAGATATGAAGCTAGCAACGATTTGTTATATTGATAATGGAAGAGAATTACTGCTTTTACATCGTAATAAAAAACCTAATGATGTCCATTTAGGGAAATGGATTTCTGTTGGAGGGAAGCTTGAAAAAGGAGAAAGTCCAGAAGAGTGTGCAGTTCGTGAAGTTTTTGAAGAAACTGGCCTTAAAGTTGATGACATGGAGTTATGTGGAATAATTACTTTTCCAGAATTTACGCCAGGTCATGATTGGTATACCTATGTTTTTAAAGTCACTCAATTTTCAGGTGAGTTATTAGAAGATTGTCCTGAGGGAACTTTAGAATGGGTTCCTTATGATCAAGTCTTATCTAAGCCAACTTGGGAAGGGGATTACGAAATGTTCAAATGGATTTTAGAAGATGTTCCGTTTTTTTCTGCTAAGATGACTTATGAGAGTGGAAACTTGGCTGAAAAAAAAGTAATATTTTATCCGTACAACTAGTCTATTCTTACACTTATCAACTTCTCTATTTTATCAGTTGAAACTCACTCCGAGAAACTCATGAAAAAATATCGCTTTCTCATAACGATTTTTCATAAAAAGTTATAATTTTATCATGAAATTTTGTTATAATATAGATAGGTGAAATAGAGGATGAACCGATGCACTTATGTAATTGGTATGAAGATATTTTGAAGAAAATGCATGTAGGTAGAAAATGGTTACATGCATTTTCTTTATGCATATGTCGTGGAAACTCACCTTAATTGGTGATTTTTTTATCTGAGTTTTGGTATAATGATAGGTAGAATAAATGTAGCTGGAGAATGTTTATGAAAGATGATAACAAATTTTCATTGAGTTGGTTTTTTCGTTGGTTTCTAAACAATCAAGGTGTGACAGTTTTGCTAGTGATGCTTTTGGTTTTTTTGAACATTTGGGTATTTAGTCACATCAGCTCTTTGTTGAGTCCAATTTTTTCCTTTTTAGCTGTTGTTAGTTTACCATTGGTTATATCAGCTTTAATCTACTATCTTCTAAAGCCAGCTGTAGATTGGCTAGAAAAACGCAATTTTGGTCGAGTATCCGCTATTTCAATTGTTTTTTTGGGTGTGATCCTATTTTTAATTTGGGCAGTTGCTGCGCTGGTTCCCATGATTGAAACTCAGTTAACATCGTTTGTTACCAATCTCCCTAATTATATTAGAGATGTTGAGAATCAAATTACTCTTATTTTAAAAGACGATCGATTGGCACAATTTCGACCACAATTGGAAAGCCTTGTGACTGATTTTTCTGGTAAGGCTTTAGAATTTGCGCAAACTTTCTCTAAAAATGCTGTGGACTGGGCTGGAAATGTTGCAGGTGCTGTAGCACGAGTGACAGTTGCAGTTATTATTTCACCTTTTATCATTTTTTACATGCTTAGAGACGGTGACACGATGAAAGATGGCTTCGTGAAATTTTTGCCAACAGCAATGAGAGAAACAACCGCAAGGATTTTGCACAATGTTAATTCACAGCTAGCAGGATATGTTCAAGGTCAAGTGACTGTTGCTGCTGTTGTTGGGATTATGTTCTCAATTCTTTTTACTGTAATTGGATTACCTTACGCAGTCACATTTGGTATTACTGCAGGATTTTTAAATATGATTCCTTATCTTGGCAGTTTTCTAGCCATGGTACCTGTTGTCATTTTAGCGTTAGTTGAAGGTCCTTTAATGTTAGTAAAAGTAGCTGTTGTTTTTACCATTGAGCAGACTGTTGAAGGGCGATTTGTAACCCCGTTTGTTTTAGGAAGTAAGTTAAATATTCATCCAATTACGATTATGTTTACGCTCCTAGTGTCAGGGTCAGCTTTTGGTGTTTGGGGAGTGTTTCTTGGAATCCCTGCTTATGCGGCAGCAAAAGTTGTTTTAGCAGAAATTTTTGATTGGTATAAGAGTGTTAGTGGTTTGTATGAAGAAATAGCAGAGCAGAAAGACATAAAAGGAGAGATTGATGTTAAATAGTGAGAAAATGTTAGCTTCATTACAAGCTAAAGACCTTGCTCACGCAGAAAAATATTTTCAAAAAGCTCTTGATAATGATCCAAACGAAATTCTATTGGAATTAGCTGAATATCTTGAAAGTATTGGATTTTACCCACAGGCTAAACTAATTTATAATAAACTAAAAGAAATTTATCCAGAAGTTAATATTAATCTTGCTCAGATTGTTGCAGAAGATGGTGACATGGAGGAAGCTTTCCTTTATCTTAATGCTATATCAGAAAATAGTGAAGAGTATCTGTCGGCACTTTTAGTCATGGCAGATCTTTATCAGATGGAAGGCTTGACGGACGTAGCGCGAGATAAGCTTTTATTAGCTTCTAAACTATCATCGGAACCATTAGTGATATTTGGTTTAGCTGAATTAGAATATGAACTTGAACATTATAAGGACGCTATTGATTACTACGCTCAGTTAGATAATCGTCATATTTTAGGAATGACTGGAATTTCAACGTACCACAGAATTGGGCGCTCTTATGCTAATCTTGGTAAATTTGAAGTTGCAGTTGAGTTTTTAGAAAAAGCTTTAGAGATTGAGTATGATGATGTTATAGCTTTTGATTTAGGAGTGATTTTACATGATCAAAAAGAATACCAAAAAGCTAATTTATACTTTAAGCAACTAGAGGCCATGAATTATGATTTTCCAGGATACGAATATGTTTATGCTCTATCATTAAAGGCAGAGAATAAACTAGAGGAAGCTCTACGTTTAGTCCAACAAGGTTTAGCTAAGAATGAGTTTGATAGCCAACTATTCCTTCTAGCATCGCAACTTGCTTATGAAACCCATGATAGAAAATTGTCAGAATCTTATCTTTTATCAGCGTATGAATTAGCAGAAGATGTTGAAGAAGTGCTTTTACGTTTGACAACATTATACCTAGAAGAAGAACGATATGAAGATGTGATTGCACTAGAATTAGAAGATATTGACTTGGTTCTAACAAAGTGGAATATTGCTAAAGCCTATCAAGGATTAGATCAAGAAGAAGAGGCACTTACAATTTATAGAGAGATTTCAGATGATCTGTCGGAAAATCCAGAGTTTTTACAAGATTATGCTTATATTTTGCGAGAGTTTGGACATCGTAATGAGGCCAAAGAGATTATAGAGCGCTATTTGACGATGGTTCCTGATGACATGAACATGATTAGTTTTAAGGAGGAACTCTAGTGTCAGAACCGATAAAATTATTTCAATATAATACCTTGGGAGCCCTTATGGCAGGGCTCTATGAGGGGTCTTTGACAATAGGAGAGCTTTTAGAACACGGTAATTTAGGAATTGGAACTCTAGATTCTATTGATGGTGAATTAATAATCCTTGAAGGGATTGCCTATCAGGTAAAATCTACAAGTGGACGAATTCAGGTTATTGAAGTACCGGCTCATGTTAAGGTTCCGTATGCAGCAGTTGTTCCTCATCAAGCAGAAGTTATTTTTAAGCAACGTTTTGAAATGACTGATAAAGAGTTGGAAAAACGTATTGAATCTTACTATGATGGAGAAAACCTTTTTCGATCGATTAAAATCCATGGCACTTTTAGTCATATGCATGTACGAATGATTCCAAAATCAAATAGTGATCGTAAATTTTCTGAGGTAGCTATTAATCAGCCAGAGCATAAAACAGAACATGTCACTGGGACTATTGTTGGTATCTGGACTCCTGAAATGTTCCACGGGGTCAGTGTTGCAGGTTATCATTTACATTTTTTATCAGATGATCATTGTTTTGGTGGTCATGTCATGGACTTTGTTATTCAGGAAGGGATTTTTGAAGTGGGACCTGTTGATCAGTTAGATCAACGTTTTCCTGTTCAGGACAGAAAATATCTTTTTGCAAAATTTAATGTTGAAGAATTGAAAGAAGATATTAAGAAAAGTGAGTAGTATATGGTAAGACGTTTGTAAAAATGGGAAATTTAAGTTATAATAAGAGGAAATTTATAAATAAAATGGGGGATTGTTATGTCTTCACGGAGTCAACATAGAAAACCCGGAAACTCGTCAAAGCATGGTTTTTTAGGTATTCTAAACTTTACCTTGTGGACTCTAGTCGCTCTGCTAGCTCTTGCAGTAGTATTTTCTATGTTAACATATAATATCTTAGCTTTTAATCATTTAAACCTTATTATTCCAGTTTTCTTAGGAATTTCTATGGTGATTCTCTTCTTTTGGATTTTATCAAAAAAAGCTAAGGTTATTGCCACAGTTTTACTTAGTTTGATCGTTGTTGCTTTAAGTACAGGATTGTTTTTTGTTAAGTCAGCTTTGGACTTTTCAAATAAACTTAATACAACTGCTCGTGTGTCACAAGTTGAAATGAGTGTTGTGGTTCCAGTAGATATTGGCATTTCTGATGTTACGCAGCTCAATTCTGTTTTGGCACCAATTGCTAGTGATGCAAATAATATTTCAATGTTATTAGATCATATTAATCGTAATAAAGGAATTAGATTAACTGAAACAACGTCGTTATCTTATTCTTCAGCTTATGAAAGTCTATTGGCTGGTGAAGATAAGGCAATGGTAATGAATTCTGCGTATACCGAGTTATTGAGAAGTAACCATGAGGATTTTGATAATAAGTTAAAAACAATTTATACTTATACTATTAAGAAAAAAATTGAAAATAGTAATACTCCTAAAATGAATTCAGATAGTTTTAATATTTACATTTCTGGCATTGACACCTATGGATCTATTTCATCGGTTTCACGTTCAGATGTCAATATCATAATGACTGTTAATCAGAAGACGCATAAGGTTTTATTAACAACTACTCCTAGGGATTCTTATGTTCCTATTGCGGACGGTGGAAATAATCAGTATGATAAGTTAACTCACGCAGGAATTTATGGCGTAGACTCGTCTATTCATACATTGGAAAATCTTTATGGAATTAATATTGATTACTATGCACGAATCAATTTTTCGACATTTTTAAAATTGATTGATTTAGTTGGAGGAGTTACGGTCACAAATGAACAAGAGTTTACCAGTGGCAATTATCAATTTCCGGTAGGAGAAGTGACCATGGATTCGAAACAGGCTCTGGTTTTTGTTCGTGAACGATATTCATTAGTGGACGGTGACAATGATAGAGGTAAGAATCAAACTAAAGTGATTGCAGCACTTATTAATAAATTAACTAGTCTGGACTCTATTGCTAAGTATAGTGATATTATTAATGGATTAGGTGATTCTATTCAAACAAATATGCCTTTTGAAACGATGATGACTTTAGCTAACACTCAGTTAGAGACAGGACAAAGTTATGAGGTGAGGTCTCAGGCTATTACTGGAACAGGATCAATTGGTGAGCTTCCTTCATATGCTATGCCAACAGCAAGTCTTTATATGTTGCGTCTTGATGAATCGAGTCTTAATAGTGCTAAAGATGTCATTAAAGCGACAATGGAAGGAAATTAACGATGATAGATATCCATTCACATATTATCTTTGGAGTTGATGATGGTCCCGATACATTGGAAGAAAGTATTGAACTTATCAAGGAAGCTTATCGACAAGGTGTTACAACAATTGTAGCGACATCACATCGGAGAAAAGGAATGTTTGAAACGCCTGAAGTTACAATCTTTGCAAATTTTATTTTGTTAAAAGAAGAAATTCAAAAACTTTTACCAGAAATGACTCTTCTCTATGGTGGTGAACTTTATTTTACAACAGATATCGTTGAAAAACTAGAAAATCAAACGATTCCAACGATGGGTGGTACCCGTTTTGCCTTAATTGAATTTAGTACAGGGACACCTTGGAAAATAATACACGGTGCGGTGATTGATTTATTAAATATTGGCGTGACACCAATTATTGCTCATATTGAACGGTACGATGCCTTAGAAAATAATAGGGCTAGAGTCAAGGAATTGATTGATATGGGGTGTTACACGCAAGTTAATAGTATTCACGTTCTAAAGACAAAATTATTTGGGGATAAGTATAAGATTTATAAAAAAAGAGTAGCTTATTTTTTAGATGAAGATCTGGTGCATTGTGTTGCAAGCGATATGCATAATTTAGATAATCGGAAACCTTATATGCAAGAAGCTTATACCATTATTGAGAAGAAATTTGGGGTAAAGAAAGCTAAACAACTCTTTCATGACAATCAAGTAACATTATTAGCAAATCAATTTATTTAGGAGAAAACATGCAAAATCAAAATGACACACAACAAGAAATAGATGTCGTACACCTTCTGAAAAAATTATGGGTACGCAAATTTGCTATCATTTTTTCGGCTTTAACATTTGCGTTTATGGCGCTAGCGGGTAGTATTTTTTTATTGACACCTCAGTATGAATCACTTACAAAACTTTATGTGGTTAATAAAGGGACAGACGAATCGAAAATTTCGACTCAAGATTTACAGGCAGGGGATTATTTAGTAAAAGACTATAAGGAAATCATTGCCTCTAAAACAGTACTTACTGCAGTTATTGAGCGTGAGCAACTAGACTTAAGTATTTCTGGTTTGAGTGCTAAAACCAGAATTGATATTCCTGTTAATACTCGTATTATTTCTATTTCGGTGCAAGATGAGAATCCAGAGGTTGCTAGTCAATTAGCTAATACTTATCGGGAAGTTGCTTCTGAAAAAATTAAAGAAGTGACTAATGTAGAAGATGTAAAAACAATTGAAGAAGCAGAACCGTCTTCATCACCTTCATCACCTAATCTTAAAAGAAATACACTTTTAGGTTTTTTAGTAGGCGGTTTTTTAGCAGTCGTTATTGTTCTTATTAAAGAATTATTGGATGACCGTGTACACCGTGTTGAAGATGTTGAAGAAGTACTACATATGACACTTCTAGGCATCATTCCAGATATAAAATAAGGTCAAATAGGGAGTTATCATGGCAAGTTTAGAATTAGTAAAATCCAAACACAACCTCTATACGGAAGTTGAAGAGTATTGTAATAGTATTCGGACTAATATCCAATTTAGTGGTCAAGAAATTCGTGTTATTGCGCTAACTTCAGTGCAACCTGGTGAAGGGAAGTCAACCACTTCAACAAATTTATCAATTTCGTTTGCTCAGGCAGGTTTCAAGACTCTCTTGATAGATGCAGATACTCGTAATTCGGTATTATCCGGAACATTTAAAGCAACAGGTAAGGTTAGTGGATTAACAAGCTATTTATCAGGCAATGCTTACTTATCGGAAGTAATTTGTGAATCGAATATTCCCAACCTTTCTATAATTCCTGCAGGTAAAACGGCTCCGAATCCTACGACTTTGCTGCAAAATATGAACTTTACTAGCATGATTGACAGTTTAAAGGAATATTATGATTATATTATCATTGATACTCCTCCGATTGGCTTAGTTATTGATGCAGCTATCATTGCGCAAAAATGTCATGGAACTATTATTGTGACAGAAGCTGGTGCGATTAAACGTAAATTTATTCAAAAAGCTAAAGAGCAAATGGATCAGAGTGGAGCTACTTTTCTTGGAATCGTCTTGAATAAAGTTGATAGTCAAGTTGATTCTTATGGGGCGTATGGTAATTATGGCAATTATGGTAATTATGGTCAAAAAGTAGATAAGAAGAGTAAGCGTAGAAGGTAAGTTCAAAACAATATTTAAAAATTAAATAAATTGTTAAAATTTTTAGCTAACTATCTATAAGTATCGCCATTTTATATATGGAATATTTGACTAGGTAAAAAGTTTTAAAATAATAAACGGCCTAGGTTAATGTCGCTAAGAAACGTTTAGTTTAAGCCGTTTTATATTGTTCAGTTTTTACGAGAAAGGTAAAAAATCGAATTTTTGCCAGCCTCTCTTTTTTGTTATTTTCCATGTAGTAAGGTGGAATTGTGAAATAAAAAAATGCATGTAGCTAAAGAATGGTTATATGCATTTTTCATACGTACGGCGTGGACTTGATGGATGTTAGACTTTTGTCTATGGATCTTTTTTGGTATAATACATTAGGAACTTATTTTTTGGAAAGATTAAGAAAAATGTCAACTTTTGATGAATTAAAAAAACGACAAGAGAAGATTCGTAACTTCTCGATTATTGCTCATATTGACCACGGGAAATCAACCTTAGCTGACCGTATTTTAGAAAAAACCGAGACAGTTTCAAGTCGTGAAATGCAGGCGCAACTTTTAGATAGCATGGATTTAGAGCGTGAGCGTGGGATTACCATCAAACTGAATGCTGTTCAGTTGAATTACAAGGCCAAAGATGGTGAAACCTATATTTTCCACTTGATTGACACGCCAGGACACGTGGACTTTACCTATGAGGTATCACGTTCTCTAGCAGCCTGTGAGGGAGCAATCTTAGTGGTTGATGCGGCTCAAGGGATTGAAGCGCAGACGCTTGCCAATGTGTATCTTGCCTTGGATAATGATTTGGAAATCTTGCCAATTATCAATAAAATTGACCTTCCCGCGGCAGATCCAGAACGTGTACGTCAAGAGATTGAAGATGTTATCGGTTTAGATGCTTCTGAGGCCGTGCCAACGTCAGCTAAGGCTGGAATCGGTATTGAAGAAATCCTTGAACAAATTGTTGAAAAAGTTCCTGCACCATCAGGAGATGTGGAAGCGCCCCTTCAGGCCTTAATTTTTGACTCGGTTTATGACCCTTATCGTGGGGTAATTTTGCAGGTGCGCGTGGTTAATGGTGTTGTGAAACCAGGTGATACCATCCAGATGATGAGTAACGGTAAAACTTTTGATGTTACCGAAGTGGGTATTTTTACACCTAAAGCCATTGGGTGTGACTACTTAGCGACTGGTGATGTTGGTTATATTGCAGCCTCAATTAAGACGGTGGCAGATACTCGTGTTGGTGACACGGTGACTCTGGTTAATAATCCTGCGAGCGAAGCGTTGTCTGGGTATAAACAGATGAATCCGATGGTTTTCGCTGGTCTGTACCCTATCGAATCTAATAAGTACAATGACCTTCGTGAAGCCCTTGAAAAACTCCAATTGAACGATGCTAGTCTTCAATTTGAACCAGAAACCTCTCAAGCTCTTGGCTTTGGTTTCCGTTGTGGATTCCTAGGACTTCTTCATATGGATGTTATCCAAGAACGTTTGGAGCGTGAGTTCAATATTGACCTCATTATGACAGCTCCATCGGTAGTTTATAATGTCAATACTACTGATGGCGAAGAAGTTAGGGTTTCTAACCCTTCTGAGTTTCCTGAACCAACTCGTATTCAGTCCATTGAAGAGCCTTATGTTAAAGCGCAAATCATGGTGCCACAGGAATATGTTGGTGCAGTTATGGAATTAGCACAGCGTAAACGCGGTGATTTTGTTACTATGGATTATATTGATGATAATCGTGTGAATGTCATTTACCAAATTCCACTGGCTGAGATTGTCTTTGACTTCTTTGACAAATTAAAGTCATCTACACGTGGCTACGCCTCATTTGACTATGAAATTTCCGAATACCGTGCTTCTAAATTGGTTAAAATGGACATTCTCCTTAACGGTGATAAGGTTGATGCGCTCAGCTTTATTGTCCACAAAGACTTTGCCTATGAGCGAGGGAAACTCATCGTTGATAAATTGAAAAAAATCATTCCACGTCAACAGTTTGAAGTGCCAATTCAGGCAGCTATCGGGCAAAAAATTGTGGCTCGTACAGACATCAAGGCCCTTCGTAAAAACGTTTTGGCCAAATGTTATGGTGGTGACGTGTCTCGTAAACGTAAATTGCTTGAAAAACAAAAAGCTGGTAAGAAACGGATGAAAGCTATCGGATCTGTCGAAGTGCCCCAAGAAGCCTTCTTGAGTGTACTTTCAATGGACGAAGACGAGAAGTAAGTCTGTTAGGAAGGAGAGTGGGACAAAAATCGTTAAATCGTCAAAAAATGACGATTGCGATTTTGTCGTCCCACCTCCGTACAGTTGATTAGGATGGCCGCTAACGATTTCGTAGCAAGGGTTTAGGACTTCCAATCAACCACTGCGTCAATCTGTTAATACCATTAAAAATAGAAAGTTGAGATATGGTATACTCCCCTTATAGTGGACAGTGAAAAAATAAAAATTCACTAGAAACGTAAGCGTCTAATAACGAAGTACCTGTAAAACTCTTTCCCCCTCCGTTATACTATTATTAGAAAACAAAACTGGAGGCTAATTTGATGTCACAACCTATCGTCCCTTTGGAAACCCCATAACCTCGTCGGTTTGAATCAAAACCCAGAAATGATGTCTTACTGAAAATCCGACTGGATAAACTTGAACTGACCTTGTTCCAATCCCTTAATCAAGACAGGTTAGAAGCTATTTTAGATAAGGTGCTAAGCTATGACGATTCAACTCAGTGATTTAGGGCAGGTTTATCTTGTCTGCGGGAAAACTGATATGCGTCAAGGGATTGACTCACTTGCCTATCTGGTTAAAAGTCAATTTGAACTAGATCCTTTTTCAGGGCAAGTCTTCCTATTTTGCGGTGGTCGTAAAGATCGCTTTAAGGCACTTTATTGGGACGGTCAAGGCTTCTGGCTACTTTATAAACGTTTCGAAAATGGAAAACTCACCTGGCCAAACACAGAAAAGGAAGTCAAAGCCTTAACTTCTGAACAGGTTGACTGGCTGATCAAGGGAGTTTCTATTACACCTAAAATCAATATCACAAAAAGTCGTGATTTCTATTGAAATCATGGCTTTTCTTTCGGTATAATATAAAAAAACAATGGAGGGATGAACATGAGTTCAAAAGATAACATTATTGAAAGTTTAACAAAAACGATAGAGACCATGTCTAATGAACTCGTCCTCCTTGGTGAACAAGTGGCTTATTTGAGTCAAAAACTTTATGGCAAGTCATCAGAGAAGGTCCATTATCCTTTAGGATAACTAAGCCTTTTTGAAGAAGAACTTCCTGAAGAGGATTCTGATTTACCCTGTTGAAACTGAGATTATCACTTATAAACGTCGGAAATCTAAAGGCGTTCGTCAAGCTATTTTTAACCAATTCACTCCAGAAATAGTCCATCATGAACTAAAGGGTGAAGACTGCAGTTGTCCAGACTGTCATGGTCAGTTAAAAGAGATTGGCTCTTGCGTCCAAAGACAAGAGTTGGTCTTTATCCCTGCCCAATTAAAACGTGTTGACCATGTCCAACATGCCTATAAATGTCAAAGTTGCAGTGAGGAGGGACACGTTGATAAGATTATTAAGGCTCCTGTTCCTAAAGCTTCCTTATCACATAGTTTGGGATCTGCCTCTATCATTGCTCATACGATTCGTCAGAAATTTAATTTGAAGGTTCCCAACTATCGTCAAGAAGAGGATTGGAATAAAATGGGCTTGCTCATTACACGCAAAGAAATTGCCAACTGGCATATCAAATCAAGTCAATACTATTTTGAGTCTCTTTATGACCTTCTACACGAGAAGTTGCTGGAACAGCCTATTCTTCATGCGGATGAAACCTCTTATCAGGTATTAGAAAGCGACAGTCAGAAGACCTACTATTGAACGTTTTTATCAGGCAAGCATGCCAAAAAGGGAATTACCCTTTATTATCACGACAAGAGTCGAAGTGGGCAGGTCGTCAAGAATTTTCTGGATGAGTATGAGGGGGATGTCCATTGTGATATGTGGTCGGCTTATAGGCAATTAGAGAAGGCAGAACTAGTAGGGTGTTGGGGACATATCAGAAGGAAGTTCTTTGAAGCAACACCGAAGCAGACAGACAAGACTTCCTTAGGGGGCAAAGGTTTGGCTTATTGTGACCAGATGTTTAGCTTAGAAAGAGAGTGGGAGGTATTATCAGCTGAGGAGAGATATTATAAACGCCAGACAGAGTTAGCTCGCTTAATGACAGAGTTCTTTGAGTGGTGTCGTAAGCAAGTTGTATTACCTGGGTCAAAATTAGGTACTGCCTTGGAGTATAGCCTGACATACGAAAGCACCTTCCGAAGGGGTTTAGCGGACGGGAATCTCGTTTTATCGAACAACTTGGCAAAGCCCTTGTCATCGGTCGGAAAAATTGGTTATTCTCTCAAAGTTTTGAGGGCGCCAAGTCAACAGCTATCATCATGAGTTTACTGGAGACGGCCAAGCGCCACGGATTTGAATACTGAAAAATACATCACCCATCTTCCAAATGAGAAGACACTCGCAAAAGAAGAGGTTCTAGAAGGTTATTTACCATGGAATAAAACCATTCAAGACCACTGCAAGCAAAAACGTTCCAAAGTCAGTTAAGATTTTGGAACGTTTTCAATATACTCTGTTATTGGGCGGTTACGTTTGTCTTCTCTCGTTTTATATCTAGTGCAATGAAAATACGAGTTTTGAAGTTTTCAAAGTTCCGAAAGCAAAAGCCATTCCGTTTAATGACCTTGATAAGGTTGTTAGTGGCCTCAAGTTTAGCGTTTGAGTAAGGTAGTTCCAAGGCGTTGACAATCTTGTCTTTATTCTTCAAGAAAGTCTTAAAAACCGTCTGAAATATAGGATTTACAGTGGATAAGTCTTCTTCAATAAGACCCAAAAACTGTTCAGCCTGCTTTTCTTGGAAGTGAAAAAGCAATAGCTGATAAAGTCCATAATGTTCTCTCAGTTCTTAAGAATAGCGGAGTAGCTGAGCGACAATCTCCTGCTTGGTCAAGTGCATACGAAACGTGGGACGATAAAAGCATTTATCGCTGAGTTTGCGACTATCTTGCAAAATTAGTTTCCAGTAGCGTTTAAGTGCTCGATATTCGTGCGATTTTCGGTCAAACTGGTTCATTACCTGTATGCGTAGATTATTCATAGCACGGCTCATGTGTTGGGCCATGTGGAAACGATCAAGGACAATTTTAGCCGAATGGAAGAGTTTCTTAGCGATAGCGTAATAAGGGCTAAACATGTCCATAGTAATGACTTTGACGCGGTTCCTAACGATTCTCGAGTAGCGCAGGAAAGGGTTGCGAATAGTTGCCTGCGTCCGCCATCCAGAATTGCGACGACCTTGAGTGAGTCAAAATCCTGCGCGATGAAGCTCATTTTGCCTTTTTTGAAGCTGTACTCGTCCCAGCTCATGTTAGTTTGCATCCAGGTCAGGTCTGTTTTGAACTGGAATTCCTTTAGCTTTCGGCTAACCGTTGAGGTTGATACCGCAAGGCTTTCAGCGGTAGCCGTCATCGCGACTTTCTCAGTCAGTTTCTGGGTAATTTTTTGATTAAGAATGAGGGGAATCTGGTGATTTTTCTTGATCAATGACGTCTCCGTGACCGCCATTTTTCCGCACTCCTGACAGCGAAAGCGTCGCTTTCGCAAGCGAATGAGTGTCTTGTACCCTGCGCACTCAAGATAAGGAATTTTGGATGGTTTCTGGAAGTCGTATTTCGCCATTTGACCCTGGCAATGTTGGCATTTTGGAGCAAGGTAGGCTAGCTTGGAGATGACTTCCTTGCGGCTCCCAGTATCCACAACCTCCAAAATAGTGATATTAGGGTCTTTAATTCCGAGTAGGTTTGTGATAAATCTAATTGTTCCATATGATTCTTTCTAATGAGTGGTTTGATTGCTTTTCATTACAGGCCATATGGGGCTTTTTTCATACTCAAAAAGGCTCCATAATCTCCGAGGTGGATTTACCTACTACAGAAATTATAGAGCCATAATTTTTTCCTAGATCATTTATCTGTTGTTTGATATTTTGCTGAGATGTTTTTGATTTCATTGATATGGGCTCGAATCTCGTTATTAAAAACGTGGCCTTTATAGCTTAACTCTTGGTTTAAGTTTTTCAATATGTGCTGTTGACTTTGGATAATATCAATGTTCTTTTTTATATTTGCTAGGCTGGTTTGTATGCCGTCAATGCTATTTTTGGTCTCGGAGAGTTGTGCAATGACACGATCTTTTTTTTCATAGAGTAGGACTGCGCTTGCGGTTAGGAGACCGGCAATCAAAAATGTGTTAAATTTCATAGATTGACCTCTTGAGCGATTTGCTCTGCCATTTTTCCTAAAACTTCAAAATTGGGTTCGTTTGTGGTATACGTGATGTTTATGCCGTCGTTTCCACTGTAGCGAGGGACAAGGTGAATATGAGCATGGAAGACTGTTTGGCCAGCAATTGATTCGTTATTATTGATGATATTCATTGCTGGTGCATTTGTTGATTTTTGGATTGCTCGAGCAATTTTAGGGATACGTTTGAAGAGGCTGCTTGCTGTTGATTCTGACATTTCAAGGACATTTCTAACATGTTCTTTGGGAATGACGAGAGTGTGGCCTGGGGTGGTTTGAGAAATATCTAGAAATGCTAGAACTTCTTGGTCTTCGTATACTTTACAAGAGGGTATGTCTCCTGAAATAATGTTACAAAAAATACAATCTGCCATTTGCTATTACCTTATTCCTGTCTTTTTGATATAATCATTATATCAAAAAAGATGAGAGAAATAAATGTTAAAACTTGAAAACGTGACAGGAGGCTACGTTAATCTTCCTGTATTGAAAAAGGTTAACTTTGAAGTTAAAGACGGTGAATTAGTTGGCTTAATTGGTCTTAACGGTGCTGGTAAGTCAACGACTATTAATGAGATAATTGGTTTATTGACACCTTATGAAGGTCGTATTTCCATTGATGGGGTGACTTTATCTGAACATTTAGAAGAGTACCGTAAAAAAATTGGTTTTATTCCTGAGACGCCAAGCCTTTATGAGGAATTGACTTTACGTGAGCATCTAGAGACTGTTGCCATGGCTTATGATATCGTTGTAGATGTTGCTTTGGAGCGTGCGGAGCCCTTACTTGAAATGTTTCGTTTAACAGATAAGCTGGATTGGTTTCCTACTCAGTTTTCAAAAGGCATGAAGCAAAAAGTTATGATTACTTGTGCTTTTATTGTTGAGCCAAGATTGTTGATTGTAGATGAGCCTTTTTTAGGTTTAGATCCATTGGCAATAAATGATTTAATTGCTCTTTTGGAAATGGAAAAGAAAAAAGGAACATCTATTTTGATGTCAACCCATGTTTTAGATTCGGCTGAGAAGATGTGCGATCGATTTGTCATTCTTCATAAAGGTGAAGTGAGGGCTCATGGGACATTGGCTGATTTGCGAGATTCTTTTGGTAATCAAGAAGCATCGCTGAATGATATTTACATGGCTTTGACTAAAGAGGTTTAAGATGAGAGAGAGGTTTATTGAACGTAGACAAGCTTTTCATAATCGCTGTCTTAAATATCTAAAATATGTCTTTAATGATCACTTTGTGCTTGTATTAATTTTTTTGCTTGGTTTTTTACTTTATCAATATCGCCAATTATTAGATCATTTTCCAACGGAACCATCGGGGCTTATCTTGGTATTATCTCTCTTAATTTTGGGAGGGGTACCTTTAGGCTCAATTGCCACATTTATAGAGCCAGCGGATCAATTTTTTATATTAACTAAAGAAAAAGAAGTTATAGAATGGATAAGAGGAGCGGCTAATAGAACGTTTGTTCTTTGGGGAACATTAGAAGTTGTTTTTCTTTTGTTGCTGTATCCTATTTTAGTATTGCTAGGGATTTCATTTTGGGGCTTTGTTTTCTTAGCATTGCTTATTTTAGGGCTGAAATATGTTTGTATTCAGTATAAGCTTAGACGATTTATAACAAATACTGGAGAACTTGATTGGCGTGAAGCTATTGCAGCGGAACAAAAACGTCGACAATCTCTTTTGAAATTTTTTGCCCTTTTTACAACTGTTAAGGGAATTTCAAGTTCAGTTAAGCGTCGAACATATCTAGATGTCGTGACAAAGTATGTTGAGAAAACTTCTTCAAAGACATGGTGTAATCTTTATTTGCGTGCCTTTTTACGTTCTGGGGATTATCTAGGATTAGCATTAAGATTGATGTTGCTGTCTCTTGTTTGCCTCTTTTTTGTAAAAATTGATTGGTTGGCAGTTGGTTTAGCTTTTTTGTTCACCTATCTTTTAGCTTTTCAGCTTCTAGCGCTATACGGACACTATGATTATCAGTATATGACAGAGCTCTTTCCTCTTAGGAGAAGTCTTAAAAAGACAAACTTATTGGTTTTTTTGAAGGTGTTAATTTATGGTCTGACCTTAGTGTCACTCCCTTTTTCTGGAAGTTTAAAAAGTGCAGCTCTGCTATTGGTCTTAAATTTTGTCCTTATAGAAGGATATTTACGTTATAAAGTGAAGAAGATGATTGACTAGAGTCTTGAAAACAAGTAAAATAATAGGGAATGACTAGAATTGAAGGAGAGTTAAGGTGACTACGACGGATAAAGACTTAACCTTAAAACCCTTGTTGGGAAAAAGTGGACAGGCTTTTATGGGAGAATATCCTAATGGTGAGCGTGTTTTTGTCAAATTAAATACAACTCCGATTTTAGCTGCCTTGGCTAAGGAACACATCACGCCGCAATTGTTGTGGGCTAAGCGTACAGCAGGTGGTGATATGATGAGTGCACAGGAATGGCTAGATGGGCGTTTATTAAATAAAGCAGACATGAACAGTAAGCAGATTGCTCAGATTCTTTTGCAGTTGCACCGTTCAAAACCCCTGGTTAATCAACTTTTGCAGTTGAATTATATTATTGAAAACCCTTTTGAACTTTTACAGGATTGGGATAAAAATGCTCCGATGCAGTTGCGTCAAAATATCTACCTACAATCAATCGTAACAGAATTAAAGAAAAACCTTCCGGATTTTAATCCTGAATTAGCGACCATTGTCCATGGTGATGTTCGTCATAGTAATTGGGTTATTACAACAAGTGGGCTTGTTTACTTAGTTGATTGGGATTCAGTGCGTTTAACGGATCGGATGTATGACGTAGCACATATTTTAAGCCATTATATTCCTCATAATCGTTGGGCAGAATGGCTCAGTTATTATGGTTATAAGAATAATGATCTGGTTAAGAAGAAAATCTATTGGTATGGGCAGTTATCTTATTTGTCACAGATTCTAAAATTTTATGATGTTTATGATATGGAACATGTTAATCGTGAAATTTATGAGCTCCGCCAATTTAGAAGTTTATTTTAGAAAGAAAATATGAGAGTTAGAAAACGAAAGGGTGCGGAAGAGCATCTTGAAAATCACCCTCAGTATGTCATCCTAAGTCCTGAGGCGTCAAAAGGACATTGGCATGAGGTTTTTGGAAATGATAATCCCATTCACATCGAAGTTGGTTCTGGTAAAGGTGGCTTTATTACAGGGATGGCTCTTCAAAACCCAGAGATTAATTACATTGGTATTGATATTCAGCTATCCGTATTGAGCTATGCTTTGGATAAGGTTCTAGAAAGCGGGGCTAAAAATGTGAAATTGCTTCGAGTAGATGGTTCGAGTTTGACAAACTATTTCGAAGACGGCGAAGTTGATATGATGTATTTGAATTTTTCTGATCCTTGGCCAAAGACTAAGCATGAAAAACGTCGTTTAACTTATAAAACGTTTTTAGATACTTATAAGCAAATTTTACCGAAACATGGTGAGATTCACTTTAAAACGGATAATAGAGGCTTATTTGAATACAGCTTGGCAAGTTTTTCGCAGTATGGAATGACGTTGAAAAAAGTTTGGCTTGATTTACACGCTGATGAAACGTTCACGAACAATGTTATGACTGAATACGAGAAAAAATTCTCTGATAAAGGTCAGGTTATATATCGTGTGGAAGCTAGATTTTAAGTTTTAGCAGACTTTTAAAATCGTTGCTTATTTGAAAAATAGTAAACCACACCGTGAATATTTATGTTATAATTATTGGGTAGTCTTTACCCATATGGAGAGGTCGCATAGTGGCCGAGTGCGCACGCTTGGAAAGCGTGTAGTCCTTAACGGGGCTCGGGGGTTCGAATCCCCTCCTCTCCTTTTATCCCCTTGATATATCGAGGTTTTGAGGGTGTTTGCCCACCATTTGCCCACCGATTTCAAATTTTATTGAAAATATCTTTGACCATTTGGTCTTTTTTTGTTTCCTGTTAGTTGTGGGAATGGGGTAACCGATAGTTTTATTGAAAAATTGAGTTAGTACAATCTATTTATCGGTAGTTGCAGGAAGAAGTTTGGGATTAGGTATGGGAGAAGGCAGAAACTGTCCGCTTGTGAGGTGAATATATTTTGATATAGACAATATGTAAAATCTCCAGTTGAAAATTTGTGTATTTGTTTGTTCACTAGGATTATAACAGAGGAGCTGCCAAAATCATTAGAATAGGGGCTAATAAAACGATTCTATTTGACTTAAATATTGCAAGTCTTGGGCTTAATTCAGTATAAATTTTGTATTATCATATTCTTGGATTCTTGAATAAATTGGTAAATCATGTTAGAATGATATGATAAGTTTTTCGAAAGGAAAAAGAATGGCAAATATGTTACGTACACTTATCGAAAACGATAAGGGTGAATTACGAAAATTAGATAAATTAGCAAAAAAAGTTGAAAGCTATGAATCAGCAATGGCGGCTCTCCCAGATGAGGAGCTTCAGGCTAAGACTTCTGAATTTAAAGCGCGTTACCAAGCTGGTGAAACACTAGATGATTTGTTACCAGAAGCTTATGCGGTTGTTCGTGAGGCAGCCAAACGTGTCCTTGGGCTTTTTCCATACCATGTACAGGTCATGGGGGGAATTGTTCTTCACCATGGTGACGTTCCAGAAATGCGTACAGGTGAAGGAAAGACTTTGACAGCGACGATGCCTGTTTATTTGAATGCTTTATCGGGTGAGGGAGTTCACGTTGTTACCGTTAATGAATATCTTTCTGAACGTGATGCGACGGAGATGGGAGAACTTTATAGCTGGTTAGGACTCTCTGTTGGGATTAACTTAGCAGCAAAATCATCTGCAGAAAAACGTGAAGCTTATAATTGTGATATTACCTACACAACCAACTCTGAAGTAGGTTTTGATTATTTACGTGATAACATGGTTACTCGTAAAGAAGCTATGGTACAGCGTCCGCTTAACTATGCTTTGGTTGATGAGGTTGACTCAGTTCTTATTGATGAAGCGCGTACTCCATTGATTATCTCAGGTGCTCAGAGTACAGACATTAGTAAGTTATACGATTTAGCAGATCATTGTGTTAAAGGCTTGTCAGAGGAAGATTATATTATTGATATTCCAACGAAGACTATTGGTTTATCGGATTCAGGTATAGATAAGGTTGAGAGCTATTTCAAACTCGATAATCTTTATGATTTAGAGAATGTTGCTTTGACACACTTTATTGACAATGCTTTGCGTGCTAACTATATCATGACTTTAGATATTGATTATGTGGTTAGTCCAAATAAGGAAATCTTAATTGTAGATCAATTTACAGGTCGTACCATGGAAGGACGTCGTTTCTCTGATGGTCTTCATCAGGCGATTGAGGCTAAAGAGCATGTGCCAATTCAAGATGAGTCTAAGACAAGTGCAAGTATTACTTACCAAAACTTCTTCCGTATGTACAAGAAATTGTCAGGGATGACTGGTACTGCTAAGACTGAGGAAGAGGAATTCCGTGAAGTTTATAATATGCGCGTGATTCCAATTCCAACGAACCGACCAATTCAGCGTATTGATAATTCAGATCTCCTTTATCCAACTCTTCGTGCGAAATTTAGAGCCGTTGTAGAGGATGTGAAACGTCGTTATGAAAAGGGGCAACCAGTCCTTGTTGGTACGGTTGCGGTTGAAACGTCAGATTTGATTTCTAAATTATTAGTTGAAGCTGGTGTACCGCATGAAGTCTTGAATGCGAAAAACCATGCTAAAGAGGCTCAAATTATTATGAATGCAGGCCAGCGTGGTGCGGTTACTATTGCGACCAACATGGCCGGCCGTGGTACGGATATCAAGTTAGGTGAGGGTGTTCGCGAACTAGGTGGTCTTTGTGTGATTGGTACAGAGCGCCATGAAAGTCGTCGTATTGACAATCAGCTTCGTGGACGTTCTGGACGTCAAGGGGATCCAGGTGAATCACAATTTTACCTATCATTTGAAGACGATTTGATGCGCCGTTTTGGTTCAGATCGTATTAAAGCTCTCTTTGAGAAAATGCGTCTTGATGAAGATGATACGGTTATTGAATCAAAAATGTTAACGCGTCAGGTTGAATCAGCTCAAAAACGTGTTGAAGGGAATAACTATGATACCCGTAAACAGGTCCTTCAATATGATGATGTGATGAGAGAGCAACGTGAAATTATCTATGCAGAACGTTACGATGTTATCACTGCAGAGCGTGACCTTGGTCCAGAAATCAAGGCGATGGTAAAACGCACGATTGATCGTACGGTGGATGCTCACGCACGTGTTAATAATCGTCAAGAAGTTTTTGAGGCAATCCTTAATTTTGCACAAATGAGTCTTTTACCAGAAGAAGAGATTACTTTATCTGATTTAGAGGGTAAAAAAGATGCTGAAATTAAGGCTCTGCTATTTGGCAAGGCAATGACGCATTATGATAATCAAATCAGTAAACTTCGTGATGAAGAATCTCTCAAAGAATTCCAAAAAGTGTTGATTTTGATGGTGGTTGATAATCACTGGACAGAGCATATGAATGCTTTGGATCAATTGCGTAGTGCAGTTGGTTTACGTGGGTATGCTCAGAATAATCCTGTTGTTGAGTACCAATCTGAAGGCTTCAAGATGTTCCAAGATATGATTGGTTCAATTGAGTTTGATATCACTCGTACAATGATGAAAGCACAGATTCATGAGCAAAGACGTGAAGAGGTCCCGTCATCATCTCACACATCTGCGACAGCTAATATTGCAGCTCAAACACCAGGTGCTGTTGAAGAAGAAACTATTGATTTTTCTGATGTTGACCGCAATGATAAGTGCCCATGTGGTTCAGGGAAAAAATATAAGAATTGCCACATGCGTTAATTGTAGGTAATATGAAGGGCGTGAAATCCTTGTGATTTCAGCCTTTTTTCTTTCTCTTTTTCGTGGTATAATGAAAGATACTATAATTGATATTTAGGGAGTGGGTCTGATGACATTTTATAACCACAAAGACATTGAGCCTAGGTGGCAAAAGCACTGGGCAGACAATCATACTTTTAAGACAGGGACGGATGCGTCAAAGCCTAAGTTTTATGCGCTTGACATGTTCCCTTACCCATCTGGTGCAGGGCTTCACGTTGGTCATCCAGAAGGTTACACTGCGACTGATATTTTGAGTCGTTTCAAGCGTGCGCAGGGCTACAATGTTCTTCACCCAATGGGTTGGGATGCGTTTGGTCTTCCAGCTGAGCAATACGCGATGGATACTGGTAATGACCCAGCTGAATTTACAGCGGAAAACATTGCTAATTTTAAACGTCAAATCAATGCGCTAGGCTTCTCATACGATTGGGATCGTGAAATTAATACGACGGATCCAAATTATTATAAATGGACGCAGTGGATTTTCACGAAATTGTATGAAAAAGGTTTGGCCTATGAAGCAGAAGTACCAGTAAATTGGGTTGAGGAGCTTGGAACAGCCATTGCCAATGAAGAAGTACTGCCTGACGGAACTTCTGAGCGTGGTGGCTATCCTGTTGTCCGCAAACCGATGCGTCAATGGATGCTGAAAATTACAGCCTATGCAGAGCGTTTACTTGAAGATTTGGAAGAAGTCGATTGGCCAGAGTCTATTAAAGACATGCAACGCAACTGGATTGGCAAATCAACAGGTGCGAACGTAACGTTTAACATCAAAGATACTGACAAAGACTTTACGGTATTTACAACACGTCCTGACACGCTTTTCGGTGCGACTTACGCTGTTTTAGCGCCAGAACATGCTTTGGTAGATAGCATTACAACGGCAGGACAGGCAGAAGCAGTTGCGGAATACAAACGCCAAGCAAGTCTCAAATCAGACCTTGCTCGTACAGACCTTGCCAAAGAAAAAACAGGCGTGTGGACGGGTGCTTATGCGGTTAACCCTGTTAACGGTAAAGAAATGCCAATCTGGATTGCAGACTATGTGCTTGCTAGCTACGGAACGGGTGCTATCATGGCGGTACCTGCTCATGATGACCGTGACTGGGAATTTGCGAAGCAATTTGACCTTGAGATTATTCCAGTTCTTGAAGGTGGTAATGTTGAAGAAGCAGCTTATACAGAAGATGGTGCTCACATCAATTCAGACTTTCTTGACGGCTTGAACAAGGAAGAAGCTATCGCTAAGATGGTCGCTTGGTTGGAAGAAAAAGAAGTGGGTAACGAAAAAGTCACTTACCGTCTTCGTGACTGGCTCTTTAGCCGTCAACGTTATTGGGGGGAACCAATCCCAATTATCCATTGGGAAGATGGGACGTCAACGGCTGTGCCAGAAAATGAATTGCCGCTTGTTCTTCCAGTAACAAAAGACATCCGCCCTTCTGGTACTGGTGAGAGCCCACTGGCTAACTTGACAGACTGGTTGGAAGTTGTTCGTGAAGATGGCGTGAAAGGACGTCGTGAGACCAACACCATGCCACAATGGGCTGGTTCAAGTTGGTACTACCTACGCTATATTGACCCGCATAATGATGAAAAATTAGCTGATGAAGAGCTGTTGAAACAATGGCTACCAGTCGATATTTACGTCGGTGGTGCAGAACATGCCGTACTTCACTTGCTTTACGCACGCTTCTGGCATAAGGTGCTTTATGACCTCGGTGTGGTGCCAACCAAAGAGCCATTCCAAAAACTCTTTAACCAGGGTATGATTCTGGGAACCAGCTACCGTGATCACCGTGGTGCGCTTGTGGCGACTGATAAGGTTGAAAAACGTGATGGTAGCTTCTTCCACATGGAAACTGGTGAAGAGCTTGAGCAAGCGCCAGCCAAGATGTCTAAATCTCTTAAAAACGTCGTTAACCCAGATGATGTTGTGGAACAATTCGGTGCAGATACCCTTCGTGTGTACGAAATGTTCATGGGGCCACTTGATGCATCGATCGCTTGGAGTGAAGAAGGGCTTGAAGGCTCACGTAAGTTCCTTGACCGCGTTTACCGTTTGATCACGACTAAAGAGATTGTGGCGGAAAATAGCGGAGCGCTTGACAAGGTTTACCATGAGACGATTAAAGCAGTCACTGAGCAAATTGAAGGTATGAAATTCAATACAGCCATTGCTCAGCTCATGATTTTTGTCAACGCAGCCAACAAAGAAGACAAGCTTTACGCAGAGTATGCCAAAGGTTTTGTGCAGTTGATTGCCCCATTTGCGCCGCACTTGGGTGAAGAATTGTGGCAAGTCTTGACCGCAACAGGTGAGTCCATCTCACATGTGGCTTGGCCGACCTATGACGAAAGCAAACTCGTTGAAAACGAAGTGGAAATCGTTATCCAAATCAAAGGAAAAGTGAAGGCGAAACTTGTGGTTGCCAAAGACCTTTCGAAAGAAGAGCTGGAAAAAGTTGCCCTTGCTAACGACAAAGTCCAAGCTGAAATTGCAGGTAAGGAAGTTGTTAAAGTAATTGCGGTTCCAAGCAAGCTCGTTAATATCGTTATCAAGTAATAATACCCTCGTTTGTCTGTCTATTTCCTACTTAAGGCTAGGACAAAAAGAGTTTTAGTTTAGAAAATCTATCCCAATTAAATCTAATTTTCTAATAAAATATATAAACGAACAAAGATACTCTTATATATTTGGCTCTTTGTCAACTGTAGTGGGTTGACCAATTTAACACCGAGAGAGGACACGATTTGTCTTCTCTCGTTTTATGTTTATGGCAATGAAAATACGAGTTTTAAAGTTTTCAAAATTTCTGAAGCCAAAAGCATTACGCTTAATGACCTTGATGATGTTGTTGGTTGCTTCAAGCATGGCGTTAGAGTAGGGCAATTCCAAGGCATTGATAACCTTGTCCCTATCCTTCAAAAAGGTTTTCAATACCGTCTGAAAGACAGGATTGGCGTTTGAAATGGTCTCCTCGATCAGTCTAAAAAACTGGTCAGCCTGTTTTTCCTGGAAATGGAAAAGCAGAAGCTGGTAGAGCTCGTAATGTTGCCTTAGCTCTTGGGAATAGCTGAGCAGCTTTGTGACAATTTCCTGATTAGTCAAGTGCATGCGAAAAGTCGGGCGATAGAAGCGTTTATCGCTGAGCTTTAGACTGTCTTGAAGAATCAGTTTCCAGTAACGTTTTAGCGCCCGATACTGGTGCGATTTTCGGTCAAACTGGTTCATGATTTGGACACGCAGTCGGTTCATGGCCCGGCTCATGTGCTGAACGATGTGGAAACGATCAAGGACGATTTTAGCAGATGGAAATAGTTTCTTAGCGATGTCGTAGTATGGGCTGAACATGTCCATGGTGATGATTTTAACACGGTTTCTGACGCTTCTCGGATAGCGCAGAAAGAGGTTGCGGATGGTTGCTTGTGTCCGTCCATCCAGAATAGCGACGACCTTGAGTGAGTCAAAATCCTGCGTGATGAAGCTCATTTTGCCTTTCTTGAAGGAGTATTCGTCCCAGGACATATTCTCAGGCAGCCAAGTCAAGTCAGTCTTGAATTGGAACTCCTTGAGTTTTCGGATGACGGGTGAGGTTGACACCGCTAGATTCTCTGCAATGGTTGTCATGGAGACTTTCTGATTGAGAATGACGGGAATTTGGTGGTTTTTCTTGATCAGTGAAGTTTCAGCGACAGCCATTTTCCCGCAATTAGGACAGCGGAAACGGCGCTTACTTAGACGAATCAGGGTTTTATAGCCAGCGCACTCCAAATAAGGTATTTTGGAGGCTTTCTGGAAGTCATATTTAGCCATCTGAGCTTGGCAGTTGTGGCATTTGGGAGCTTGGTACTCCAGCTTGGCGAGGACATCCTTGTGGGTTCCAGCATCGATGACATCCAAAATCGTAATATTAGGGTCTTTTATTCCGAGTAGGTTTGTGATAAAATCGAATTGTTCCATATGAGTCTTTCTAATGAGTTGTTTTGTCGCTTTTCATTATAGGTCATATGGGACTTTTTCTATACTCAAAAAGACTCCATAATCTCTGCGGGGAATTTACCCACTACAGAAATTATAGAGCCCTAATTAAATAATCTTCAAAGCCTATTAACTTAGCTCTGCGTGGTCTATTTTGATGCAACGGTTCATAACGATGTTGTGGCGTCCTGCTGATCGTAGGAGGATTTCGGCTTCTTGGTTTTCTAAGCCTAATTGTGCCCAGAAGATATCGGCGTCGGTGTCAAGAAAATCTTTGGCAACGTCAGGAAGAAAGTCACTGCGCCTGAAAACGTCTACGATGTTGATGTGGACTGGTACGTCTTGTAGCGATGCGTACGCTCTTTCCCCTAAAACCGTTGAACCTGCTAGTTTAGGGTTGACTGGGATGATGGTATAGCCAGCGTCTTTGAGGTAGGAAGCTACGCGATATGCGGCGGTTTCTTGACGATTAGAAAGGCCAACGATGGCAATGGTTTTGCTCTCCTTGAGGTATTTCTTGATCGTGATGTCGTTTGGATTTTGAAAATGGTAGGTCATGGGTGTCTCCTTTTCTGATAGGTTTTGACATCAGTATATCATATTTTGAACAAATGTTAAGGCGTGAGGTTCACTAGAGAAGGAGAAAATAAAATCGGTAGGCAAATGCCCACCGACTTTAGGAGATTAATATGAAAAAGAAAATTATTTAGGATGTTTACATTATAGAGTATAATTCTTAAGATAACATTAAGATTAGCTATTTTTTTGAAAAAATCTCATTTTTCAAGCATTATTTTGCTTCATACCAAGTTTGTCCGTAGCTGCCATCAACTAATAGGGGAACTGTTATCTTAATAGCGGTTTCCATGGTTTCTTGTACCAATTGTTGCACAGCTTCTAACTCTTCTTGAGGGACTTCAAGAACGATTTCGTCATGTACTTGGAGAAGCATTTGCGCTTTGTAGCCATTTTCAACTAGAGCCTTATCAAGGTTAATCATAGCGATTTTGAGAATATCAGCTGCGCTACCTTGGATTGGTGAGTTGATGGCGGTACGTTCTGCGAAGTTACGGACATTAAAATTACGAGAATTGATATCAGGTAATTCTCGGCGACGTTTGAATAGCGTTTCTACGTAGCCTTTGTCTCTAGCTTCACGGACAACGGTCTCCATGTAATTTTTAATGCCAGGGTAGCGTTCAAAGTAAGTGTCAATATATTCTTTGGCTTTTTTGCGCGTGATGCCTAGATTATTTGACAAGCCGAAGTCTGAAATGCCGTAAACAATGCCAAAGTTAACGGCCTTGGCGTTTCTACGATCATTTGCGGTAACGTCTTCTGGTTTATCAATGCCAAAGACACGCATGGCAGTCGAGGTGTGAATATCAGCTCCTTCTTGGAAGGCTGCAATGAGATGTTCATCACCTGAGATGTGGGCGAGAACACGCAATTCAATCTGTGAGTAGTCTGAGCTTAGGAGCACCGCATTGTTACTAGAAGGAACAAAGGCACGACGAACGAGGCGACCTTGTTCAAGGCGGATAGGAATGTTTTGGAGGTTAGGGTCTGTTGAGGAGAGGCGTCCTGTTTGGGTTAAATCCTGAACGTAGCGGGTGTGAATTTTGCCGTCTGCTAAGATGTAATTGGGCAATCCCAAGAGGTAGGTAGACTGGAGTTTGGTAATTTGGCGGTAATCGAGAATTTTTGCTACAATCGGTGCAATAGGTGCGAGTCGTTCAAGCACATCCACAGCTGTTGAGTACCCAGTTTTTGTCTTCTTGGTCATTTCTACAGGCAGTCCCATTTTCTCAAAGAGAATTTCACCTAGCTGCTTTGGTGAATTGATATTGAATGCCTCACCAGCCATCTCGTAGATATCTTTGGTGAGTCGGTCGATGACCAGCTGATTTTCGATTGCCATTTCGGCAAGGGTTCCACTTTGCACGGTGATACCTGTGATTTCCATTTTAGCAAGGACATTAGCTAGTGGCAATTCCATGTCAAAGAGGAGTTGTGATTGATCGTGCTCGGCTAATTTTTCCAGTATGATTGGTTTAGAGTCTACTAAGACTTTTATTTTTTTGGCTAAATGGCTGAGCAGGGCACCTTTTTCAGGGACGGCACGCTTGGCTCCCTTGCCATAGACCGCTTCATCTGTTTCTAGGGGTAGAGCTGTGTAAAGACGAGCAATGGTTGAGAGTTCATTATCTTCAACAGTTGAGAGTAGATACTTTGCTAGGCGAGCGTCATATTGTGCCGTTGGTAACTCGATACCTAGATGGCTAAGCAGAACTTTACTGCGTTTGAAATCATAGGTATTGATTGATTGAGAAAGGGCATCTTTGAAAACTGGTGTGGTTAATAAATCTAGATTTGTTGACGCATAGACTACTCTGCTATTTCCCCAAGCAAA
This sequence comes from Streptococcus caledonicus, assembly GCF_042656225.1. Classification (NCBI taxonomy): domain Bacteria; kingdom Bacillati; phylum Bacillota; class Bacilli; order Lactobacillales; family Streptococcaceae; genus Streptococcus; species Streptococcus caledonicus. The sequence goes on from NZ_JBHSOJ010000015.1 coordinate 232,614, forward strand.
ACCGATGATGTTTTCAATATGGTAATTGTCATTTAAGATTTCAAAGTAGAAGAAGTCTTCGTCGGTAAATAGGTCTTCAGTGATTGCTGTCGGTTCGGTGTAGGAAACCTCGAAGGTTGGTACCTCTTGGCCAGAGAGACTATTTTTGAACTGAATAAAGCCCATCTCGTCGTAGAAATTAGCCAAGGTTTCAATGTTTGGGCCTTGGAAGCGCGTGTCTTCTAAGCTGACAGTAATCGGAGATTGGGTATTGATGGTAGCGAGGGTTTTAGACAGGAAGGCCTGCTCTTTATCGTTGATGAGATTTTCTTTCATCTTAGAAGCTTTCATACCATTGATATTGTCGTAAATGCCTTCTAGGCTACCGTATTCATGAAGGAGTTTAAGACCTGTTTTTTCACCGATTTTAGTGACCCCAGGGATATTATCAGAATTATCTCCCATGAGAGCTTTGAGGTCAATGAATTGGGCAGGAGTGATTCCCATTTTTTCCATGAGGTATGCTGGGGTGAAGGCTTCAAATTCAGTCACCCCTTTTTTAGAAATTTCAACGACGGTATTTTCATCAGCCAGTTGGATTAAATCTTTGTCTCCTGAAACGACAGTAATGTCAAAGGGCTGACTGTCCTGCTCTGCCATTTTTGCCAAAGTACCAATGATATCGTCAGCTTCGTACTGCGCCAGGTCATAAAATGAAATGCCACGTGCTGCCAACATCTCACGGATATAAGGGAACTGCTCACGGAACTCCTCAGGCGTTTTGGCACGACCAGACTTGTAGTCGGCGAACATTTCCGTACGGAAGGTGGTTTTACCAGCATCGAAGGCCACAAGGATGTGGGTTGGCTGCACACGCTCAAGCAGATGATCTAGCATGAGGTGGAAGCCGTAGATAGCGTTGGTGTGAAGACCGCTGGCATTTTTGAAACGGTCAATCTGATTATAGAGGGCAAAAAAGGCTCTGAAGGCTACAGAAGACCCGTCAATAAGTAATAAATGATTCTTGTTTTCCATAGGAATATTATAGCATAACTTGGGCGAGTTGCCTTGGGATTTGGTGTGGGATATAACTAGTTTGTTGCCCCTAATTTTGCTATAATAAGGATATGAACATTTTCGATACGCATACCCACTTGAACGTGGATAATTTTACAGAGACCGTAGCAGAGGAATTGGCTCTAGCTAAAGAAATGGGCGTGACGGTTCACAACGTGGTTGGTTTTGACCGTAAGACCATTGACCGTGCCATTGAACTGGCAGAGGCCCATCAAGAGATTTACCTGACACTTGGTTGGCACCCGACAGAGGCAGGTTCTTACGATAACGAAGTGGAGGGCTACCTCCTTGAAAAGCTCAAACACCCTAAAGTGATTGCCCTTGGTGAGATTGGGCTTGATTATTACTGGATGGAGGATCCAAAAGAGGTTCAGATTGCGGTTTTCAAACGCCAGATTGAGCTCGCTAAACAGCTGGATTTGCCCATCGTGATTCACACGCGTGATGCTCTAGAAGACACCTATGCTGTCTTAGCGGAGGTTGGTGTAGGGCCGCGTGGTGGCATCATGCATTCTTTCTCTGGCTCTTTGGAAATGGCAGAGCGTTTTATGGCGCTTGGCATGATGATTTCATTTTCAGGAGTAGTAACCTTTAAAAAAGCTACTGATATCCAGGAAGCAGCGCAGCAATTGCCCCTAGACAAAATTCTCGTAGAGACGGATGCACCATATCTAGCGCCAGTCCCAAAACGGGGCAAGGAAAACAAAACCGCCTACACCCGCTACGTTGTCGAGAAAATCGCTGAATTACGTGATATGACCGTAGAAGAAGTCGCAGCAGCAACAACAGCAAATGCTAAGAAGCTATTTAGATTAGAGGATTAATGAAAGCGACGTATGTCGCTCAATCCGATAGTTTCCGCTGTGATGAAAGTAACAGCATATTATGCTGTTACAGGGGATTTTTGAGACGATAGGCTCAAAAATAAGTCATGGAACGCCAATGGCGGTCGCTGACGTCCCCATCACTTAAGGAAACTGTAAAAAAATAAAAAATTATGGAAAAACTAAAAATACAAGAAGTCATCGTCGTCGAAGGCAAGGACGACACTGCCAATCTCCGCCGATTTTATGAGGTGGATACCTATGAAACACGAGGATCTGCTATTACAGATGAGGATCTGGAGCGGATTGAACGCCTCCATGAGCTCCGTGGCGTGATTGTCTTTACTGACCCAGACTATAACGGTGAGCGCATTCGCCGTATCATCATGGATGCCATTCCAACTGTTCGCCATGCCTTTCTGAATCGTGATGAGGCAGCTCCGAAGTCCAAGACTAAGGGACGCTCACTCGGTGTGGAGCATGCGAGCTTTGCCGATTTGCAAAAAGCCCTAGCAACCGTCACCCAGCATTTTGATGACGATAATCAATTCGACATCACCAAATCTGACCTCATGCGCCTTGGTCTCCTTATGGGAGGGGATAGCCGCAAACGCCGTGAGTACCTTGGTGAAAAACTAAGAATCGGCTATAGCAATGGCAAACAACTCCTCAAACGGTTGGAATTGTTTGGCATCACCTTGGCAGAAGTTGAGGAAGTGATGGGGGAGTATAAATGAAAATAGAAGTTGATGAATCAAGGTATTCTGAATGTGGCAATATAAAAAGAAAAAATGATGAAATATTTAGTTTTTCAAAAGTCAATGTCTATTGTGAAAAAGTTTTTAGACTTCATGGAGAGCAAAGAGACTCATTCATTTTTGATTTTCAAGATGATTCAAGTGTCAATCAATTAAAACGAATTTTAGGTATTGATTCTAAAGTGGAATCATCTATGATTTTTGTAAAAAATATAATGTTAAAAAAAAGAAAAGGATTTGAGTCAGGAAGCTGGTACAGTTTACCAATTAATTTTTTTACAACTAACTTCGAATTTATTTTGATTGAGGACGATGATGCTTTCTTTGGAGAATTTAACTATCTTGGAGAAGATGAGATTGATGTCTCTAGTTTTTTAATTCGGATTCCAGATATGCTTATAGATAGTGTTGGTTTTGATAATGAAGAATTAATTCAAAAAGAAGAATCATTGTTTTCTTTGGAAGTTTGTAAACTAAATATTGTAGTTAAAAATGTAGGAGTTGGAAATTGGAATGAAATTCGTTATGGAGATAGAGTAATTGCAGTATATGATTTTGGTGTAGGTAGCCCGCTATCTTCAAAAAGTTCAGTTTCTAGAATAATCAATTCTTCAAATATTATTCAGTCATCAAGTAAATTTATTGGCTTTATAAGTCATTTTGATTTGGACCATTATAAAGGACTGCTAAATAAAAATTTTCCACTATCGAATATTCTGGTTTTATATTTCCCAGATAATATTCCACAAACAAATACTTTAAAAAAATTATTTTCAAAATTACAGAAAAACGGTATTCCATTGAAAAAGATTGCTCGACCGGCTAAACAAAGTAGAAATGTATCTTTGCATAGAATAGGAATATTGGGATGTTTAGATATCTATTGTTCGGACAGTCTTGCTAAAAGTAGAAACAACAGTGGACTAGTTTTGGTTATTAATGGAGCAGTAAAGGTTGGTTTTTTAACCGGAGATCATAGTTACCATACTTTGGAACAACTTGTTTCTTTGTACCAAAAACAAAAGGTCTTTGTTTTACCTCATCATCTTGGTCGTGCAGGGAATTTTAATAGTGGACACTGGTCTGCACTTTTAAAAAAGAATGATATAACTATTGCTTCCACAAGGAGCGGTATATACAGAAATTTACCAATAAATAGTAGGCATGATTTTTTTCAATTACATACTAATTTTAAGTGTACAGAATGTTTGAATTCAGATATTGTTGAGTATCTGTAAATGCAGAGTGGAATGCATTAAGATAGAGATTGAGAAGAAAAAACTAAATACGAACTTTTTAGAGAAGAAGCTGGGCATTGTAGCGACCATGAGAAAGTTAAGTGTGGTGACTCATTTGAGTGAGATGTAAGGCTACTGCGAAACTGATAGGATTTGACAAAGACGGTTAATTATCATATACTGAAAATAGAAAAGGAGCTGAGCGCCAACTCAACTCCCCTCTGTAGGACCGTTTTAAAGACGGGACGGATGAAGAACAGTAAAAACCGCTACTTCGGTGTCAAAGTTGTGAAGAGCGGTTTTACTGTTTTATTTTTTCTTACTAATATAAGTCAATAAACCAAGTAAAAGAATGCCAGAGTTTATCATCAGCGATAACGCCTCATAAACTGACATGATGGTCACCTTTCCAAGGAGCAAGTGTCATAGGTACCACCTCCTAAAATAGATTTCAGAAGATGGAAAGCCGTGCTTTCTCTATTTCCTACCTCAAATAGTCACTCCCCTAACTATTTGAGCTTGCAGAACTTCCCTACACTTTAATATTCGTGAAAATGTCTAAAATTAAATGGAATGGGTGAAATTGGTACCTGTATTTGTGCTACAATAAGTAAGAATGGTATTATCTTGGTAGAGAAGCGAAAGAAACTACAAGGAATATGTTAACTTTAGTTAACTGTAAAATGAAAATGTCAGTCGTGCCTTCTTGGGTAGAGATTTTGATGGAAATGTTGGTTTGCATATTAGAGATAGTAAAGGTCAGACTCGTATTAAAATGGTTGTTGATAAGGAAGACCAAACAGTTATTCAATTTTTGAATAAAGAAGGCAAAGTTACTTTTTCCCTTAATCCTGATGATTTGATAAATTAAAAAGAATTTAGAGAAGAGATGTTATGAGAATTGCAGATTATAGCGTGACCAAGGCTGTCCTTGAGCGTCACGGGTTTACATTTAAAAAGTCGTTTGGTCAAAACTTTTTGACGGACACGAATATTTTACAGAAGATTGTTGATACGGCTGAGATTGACAAAAACGTCAATGTTATTGAGATTGGGCCTGGTATTGGAGCTTTGACGGAGTTTTTGGCAGAGAATGCTGCTGAGGTCATGGCTTTTGAGATTGATGACCGTCTCATTCCGATTTTGGCAGATACCTTGCGTGATTTTGATAATGTGCAAGTGGTTAATCAGGATATTTTGAAGGCAGATTTGCAGACGCAGATTCAGAATTTCAAGAATCCTGACCTGCCAATCAAGGTGGTCGCAAATCTTCCTTACTATATCACGACGCCGATTTTGATGCACTTGATTGAGAGCAAGATTCCTTTCCAAGAGTTTGTGGTCATGATGCAAAAAGAGGTGGCGGACCGCATTTCAGCGGAGCCAAACACCAAGGCATACGGCAGCTTGTCCATTGCGGTGCAGTATTACATGACGGCGAAAGTGGCCTTTATCGTGCCTCGCACGGTCTTTGTGCCAGCACCTAATGTGGATAGCGCCATCCTCAAAATGGTGCGCCGTGACCAGCCTTTAGTGGAGGTTCAAGACGAGGATTTCCTTTTTGATGTGTCCAAAGCCAGCTTTGTGCACCGTCGGAAAACCCTGTGGAACAACTTGACTAACCGCTTTGGCAAGTCTGAAGATGTCAAACTAAAACTCGAGCAGGCTTTGGAAATGGCAGAGCTGACACCAAGTGTCCGAGGCGAAGCCTTGACCATCGCAGACTTTGCCAAACTTGCAGACGCATTGAGAGAACAAGGGTTGTAAGAACAGTCAATATTTCAAAAAATGATTGAAGGATTAGCTAGCGATACTAATCCTTTTTGTCAGGAAGAAGACCTGTGCCTTCTTTTTCAGGATATCATTTGCAGCTTCCCTTTCTTTTTGTTACTATAGAAGAAAAGGCTTTCAAGGAGAGTTGTCATGAAAAAATCCCTCTATCTTTTAGGAGCGTTGCTTCTGTTAACCGCTTGTAGCAGTAAAACTAATCTAGAACCGAAACATGCATCTTATGATGACCTAGTGAGTCAGTATGAAAAGGCTGCTAAGGCTGATGCTTTTAACGAGAAAGATTATCCACTTGTGGATAAACAAATTGTCGACCTAATCAACCGCTTCTCTGGTGGTGAGGCAGATGTTTCCCATAAGACAATTGATTTAGATAAGGATGGAACAGATGAACTCCTGCTTGGTACCAAGGTTCAGGCTAGTACTGAGACCTTAACCCTCTATCTCGGTGCCTTTAGAGACCAAGATGGGAAACTGGTTGATTTGCTTAAAGACGTTAGGGTTGCGGATGCCGATCTTTTTTTCCAGTTCTATGATAATAACCGATTGGTTGTGGATAAAGCAACTGAGGGTGAAGTGGCAACCATTGTCTATGAATTGACAGATAAAGGGTACCAAGAGTTGCTGTATCAAGGTGTTGATGTGTCAGGTGACTTGACCGACGATGGGCAACTCGTCACGAAAGACCGTGAGGGTAACGCTTATGCTTCCTTCGAAGAGCAAGAAAACAAGCTCAAGGAAGTATTGGGGCATGACCGGACGGAGCAAATTATTGAGTAATGAAATAGATAAAACAGTAGTGGGATGGCTGTCTCACTACTGTTTTACGATATGAAAGTGGCTAAGAACGATGAGGTTCAGAGAGCCGTGGTGTCTTGCAGCAACAGTAAAGCAGTACTAGGCTGAATATCCCTCCGCTAATCAGAAAGGCGGTTTGGTAGGAAAAAGTGTCCATGAGAAAACCGAGTGCTGGATAAAGCAGTAGGGATAGCCCACCAACGAGGCTGCTATAAACTGATAAAATGGTTGAGCGGACAGTATTGTCACTGTTATGGTTAATGGCAGAGCTGATATATGGGAAAGCTAGGTCTATCAAGAGATTCGCTAGGATGAAGCCCAAAACCATTAGGACGGCTTGGTGCCCAGAAAAGAGAAGGACAGCGGTAGTAAAAATGGCTGTTACAATGCCAAAAAAGAGTCGAGGTGATAGTTGGTCGAAATATCGAGCAAGGTAGGCGCCTAAGATGCCACAAAAAGTTACCCCACCGATAATACTGGCAATCACACGTTCAGAGAGTCCTTGGCTTGCCAAGGCACCTTGTCCAAAAGTGACAAGGGCATTGACATAGACTTCAATAACTGTCATTGCAAGAATGAGCAAGCAGATGAGCTGGTGATTTTTAAGGGTGTGAAGGGTTAGGTGGATTTGAGAACTGACCGTCATAGAAGGTTTAGCCGATTTTGGTTTTGTCGAGATAGGAGACTTAAACTTCGACATTGCTATCCCTGATAGGGTGTAACAAAGCGCCTGCAAGGCAAAAACATGAGCATAAATCTGCTGAAATAGGCTACCGCCAAAAGCAGTTGCACAGGCAAGGACAATCAATGCTATTGTTTGGAGATTGCTCATGAGACGAAGATAGGACTTATCATGTTGGCGAGAGGTCACGTCTTCAAAGAGCAGCGCTTGGTCAGCACCGCTAGCAAGCACACTGGCAAGGGCATCTAGCATAAATAGTAATGCCAATACCATAAGCCTATTGTTAGATGGACTATAAGCAGTCAGCCAGAGTCCGAATGATGAGATGGCATTTAAAGATGCCCCTAAAGCAAGGATGATTTTCTTGTCAAAACGGTCAGCAATCAGTCCAGCAGGTATCTCAGCTAGCATGCGCGTGAGGTTATATAGGGATTGCAGAAAGCCAAATTCAAGGGCAGTTACACCTAAACTGAGGCTATAAAGCATGAGAACCCCTCGACCGAATCGACCATTCATAAAGATGGTATAGAGGTAAAAAATAGAAAGATTAGACATGAATTTCCTCTTTTGATAGATTTCTAGTTGGTTTCATGCTATCATGTTTTTAAGCAAGCGTTACATTTTTTGTATAAGAGGGAAAAATAATGTTTGGAAAAATCGTCCGTCAGTTAAGACGGGATAAAGGAGTAACCTTGGAAGCGTTATCAGATGGCATATTGTCGACTTCACAATTGTCACGATTTGAGCGTGATGAATCTGAGGTAACGATTAGTATCTTTCATCAGCTCTTGCAGCGCTTAGGATTAGACTATGACGAATTGATGGCTTTCTCATCGGAGACCTCGCTGACAAAGCGTCAGCAATTTTTCCGAAAAATGGACCAGCTCTATCATCACCATAAGTTAGAGGCGCTAATTGCTTTACGAGAGGAGATTGAGGAAGCAAAGGAAGTTGATGCTTATTTTTTAACTATGTATCGTTGTGTCTTGGCATCTTTGGAGCCATCGCTTGGCCCCTCTAAGGATACGATTGAAGCTTTGTCAGACTATCTTTTTGGTTTGGATTACTGGGGACAATACGAAATCACGCTTCTGGGAAACTGTGTTGATCAACTTGGTTATGATACGGTTTTTCTTTTGACTAAGGAATTGCTGGCTAAAAAAGCGACTTACCAATCTTTAGATAGAAATCGCCGTTTGGCTATTCAGCTATCCTTAAACGTCATGAGACGGTCAACAGACATGGGACGATTTGACGAAGCGACGTATTTGTCGGGGAAAATAGCACAGCTACTATGCTATGAGGATGAGTTTTATGAGAAAATAATTTATCGTTATGAAGAAAGTTACTTGTTGTATCAACTGAAAAAAGGAGATAAGCAAGGTATGACAGAAGCCTTAGCGGTGTTACAGATTTTATCGCCAAAAAGTTTATATCCAGTCTATTTAGCGCACTTTAATGAAATCATAACGAAAAAACAAACCCTGTGAATACCTCTGAGGTAGCGGTGAATCGTGGCGGTTTGTTGGTGGTATTAAATCAAATCTCCCAATACCTGTCCAATGCCGTAAGCTACACCAGCAGCTAGCAAACCCACAATGAGCGTTCGAATGATTTCGACTTTTAGGGATTGTCTAGTAATGAGTGCCTTGACCCAGCCTAAAGCTGCTAAAGCTAGTGAAACAATGATACCTGCTAAGATTAAGGTCCAATGGCTTGGCATTCGGGTAAGCCGTTCAAGAATTAAGTAGGCAAAGAGAGGTACCAGTCCAAAAATGTTAAATGCTAAAAAGGTGGCTAGGGCATTTTTGAGTGCATGGCTCGGTTCATCATGATCTTCAGTTGTAGAACTGAGGTAGTCGCCAGCTGCCATGGAAAAGCCATCGGCCAGAAGATTTGAAAAACCAAGGACAACAATGGTAGTTGTTCCTAAATGTCCACCTGTAGCACCAGCGACAACTGCAAAAGTGGTAATGATACCGTCTAAGCCGCCGTAAATGATGGACTTGGCATGGTCTTGAAGAATGATTGAAGGCTGTTTGAAAGTTATGGTCTGTAAATTTGTCATTAGTCTAGGTACTCCTTTGTCAAAATGTATCATCTTTTTTACAATATTAGTATGACATATGGCTGGGTATAAGGCTAGAAACAAAAGAAAGGAATTGTCTGAAACCGAACAGTTTAGGCAAATTGTATGAAAAATGGATCTTCGCACACAGAAAACACAGGAAGCAATTTTTGACGCATTTTTTGACTTGTTAAATGAGTACAATTTTCACCAGATTAGTGTGGCTAAACTTATTGAAAAAGCGCGAATTGGGCGCAGCACCTTTTACAGTCATTTTACAAGTAAGGATGACCTGCTAGTAGCAGTGACAGAGCAGCTGTTTCGGCATGTTTTTGAGTCCTCTTCTTATAGTGAACACATGAGGAATATTCAAAATGGGAGGGATGATTCGCTTCTTGATCTTTTGACACATCTGTTTCAGCATTTTAAAGAAAACGAAGCTAAGATTACAACACTTTTTAAGCTAGAAGATGCCTATTTTTCTCGGAGCCTCACCACTCAACTTTACAAATATCTAGTACCAATTGTTCAACCTCTTTATTTTGAAAATGGTGTAGCAATTTTACCAGAAGGTCTTATTCATCAGCAAATTGCAGGAACCTTTACGACCTGCTTAAATTGGTGGCTGACGCAGAAGACCGATATTACAGCCCGTGCAATGAGCTTTTACTATTTACAATTATTGGATTGAGGCTAGGCAAAATCGTAAATGGATTAGATTAATGTCGTCAAAAGAATGTTGGCTCTAACCCGTTTTATATTGTCCAATTTTCAATAGGAAAGTTAAAATTTCAGTTTTTGTCCAGCCACTTTTTTGATACAATCGGCTAAATATTTCCCAAAACAACGAATTCCACAAAAAATATCAACAAGGTCTGTTTCTCATTTACTCTAACATAATAAGGGTAAAGTTGATAAAAATAATAATGATCAATATACTAAAATATAAAACGATTGAAATATTAGACTTGTTCAGATACCATAACATTTGGAACAATAGCATTCCACAGATTTACTTATATCCACTATTTTCAAATCTAGTTATCAAATTTGAACAAATTTATTATAAATGTATAAAAGCGAATTTGAAGATGAAAATTTTCAGAAAATAAGATTTTGGAACATCTAAAATCGAACATTTATACGAAAAGTTTTTAGTAAAATAAAGAAAATATATTGAAATTCATTGTTAAAAACGTTATGATAAGAGTGTCGGAAACAAACAGAATTTTTAAAGGAGACTATATCTACATGGTAAAAAAAAGAAGAATCGCTTTAAAAAGTAGTATTTTAGCAGTTGTAGCAGGGCTTAGTGTTGCTGCGTCACAAACTGCTTTAGCTGAAGATGTTGCTGTTCAAATCATGGGAGTTAATGATTTCCACGGTGCCCTTGATGCCACAGGAACAGCTCGTCTTGAAAGTGAGACTGTTCGCAATGCAGGTACTGCTGCGCAGCTAGCTGCTTATATGGATGACTCACAAGCTGAATTTGAAGCTGAAGCAACAGATGTCGATGCTAAAGAAACAATTCGTGTACAAGCAGGAGATATGGTGGGAGCAAGTCCATCAAACTCTGGGCTTCTTCAAGATGAGCCAACCGTTAAAGTCTTTAACGAAATGAATTTTGAATATGGAACACTCGGAAATCATGAGTTTGATGAAGGGTTAGCAGAATACCATCGTATTATGGCCGGTGAGGCACCAAAACCAGGGCAGTTTAATGAAATTGTAGATAATTATGCACGCGAAGCTAGTAAGCAAGAAATTGTTATTGCTAATGTTATAGACAAAGAAACAGGAGACATTCCGTATAATTGGAAACCATATGCGATTAAGGAAATTCCAGTTAATGACAAAGTTGCTCAAATTGGTTTTATCGGTGTTGTGACGACTGAAATTCCAAACCTTGTCTTGAAGAAAAATTATGAACAATACACATTTATTAATGAAGCAGAAGCTATTGCTAAATACTCTCGTGAGTTGAATGAAAAAGGTGTGCATGCGATTGTTGTTTTAGCCCATGTTCCTTCAACAAGTAAAGATGGTGTAGCCCAAGGTGATTCTGCCGATATGATGGCGAAAGTCAATGAACTTTATCCTGAAAATTCAGTTGATATTGTCTTTGCTGGGCATAACCATGTCTACACAAATGGGACTCTCGGTAAAACATTGATTGTTCAAGCAACCTCACAAGGAAAAGCTTATTCTGACGTTCGTGCTGTCTATGATACTGATATTTCAGACTTTAAAGCAACGCCAACAGCTAAGATTATTGCTGTGGCACCAGATAAAAAAGAGCCAAGTGCAACCATTACAGCTATTGTTGATGAAGCAAATGAAATTGTTAAGCAGGTGACTGAACAGAAAATTGGTACGGCAGCAGAGGCAACTGATATTTCTCGCGAAGTTAATGACTTTAAAGAAAGTCCAGTTGGGAACCTTGTGACAACAGCTCAACTAACGATTGCTAGAAAATCAATTCCTGATGTTGAATTTGCAATGACTAATAATGGCGGTATTCGTGCTGATTTGAAAGTACAACCTGATGGTACCGTAACTTGGGGAGCAGCACAAGCTGTTCAACCATTTGGTAACATTCTTCAAGTGATTGAATTGACAGGGGAACAAATTTACACTGCTTTGAATCAACAATATGATGAAGAAGAAAAATACTTCCTTCAAATGTCTGGTTTGAAATATATCTATACAAAAGCAGATGACACAACACCAGGCCAAACTTACAAAGTTGCTAAAGTTTTCAAAGCAGATGGCACAGCAATTGATCCAAAAGCAACTTATAAAGTCCTTATCAATGACTTCCTTTATGGAGGCGGTGACGGTTTCTCTGTGTTCAAAGGAGCTAAATTGGTCGGTGCGATTGATCCAGATACAGAAGTGTTCGTTGAGTATTTGAGTGATTTGGAAAAAGCAGGGCAAAAAATTCAAGCTAGTATTAAAGACACAAAAGTTTTTGTTGAAAACTATGTAGAAGAAAAAGAAACTGAACAACAACCAAACAGCAATGGTCAAATTTCAGAACAACAACCAGAAGTAACATCAGAATCTGGAAATAAAGCATTGGGGACTAACTCGGATAGCAAACCAGGAGTAAAACAAGGAAAATCATCAGAAGCTAAAGAGCTTCCTAAAACTGGTGATGAATCACTTCATACTCTTCTCTTTAGCATGAACGGACTAGCTGCACTTAGCTTAGCAGGTTATCTCAAACGTAAGGAAGAACGTGAATAGTTGATAAATAAACATTAGAAAAAATGCGGTATCGTCTGATATCGCATTTTCACATACGACAGGCATGTTGTACATATGAGGTGAAAGTCCTCCGTGGGCACCTGCTACCGGTGACCCCAATAGCGACTCCCAAGCCTGATTATCGTGAGGGAGCGGATAAAAACGGTCTGAGATAGACCGTTTTAAGTCTGACATTAGACATTATGACTGTCAGAGGAAGGGATAGCTCAATCGTAGCCTTCTTGGTTTACTATCCATTTATTCGTGCTTATGATAAGAAATTATTACAAGAAGAGTCAGCGCAATATTAGTATTGTCAAGAGCTTAAATGACGACATGCTAAAGTAGCGATAGAACGAAAAAAAGTCTAGAATCAACGGTGTTAGTACCATATTCTAGACTTTTTAAGTCTTGAGTTAATAATGTAAACTCCCTGCTACCCAGCCTGAGCAGAGGGCTGACGTAATGTTAAAACCACCAGTGTGGGCATTGATGTCAAGAACTTCACCGGCAAAGTGTAGTCCAGAAACTTTTTTACTTTCGAGGGTTTTGGGATTGATTTCCTTGAGGTCCACACCGCCCTTGGTCACGAAGGATTTGGCTAAACTCATTTTACCTGTAACGGGAATATGGAACGCTTTTAGCTTTTGATTCAGTTCGTCCAAGTCATTGTGTGATAACTGTTTGATTTTGTCAGCATAGCCATGTGATAGAAAATCAGCCACACGTTCAGGAACTAACTTTTTCAGAGTGTTTTTGACGGATTTTTCACGATTTTCTTGGAAAAAGCGGTGCAACTCTTCAAGTGAAGTTTGAGGGATAAAATCAAGATGAAGGAGTTCTCCACCTTTGACAAAGGATGACATCCGTAAGGCAGCAGGTCCAGATAGACCAAAGTGCGTAAAGAGCAAATCGTGTGTGATGATGTGCTTGTTGTAGCTGAGCGTCACATCATCAAGTGAAATGCCTTGCAGTACTTTGTGAGGAAAATTAGTGAGAAGAGGGCTTTCAGCAGCTTCAAGTTCTGTTACTGCTAATTTAAAATGTCTGGCAATATCATGTCCAAAACCAGTTGATCCAGTTGATGGATAAGATTTTCCACCTGTCGTAACAATGAGTTGGTCACAGGTTAATTTTTGATCAGCTGATTTTACATGAAAAAGATTATCGATTTTTTTAACAGAAACCACTTCAAATTGTGTTTTGATTTGTCCACCGAGCTCATGAATCTTCTTTTCAAGGGTGTCAATAATAGTCTTAGATTTATCAGTCACAGGAAACATGCGTCCATGGTCTTCAACCTTTAGAGCGCAGCCATTTTCCTCAAAAAAACGAATAATATCATGGTTATCAAACTGGGAAAAGACGCTATAAAGAAAACGTCCATTGCCAGGGATACCTTCGAGGAGTTCATCCAAGGTGCCATTGTTGGTGACATTACAACGACCACCGCCAGTTCCGGCTAATTTTTTACCAAGTTTACGATTTTTTTCAAGGAGGAGAGTATTTTTGCCGTAAAAGCTGGACGAGATGGTTGCCATCATGCCAGCAGGGCCACCTCCAATCACGATAGTATCAAAATGTGTCATAATTCTATTCTACCATAAATTGACATTAAAGGCTTGATGTGATAACATTTATAAGATAAGAAGTTTTTATTGAATGGTCGAGAATCGGATGATAAATTTCGCATTAAAGAAAACGGAGTATGTGTGTTGAAGGAAGTAAAGATGCAGATTGAGAAAACAGTCAGTGAATTAGCTGAGATTTTAGGAGTAAGTCGTCAGGCGGTTAATAACCGTGTTAAAACGTTGCCAGCGGAGGATCTTGAAAAAAATGATAAAGGTGTTACGGTTGTAAAGCGTAGCGGCTTAATCAAGCTTGAAAAAATTTACAAAAAAACGATTTTTGAAGATGAACCAGTGAGTGAGGAAGCAAAACATCGTGAGCTTTTAGAGATTTTAGTAGATGAAAAGAATTCTGAAATCACGCGTCTTTTTGAACAATTAAAAGCAAAAGATGAACAGTTAGCAGCTAAGGATGAGCAACTCCGTGTTAAGGATGTTCAGATTGCAGAAAAAGATAAGCAATTAGATCAACAACAGCAGTTAACATTAACAGCTATGCAAGATAAGGAACAGCTGAAGTTGGAGTTAGATCAAGCCTTGGAAGCAAAAACAGAAGCTGAAGAAGTGAAAAAAGGCTTCTTCGGACGTCTATTTGGTAAAAAATAAGAACTAATAGCCCGTAAGGGCTTTTTAGCTATCAGATAATTTTGGGAAAGGAATACTCAGTTTGAACTGAGAAGGGGAAGGTATCCAGACAAGATGAGAAAACACTTATACAGTTGTTTTCATATTCTCCCCTACACAACTTAGCATGATGAAAAATTTACAAGATTATATTGCTTTCGACCTTGAATTTAATACGGTTAATGATGTGAGTCATATCATTCAATTATCGGCGGTTAAATTTACGAATCACAAAGAAGTGGAGACATTTGATACTTACGTTTATACCGATGTGCCCTTGCAATCTTTTATCAATGGGTTGACAGGTATTACGGCGGAAAAAATTGCTGATGCCCCAAAGGTAGAAGAAGTGATAGCCCACTTTGCAGCTTTTGTGGGAAATTTTCCACTTGTTGGTTATAACGCTGGAAAATCTGATTTACCGATTTTAGCTGAAAACGGGCTTGATTTGACTGAACAATACCAAGTTGATCTCTATGATGAAGCCTTTGAGCGTCGCAGTAGCGACCTAAACGGTATTCTCAATCTCAAATTGACTAGTGTCGCTGGCTTTCTAGGAATCAAGGGACGTGGGCATAATAGTTTAGAAGATGCCAGAATGACAGCTCTTATCTATGAAAAATTCCTAGAATTGGATGAGAATAAATCTTATTTGATTCAACAGGAAGAAACACACGGTGATAATCCTTTTGCAGCTTTGGGCGGCTTTTTTGATTGACAAACTTGTAAACCTGATTTTAATAATATAGTGGATTGATAAAATAATAGGACAAGGCTAGGGGCTGCTGATAGAACTAGAGTTCATCAAAGTTACTTAATGATGTCCTAACCTTTCTTCAATCCACTGTATTTTAAAGAAAAAATCCCCTAGGGTTAGGGCTTGCTTGTAACGTTGTGTTATAGGGTAAGATGATGGGTGAACAAGGGATAAACCTTGTATCTCATAAAAGGAGGTGAAAGATATGTCTCAATATTCCACTGGTGAATTGGCTAAAATCGTTGGTGTTTCTGTCAGAACAGTTCAATATTATGATCAACGTGGTATTCTAATTCCATCAGAAATTTCAGATGGTGGTCGTAGAATTTATAACGATCAGGACTTGCAGAAACTCCAAGTCATTTGCTTTTTGCGCGACTTAGATTTTTCAATTGATCAAATCAAAAGAGTTTTGTCTGAGGAAAATGCTGATGCTGTTCTAGAACTTCTATTAGAAGATCATGTTCAAGAACTTAAAAAGCAGGTCGTAGAACAAAAAACAAAACTTGACAAGACTGTCAATCTACTTGATAGTGTCAAAAAAGACAAGGACTATTCACTTGAGAAATTAAAAGACATTTCGATTACTATGAAAAATCAAAAATCTTGGAGACGTTTATGGCTCAATATGATTTTAGGGATTATTCTAATTTCAGCAGTTTATGTTGGTGTTATTATATTAGCAACAACAGTCTTTAAATCAAAACTAGTTGCTTTCGGAGCTATGCCAGTATTCTTTATTGGGGTGAATCTGTGGATACAACATTACCTCAGTAAAATTGAATATCTCTGCCCCAGCTGCCATCAGACATTTGATGTAACCTTTAAACAAGTAGCTGTAGCTAGTCATACCCCACGCACGCGTAAGCTAACTTGTCCACATTGTCATGAAAAATCTTACTGCCTTGAATTGGCAAAAGAAAAATGAAACAATCTCCGTTGGATGTCCAGCGGAGATTGTTTTGATTAGAATGGTAATTTACCTGCGAAAGCACCAAGTGATTTTTTAGTTGCTTCGTCGATTTGGTTTAAAGCATCGTTGACGGCTTGGATAGTCATATCTTGCAACGTTTCGATATCTTCTGGGTCAACAATCGCTTCTGCAAAGTTGAGCGACACTACTTTTTTATCACCAGTCAATTCAGCAACCACTAAGTCTTGAGCTGATTTTCCAGTAAAGGTTGTATTAGCAAGTTCAGTTTGTTTAGCCTCCATTTGCTTTTGCATTTTTTGTGCCTGTTTCATTAGGTTTTGCATATTCATCATAAGATTTTTAAGATTCCTTTCGTATCAAGGGTTTAGACCCTCTTGTTAAATTTCCGTTGCCTTATTGTTAAAAATTTTCAAAGGCAGAAGTTACTTTAAAAAGAATATCAAGTGTGTGATATCTCAGTATAATTCCTATTATATCATTTTGGATAGATAACTTAAAGGCTAGAGTTAATTTAATATATGACATACGCCTATACGCATGAAAACTTTCTCTACATCCATTTGTGCCCTGACATCAATTTTGAAAAGATAGTTTTTTAAATCAATTATCTGCTTAGTCTTTTTCTCCAAATAATTGGACTAAATAAAAGAAAGTAATAGAGTACTTTAGTACCTGTCAGGAAAAGTGGTGCGCGGGGAGACCAATTCGGTGAGGGTCAGTAATAGCGACTTATAGTCGCCGAATAAAAGACTGGGCAAAAACTCAAATTTTAGCCTTGCTGTTGAAAATTGAACAAAATAAATTGGCTTATAATCAACGTTTTTTGACGACATTATTCTAAGCCATTTACCATTTTGAAGACTTTTAGCCCAGCCTCTTGTTGATTATTCGATGTGTGTCGCTCAACGGTTTAGTATCTGGTGAAAGGAATATAAATGTCAGAATTTCTAGATAATATCCTATTTTGTATCAATATGTTGGAAACTTATAATTAAGTGAAAGCCAATAAAGGCTAAGCTGGAATTGATGGCAACACAATTATATAGATGTCTATCTTCGCCAACACTGGCGAATCGTCAAGGAACTGATAAAACAGATGACCTCAGTCAGTCCTGCGAGTTGAAATTCCTAAACCCTAATGGAGGGAGCCATTAACTAGGAATCTCTACAGTGATGGATAGAATGGTTCAGCAGGACATCGTTCAAGTTGTCAGTCCTCTCTGTAGACCTTATTTCTCTAAGACGATCTATGGATTCACAGAGAGGACACCTGAAAAAGCCGTCATTAAGCTATTAGAATACCTTAATGACGGCTCTATTGTAGCTCACCGTATCTAATGGTAATCCATTTGGCAGCGAGCAGTTCACTAAATTAGATTCTTATCTTCGATGACAGACATTACAAGTTAGTTGAACCACCGTGTGCTTGACGGCAAGCAAACGGTGTGAGAAGGGATAGAGATTAGCCTTTCTTGATTGTCTATCAGAAACTTTACATATTAGGATGTGATTTAGGCTCAGTTGTATTTTGAGTATTGATCAAGTTATTAAAATCAATAGTAAAGACCATATAGTCGTCTTGTTGTTCAAAATGGTAGGATAATCGATGTTTGGAGAGGATTTGTTCGACGATATAAAGGCCAAGTCCTGTTCCGCCATCTTGACGGTTGCGACTAAAGTCTGGACGGTAGAAAGGTTGAAAAACTTGCTCAAGCTGATCGTCTTCTAAAACGTGTTCGGCTTGGTTAGCGATGCTGAGTTTCCCATGGGTGAGAGTTAGTGTCACCTTACCTCCAGAACGAGTGTAGCGAAAAGCATTATCTAGAATGTTTTTAATCGCTTTGTCTAGGTAGAGTTGATGAGCTGAGATGGTGCAAGGTTCTAAATGAACATCGAATTGCAAGTGTTTTACCGCAGCTATTCCTTCGTAGATTGGTAAGGTCTCCATCAAGAGTTTTTCCAGTGAGAATGTATCCTGATAGGGTTTGAGAATTAAATCTAGCTTAGATGCCTCTAGGATGGACTGGACAATCTGTCCCTGCTCCTTTAAAATTTGGTGGCAAAGTTTAAGGTATTTATCACGATTTTTAAAATCACCAACATTGTAAAGCATGCCTTCAATCATTCCCGTCATACTGGTAATAGGTGTTTTGAGTTCGTGAGAAGTCATGCGTAGGAAATCCATTTTTTGTTTTTCTCTGAGGAGAGTTTTTTGGTTTTCAAGTTCTAAATGTTCAATGCTGGTGAGCAGATGATTATAGAGGCTATTGATATCTTGGGCGAGATGTGCAATTTCATCTTGGCCAGATACTTGACAAGTCAGCCCTTTTTCGAGACGTTGCATTTGACGAGTTTGTAGAGAAATCTCCTTGATTCGTTTGGTAGATAGGCGGCTATAAATTAAGACGGCAATACCAACAATCATGATAAAGAGGAGAATAACGAAAGGGTACATGGTCAGCAAAGTTTGGCTGATAGTCGTTAAAGATGGAAAACTATATTCGCCAGATAAGAATAAAAGCTTTCCTTCGTCAGTCACTAGATTTGCTGTCCAAAGACCAACTTCGTCGCTTTCAACATCCGATAAGGTTTGTGAGTCAATGCTGTCAAAGCTATCTGGATATTCTAGTATAGGATAAATCAGATTTCCTTCGGTGTCAGACAGAGAAAAGAAGATACGGAAGTGCTTTTCATCAAGTATTTCCAATTGCTTAATGATATCAGTTTTACTTTTGTGATTTATTTGGTTAACAACTTGATTAAAATCTTGACGCAGCTCTTCCTTTTTAGATTGATTGTAATAGATCGGTAGAGTGAAGTAAAGAATTCCCAGAAAGAAGAGGGTGATTAAGGAAATGGTGGCACTTAGGGTGATGAAACTTTTTCTAGTAATTCCCATGTGCAGAGTCCTCTAACTTGTATCCTCTTCCAACAACAGTGCTTAAAGTAAGCTCGGGTATCTTCTTACGAATATTTTTAATATGGTTATCAAGTACGCGACTGTCCAGTTCACTATATCCCCAGATACTCATCATGAGGTTGTCTCGGGTAACGAGTTTTCCCTGGCGCTTAGCTAAAAGCTCCAAAATATCGTACTCTGTCTTAGTTAGAGAAATAGCTTCTTGATTGAAGTAGGCGGTTGAATTGTCTATATCTATTTTCAACTGACCGAACTGAATTTCCTTTGGTGGCTGAGTTTGGTGCAAAACATTTTCGATGCGTTTCATGAGAATTAAGGGTGAAAAAGGCTTGACTACATAATCGCTGATGGTATGGTTGAAACTGATTAGCTGGGTATATTCATCATCCATAGCTGTCAGCATAATAATAGGCACATCAGAAGTCTGGCGAATCTTTTTTAAAACTTCTAAGCCACTGATGCTAGGAATCATAATATCCAGAAGAACGAGGTCAAATTTATCCTCTTCAAAGGCCTCTAAGGCTTTTTGACCATCAAAGATTGAAACAACGCTATGATTATATTCTTTTAGAAATTCCGTTACAATTTGATTGATGGCCGTATCATCTTCAACTAATAAAATATGTGCCATGCGATAGCTCCTTTATGTTTGGTTTAATAATGTATTACTTTAATTATACTACAACTGCTATAGGGATTTAACCAAAAGGGTTAAAATTAGGTGAAAAATAGATGGATGATAGATGGACAAGATATCCAAGTGCTAGAATGAGCGTATCAATAACAATACTCATTGAGTGATAACAGAAAGGAGCTATTATGGAGATTCAACATGTTAAAGTACTTGCCTTGTTTTTGGAAGGCCTACTGTCTTTTTTCTCGCCCTGTGTTCTGCCAATTCTACCAATCTATATTGGTATTTTGGGAGGGCAAAGTGAAGGTGTTTATGACTCTAAGCACCGTAAGAGGGTTTTCTATAATACTTTAATTTTTGTATTAGGAATAGCTACGACCTTCTTCCTACTTGCTTTTGCTAGTAGTTTTTTGAGTCGTTTCTTGACTCAACATATTCGAGTGCTACAAATCGTTAGCAGTATCTTAATTATTCTTATGGGTCTATTTCAATTAGGAGTCATTAAGTCAGTTGTATTGACTAAGGAGGTTTCTGCTAAGGCTAAAGTATATCAAGCTGGACAGACGGTCACCCCTGTTATAGCTTACTTAATGGGGTTTACCTTTAGTTTTTCATGGACGCCTTGCATCGGTCCAATTCTAGCTAGTGTTTTTTTCTATGCGAGTAGCCATTCAGGTATTTGGAGTATTCTCTTAATATCGGTTTACTGTATTGGTTTCATTTTACCTTTTATTCTGGTAGCTATTTTTTCTCAGAGGGTGTTGGATTATTTCAAAAAGCAAGCTCGTTTGCTGCATTATACCAAAATGATTTCGGGGATATTGCTTATCTTGATTGGTTTATCTATCTTAACTGGATTATTTGCTAATTTAACACATTTATTTAAATAAAAGGAGGAAAATAATGTTTAGAAAATCTTTAGTATTGACGGCTTGCCTCTGTGGCCTTTTCTTGACAGCCTGTGGCACGGGGAAGTCAACGGAGACTAAATCCATGTCATCAACAGTTACACAAACGCAGGCGCCAGAGCAAGGAACAGAAGGAAAACAAGGAGAGAGCACCCCGCAATCAGTGGTTGAGGGAGAAAGAGCTCCTGACTTAACATTGATGGACAAAGATGGGAAAGAAGTATCCCTAAAAGATTATGCTGGTAAAAAAGTTTATATTAATTTTTGGGCGAGCTGGTGCAAACCTTGCTTGGCAGAAATGCCTCATATTGAAAAAGTCTATCAAAAATATAAGGACAACAAGGACTATGTTTTCTTGAGTGTTACGTCACCAAAAGACGCTAAGTTTAATAACAACTATGCTTTAGATGAAAGTCAAGAAATCATCATGGCTGCTGCTAAAAAAGTAGGCATAACTTATCCGGTTCTCTTTGATCAGAAAGATAATGCGATGTTATCTTATGGGCTTCGAGCGTTTCCAAGCCATATCTTTATCAATAGTGATGGCACAGTTAATAAGGTTTTCTCAGGAGAATTGAACAAGGATACTTTAGAAGCTGGGCTTAAAGGGTTGAAATAAGAGTAAGAGTGCTGCGTAAATTTTTGTAGATTTGGTTTTGCTGGAATCCTCCTTTATGTTTGTGTCAATTAGACAAGTATTACTAAAAGGAAAGAACTTCCAACTTGCTAATAGACCCAATTAAAACAACACTTTGCGTATCATAAATTCAAAAAGCACAGCAGTATAACATAATAAAATTATTAGACTTATTCGGAAACTCAATAACTTAATTTTAAAATAATGGTTAGATATAAGTAGAACTATAAAATGCTATTGTTCTAAATGTTATGGTATCTGGACAAGTCTATTATTTTGCCGCTTTTAGCCAAGCACAAATTTTTTTAAGTCTTGGTTTAAGTCACGGATTATTAATCGTTCTATCTTCTACCTTGTAGGTTATAGTAGCATAGGTAGATCAAAGTAGGGCTAGACTATTATAGGATTAAATTTATTTTTCAACTAGGCAAAAACATGACGGTTATTCATGCCTTGAAAATCTTAGAATCAGCCAATTGAGAAAATCACTTGAAAGTATTTTTTAGTTATGAATAATCTAGAAGAGATACGAGGTTATAAGCCTCAACCTCTCTCATTAAGAGTAGAAGCCATACGACTTATTTATTTTTCATGTTGACTTTCAAGTAAAAGGAATTTTTGATAAGCTTAATGCTCTTAGGTCTATGCCTGATTCAATAGCATAATGGCAGAAAAATTATGTCTTTCTATTTTTTAATGGTACTGTGGTATAATAAAGGAATGAAAGAAATTAAAAAAATTGAAATGATGGAGCAAATACTCAATCAGAGTTTAGAACAAGCAAATCGGTTGGGGCAGGCCTTAGAAACTACTCAAAATCATATTTCTCAGCTTGAGACTCTTTTTGCTTACTATGGAAGTTCAGGGTGGCGTAAGCATATTGAGCTAGATGAGAAAGGGAAAATTCCATATAATATTCCACGAGGAGTCTTATCAGAAGATGGGATTTATAATGCCATTCTAGATTATCGTGAGTTAGCCCAGACTATGCGGATTCTAGCAGACCGGATTGACCATGCTATTTTGCCGGAGGAATAGATTCATCCAAGATGGGAGTACTGAAGGAGTAGTCTCAATGATATGTCAAAAGAAAAGCTGAGATTTTTGTACGACAAGTGAGAGTGGGCCCTCTCCGCGCAGTTTATTAGGATGGCTGTTCACAATTGCGTAACAAGGGTTTAGGGCCTCCAATTTCGAGAAATTATAATTTCATATCTGTTTCTTAGTAGCAGGTTTTGATAGTCTCTCTCCTCAGACTCTTTTCACCTTGCGAAAAGTGCTAGTGGTAGGAATTCGTCGTTTGTAATGCTTACAGAAAATACCAGTGAGGGGTCCATTGTGAAATAATCATATAGTGAAGGTAAATGAATTATAACACTGAAATAATTTATATTAAAGAGGAATACTATTTTAAACTAGACCATTAGACTTGTTGGGAAACTTGATAACTTGATTTAAAATAATGGATATCAGTAGATCTGTGGAATGCTATTGTTACAAATGTTATGGTATCCGAACATGTCTATTATAATAAACTTGGCTTTGCCTATCATTTTCTCATTTCGTGGTTGTTTTGAGTTTATGGTACGCAAAGTTTTTAGTTTGGCTAGAATTAACTAGCATAACGGGGGGATTCGGGATAAATCAGAATTATACTTTCTCTGCCTTTAGATAAAAAACAGATGCCTGATAGGGGCTGTTGAGACAATTGTGATATGATGATAGAATAAAAAATAAAACACATTGGGAGAGAATATATATGACAATTTTAGAAAAAATCAGAGGTTCGGAAAAATTACAGTACCTCAAATGGTGGGATATTCTTATTTTGACCCTTATTTTGTTCCTTCAGGCTATCCAAAGTTCATTTGCTGCCTTTTCTACGTTGGAAGATAGTGCGGTTGCGGAATTACCAGCGTTTACCAGTGATATCAATTGGCAGGCTTTTTCTCAACAATCTTTCTTACTAGCCTTAGCATTTTTATATTTATGGTTACGGCGTTTTGATTTTTCAGTTTGGACTTCCAAGATTCGTGTAACACCTAAAGCCATCTTGATGGGGATTGGTTTATTTTTTGGTATAGCAATTTTATTTGACCTCTACTTTATCGCTGCATCTTATCTCTTGCCGCCGACACCTGTAGATTCTGTCTACTATGAGGCGGAACAAATGATGCACCCCTTACTGCAGAAACTATCTGAGATTGATCTTTCCCTTTTGGTTTACTCTGCTTTGAACGGTTTTTATGAAGAGATTTTCTTCTTGGGAATTTGTTTAACTGTCAAGACAGAACACAGACGGTGGGCTTTTCTCTATTCACTGTTAGTACGCTATTCTTTCCATACTTACCAAGGAAATGTCTCTGCTCTAGCCATCGGTTTTCTTTTAGGAACCATTTACTATGTGCTTTACACACGGATGAAAGAAAAAAATATGTTCCCATTTTTCCTTGCTCATGCTATTAGCGATGTGATGGGAGTTGGGATTCTCAGTTACTTTATTTTATTATAGCCAAAAGATATACCATCTATTTAATCATACGAAAGGAAAAACAACATGACGCATAAAAAATCTGTTGCTGCTATTTCGATAGCCTATGTTAGCATCATGCTGCTCAGCTACTTGTACACATTTCACCTGAAAGGTGTTGCCTACGGGGCTCCAGATTTCTTTAGGTATGAATTGCCCTTCTTGATCCTCTTAGCTAGTATGATGGTGATGTATGTTGTAAAAAAAGGAAAAGACCTTCCTCTCGTCCCCCCTTTTCCAGCAAAAAACTCTTATTTTTTCTGGGGATTTGTGCCACTTATCTTAACCTTAATAGCTTTTTGGCTAGTAGGCTTTCAAGCTAGTTGGTCTTTTCTGCTCCCATTTTTAGCGACCTTGTGTGTCGGTATTGGGGAAGAATTTCTATTTAGGCGCGTGATTTTAACCTACTTCTTGAAGTATTTCTCTATCCATAAAGCTGTTGCTCTATCATCGATTTGCTTTGGGTTGTTTCACGCCATCAATGTCTTTGCAGGTAGTGATGTAAAAACTGTCCTACTACAGGTCATGGTTACCACCCTTTCTGGCTTTTACTATGCTTATCTCTATCTTTTTGCACAACAGATTGCTTGGAGCGCTGTCGATCATGGGATATGGGACTACCTTGTTTTTAGCGGACCTGTTCAACAGCATTCCTTATTTGTTACCGCTATCCTACTGCAACAAAGTTTACGGTTTGTTCTGGCCCTTTTTATGGCCTACCGTGTCAGCAAGCTCATTCGTAAAACCACGTGCTAGATAAGGAGACCATAAACTATATGACCTATGAAAACATTATAGAGGCTAAAAAAGAGTCTCGCTACAATTTCAGTTGGTGGCTCGCCCCTATCATCGGTTTTGCCCTTTTACTCATCAGTCAAACAATTGGTCTTTTATGGGCAGAAATAACAAGACTTCTGACAGGGATAGAGAGCCAGATTTTAGAATTGTTCAGTTTTGCCTTTATCGCAAGTGCTATTCTGTTATGGACAAGACTGGTCGAAAAATCTCCCTGGGCGGGACTGGGGATATTCCGCAAAAATTTTTGGAAACAGTTTTCTCTTGGCTGGTTCTTAGGTGCAGGGTTACTGCTATCTTGTGTTTTACTGATGATGGTTTTGGGAGCTGTCAAAATTACTTCTGTTAACTTCTCACCTAGTTTAGTCGGACGATTCCTTGTTCTTATTCTCGCTTGGTCCGTCCAGTCTACAACTGAAGAACTTCTCTGTCGTGGTTGGCTTTTTACTTCCCTTTCTACCAGGTATCCTATTTATTGGTCTATTTTTGTCTCTGCTTTCTTTTTCACCATTATTCACATTGGCAATGACGGTTTGAGTCTGATTCCCCTCTTGGACTTATTTTCTTTTGGAGTTCTAGCAGCTCTTTGCTTCTTAAAATTTAATAACCTCTGGGTGATTAGTGGCATTCATGCTGCGTGGAATTGTTTCCAAGGAAGTGTTTTTGCCTTTCCTGTGAGTGGAAACTCTACTGGTGCTGCCTTTGTGAATGTCAGCCTCCATGGAAAAAATTGGTTATCTGGTGGACCTTTTGGGGTTGAAGGGAGTCTGATTAGTGTCCTAGTCCAACTTATCTTTATTAGTTGGTTAGTCTTTGATCTATTTTATAAAAAACAAGGAGAGACCAAACTTCATCTCCTAAACTCTAAGTCATAAAACTAAAAAATGTCAAACCTCCACCAAATTGACTGTTGGTGGAGGTTTTGATATGGTTTCCTTACTCTTAATCGTTGAGACTGTTCTTATCTTGCCAGCGTCGCATCTAGCTCTTCCCTATCTTCTGGTGTTAACTGAACTTCTAAGGCCTTAACCGTCTCACTCATGCGACCGACTTTAGTTGTTCCTACTAGAACCACATCAATAGGTTCTTGTGCCAGCTCCCACGCCACTAAAATATCTGCCTTAGTACAGCGATGACGATCAGCGATGATTTGAATATGATCGCTTAGAGACTTCTCATATTCTGTTAACTGCTGCGTCTTAGAACGCTCTGTTTCATCTCCTGCCTGACGCGTTAATCGTCCACCAGCTAACACTTTATAAGCCGTAAGAGAAACCTTCAAATCCTTTAGCATTGGAAAGAGTTCTCTCTCATCCCTTCTTTCCATGATGTTATGGCTGTTTTGCAAAGAAATAAAAGGCGTCCAGCCATAAGATTTCGCTGTATACTGATATTTAGCGAATTGCCAAGCAGACATATTAGAAGCACCAATATAGCGGATTTTTCCTAGTTGAATCAAATCATGGAGTGCCTTCATCGTCTCCTCGACTGGAGTTTCTGGATCAGGTCGATGAATAATGTATAAGTCAATATAATCCGTTTTTAACCGCTTGAGGGACTTTTCCACCTCATCAAATAAAGACTTACGTGACAAATTACCTGTTGTAGGCCTATTGCCATAAGGAAGACCACTTTTTGTAGCAATAACGACATCCTCACGGTTAGTGTATTTTTTTAGGGCATGACCGAGAATGATTTCCGATTCGCCATCACTATAAATGTTGGCAGTATCAAAAAAGTTAATCCCTAAATCCAGACACTCTTTGATAATCTTTTCTGCAATATCTTCTCCAACAGTCCATGAAAATAATTTTCCTGGAGTTCCAAAACCCATTGTTCCCAGACAAATGCGGGATACCAACAGTCCGCTATTTCCTAACCGAATATAATCCATTGTTTACCCTACTTTCTTATTTTCGCTGTTCTAATCCCTCACAATACCCAAGTTAGCTTGACGATATTGACTTGGGGTTAACACGATTTGCTTCACCAACTGGGCAATGGCTAGGCGAGAAATTTGGTTCCCTCTGATCACCTCTCCTTTATCAAAGAGGTAATAACTGATGTCTGGGCTATTATCGAACCAACCTGGTCTCAGAATAGTATAGTCGAGGTTGGATGCTTCAATAACATCAGTAGCTTCACGATATGGTTCTAAAACAGGTTGAACCTTCCCATTTAGTCCTGGTAATTCGCCATAGATGCCATAGGAGGAGGTAAAAATCAATCGTTTTACTCCGGTAGTTGACATCGCTAAGCAGATCGCTTCTGCCATTTTAGGCAAATCACCTGAAAGGGCGACAAAAACCACATCTGAGCCCTTTACAGCCGCTGTTAAAGCAGCTTGATCATAGACACTGCCTGCTATTTTTTGAATGCGCTCTTGGTCTGGCAATCGGTCAGCAGAGCGTGAAAAAAGGGTTAACTCCACCTCTGTCTCTTTTAGCAACACCTTAGTCAGCACACGTCCTAGGGATCCTGTTGCCCCAATAATCGTTACTTTTGTCATACTGATGTTCTCCTTTCATTCTTATCAATAGGTTGATGCAATCTGCTTGGTAATAATCCACTGCCCATGTTGCTTTTCAAAGTGCATTTCAATCTGCAAAGGCCAAGTGCTTGGACCTGAGCCCCAGATACGAGCCTTGACCCGGCTTTGTCCAATGAGGCTAGCGGTATCACCGTTCATCTGAATATTGGTGATGGCTTCTTCCTGCCAGCTGTAGTACGCCATTTCCCCAGAAGCAATAGCATCTAGCCATTCCGCAACAGGTTGGCGATAACCTGTCATATGAATCAATTCCGTTTCAGGCTTTAAGAGTTTCTCTAATGCCTGTATATCTCCATCCACCATGGCTTGATTCACTTGGCGATAGAGGTTTTTTAAAATTTCTTCTTCTGCGTGACGTATCATTGTCCTTGTCCTTTCTGAACTGGATTGTTCTGCCGTATCTGTTAGTCTTGTTTCTTGGCACCCCATCAATAAGAGAGCTATCCCTACAAGTAAAAGTACCTGCTTCATCACAACCTCCTTTTGCTTGATAATTTTATTATAGTTGGCTATAATAAAATTATCCAATACTTATTTTAGATAAATTATCAAAAAATTTTATAAGGAGTCGCTATGAATAGTAAGCAAATGGCCTATCTGATCGAAACGGCAAAGACTCTCAACCTCAGTCGTGCCGCTGAAAATCTATTTATTTCCCAACCTTCCCTTTCCTATCAAATCAAAGTTATTGAAGAAGAAGTCGGATTTGCTATTTTTGATCGGATCGGTAAAAGTATTCGTCTCACACCTGCAGGCCAACAACTTATCACCTCACTTCAGAGGATTTCAGTTGACTTACAATTTGCCATTGAGCAAGCTCAAAATCTGGGTGGACGCTACCAAAATGCTTTGAAAATTGGTTTTCCAACTCGCACATCCCTCTACTATCTCCCTCAAGCGATAAAAACATTTGAAGAAAAGTACCCTACTGTCCAGATTGTCCCTGAGATTCATCCGCAAAATGAGTTAATAACCAGTTTTTTACACAAGGAATTAGATCTGTTGCTCCTTCCAACAGAGGAAGCAGACAAACTCAGCGGCATAACAGCTCATCCCCTCTACACGAGTCACATCTATCTTCTTTGCCAGCACAGTGACCCGCTAGCTCAGTTGGAAATCGTAACGATAAAAGATTTGGCACACCGCACCCTCCTAGTCAACGGGGGCTCCAGCAACACACTTCGTCAGGTCCAACAGCATGTTATCTCTCAGGTGCCCATTCAGTATTACAATAGTCCTACCCACGACTTTACCTTAATTCAGGTCGCTAGCGATAAGGCCATCTGTCTGTCTCCTGGTTACCTCAATGATCATTCTGATGTCTTTGCTTGGAAACCCTTTGAGTGCCCCGAACACTTCAATTTTGTCCTCTGTCATCACCGAGATAATACCCCTCCCTACCTTGAGGACTTGATTGGCATTCTTCAAAGGCTTTATACCAGTAGTCACTTACAACTTTAAGACATTACCTTTTTCGATAAAATCTCACGTCAAAAACGCGCCTCAATTGAAGCGCGTTTTGTCTTAACTCTCACTTTTAGCTTAAATAGGTTTGAAATAATATTAGTATACAGAAAAAATCGAACATTGAGATGAAGCAAAGGAATCACTGTGAGTACTAGTATTACAACACCTTACCGAGAAAATCCTTGGTTCGCTCTTCTTTAGTATGCTCAAAGACTTCTTCTGGTTTTCCTTCTTCTACAATCACACCACCATCCATAAAAATGATACGATCTGCTACTTCACGAGCAAATCCCATTTCATGAGTCACAATGACCATGGTCATGCCTGAGCTAGCCAAGTCCTGCATCACGGTCAATACTTCACCAACCATTTCAGGATCAAGCGCTGATATCGGCTCGTCAAATAGCATTACATCTGGATCCATAGCTAACCCTCTTGCAATCGCAATCCGTTGTTGCTGACCGCCTGATAAATTTTGTGGAAAAGCAGACACTTTTTCAGGTAATCCTACCTTGTCCAACAACATCATAGCTTTTGTTTCTGCCTCCTCCTTGGGCATCCCTTTGGTTTTAATAGGGGAAAGCGTAATGTCACCCAAAACGGATATATTGGGAAAAAGATTGAACTGTTGAAAAAACATT